>NZ_JBVKDS010000014.1:0-278513 GCF_055633695.1 Kitasatospora sp. NPDC114501 | reverse complement strand
CCGCTCCCACTCCGCATCCGTTAGATCACCCCGCCCCATGCTCGAACCAACGAGCAAGGCAGGCGATAGTCACATGATCGGGCGGACAAGTCCTACACGACCTGGCTGAACATCGTCTTCCTGCTCCTGGCCGGGGCCTTGTCGGTCCGCTTCCTCCGCACCGGCGGCGCCCCGATGCTACGGATGATGGGAGGGAGTCCGGAGGCGGGCGACGACCACCAGTGACGGGCAAGGGGCATGCGCGAGAAGTCGGCTGGGCCGACTTCTCGCGCAGTGGTGTTCAGGTGTCGGGGAGTTCGCCGGTCTTGATGGCGGTGACGATGCTGTGCCCGCAATGGTCGCGGCCCGCACAGGGAAGGTGCCGGGCGATCGCTCCACGGATCGCCCGGCACCTTTCGTTCCGGCCCTGCTCAGTGCTGGTGGCCGCCCGCTTCCTCGGTGTGCTCGGTGGCGGGCGCGGCCGGGGCGGCGGCGGTGGCGGCCGGAGCCGGGAGGCCGTCCGTCGACAGGGTGAAGGCCGCGGTGCGGACGGTGTCCTGGTGCTTGAAGTCCAGGAAGAGCCGGTAGCTGCCGGTGCTCGGGGCGGTGGTGGTGAAGCCGATCTCCGGGCCCGGGGCGGTGGTGTCCGGGTGGACGTGCAGGTAGGCGAGGTCGCCGGCGCGCAGCGCGACGAGGTGGCCGTACGCGCCGAGGTAGGGCTGGAGGTCGGTGACCGGCCGGCCGTCCTTGGCGACGCTCAGGGTGAGCCGGCCGCTGTGCCCGGGGGTGAGGTCGCCGCCCAGGGTGACGGTGTAGCCGTCGACGGTGACGGTCCGTCCGGTCTGCGGGAGCGGGGCGGGCCGCAGGTCGCCCGCGGCGTGGAGGTCGGCGCCGAGGGTGAGGCCCTCGGCGGCGCCTGCCGGGGTGAAGTCCGCGAAGACCCGGTACTCCCCGGCGGTGGGCACGGCGGTCGGGGCGCTCCAGGTGCCGTCGGCGGCCAGCGTCGGGTGCAGGTGCTGGAAGGTCGACAGGTCGCGCGGGGCGACGATCAGGTGCAGGTCCTTCTCGTGCTGCCGCTGGTAGGCGGTGACGGGCTCGCCGTCCGTGCCGAGGATGCGGAAGCGCAGGTCGGTGGGGGAGCCGGCGGTCACGAAGGGGGTGTCGACGCTGAGCGTGTAGCCGCGTTCGGAGATCTGGAGCCCGCCGGGCAGGTGCTCGGCGGGGGCGGCGGAGGTGCCACCGCCCGCGTCGTGCCCCGCGTGCCCCGCGTGCGCGGCGGGCTTGGGGGAGGGCCCGCCGCCGGCGGCGTGGCCGACGCCGAGGGCGAGGCCGAAGGCGGCGGCGAGTCCGGCGGTGAAGGCGGTGATGCGCAGCGGGGTGTTCATGGCGGGTTCTCCTCGGGCGGTGGTACGGACGGAAGCGGGAGGGCTCAGGCCCGCATGAGCCGGGCGATGGCCTGGGAGGCCTCGGCGACCTTGGCGTCGGCCTCGGCGCCGCCGCCCGCGATGGCGTCGTGGACGCAGTGGGCGAGGTGGGAGTCGAGCAGTTGCAGGGCGACGGACTGGAGGGCCTTGGTGGCGGCCGAGACCTGGGTCAGGGTGTCGATGCAGTAGGTGTCGGTGTCGACCATGCGCTGGAGGCCGCGGATCTGGCCCTCGACGCGGCGCAGCCGGCGTAGGAGCTGGTCCTTGTCGGAGTGGTAGCCGGCCATGGGGCCCTCCTCGGGATTCCGGCGGGGAAGTGGGCGGGCGGGGACTGCGCGGCCCCGGCTCGATGCTCCGAGTGAATACCCCTTGGGGGTATAAGTCAAGCGGTGGCCGGCGCCCTGAAAAATACCTCCTGGGGGTACCGCCAATGCTTGCCATCGATACCCCTCGGGGGTATAAATGAGCTCAGCACCGCCTGATACCCCAGCTGGGTATGAGGTAATGAAGGTCCGGGATCACTGGCACGAGGAGCGACGATGACTACGCAGGCACCCGCCTCCGCGGAGGTGGAACTCTCGATCGGCGGAATGACGTGCGCCTCCTGCGCGGCCCGGATCGAGAAGAAGCTCAACCGGATGGACGGCGTCACGGCCAGCGTCAACTACGCCACCGAGAAGGCGAAGGTCTCCTTCGAGGGCGGTGTCGAGGTCGCCGACCTGATCGCCACGGTCGAGGCCACCGGCTACACCGCGGCGCTGCCCAAGCCCCCGGTCACCGAGGGCGCGGGCGGCGAGCACGCCGAGCCGGCCGACGAACTGGCCCCGCTGCGCCAGCGGCTCTTCACGGCGGTGGGGCTCGCGCTGCCGGTGATCGCGATGGCGATGGTGCCGGCCCTCCAGTTCGACAACTGGCAGTGGCTGTCGCTGACCCTCGCTGCGCCGGTCGTCACCTACGCCGCCTGGCCGTTCCACCGGGCCGCGTTCACCAACGCCCGGCACGGCGCCGCGACCATGGACACCCTGGTGTCGCTCGGCACCGGCGCCGCGTTCCTCTGGTCGCTGTGGGCGCTGTTCTTCGGCGACGCCGGGATGCCGGGCATGCGGCACGGCTTCGAGTTCACCATCGCCCGCACCGACGGCTCGTCCAACATCTACCTGGAGGCGGCGGCCGGCGTCACCGCCTTCATCCTGGCCGGCCGCTACTTCGAGGCGCGCTCCAAGCGCACCGCCGGGGCCGCGCTCAAGGCGCTGCTGGAACTGGGCGCCAAGGACGTGACGGTGCTGCGCGGCGGCGCCGAGGTGCGCGTCCCGGTCGCGGACCTCGCCGTGGGCGACCGCTTCGTGGTCCGGCCGGGCGAGAAGATCGCCACCGACGGGGTGGTGGTGGAGGGCGCCTCGGCGGTGGACGCCTCGATGCTGACCGGCGAGTCCGTCCCGGTCGAGGTCGGGGTCGGGGACGGCGTCACCGGCGCCACCGTCAACGCGGGCGGACGCCTGGTGGTCGAGGCCACCCGGGTCGGCGCGGACACCCAGCTGTCCCGGATGGCCAGGCTGGTCGAGGACGCGCAGAACGGCAAGGCCGCCGCGCAGCGCCTCGCGGACCGGATCTCCGCGGTCTTCGTGCCGATCGTGATCACCCTCGCGGTGGCCACCCTCGGCTACTGGCTGGGCACCGGCGAGGGCTGGACCGCCGCCTTCACGGCAGCCGTGGCCGTACTGATCATCGCCTGCCCGTGCGCCCTCGGCCTGGCCACCCCGACCGCCCTGCTGGTCGGCACCGGCCGCGGCGCCCAGCTGGGCGTCCTGATCAAGGGCCCGGAGGTCCTGGAGTCCACCCGCAAGGTCGACACCATCGTCCTGGACAAGACCGGCACCGTCACCACCGGCCAGATGACCCTGCTCGCCGTCCACACCACCGACACCACCACCGAGGCCGAGGTGCTGCGCCTGGCCGGCGCCCTGGAGCACGCCTCCGAGCACCCGATCGCCCGGGCGGTCGCCACCGCCGCCGCCAAGGCCGGCGAACTGCCCGCCGTCGAGGGCTTCGAGAACGTCCCGGGCCTCGGTGTCCAGGGCGTGGTGGACGGCCACGCCGTGGTCGCGGGCCGGGAGGCCCTGCTGAACGAGTGGTCGCAGCAGCTGCCCGAGGCGCTGGCCGAGGCCAAGCGCACCGCCGAGGCGGCCGGCCGCACCGCGATCGCGGTCGGCTGGGACGGCGAGGCCCGGGCCGTGCTGGAGGTCGCCGACGCGGTCAAGCCGACCAGCGCCGAGGCCATCGGCAAGCTGCGCGCCCTGGGCCTGACCCCGGTGCTGCTGACCGGCGACAACCGGCTGGTCGCCGAGGCCGTGGCGGCCGAGGTCGGCATCGGGCCGGAGCACGTGATCGCCGAGGTCATGCCGCAGGACAAGGTCGACACCGTCAAGCGGTTGCAGGCCGAGGGCAGGGTCGTCGCGATGGTCGGCGACGGCGTCAACGACGCGGCCGCGCTCGCCCAGGCCGACCTGGGCCTGGCGATGGGCACCGGCACCGACGCCGCGATCGAGGCCGGCGACCTGACCCTGGTCCGCGGCGACCTGCTGGCCGCCGCCGACGCCATCCGGCTCTCCCGCAGGACGCTGAGCACCATCAAGAGCAACCTGTTCTGGGCCTTCGGCTACAACGTGGCCGCCCTGCCGCTGGCCGCGGCCGGTCTGCTCAACCCGATGATCGCGGGGGCCGCGATGGCCTTCTCCTCGGTCTTCGTGGTCGGCAACAGCCTCCGGCTGCGCCGCTTCCGCTGAGCCACCGCTGCGCCGCTCCGCCGGTCCGCCGCAGGGCCGAGGCCCCGGAACCCCACCGCCAGGGTTCCGGGGCCCCGCCGTGTCCCGGACCGGCGGGAACCGGGGCCCGCTCGCGTACCGGCGGCCCGCAGGCGGACCGGGGCCCGCCGCACCAGGCCGTCGGGGACCCTGGCCGGCCGAGGCGGACCGGCCGGGAGTTAGAGTCCGAACCATGGACGAAGACACCGAGTTCCGGCACCGGATCGCCGGCCTCCTGCCGGACGACGCCGCCCAGGGGGTCGAGGACTGCTGGGCGATCGGGGAGCAGGAGTGCGGGATCGAACTGCTGGTCGAGGGCCTGCTGGCCCGCCAGATCCCGATCGGCGGCACGGACCGGGCACGGATCTCCGTGCTGGCCGAGGAGTGGGGGCAGCGCGAGCGGCTCACCCCCGGCCTCCTGCGCTGCCCGGGCGACGGCGCGCCCTCTCCGGTACGGCTGCTGGACGGCGAGCGCGACGAGGCCGAGACGGTGACGGGCTGGAGCGAGCCGGAGCTGGTCGGCCTGGTGCTGGTGCCGTGGGTCGGCTGCACCCGCTGCGGCCGGACCCTGCTGCGCGCCCACGGCTGGGAGGCCTGGGACGACTACTCGTACCTCGCCGAGCACTACGTGATCAGCACGCCGGCCGGCGACCGGGCCGAGCGGATCCTCCCGCCGGACGCCGCCGCAGCGGCCTTCGCCGAACTGCTCCACGGCTGCCCGGCAGAGACGCGCTAACCCTGCTCCGGCAGCTCCACCGCCTGCCAGCGGTACGCCGCGTCCTCCTGCCACACCTGCAACTCGCCCTCCACCACCGCCGCCAGGCACAGCCGCCAGTCGTCGCCCATGGTCAGCGCCACCCGGGTGGCCGGGCGCAGCGTCGGCCGCCACCAGCGCGGCCGCCGGGAGGCGCCGCCGGCCGGCAGCCGCAGCCGTACGCCGCCCGCGCCGGCCAGCGCCAGCGTCGGGCCGCCGCGGTGGCCGACCATGGCGATGCCGAGCGAGGGCTCGCCGTCGCCGATCTCGGTTCCCGCCCCGGCCGCGCCGAGGGTGTGCAACTGGACCGAGCCGTCCGGCCGCAGCGTGGCGGCCTGCGTCCCGGCGGAGGTGCGGGCCAGCGCCCCGGCGCGCAGCGGGCCGGGCGGGCCCACCGGGAGGGGCCGTCCGGCGCCTCCGGGCCGCCAGCTCAGCACCCGCTCGCGGTGCTCGACCAGCAGCAGCCAGGCGCCGGGCCGTTCCTCCTCGGCGGCGAGCACCCGGTCGGCCGGGCAGCCGGGGTGCTCCTGGCCGGTGAGGGTGCGGCCGGGCGCCCAGCGGTAGGAGCGCAGCGCGCCGCCGGCCGCCGTCCAGACGGTCATCTCCCCGGCCGAACCGACCGCGCCCGCCAGGCCGTTGACCCCGCGTGCCGCCTCCCACCAGCCGCCCGCCGTACCGACCCACAGGGTGCCGCCGCGGTCCTCGGCGCAGACCACCAGCTCGCCCTGCGGCCCGGCCCAGCCGGCCGTCAACTCCCTTACGGAGGACGGGCCCTGGCCGGACGGCAGCCGTCGGCCGAGGTGGCCGGGGCCGGCCAGCGCGGTGCCGTCGGCGCCGCCGGTGACCACCAGCGGCCGCCCGGCCGGGTCGGGCAGCACGGCCAGGCCCGCGGTACGGGCCACCGGCCGGTGGGCGCGCAGCAGTTCACGTCCCCGGGCGGCCCACGGCCCGAGCGGGGAGGGGCGGCGGTCCGGTTCGCGGGCCAGCGGCTCGCAGGCCCAGCGCGCCAACTCCTCGCTGTAGCCGGCCGCCAGCAGCTCGGCGCGGGCCTGCTCGGCGGCCAGCCGGTGGTCCAGCCGGCCGTGGTCGGGCAGCAGCAGGACGCGGACGAGGGTGCCGACCGCGAACAGGTCCTTGGCGGTGGTCGGGAAGCCGCCCACCTGCTCGGCCTCCGGCGGGACGTGCCCGGGGGTGAACACCGCGACGGTCAGGGTGTGGTCCAGCGGGGCGAGGAAGGTCAGGTCGATCAGCTTGACCTGCCCCTGGTCGTCCACCAGGACGTTGGCGGGGGAGATGTCGCGGTGCACCCAGCGCTTGCGGTGCAGTTCGTCGACGATCCGGCAGAGCCGGGTCAGCACTTCGGCGACCGCCGGCGGGCCGCCGCGCTGGCCGCGCGCCCAGGTGTGCAGCGGCGCGCCCTCGACCCAGGGCGAGATCTGGTAGCCCAGCAGCGCGCTGCCGGGCGGGGTGCCGGGCCGGTGCGGGGAGGGGCCGAGCAGGAAGCTGGGCACCACCAGGTCGTTGACGCCCAGTCGGTGCGCGTTGTGCGAGACGTCGTCCCAGCGGCCGAGCCAGCGCCGCACCTCGGCCGGGTCCCGCTCCAGCATGATCTTCGCGGCGACGAGTTCCTTGCGCCCGTTGTGCCCGGTGCGCACCGCCCGCCACACCTCGGCCTCGCCGCCCCGGTGGTGGAACTCCAGGAGCTCGTACTGCTCGGGGTCGAACTCCGGCCCGAACCGGAGGCCGGGCACCCAACGCGACTCGGACACACGACCCCCGACGCTTCTGACCGCTGGTGACGCGCTGTTGGCGCGCTGCTGCTGTGCTGTGGTCCTGCTGTTGATGTGATGTCCAGGATAGTGCTCTCTCCTGTTCGTCCGTCCGACCGAGGGCCTATTCTGATGGCGCTCGAGCAACATCACGACATGACGTCAACTCATGATCGCTCAACGTCAGTTGATCATGAGATGGGTGGTGTCCGAACTCAGGGGGACGGTGCATGGCACTGATAGCGGTGCTGCTGGTCGTGATGGCGCTGGTCGGTGCGGTCGCCGTCGTCCTGGTCCGCCGGCGGGCGCTGGACGCCGCGGCGGTGGCGAAGGCCCTGGCGGCGGCCGCCGAACGGCTCGCCGCCGGACAGGCGGCCCAGGCCCGCCGCCGCTACGCCCGGCTGGCCCGCCGGCTCGCCGACGCACCCGAGGAACTGCGCCCCCAGCGCGGCCTCGCGCTGCTCGGCCAGGCCGAGGCCACCATCCCCACCGGCGACCAGCAGGCCACCCTCGCCCTGCACCGCGAGGCCTACCCGCTGCTCGCCGACCCGGCCCGGCAGCTGCCCCGGTGGAGCCTGCGCCGCCTCGCCGAGGAGCGGATGACGGCCTCCGACGGCGACCTCGGCCCGCTGTTCGCCTTCCTCCAGGCCACCGCCGCCGGCACCGAACCCGGCGAGGAGGCCGAGGCCGCCGCCCGTACCGTCGACTGGTTGCAGCGCCGCTGCCGCGACGGCGCCCCCGACCAGCGCGAGCACGTCACCGCCCGCGCCCTGGCCGCCCTGCCCGGCCGGGACTGGCCGGTGCTCGCCCGGGCCGCCCTGCTGAGCGCCACCGATCGGGCCGCCGAGGCCGAGGCCCTGCTCGCCGCCGCGGCCCCCGCCGGAAGCGGTGAACTCTGGTTCCGCTGGGGCGCCCAGCTCTACACCCTGCACCGCGACGAACCCGCCGTCACCGCCTTCGACGAGGCACTGCGCCGCGGCCCCGGCGACCCCTCCCCGTGGGGGCGCGGCCCGGCCCTGCGCACCGACGGCCTGCTCTTCCGCGGCCTGGCCCGCCAGCGCCTCGGCGCCACCGAGGAGGCCTGGGCCGACCTCGCGGCCGCCACCGGCGAGAGCCCGACCGACCCCCGCCCCCGCTACGCCCTCGGCCGGCTCGCCCTGCTGCTCGGCGCCGACGAGCAGGCCCGGGAGCAGTTCACCGCGGCCCTGACCGTCCAACCCGACTTCGCCCCGGCCCGGTTCGGCCTCGCCCTGGTCCACGAACGGGCCGAGCGCTTCGCCGAGGCCGCCGCCGACTACCGGGCCGGCCTCGGCGGGGCCCCCGCCTGGCGCCCCGCCAGGGTCCGGCTCGGCGCCGCCCTGCTCGCCGCCGGGCAGGCCGAGGAGGCCGAACCGATCCTGCGCGCCGAGGCCGACACCGAACCGGGCACCCGCTGGACCGCCGTCGCCGCCTTCCACCACGGCCTCGCCCTCGCCCGCACCGACGACCCGGCCGGCGCCCTCGCCCGCTGGGAGGCGCTGGACGACGAGGACCTGGACCCGCGCCGGGCCCTGGCCCGCGACCGGCTCGCCCGTACCCGGCTGGCCACCGACCCGACGGCCGCCCGCGAACTCTGGCAGCGGGCCGCCGCCGAGCACCCGGCCGCCCCCGGCTACCGCACCGCGCTGCGCGAGGCCGCCCTGCGCGAGGCCGCCCACCTGCTGGTCGCCGGCCGCGACCACGCCGAGCCGCGCCGCCGGGCCGCCGCCGCGCTCGCCCTCGCCGACACCCTGCCCGGCGCCCTCACCCACCGCCAGGCCCGGCTGCGCGCCGCCCTCGCCCTGACCGAGGGCACCCCGGAGCCGGTCGCCACCCTGCTCGACGCCGGCAGCGGCCTGCGCGACCGCTACCACCTGGCCGCCGTCGCCCTGCTGGCGGGCCGTCCGGCCCGGACGATCGCCCTGCTCGGCCCGCCCGACCCGGCCGGCGACCCGGCGACCGCCCGGCTGCGCGCCCTGCTCGCCGAACGGGCCGGCAACTGGGCCGCCGCCCTGGACTGGTACCGGCACTTCCTGGCCTCCGGTACGGCGGCGGGCACGGCGCCGACCGGCGACTGCGCGCTCTGCGACCGCCCCGCCGCCGCCACCTGCGGCGGCTGCGGCCGCGAGGCGTGCCCCGACCACCAGCACGCCCCCGAGGCCGCCGCCTCGCCCCGCTGCGTCCACTGCGCCGCCCCCGCGCTGCGCGCCGTCCTCGACTGCGCCCGCCGGGCCGGCACCCCCGAGGAAGCCGAACCCGTGCTCGCCCGCTGGGCCGAGGCTTTCGGCGACGGCGCCGCCGGCGCGCCCGTCCGGACCGACCTCGCCCTGCTGCGCGCCGAACTCGGCCGACCGGACGAAGCGCTGGCCGGCCTGCCCGAGGACGCCCGGGAGGCCCGCGCCGCCGTCCTGGTCCGCCGGGCCGGCGCCGCCCTCGCCGCCGACCGGCCCGGCCCGGCCGCCGTCGACCTGCGCGAGGCCCTCCGACTGGCCCCCGGCCAGGAGCGGGCGGCCGGCGCCCTCGTCCTGCTCGCCGAGCACGAGGCCCACCAGGCCGCCCTCGACGGCCGCCACCGGGAGGCCTGGGACGGCTACCGCGCGCTGCTGCTCGACGACCCGGCCCACCCCCGGCTGCTGCACGCGCTCGGCCTGGCCGGCTACCGTCTCGCGGCCGGCGCCGACACCCCCGACGAGGAGGTCTGGGACTGGACGCTCGGCTGCCTGGTCGCCGCCCTGCACCAGCCCGACCTGTGGGCCGAGTCCGCACGGATCACCGGCCGCACCCCCGAACCCCAGCGGCTGGCCGCCGCCCGCACCGGGCTGCTCGACCGGCTCCGCGACGACCTGCGCGCCCTGGACCGGGCCGCCGGGCTCAGCGGCGACGAGGTCACCGCCTGGACGCTGCGCCTCGGCATGGAGACGCACTGCGCGGACGCCTTCGCCCAGGAGGACGTCCGGATCACCCTGCCCGGCCGCCCGGCCCGCCGCCTCGCGCTCGGCCCCGCCCTCGACCGGCTGCTCCGCGCCGAGCCCGGCCCGGCCGGCTGGGCCGAGGCCTTCGAGCAGGCCGTCCGGCCCTGGCGGCGGCCCGCCGGCCTGGAGGCGCCCGCGCCCGTCCGGGCCCTCGGCCTGTTCGGCGACCTCGGGCCGCAGCGCTACCTCCAGCTCCAGGGCCGGCAGGCCGCCGCCGTCGCCGCCCTGGACGCGGTGCCCGAGCAGCGGCGCGGCGAGGACTGGCGGGCGCTGCTCGGCGAGTCCCTGGTCAGCCAGGCCCGCGAGCACCACCGCAACCAGGACTGGCGCGAGGCCCTGGACAGCCTCACCCGAGCCCGCTCCGTCCCCGGCGCCCGGCTGCCCGCCGACGCCGCCGCGATCGCCGCCGAGTCCGGCGTACGGGCTGCCCGCGCCCTGCTCAAGAACAGCCTGGACGACCAGGCCGGCGCCGCCGAACTCCTGGAGAAGGCCCTGGCGTTGGCCCCCGACGACCCCGAGGTGCGGGGCGACCTCGGCGCCACCTACGCGCAGTGGGCACGCAAGATCAACAACGAGGACAAGGACTACCCCCGCGCCCTCGCCCTGCTGGAGAAGAGCATGGAGCTGGCGCCCGGCGACCCGACCGCCCGGCACTTCCTGGAGGCCGCCCTCGGCAACCGGGCCGGCCAGCTCAGCCGCCCCGACGCCACCGACGCGGAACTGGAGGAGGCCGCCGAGGCCTGGCGGGCGCTGATCGACCTCAACCCCGACCCGGACCACCGGCTCGGCCTCGCCTTCGTGCTGCGCCACCTCGCCCGCTCGGCCGCCTTCGCCGACGACCGCCGACGGGCCGTCGAGCGGATGGCCGAGGCGCTGCGCGCCGACCCGGAGTGGGAGGGCGCGGTCGACCAGGAGGCCCCGCGCCGGGTCTCGGTGATGCTCGCCAACCACGTGCTGGACGCCATGCAGGACCAGCCGTTCACCGCCCAGGCCGCGATGCTCCAGAAGGCCAGGTCCTACGACGACTCGGCCGACATCCGCCGGCTGATGGTCAGCGTCTGGCGCGGCGAGGCGATCGGCCACTACGAGGCCCGCCGCTACCCCGAGGCGGTCCGGCTGCTGGAGGAGGCCCTCGGCCTGTCCCGCACCCCGGAGGACACCGGCAAGCTGCACCGCGAACTCGGCATCGTCTACGGCTCGTTCGCCGTCCAGCGGGCCAACGCCCGGCAGCTGCGCGAGGCCCGTGACCTGGCCCGCAAGGCCGTCGAGTACAGCCCGGACGACGCCGAGCTGCGGGCCATGCAGAGGCGGATCAACTCGCTCTACTGACGGCAACCGCACAGCAGTTGGCGTCGTCCTAGACCGTACGTCGCAGTCCGCAGTCCGCAGTCCGCAGTCCCCAGCCCGCAGCCGCAGCCGGAGCCGCGGCCCCGCCGCCACCCGGGGCCGTCCCCGCCACCGTGAGGAGAGAGACCGCCCGCCATGCCACTGCACGAACCGTCGCCGTACGAGGTCCTGGGCATCCCGCTCACGGCCGGCGTGCGCGAGATCAACCTCGCCGTCGGACCGGCGATGCGGGCCGGCCGGTACAGCCGCCAGCAGATCCAGGAGGCCGCCGCGCTGCTGCGCAACCCGGACCGGCGCCTGGAGGCGGACCTCCAGCAGCCCCTTCCGCCGGAGCCGGTCGACCAGGCCGCCGAACTGCTCGCCCCGGCGCTGGCCGAACCGCTGCTGGTGATCGAGCGCCCGCCGCTGCCGCCCGCCGGCCTGTCCGTCCTCCACCGGGCCGAGCTGGCCGCCGACTTCGCCGAGCCCGCCCCCGGCGGCGCCGACCCCGAACCGCCCGTCCCCGCCCGCTACGCGGCCGACCTGTCCGTGCTGCCGCAGATCGAGGTACCCGAATGACCGACGCACCCGCCGACGCGTCCACCGAAGCGCCCACCACAGCCCTGCCCGACGGCCACCGGCCGCTGGAGGTCCCGCCCGGCATCGAGGAGGTCGACCTGGAGCAGGCCTTCGGCCGGCTGCTCTTCCGGGCCTCCCTGCTGGGGAGCAAGCTGACCGAGCAGAAGCAGGCCGCCCGGGCCGAGCAGCGTGAACTGCTGGGCATCCTGGTCGAGGTGGACGACGCGCTCGCCGCCCTCGGCCTGGACCGCGAGCTGGTGGCGCTCGGCCGCGGCGCCGGCCTGGAGGCCACCCGGCGGCGGCTGCTCGGGCAGCTCGCCAAGGCCAAGGTGCGGCCGATGCGGCTGGAGGGCATGACGGCCGACCCGGACCTCACCGAGATCGTGGGCACCGAGCCCCGGTCCGGGGTGGCGCCGGAGACGGTGGTGCGGACGGTGGTGACCGGGTTCTTCTGGGGGGACGAGGTGCTGCGCCGGGCCCAGGTGGTGGTCGCCGCACCGGAGCCGGACCCGGAGCCGGGACCCCGGGAGCCGGTGGGGGACTACGTGCTCCCGGAGCCGGCGGACGCCGCACCGGGGGTGCCGGGGGCCGTCGCCGCCGAACCCGCGGTGCCTGGGACACCCGAGGCACCCGAGATGCCCGAGACACCCGAAGCCGGCGAGGACGACCCGTCCGCCGCCGTCACCGCCGCCGTCACCGCCATCGCCGCGCCGGTCACCCGCGCCCAGCCCAAGGCGGCCCCGCCCCGGGCCCGCCGCCGGGAAAAGGCCGTGGCCAAGCAGGCCAAGCAGGCCAAGCGCAAGAAGTAGCCAGGACCACGAGGGGCAAGAGGGGAACGACATGTACCGCACACTCGGCATCGACCTGGGGACCACCAACTCGGTGGTCGCCCACCTGCGCCGGGGCGAGCCGGAGATCATCTTCAACCGGCAGAACCAGGAGGCCACGCCCTCCGTGGTCGGCAGCGGCCGCAAGGGCGAGCTGCTGGTGGGCTCCACCGCGCGCAGCCGGATCGCCATCGACGGCGCCAACGTGATCCGCTCGGTCAAGCGCTTCATGGGCCGCAAGTTCAAGGACCCGCAGGTCCAGGCGGCCCTGAAGGAGGTGGACTACAAGGTCACCGCGGGCACCGACGGCGACGTCAACGTCTGGTTCAACGGCCGCTCGTACACCCCGATCGAGATCTCCGCGATCATCCTGCACCGCCTCAAGGAGGACGCCGAGCAGCGCTTCGGCGAGCCCTTCCCCCGGGCCGTCATCACCGTTCCCGCGTACTTCGGCGAGCGGCAGGTCGCGGCCACCCAGGAGGCGGGCCGGATGGCCGGCCTGCACGTGCTGCGGATCATCAACGAGCCGACCGCCGCCGCCCTCGCGTACGGCATCACCTCGGAGGCGGGCGACGAGGGCAGGACCGTCCTGGTCTACGACCTGGGCGGCGGCACCTTCGACATCTCGATCCTGCTGCTGGTGCCCGGCTCGGTCTCGGTGCTCGGCATCGAGGGCGACAACCTGCTCGGCGGCGACGACTTCGACCGCGGGATCACCACCGCGCTGCTGGAGGACATCCGCGAGGAGTACGGCTCGGAGTACCAGCCGGACCTGCGCGACCGTCCGAAGATCGCCGCCACCGCCGAGACCATCAAGATCGAGCTCTCCAACCAGGAGTCCTCCGAGGTCATCCTGCCGGGCCTGGGCGCCGGGCAGCTGGTGCTGGAGACGGAGTTCGAGCGGGCCCGCTTCGAGGAGCTGATCGAGTCCCGGATCGAGCGCACCATCGAGCTGACCCACAAGGCCATCATGCAGGCCAACCTGACCGTCGGGGACATCGACGAGGTGGTGCTGGTCGGCGGTTCGACCGCGATCCCGCTGGTCGCCCGCCGGCTCGGCGAGGTCTTCGGCCCCCGCCGGATCCGGCGCGGCGTCAACCCGATGCAGTGCGTGGCGCTCGGCGCGGCCGTGCAGTCGGCGCTGGTCGGCGAGGTGGAGTGCCCCGAGTGCCGGGCCCCCGGCGACCTGTCCGCCTCAAACTGCGCCAACTGCGCCACAAGCCTGCTCGGCGGCGCCCGGGTCTCCTGCCCGACCTGCCACATCCCGGTCGACGCCGACGCCGCCGCCTGCCCCAAGTGCGACCAGGCGCTGGACGGTTCGGGCGGCGGCGCGACGATCCCGCGGCAGACCGGCACCACCGCCGTGGTGCACGGCGGCAACTGCCCGCGCTGCGGCACCCCGGCCGCCCCCGGCGTCACCGCCTGCGAACTGTGCGGCGAGGCGCTCAACTCGGCCGCCCCCGGACACACCAAGGTGGCCACCACCGCCGCCGAGGACGTCGGCCTGCGCTGCGCGTCCTGCGGTGTGGTCAACCCGCCCGGCTGCGAGGTCTGCCCGGGCTGCGGCGAGCTGGCGCAGGTCACCAACCCGTTCGACATCACCCCGAAGAACCTCGGCATCGAGCTGAACGACGGCCGGCTCGCCGTCATCATCCCCAAGAACACCAGCTACCCGACGAGTTCACCGGTCAGCCGGGAGTTCGTGGTCTCCGGCAGCGGCCGGCAGCGGCTGGAGGTCGCGGTCTACGAGGGCGAGCACGAGATCGCCCAGCAGAACGAGCTGATCGGCCACCTCACCCTGCGGCTGCCCGAGGGCCTGGGCGGCCGCACCCCGGTGGAGGTCTCCTTCGGCCTCGACCGGGACCGCACCATCACCCTGTCGGTGCGGATCCAGGGTGGCGCCGAGAAGACCGTCAAGCTGGAGCGGGTCACCCTCGACCCCGAGCTGAAGGTGCAGGTCGAGGAGCAGCAGCGGCAGATCGAGACCTTCACCGACCGCTGGGGCGGCGAGCTGACCGAGGCCGAGATGCGCGAGGCCCAGCGGCTGATGGACACCCTGGACGACCTGGCGGCCGGGCAGACCCGCGGCCAGTCCGTGGACGCCGCGCTGGAGCGGGCCCAGCAGCAGCTCAAGGCCCAGCGCTGGGTGCGCGGTTCCGAGGCGTACCTGAGCCTGTTCATCCACTACTGCGAGAAGCACCTCGACCCGAGCGACCTGGACCGGCTGCGGTCGGTGGCCGCCGAGCTGCGGCTGCGCCGCGAGGCCGCCGACTGGGAGGGCGCGGTGCGCGCGGCCCAGAAGGCGGACGAGCTGTGCGACGCGCTCGGGCACACCATGCGGATGCTCACCATGTGCAACGTCTACGTGACGCAGAACATGGTCTCGCCCGCGCTGGCCCAGCTGATCATGGCCGAGCTGCGCGGGCTGGACGCGGCTGTGGAGGCGCCGAACATGGCGGACGTCAACACCCACATGTCGAACCTGCTGGCCCTCTACGCGCAGGCGCAGCGGGAGCTGGGCAGCGAGCCGGCCCAGGAGTCGCTCGGCCCGGTCCGGCCGGAGGAGGCGGGGCCGCGATGAGCGCCGTGGAAGCCGTGGAAGCCGGGGAAGGCGTGGAGGCCGGGGAAGCCGTGGGAGGCGTGGAAGCAGTGGAGGCCCCGCAGCCCCTGGGGGCGCCCGAGGTGCCCTGTCCGCTGTGCAGGGTGCCCGCGGACCCGGGGACCCTGCGCTGCCCGTCCTGCCGGGAGGACCTGTCGGTGCTGTTCCGGCTGCGTTACGCCGGACGGATCGACTACAACCGGGCGCTGGAGGCCCTGACGGCCGGTGACGGGGCGCTCGCCCTCGGGCTGCTGCACCGTGCGGTGGCCGCCGAGCCGGGGCTGCGTCCGGCCCGGGAGCTGCTGGGATCACTGAGCGTCGCCGCTCCGGCGGTCCCGGCGCCGGAGGGCCGGGAGGGCGGTCGGGAGGGCGACACTCCCTAGGACGGGCCAATCCGGCGTGCGGCGGACCGGATCGCTTGTGATCGTAAGCGAGTGTGATCGTCACACTTCGAACCGCCCTGCTCACAAGGAGCGACGCAATGCGTATGCGTACCACCCTCGCCGCCACCGCCCTGACCGCGGCGGCGGTCCTCGCCGGAACCGGGACCGCCTTCGCCGGCAGCGCCACCGCCAACGGTGCCGCCATCGGCTCGCCCGGCATCCTGTCCGGCAACGTGATCCAGGTCCCGATCAACCTGGAGGCCAACGTCTGCGGGAACTCGATCAACGTCATCGGGCTCCTCAACCCGGCGTTCGGCAACATCTGCATCAACCAGTGACCCCGCGCGCCGGGGCCGTCCGTCGAACCCGACGGGCGGCCCCGGCGCCGTGTCGGTACCCCCGTTCGGGGGTGGCGGAGCGGGGCACGGGCCGCGACCATGGTCCCTGTCCCGCACCGCCGTCCCCAGGAGCCAGCCCGTGCCGACCACGCCGATCCCGCGCAGCTACGCCTCCGGCACCTCGGACGTCCCGCTGCTCGGCGACACCATCGGGGAGAACCTCGACCGCGCGGTGCGCGCCTTCCCGGACCGCGACGCCCTGGTCGACCGGGCCACCGCCCGCCGCTGGACGTACGCCGAACTCGCCTCCGACGTCGACGCGTTGGCCCTCGGCCTGCTGGAGCTCGGGATCGCCAAGGGCGACCGGGTCGGCATCTGGGCCCCCAACTGCGCGGAGTGGACGCTCACCCAGTACGCCACCGCCAAGCTCGGCGCGATCCTGGTCACGGTCAACCCGGCCTACCGCGCCCACGAGTTGGAGTACGTGCTGAACCAGGCCGGGATCCGGCTGCTGGTCGCCGCCGAGCGCTTCAAGACCTCCGACTACGCCGGGATGATCGAGGAAGTGCGGCCCCGCTGCCCGGAGTTGGAGCGCTTCCTGCTGCTCGGCAGCCCCGACTGGGACGCCGTGACCGCCGCCGGGAGGCGGGCCGACCCGGCCCGACTCGCCGAGCGCCAGGGCGAGTTGTCCCCGGACGACCCGATCAACATCCAGTACACCTCCGGGACGACCGGCTTCCCCAAGGGCGCGACCCTCTCGCACCACAACATCCTCAACAACGGCTACTTCGTGGGCGAGTTGCTCGACTACACCGAGCAGGACCGGATCTGCGTCCCGGTGCCGTTCTACCACTGCTTCGGCATGGTGATGGGCAACCTGGCGGCCATCTCGCACGGCGCCTGCACGGTCATCCCGGCCCCCTCCTTCGAGCCCGGCGCCACCCTGGCCGCCGTCGCCGCCGAGCGCTGCACCTCGCTCTACGGCGTACCGACCATGTTCATCGCCGAACTGGCCGACCCGGACTTCGACCGCTACGACCTCGGCAGCCTGCGCACCGGCATCATGGCCGGCTCGCCCTGCCCCAGCGAGGTGATGAAGGAGGTCATCGGGCGGATGGGCATGACACAGGTCTCCATCTGCTACGGCATGACCGAGACCTCGCCGGTCTCCACCCAGACCCGGGTCGACGACCCGGTCGAGCGGCGGGTCGCCACGGTGGGCCGGGTCGGCCCGCACCTGGAGGTCAAGGTCGTCGACCCGGCCACCGGCCGGACCGTCCCGCGCGGCGAACCCGGCGAGCTGTGCACCCGCGGCTACTCCGTCATGCTCGGCTACTGGGGCGAGCCCGAGCGCACCGCCGAGGCCGTCGACGCCGCCCGCTGGATGCACACCGGGGACCTCGCGGTGATGGACGAGGACGGCTACCTCGCCATCACCGGCCGGATCAAGGACATGGTGATCCGCGGCGGCGAGAACCTCTACCCGCGCGAGATCGAGGAGTTCCTCCACGCCCACCCGGACATCCTCGACGTCCAGGTGATCGGCGTCCCGGACGCGAAGTACGGCGAGGAGCTGATGGCCTGGATCCGGATGCGGGAGGGCGCCGAGCCGCTCACCGCCGAGACCGTCCGCGCGTACTGCGCCGGCCGGCTCGCCCACGTCAAGGTCCCGCGCTACGTGCACGTGGTCGAGGAGTTCCCGATGACGGTCACCGGGAAGATCCGCAAGGTCGAGATGCGGGCGGAGGCGCAGCGGATCCTGGGGCTCTGACGGGCCCCCGGGGCCCTGGCAGGTCCCCGGAGGCCGTACCGGTTCGCTCGTTCGGCCCTCGGCACGGGTGCGTCCGGGGAGCGCGGTGGTCCGCCCGGCGGGAGAGTGTGATCATGCCCCTCGACGTCACAGTGGAACGCCTGATCCCCCTCCCGCCCGCCACGGTCGCCGGCTACGCGATGGACTGGCGCCACGACGCCGCGTGGACCCGGGGCATCCGCGACGCCACCCTCACCCGGGAGGCCGACAGCGGCGGCTTCGGCGTGGGCGCGGAGGTCACCCGGACCGCGCACTTCCTGGGCAGGTCCTTCTCGTACGTGCTGCGGGTGACGCGCCACGATCCGCCGACGGTGCTCGACATGGTCTCCGTCGCCGGGCCGATGCCGATGCGGGTCACCTACACCTTCGAGCCCACCCGCAGCGGCACCTTCGCCCGCATCCGCGTGCGCGGCGGCTTCCGCCTGGCCGGCCCGCTGGCGTCCCGCCGGGTCCGGGCCGCGCTCACGGCGGACCTGCGCGCCCTGGAGGAGCGGCTCGGCCGCTGACCGCGTCCGCCCGCGCCGCCCGCCCTCCCTCCGGCGCCCGCCGTTTCCCTTCCTCCGGTAGGGTGCGCCGACGTCGAAGCCGGACCGGGAGAGGTGTGGGGCATGAGTTCGTCGCCGAGGGCGGCCGGTCCGGGGGAGCTGCGGCGGCACCTGGGGGTGTTCGACGCCGTGGTGATCGGGCTGGGCTCGATGATCGGCGCGGGCGTCTTCGCCGCGCTGGCGCCCGCCGCCGGGGCCGCCGGCTCCGGGCTGCTGGCCGGGCTGGCGCTGGCCGGTGCGGTGGCGTACTGCAACGCGACCTCCTCGGCCCGGCTGGCCGCCCGCTACCCGCAGTCCGGGGGCACCTACGTCTACGGCCGGGAGCGGCTCGGCGACTTCTGGGGGTACCTGGCCGGCTGGGGCTTCGTGGTCGGCAAGACCGCCTCCTGCGCCGCGATGGCCCTCACCGCCGGTTCCTACGTCTGGCCCTCCCAGGCCCACGCCGTCGCGGTCGCCGCCGTGGTGGCGCTGACCGCCGTCGACTACGTCGGGGTGCAGAAGGCCGCCTGGCTGACCAGGGCGATCGTGGCCGTCGTCCTGGCGGTGCTGGCCGCCGTCGTCACCGCCTGCCTGACGAGCGGTGAGGCCGGCACCGGCCGCTGGGCCCTCGGCGCGGACGCCGGCCTCCACGGCGTGCTCCAGGCCGCCGGCCTGCTGTTCTTCGCCTTCGCCGGGTACGCCCGGATCGCCACCCTCGGCGAGGAGGTCCGCGACCCGCGGCGCACCATCCCCCGGGCGATCCCGCTGGCCCTCGGCATCACCCTGGTGGTCTACGCCGCCGTGGCCCTCGCCGTCCTGGCCGTCCTCGGCCCCGACCGGCTCGCCCACAGCGCCGCGCCACTGGCCGACGCCGTACGGGCCGCCGGAGCCCCCGCCCTCGCCCCGGTGGTGCGCGCCGGTGCGGCGGTCGCCGCCCTCGGCTCGCTGCTCGCCCTGATCCTCGGCGTCTCCCGCACCACCCTGGCGATGGCCCGCGACCGCCACCTCCCGCACGCCCTCGCCGCCGTCCACCCCCGCTTCGGCGTCCCGCACCGCGCCGAACTGGCCGTCGGCGCGGTGGTCGCGGTGGCCGCCGCCCTCGGCGACGTCCGCGGCGCGATCGGCTTCTCCTCCTTCGGCGTCCTCGCCTACTACGCCGTCGCCAACGCCGCCGCCTGGACCCTCACCCCCGCCGAGGGCCGCCCCCCGCGCGCCGTTCCCGTCCTCGGCGCCGCCGGCTGCCTCGTCCTCGCCTTCGCCCTCCCCGCCGCCTCCGTCGTCCAGGGCGCCGCCGTCCTCGCCCTCGGCGCCGCCGCCTACCTCGCACGCAGGGCCCTCACCCGGGCCTGAACGCCGGGGCGCCGGGGGACCGAGGGAACCGGGGACCTGGTGAACGCCGACGGCCGGCGAGGGCTTCCGCCCTGCGCCGGCCGTCGCGGTCGGTACGGGTTACCGTGCGCCCCATTCCCGGTCGGTCGGCACGATCTCGCGGCCGAGCGGCATCAGCGAGATCGGGATCATCTTCAGGTTCGCCCACCCGAAGGGGATCCCGATGACGGACAGGAACAGCGGAATGCTGGTGATGAGATGCCCGAGCGCCAGCCACCACCCCGCGAAGACCAGCCAGATCACATTGCCGACACAGGACGCCGCCCCGGCATCCGGTCGCTCCACCGCCGTCCGCCCGAACGGCCACAGGATGAAGCCGGCAATGCGAAACGAGGCAATGCCGAACGGGATGGTAATGACGAGTACGCAGCAGATGATTCCGGCGAGCACATAGGCGAGAGCCATCCAAATGCCGCAGAAAAGCAGCCAGATGACGTTGAGGACGAATTTCAGGGCGCTCATGCTCGGTACCTTCTCACGGCTGATGGCGTTGCACTACGACCTGCCATGCCCGCCCGCGAACACGTCTACGCCCTTAGGGGTCGATCCTCAGGGACCGGTCGGGGTGGGCCGGCGAGCGCGGGGTCCGTCCATGGGGCAGGCGGGACGTCCCACGTGACCTCGGCGTGCCCGGCGGGACGTGATGGGCGGACCGTCTCGTGTCGACCCGGTCGGGCGGGGAGTCGGGAGAATGCCGAAAAGGGGCGGACACACGTCGTGTGTCCGCCCCTTTTCGGCATTCGTGGTAGCGGGGACAGGATTTGAACCTGCGACCTCTGGGTTATGAGCCCAGCGAGCTACCGAGCTGCTCCACCCCGCGTCGGTGGACCTGACTGTACGGCATCGGCCGGTGATCACAAACTCGGGGCCGGACGGCGGTGGCCTGGGGGTCCCGTGGGTGGGTTGTCCGTGACGGTCGCGGAGGGTTGCGGGACCTCGCCGAAGCCTTCGTCGTCGCACAGGACCCTGGGATCACCCGCGCCTGCCGGTCCGCCGGGTCGCGGGCTCCGGAGCGGATGGGCGATCCTGGTCGCGCCGCTCCGGTCGGCCGTGGGACCCGGCAGGCGGGCCCGGCCCCCGGACGAGGAGTCGACATGGAGACACGACCAGTCGGGGCGAGAAGTTGCCTGGTGACCGGGGCGAGCGGCTACATCGGCGGCCGCCTGGTGCCCGAGCTGCTCGCCCGCGGACACCGCGTCCGCTGCCTGGTGCGCAATCCCGGCCGGCTGCGGGACCAGCCGTGGCGGGCGGACGTCGACATCGTCCCCGGGGACGTGAGCCGACCCGAGACCCTCGCAGCGGCCTTCGACGGCGTCGACGTGGCCTACTACCTGGTGCACTCCCTCGGCGCCGGACCGGCCTTCGAGGCCACCGACCGCGCGGCCGCCCGCGCCTTCGGAGCCGCCGCCGCGGCCGCCGGCGTCACCCGGATCGTCTACCTCGGCGGTCTCGTCCCCACCGGGGTGCCCGAAGCGGACCTCTCGCCCCATCTGCGCTCGCGTTCCGAGGTCGGCCGGATCCTGCGCGGCAGCGGTGTGCCCACGGCCGAGCTGCGCGCGGCCGTGATCATCGGCTCCGGCAGCGCCTCGTTCGAAATGCTCCGCTACCTCACCGAACGCCTGCCCGCGATGGTCACGCCGCACTGGGTCTCCACCCGGATCCAGCCGATCGCCGTCCGGGACGTCCTGCGCTACCTGGCCGGTGCCGCCGGTCTGCCGCCGGACGTGAACCGCACCTTCGACATCGGCGGCCCGGACGTCCTGACGTACGCGCAGATGATGCACCGCTACGCCCGGCTCGCCGGACTGCGCCGACGCCTCATCGTCCCTGTGCCGGTCCTCACCCCCCGACTCTCCAGCCTCTGGGTCGGCCTCGTGACCCCGGTGCCCGGCTCCATCGCCCGTCCGCTCGTCGAGTCCCTGCGCCACGAGGTCGTCTGTGGCGAACACGACATCGCCCGGTGGGTGCCCGACCCACCGGAGGGCCTGACCGGCTTCGACCGGGCCGTGTCCCTCGCCCTGCGCCGGATCAAGGACGCCGACGTCGCCACCCGCTGGTCATCCGCCTCCCTGCCCGGCGCCCCCAGCGACCCGCTGCCCACCGACCCCGACTGGGCCGGCGGCAGCCTCTACCAGGACCTCCGGGAACGCACGGTGGACGCCTCGCCCGACGCCGTCTGGCGGGTGGTCGAAGGCATCGGCGGCGACAACGGCTGGTACTCCTTTCCGCTCGCCTGGGCCCTGCGTGGGTGGCTCGACCGCCTGGTCGGCGGCGTCGGCCTGCGCCGCGGCCGCCGCGACCCGGCCCGGCTGCGGGTCGGGGACTCCCTCGACTTCTGGCGGGTCGAGGAGATCGAACCGGGCCGGCTCCTGCGCCTGCGCGCCGAGATGCGGCTGCCCGGCCTGGCCTGGCTCGAACTGTCCGTCACACCGGACGGCGAGCACCGCACGCGCTACCGCCAGCGGGCGCTCTTCCACCCGCACGGCCTGGCCGGCCAGGCCTACTGGTGGTCGGTCGCGCCGTTCCACGCGGTGGTGTTCGGAGGCATGGCCCGCAACATCACCGAACGCGCCCGCCAGGAGCCGTGACGCCGCCCGCGCCCGGTGTCCCACAGGGCCTGGCAGGGGAGCACCTTGAAAACCGGGTCAACCGCCTCGCAGTGACGGGCGGTTGACTTCGCGCGGTCCGGTCCGGGGCGGGTTCCGCGGCGCGGCCTCAGCCGAGCGGACCGGCGGGTCCGTCCGGGCTCTTGTCGAGCGACAGCGGTGGTCGCGGGACCGCCCCGGCGGCCTGCGGCGGCTCCGGGTCGCTCTGCTCGATGCGGCTCAGCAGCCGGGCGACGGAGTCGGTGCGTTCCCGTAGGAGGGCGACCCGGGCCGCGTCGGTCGGCTCGGCGAGTTCGTCGACGGGCAGGACCGGGATGCCCCGGCTGCGCGCGGTGGCGATCAGGCTCTCGCCGGCCCGGTCGGCGACGACGAGCGCCGCGGCGGCGAACGCGCCCGCGTCCAGGGTCTTCTGCCGGCCGAGCAGGCCGCGGTGGACGATGCGGGCCGGGACGGTCAGTTCGTCCAGGCGCTGGTCGTCCGAGGCGCGTTCGAGGGCGGCGAGGACAACGGTGGTCAGCGCCTCGCCGGCCCGGGTGACGACCCACTTGCGGCCGGGCACCGGCGGGAGGAACTCGCGGATCCGGTCCACCTCGTGCTCCAGCGCGGTGGTGGTCAGCACCTCGAAGGCGTTGCTGGTGCGGATCTCGACGACCTTGTCCCAGTCGATCTCCTCGCCGTCGAAGCCGACCTGCGACGGCCCCAGGTGGACGGCGCCGAGGCCGTCCAGGAGCCCGAGCAGCTTGTGCACCACGGCCGGGGTCAGCGGGTGGCGGCCGATCAGGGTGCCCACGGACAGCTTCCACGGCGCGGTGGCGGGCACCTGCGGCGGTGCGACGGAGGTGAGCGCCGTGTGCGCCCACCGGCCGCCCGCCGCCGCTCCCCGTCCGCCCCGCTGGACGGCCTGCCGCCCGGCCTCGCCCAACCCGGCCGCCGCCCCCGCGGCCGCCTCGGCGGCCGCTCCGACCAGCCGTCCCAGACCGCCCACCAACTCGCCCCCGCGCACGCCCCGTTCCTCTCCTCGTACCGCTGTCCCCGAAGGTGGCCATGCTACGGGCCCGCGCTCCGTGCCCGGTCAGGCCGTCCCCGGTGACATCCGTCATGACCTTCCGGCCACAAAGCTCACTGACACCGGGGCGGCCCGGTGCGGCAGGCTCGAACCACGGGAGCCCGCACGGCGGGACGAACGCGGGACGAACGCGGGACGGACAGGGGAGCGGACATGAAGGTACTGGTGGCCGGGGCCGGACTCGGCGGGCTCTGCCTCGCGCACGGGCTGCTGCGGGCGGGCGTGGACGTCCGGGTCCACGAGCGGGAGGACGGCCCGCACAGCCGCTACCAGGGTTTCCGGATCGCCCTGAACGCCCATGGCCTCGCCGCTCTGCACGCGTGCCTGCCGGAGCGGTTGCACGCCCTGCTGGCGGCCGTCTCCGGTCCGATGGCGGGTGAGCGGCGGGTCGTGGACCAGCGACTGCGGGAGATCCGCCGGCTCGGCGTCGCGGACGAGGGCACGGCCGTCGACCGCCACGTGCTGCGTCAACTGCTGCTGGCCGGGCTCGGCGACCGGGTGGAGTTCGGCAGGCCGGTGACCGGTTACACCGAGCGGGCGGACGGCACGGTCGAGGCGCACTTCGGCGACGGCGGCAGCGCGGTCGGCGACCTGCTCGTCGGCGCGGACGGCGTGGGCTCCGCGGTGCGCCGCCAACTGCTGCCCGGGGCACGGGTGGTGACCCTCCCCGGCAGCGCCGTCCTCGGGCGCACCCCGCTCACCGAGCGGTCCGCCGCCCTCGTCCCCGGCTTCGGCACCGTCGTCCAGGGCGCCGGGGCCCACGGCACCCGGGTGAGCATGCTGCTCGGCCGGATGGAGTTCCGCCGCCCGCCGCGGCTCGCGGCCGCCGAACTGGCCCCCGACGTCCGGCTGCCCGACACCGAGAGCTATCTGCGCTGGGTGGTGATGCCGGCCGAGCCCCTCCCCGCCGGGCCGAGGGACTGGGCGGCGGTCAGGGGCGATCTGCTCGACCTGCTCGACGGCTGGCACCCGGACCTCGTCGACCTCGTCCACCGGGCCGACGTCGTCAACAGCGCACCGCTGAGTGCCCGTTACGCCGAGCCCGTGCCGCACTGGGCCGGCAGCCGCCGGGTCACCCTGCTCGGGGACGCGATCCACACCATGCCGCCGAGCGGCGGCCAGGGGGCCAACTCGGCCCTGCGCGACGCCGCCCTGCTGGCCCGTACGCTCACCGCCGTCCAGCGGGGGAGGGCCGAACTCCCGGACGCCGTCGGGCGGTACGAGCGGCGGATGCTCGAGTACGGCTTCGCCGCCGTCGCCGACAGCGTGGAGCGCCTGCCGGACTTCACTCCGGCGCGCTGAACACCGCCCGGGTGACCGGGCGGCGCGGGGGATGCGCGGGCCGCCGCGCCCACCGGGGTCACCAGAGGCGGCGCTCGGCGGGGGAGCCGTGGCCGGTGCGGAGCCGGCGGACGAGGGCGCGGCGCAGCTCGCGGTCGTGGTCGGTCTCGACGGGGAGGTCGAGTTGGACGATGTCCACGCCCGCGGAGCGGAGCAGCCCGATACGGGCGGCGACGGTGGCGGGCGAGCCGGTGTAGGCGGCGGTGAGGGAGCGGCGGACGTAGGCGGCGACCTGCTCGTCGCCGTGGGCCGGGTCGGAGCGGCCGCGTTCGCGGTCGCGGTCGAGTTGGACGGCCTCCCGCCAGCGGCCGGCGGCGCCGCCGGAGGTGAGGCGCAGGGCCTCGCGGCGCAGCCGGCGGACGCGGTCGCGGGCCTGCTCGTCGGTGTCGGCGAGCACGACGGTGAGGTGCCGCCAGATCCGCAGGGTCCGGCCGTGGGCGGCGGCCGCGGCGCGGGCCTGGGCGATCCGGCGCCGGGTGTCGGGAAGCGGCAGCGGGCTGACGGCGTAGACCTCGGCGTAGCGGGCGGCGAGGTCGAGGCCCTGCGGGGACGAGCCGCCGAAGGAGAGCAGCTCGCCGCCCGGTCTCGGGTGCAGGCCGGGGCGGGCGGCGGTCACGGTGTAGAACTCGCCCTTGTGGTCGATGTCCCGGTCGGTGTGCAGGTAGCGGGTGAACAGGTCGAGGTACTCCTCGGCCCGGCGGTAGCGCTCCGCCTTGTCGAGGTGGTCGCCGTCGCGGGCGGTGTCGAGGTCGCTGGAGCCGATGATGACGTGGGCCGCCGCCCGCCCGCCGGAGAGGCGGTCCAGGGTCGCCAGGGAGCGGGCGGCGACGGTGGGCGCGGTGGTGCCGATCCGGTGGGCGACGGCGACGCGCAGCCGGGTGGTGGCGGCCAGCGCCCAGGAGGCCACCAGCCAAGGGTCGGGCCAGGAGCTGGACTGCACCACCAGGGCGCTGTCCAGCCCGTCCTCCTCGTTCTCGCGCGCGGTGCGGGCGACGTACGCGGGGTCGGCGGTGCGGTCGCGGCCGTCGGGGGCCCAGCGCAGGGCCTGGCGCTCCTGCGGGGTGTCGCCGGGGACGGGTGCGGCGCGGACCCCGCCGCGGATCTCCAGGGGCACGGGCTCTCCTCGGTGGAAGGGGCGGGGCGGGTCAGCGGGCGGCCGGGCCGAGCCGGGCGAGGGTGTCGAGCAGCTTGGCCCGGCTGACGAACACCTCGGGCGGCAGCGACACGTACAGCTGGATGGTGGTGACGCCCGGGCGGTGGTAGGCGAGGATGCGCTCGCGGCACTCCTCGGGGGAGCCGCTGACGAAGAGCCCGTCGACGACCTCGTCGGGCAGCGCCTTCTGGGCGCCCTCCGGGTCCCCCTCGGCCCAGCGGCGGTGGGTCTCGGCGAGCAACTCGCCGTGGCCCAGCCACTCGTGGAACTTCCGGTACGGCTCGCGGTTGAGGATCCAGGCGAGGAAGGGCCGGGTGGCGCGGTGGGCGTAGTCGGTGTCCTCGGTGGGGCAGACGAAGACCTTGACCACCAGTTCCTTGCCGGGCGGCTGCGGGCCGACGGTCTCCAGGATCTTCGGCACGTCGTGCGGGAACAGCAGGTTGGTGATGGCGCCGTCCCCCTCGGTGAAGCCGAGCCGGAGCATGTTGGGCCGCAGCGCGCCCAGGATCACCTTGACCGGCTCGGCCGGCGGGTGCGGCAGCCGGTAGCCGGTGATGTCGAAGGTGTCGAAGCCGCCGGTGACGTACTCGCCGCGCAGGGCCCGGGTGACGAAGCGCAGGACGTCCCGGGTGCGCTTGAAGGGCTCGTCGAAGGGGATGCCGTTGATGTCGGTGACGTGGGCGGGGACGGAGGCGCCGATGCCCAGCAGGACCCGTCCGGGGGCGAGTTGGGCGAGCGTCGCGGCGGTCTGGGCGAGCACGGCCGGGCCGCGGGTGTGCACCGGGACGATGCCGGTGGCGATCCGCAGCGACGGGGACCACGCGGCGGTGGCGGCCAGCGGGGTGAAGGCGTCGGTGCCGCCGCCCTCGGCGCTCCACACGTCGGTGTAGCCGAGCTCGGGCAGCCGCTCGACCAGGAAGCGGTGCCGGTCGATGGTCAGGCCCGGCAGGGGCAGGGTGATGCCCCACTTGGGCGGTTCGGCCTCGGGGTGGTGGTGCGGCGGGTGCGGGGTGGTCATCGGGGTGGGTGTCCGTTCTGTGGGACTCGGGGGCGGGGAAGCCGGATTCAGCGGACCCACACCGTGGTGAGGTCGAGGAACCAGGACTGCGGCTGCACGAGCCCGTGGACCTTCGGCGAAAGCGCCCGCGGATTGCGGTCGTTGACGACGAAGAGCCAGGGCGCGTCCTGGGTGACGAGGGCGAGGGCCCGGCGGTAGCCGGCCTGCCGGGCGCTCTGGTCGGGGTCGGCGGCCGAGGCGGCGAGCAGTTCGTCGACCTGCGGGTTCGCGTAGTGGCCGGTCCAGAACGGGCTTCTGGAGCCGACGAACAGCGGCAGCAGCGCCTCGGACTGGAACAGCGTGGTGGACTGGGCGACGGCGTCGGAGCCGAGCGCCACCTGGCCCTTGGCCTCGGCGCCGATCAGGGTGGTCCAGTCGGTGGTGCGCAGCTCGGCCCTGATGCCGACGGCGGCGAGGTCGCGCTGGATCGCCTCGGCGATCGGTACCGGGAGCAGGTTGCCGCTGCCGCCGGTGGGGACGGTGACGGAGGTGGTGAAGCCGTTCGGGACGCCGGCCTCGGTGAGCAACTTCCGTGCCTGGGCCGGGTCGTAGGAGTAGGTGTCCCCGGCGGGGTCGTAGGCGGCGGTGGCGCGCGGCGCGGCCTGGTAGGCCGGGTCGGCGGTGCCGTGCAGCAGGGTGTCGGCGATCGCCCTGCGGTCGATGGCGTAGTTGGCGGCCCTGCGCACCAGCGGGTTGTTCCAGGGGGCCTTGGAGGTGTCCAGGATCCAGTACCAGAGGTGGTCGTAGCTGTTGGTGGCGACCGTGACGCCGTCGGCCCGGAGGCTGTCGAGGTCGTCGGGGTTCGGGTACTCGATCCAGTTCGCGCCGCCGGAGCGCAGGGCGGCGGTGCGGGCGGCGGCGTCCGGCAGCGCCTTGACCACGAGCCGGTCCAGCCTGGGGGCGCCGCGCCAGTAGTCCTTGTTGGCGGCGAGCTCGATCTGCTGGCCCTCGGTCTGCGAGACGAAGGCGAACGGGCCGGTGCCGACCGGGTGTTGGGCGAAGTTCGCGGTGCCGGCCCTGCGGACGGCGGTGGGGCTGGCGATCAGGACGTGGGCGAGGTCCTCCGGGAAGTGGCCGTTGGGCCGCTCGGTGACGAGTTCGACGTGGTCGGCGTCGGTCTTGCGGTAGGACACGATGTCGCCCGCGTACTCCGCGGCGGCGGCGCCGAGGGCGTCGGTGTACTCGGGGCTGCCCTTGTCGAGGTAGCGCGCCAGGTTGAAGACCACGGCGTCGGCGTCGAAGGGGGTGCCGTCCTGGAACCTGACGCCCTTGCGGAGGGTGAACGTCCAGGTCCTGCGGTCGGCCGCGACTTGCCAGTCGGTGGCCAGGGCGCCGGTGACGACCGGCGGTCTGTCGGTGCCCTGGAGCAGCTCGTAGCGGGTGAGGCCCTCGTAGAGCTGGAAGGAGACCAGGCGCTTGCCCTCGAAGCCCGCGCCGCCGATCACGGTGTCGGTGTTGGGCAGCTTGCCGGTGGCGCCGATGACCAGCGTCCCGCCGCGGCCGTCGCCGCCGCCCGCCCCGGTGCCGCCGCCGTCGGTTCCGGCGCAGCCGGTGGCCGCGGCGAGCAGGGCGACGGCGGCCGGCAGGGCGACGGCTCTGGAGCGGGTACGGGCGGTGCGCGTCATGGCGGGTCCTCGTCGGTTCGGTGGTTCGGTGGATCGTGGTTCGGCGTGCGGGGAGGCGGCGGTCAGGTCGAGGGCCGGGTGGTGCCGGTGGCGGCTTCCAGCAGGGCGCGGGTGTACGGGTGCGCGGGCGAGTCCCAGAGGCGGTCGGCGGGGCCCTCCTCGACCACCCGGCCGTGCCGCAGCACCAGCACCCGGTGGGCGAGCCGGCGTACGACGGCGAGGTCGTGGGAGATGAACAGGTAGGCCAGGCCGGTGCGTTCGCGCAGCTCGGTGAGCAGGTCGAGCAGCCGGGCCTGCACGCTGCGGTCCAGGGCGGAGGTCGGTTCGTCGCAGACCAGCAGTTCGGGCCCGGTGGCCAGGGCCCGGGCGACGGCCACCCGCTGGAGTTGCCCGCCGGAGAGCTCACGCGGGTAGCGGTCGGCGAGCGCGGGCTCCAGGCCGACCCGGTCGAAGAGCCGGGCGACGGCCGCGGCGCGCTCGGCGCGCGGGGTGCCGTGCAGCCGCAGCGCGAAGGCGACCGCCTCGCCGGCCCGCAGGCCGGGGTTGAGCGAGCCGCGCGGGTGCTGCGGGACGTACTGCAGTCGGCCCCGCAGCGCGCGGTCGGCGCGCCCGCGCAGCCGGTACGGGTCCCGGCCGGCGAAGCGGACGGTGCCGGAGTCGGCGGCGAGCAGGCCGAGGGCGAGGCGGGCCAGGGTGGACTTGCCGGAGCCGGACTCGCCGACCAGGCCGACGGTCTCGCCGGGCGCGACGGCGAGGCTGACGCGGTCCAGGGCGGTCCGGTCGCCGTAGCGCTTGCCGACGGCGTCGAGGGTGAGCAGGGCGGGCGGGGCCGGGTTCATCGGCGTACTCCCGGGTCGGCGGCCACCAGGGCGGCGGTGAAGGCGTGGCCGGGCTCGCCGAGCACCCGCTCGGCGGGCCCGAGTTCGACGACCCGGCCGGCCCGCATGACCGCCACCGTGCCGCCGGTCCGGCGGGCGGCGGAGAGGTCGTGGGTGACCAGCAGCAGCGCGATGCCGCAGTCGGCGCGCAGGGTGGCGAACAGGTCCAGGATCCGGCCGCGGACCAGGGCGTCCAGCGCGGTGGTCGGCTCGTCGGCGATCAGCAGCTCCGGGCCGCAGCAGATCGCGAGGGCGATCGCGGCGCGCTGGCGCAGCCCGCCGGAGAGCTCGTGGGGGTACGCCCGGGCGACCCGCTCCGGGTCCGGGACGCCTGCGGTGGCGAGCAGCCCGGGGACGGCGGCGCGGGCGGCCCGGCGGCCGTCGGCGACCCCGTGCCGGCGCAGCACCTCGGCGAGCTGCGGGCCGACCCGGCGCAGCGGGTCGAGCGAGGCGCTCGGGTCCTGCGGCACGTAGCCGATCCGCCGGCCGCGGACGTCCGAGAGCGCCCGTTCGCCGAGCGCCCGCAGGTCCGTTCCGGCCAGCCGGACGCCCCCGGTGACGGCGGCGCCCCGACCGGGCAGGCCGAGCACCGTCCGGGCGACGGTGGTCTTGCCGCTGCCGGACTCGCCGAGCAGCACCAGGGCGCCGCCGGGCCGCAGGGTGAGGGAGACCCCGTCGACGGCCCGGACGCCTCCGGGGTAGTCGACGGTCAGGGCGTCGACCTCCAGCAGCTCTCTCATGCGCCCACCTGCTTCGCGGCTCGTCGCGGTGGCGTCGGGACGGCCCGCGGCAGGTGGGCGGCGGCGTCGCCGATGCGGGTGCGCAGCGCCTCGCCGAGGGTGTTGAAGACGACCGAGACCGCGAGGATGACGAGGGCCGGCAGCACCGCCACCCAGGGGTGGGTGAGCAGCGCGGGCCGCAGCTCGTCCAGCATCGCGCCCCACTCGGCGGCGGGCGGGGCGACCCCGAGCCCGAGGAAGGACAGCCCGGCGGCGTACACGACGGCCAGCCCGACCAGCGAGGAGGCGTACACCAGCACCACCGGCGCCACCACGGGCGCGACCTGGCGGAGCACCAGCGCACCCCAGCCGGCGCCGCTGACCCGGGCGGCCTCCAGGTACTCGGCGGACCGGATCCGCCGGGTCTCGGTGAACGCGACCCGGGCGACCGCGGGGGTGAGCACCACGGACAGCGCGAGCACGGTCGCACCCAGGCCGGGGGTGAGCAGGGAGGCGACGGCGATCGCCAGCAGCACGCCCGGGAAGGCGTACAGCACGTCCAGCGTGCGCAGCAGGGCCTGTTCGGTGAAGCGGCCGCCGAGGCCGGCCGCGATGCCGAGCAGCGTGCCGGCGAGGGTGGCGACGGTGACCGGCACGAGTGCGCCGATGAGCGAGGCGCGCCCGGCCCAGATCAGCCGGCTCAGCAGGTCGCGGCCCTGGCCGTCGGTGCCGAGCGGGTGGCCGGGGCTGCCGGGGTCGAGCAGCCGGTCCGCGAGCCGTCCGGCGGCCGGGTCGTACGGGGCGACCAGCGGCGCGGCGAGGGCGAGCAGGACGAGCAGGACGGCGAGGGCGGCGGGGACGACCAGGCCGAGGTGGCGTCCGACGAGCGGGTGCGACGTCATGTCAGGTCCTCACCCGGGGGTCGATCGCCGCGTGCGCCGCGTCCACCAGGAGGTTGACGCCGACGAACGCGACCGCCACCACCAGCACCCCGCCCTGCACCAGCGGCAGGTCCCGGGCGGAGAGCGCGTCGTACAGCAGCCGGCCGACGCCGGGCCAGGTGAACAGGGTCTCCACGAAGACCACTCCCTCCAGCAGGTAGGCGAGTTGCAGGCCGCCGATGGTCAGCAGCGCGGGGGAGGCGTTGTGCACGCAGTGCCGCAGCACGGCGGCCGGGCGCAGGCCGCGGGCGCGCAGCGAGTCGGCCAGCTCACCGGCCAGGACGGTGCCCAGTGCGGCCCGGAACACCCGCGCGGTGAGTCCGAGCGGCACCAGTGCGGCGGCGACCGCCGGGAGGACCAGGTGACGGGCGAGGTCGCCCGGGCCGCCGGAGCCGAACGCGTCGTGGGTGCCGCCGGCCGGGAGCCAGCGCAGCCCGACCGCGAAGACGGCGATCAGCAGCAGCGCCACCGAGTACTGCGGGGCGGACACGGCGAGGGTGGAGAGCGCGCCGGAGATCCGCCCGCCGGGGCCGCGCGGGCGCAGCGCGCCGACGGCGCCGAGCGCCACCCCGCCGGCCAGGACCAGGGCGAACGCGGCCGCGGTCAGGGTGAGCGTCTGGCCGAGGGCGGGCAGCAGCAGGTCGGAGACCGGGCGCTGGCCGGAGACGGAGGTGCCGAGGTCGCCGGTGAGCGCGTGGCCGAGCCAGTCGGCGTAGCGGACCGGCAACGGCTGGTCCAGGCCGAGCCGTTCGGTGAGCCGGCGACGGGCCTCGGGCGGAGCGCCCGGGCCGAGGAAGGCGGCGACCGGGTCGCCGGGGACGAGTGCGACGGTTGCGAAGACGACGGCGGTGACGCCGAGCAGGGTGGGGACGGCCAGCAGGAGCCGGCGCAGCAGGAACCGGGTCACCCGTCGGCCCTCCGGGGCGGGGCGCCGGACGGGCCGGCGGCGGGCCGGTGGGGCGGGGCGGGCATGGCGCTGCTGCTCCTTCGGGACTTCGGGACTTCGGGACTTCGACTTCGTGACTTCGTGACTTCGGGAGTCCTCGGACCGGCGGCGGGGACGGTGGTGCCGCCACCTCCGCTTCGGCGAACGGGAGTTCGGCACGGGCGCGGCGGCCGGCGCCGGGCGCCGGGGCGACGCTGCGAGGGCCGCGGCCGCTGGGAGGAGCGTTGCGGACGCACGGCCCGGACAGCCAGTCAGCTCCTGATGCTGTTACTCCGGCTCACAGCATCCGGGGTGGCCCGCAGCGCCGCTGCCCGGGCCGCGCAGGCCCGGTCCCGTCCTTGACCTGCACAAGGAACCGGACCTAGGGTTCCCGCATGGCTATTCGGCGGACCGACTTCACCTTGGTCGGGATCGGCGGCTCGTGGCACCGCAGGTGCTTCGACGAGCTCTGTCGACCGCGCGCGACGCGCTGACCGCCCTGCTCCGCACCCGCCGCGGTCAGCGCCCTCTCCTCACCCGGATCCACACCCGACGCCCGTCCGCGTCGCCGGCCGATCCCTGTCGCAGCGTGCCGCTCCGCACGCGACGTCCGGCAGCGGACCGCGTCGCGCACCGCGTCGCACCCGCGTTCACGGGGGCCGACCGGCCACCAGCTAGGGGGACCGCAGAGCCATGCCCAACCACAGACGTCCTGCCTCCGTTCCCGGAGGTACCCGATGGCAGCAGTGAGCACCTTCGCCGCCCCGGCCGGCCCGCGCGGCCGCCGGTACCCCGCCCGCCGCGGCGCCTGCGGCGGCACCGGCCCGGGAGACGCCCCCGTCACGGGAGCGCCCCCGCTGCACGCCGAGATCGACAATCCGCTCGACCTGATCGCCGGCCACCAGCTGCTGGCCGAACCGGCACCGCCCGGCGCCGGCCGCGCCGGTGCCGGGTGCGGCTGCGGCCACCCGATGTGCGTGGACGAGGACCGCGACCGCACCGCGCTCGCCCGGGTCTTCTTGGTCGAGCGGCACTCGGTGACCAGCGCCGGACTGCGCAGCCTGCTGGCCACCGCGCCCGGACTGACGGTGGTCGGCTCCGCCGGGGACCCGCTGCGCGCCGTGCCGGCCGTGCACCGCACCGCCCCCGACGTCATCCTGCTCGGCCGCGGCGCGAGCCTGGAGGAGGACCTCGCGGCCGTGGTGGCGCTGCGCGGGCCGGACGGGGCGCCCGACGCCCGGGTCCTGCTGCTGCGCCGCGCCGAGTCGACCGCCGAGGCGAGCCGGATGCTGCTGGCCGGGGCGGGCGGCTGCTTCCCGCTCGACCTGGCGGGGGAGCGGATCATCGGCGCGGTCCAACTCGCGGCCGCCGGCGGGTCGGTGTTCCTGCCGGCTCCGCCGTCGGCCCGGATCCACGCGGCGGCTCCGGCGCGGCACGTGGGTGAACTGCCGCCGCAGCAGGCCGGGTTGACCGAACGCGAGCGGGAGGTTCTGGTCAAGCTCGGACAGGGGCTGAGCAACGCCGAGATCGGGCGCGAACTCGCCCTGGCCGAGGCCACCGTGAAGAAGCACCTCACCCAGGCGATGCGCAAGATCGGGCAGCCGGACCGGCTGCGTGCCGCCCTGTACGCCCACCGGCACGGGCTCGCCGGGTAGTTCCCACCTCCGTCACGCACACCGCCCGAGGGCGGGTCCCGCCGGTCCGCGGGGCCCGCCCTCGGGCGTGTCCGGCCGCCGTCGTGTCCGGCCGCCGTCGGGTCCGCTCTCGGTCGTGTCCGCCTGCGTCGCGTCCGGCCGTCCGCTCGCCGCGGGGCGACCTTCGGAGCATCCGCACGGCGACGATCGGCGCCCCGGCCGGCGCCGTTCGGGGCTACCGGGGCGCCCGGGCCGCTTCGTAGCGTGGCGGGAACGACGACGACACGACGGTCCGAAGGATCGTTCAGCCGAAGGGAGATGGCCCGATGGGCGGTGTGTCCGACGGGACCGGCGGTCCGACCGGCGCCGGTGACGGGGCGGGTGTCGAGGCCGGTCCGGTCACGGCGGTGCTGGCCGCCGCGTCGATCCGACGAGCCGGCCCCGGTGCGGAGCAGCCGAGGTCCCCGTACCGCACGATGACGGACGCCGAGCGGTCCGCGCTCTGGCGGCAGCGCCTGCACGAGGCCGAGGCCGGGCTGACCCGGTACCTGGTGTCGCGCGGGAACGAACCGCACCTCACCGACTGGTTCGTGCTGCAGTCCGAGCTCTTCGCCGACCTGCCCGAGCCGGACGCCCCGGCCGTCGAGTGGCAGCGGGTGTTCTTCCGCGACCAGGCCCTGATGGAGCGCTTCCTCGTCCTGCGCTACGGCGAGGAGGTCCTCGGCCACTGGGCCCGGTCCAACGCCGAGGTGCACCGCGAGGTCGAGCCCGACCTCGGCCGGGGCGCCGCCGACCCGATCCACCGGATCGCCCGGCAGGCCGAACTGTACGGTTCCGACTACGAGTTCGACGACGACGCGCCACCCGGGCGCGAGCACGCGGCGCTCACCATCACGCACTGCGCGATCTGGGACTACCGCGAGAAGGCCCGGCGCTCGGGTGTCCGGCTGACCCTCGCCTCGCCCTGCACCTACTGCACCGAGGCGCTGTCCGCCAACATCCGCGCCAAGGGCTACCGGCCCGCGCACCGGCTGACCCACGGCCCGACCGGCCACGGCTGCCGCTGGGAGTCCACCGCCACCACCCAGTCCACCGGCACCACCGAGCCCGCCGCCACCGCTGAGCACGTCACCGTCGAGCCCGCCGAAGCCGCCGGGCCCACCGAAGCCACCGAGCCCGCCACCATCGCCGATCCCACTGCCACCGACGACCCCGGGGAGTCCTGACATGTGCGGTATCACCGGCTGGATCGACTGGGACACCGACCTGCTCCACCAGGCCCGGACCGTCCGGGAGATGACCGCCACGCTGGCCTGCCGCGGCCCGGACGCCGACGGCGTCTGGCTCTCCCGGCACGCCGCCCTCGGCCACCGCCGGCTCTCCGTGATCGACCCGGACGGCGGCGCCCAGCCGCTCGCCGACCGCCCCGGACCGGACGCCGCGGCCGTCCTCACCTACAACGGCGAGCTGTACAACCACCGCGAGCTGCGCACCGAGCTGGAGGCCCTCGGACACGTCTTCCGGACGCGCTCGGACACCGAGGTGGTCCTGCGCGCCCACCTCCAGTGGGGAAGGGAGGCGCCGACCAGGTTCAACGGCATCTTCGCCTACGCCCTGTGGGACGCCCGGCGCGAGGAGCTGCTGCTGGTCCGCGACCACCTCGGCATCAAGCCGCTCTACTGGCACGCCCACCGCGGCGGCGTGCTGTTCGGCTCCGAGCCGAAGGCCGTCCTCGCCAACCCGCTGTTCCGCGCCGAACTGGACGCCGAGGGCGTCGCCGAACTGTTTGCCCTGCCCGCCGCGCCGAGCGCGGGCCACGGGATCTTCCGCGGCCTGCACGAGGTCCGGCCCGGCCACCTGGTGGTCGTCACCCGCGCCGCCACCCGCGAGGTCCGGTACTGGCGGCTGGAGTCCGCCGAGCACCGGGACGACGCCGCGACCACCCGGGCGACCGTCCGCGAGCTGCTCGCCGACGCCGTCGAGCGCCAGCTGGTCAGCGACGTGCCGCTGTGCACCCTGCTCTCCGGCGGCGTCGACTCCAGCGCCGTCACCGCCCTGGCCGCCGCCGCCCGCGAACGCGCCGGGCAGGGGAAGATCACCAGCTTCTCGGTCGACTTCCCCGGCAGCGCCGACCGCACCCCCGACGCCTGGCGGACCACCCTGGACGCCCCCTACGTGGCGGCCGCCGCCGAGCACATCGGCACCCTGCACACCACCGTCCTGGTGCCCGACGACGACCTGCTGGACGCCCGCGACGCCGTCCTGCGCGCCCGCGACCGCCCCGGCTGGGGCGAGATGGACGCCTCCCTGCACCTGCTCTTCCGCGAGGTGCGGCGGCGCTCCACCGTCGCCCTCTCCGGCGAGGCCGCGGACGAGATCTTCGGCGGCTACCCGTACTTCCACGACGCCGACGCGCTCGCCGCCCCGACCTTCCCGTGGCTGCACGGCAGGGCGACCCCGGCGGACCTGCTGCGCCCGGACGTCCGGGCCGAGGTGCGCCCCGAGGAGTACACCGCCGCCGCGTACCGGCGCTCGCTCGGCGAAGTGCCGCGCCTGCCCGGCGAGCCGGCCGCCGACGCGCGCACCCGCGAGGTCTTCCACCTCGCGCTCACCCGCTGGCTGCCCCCGCTGCTGGACCGGGTGGACCGGGTGTCGATGTCGGTCGGCCTGGAGGTACGGGTGCCGTTCTGCGACCACCGCCTGGTGGAGTACCTGTGGAACGTCCCGTGGGCGCTCAAGGCGCCGGAGCGGCGGGCCAAGGGGCTGCTGCGCGACGCCGTCCGGGACCTCCTTCCGCCGCAGGTCGCCGACCGGCCCAAGAGCGGCTACCCGTCCACCCCGGCCGTCCGCTACGCCGAGGTGCTCACGGCCCGGGCTCGGGAGCTGCTGGCCGACCCGAACGCGCCGGTCTTCGAGCTGGTGGACCGCGACGTGGTCCGCCGGCTGCTCGCCGAGGGCCGTCCGCTGCCCAGCCCGCGCACCGCGCCGAACCCGGTCGGCGGCCTCGACCACCTGGTCCAGGTCGACGAGTGGCTGCGCGCCTACCGGGTGGGGCTGCGATGAGCGGCGCCCTCACCCGGGCCGCCCGGCAGGCCGCCCAAGCCGGCGCCCGGCACGGCGCCGAGCCCGCCGCCCCGCACGTCACCGAGGAGGACTTCCGCACCGCCTCCCGGGGCTGGACCAGCGGGGTCGCGGTGGTCACCACCCGCGCGGGCGAGGAGGTCTTCGCCAAGACGGTCTCCTCCTTCAGTACCCTCTCCCTCGACCCGCCGCTGGTCACCGTCGCGGTCGGCCGGCACAGCCCGCTGGTGGCGGCAGTCCGGACCACCGGACGGTTCGGCCTGTCGATTATGACGGTCCGTCAGGAATGGGTCGCCCGACGGTTCGCCACCCCCGGAGCCGGTCGCGCGCTCGGTGACTTCACCGCCACGGGCGCCTTCCCCGCCGTGCCGACGAGGACCGCCGCCACCGGCGCCCCGCTCGTCGAGTCCGCCCTCGCCTGGTTCGACTGCCGGCTGCACGCCGCCCTGCCCGGCGGCGACCACACCATCCTGGTCGGCCTGGTCGCCGAGGCGGCCCGCGGCGCCGGCGCACCCCTGCTCCACCACGACACCCGGTACCGCGCACTGGCACCGACACCCCTGGACACCAACGGAGTTGGCGCATGACACTGCTGGAAACCGCCCCCGGCCGCGGCGCGCCCGCCACCGCCCGAGGCCTGCTCACCGGCGACCGCTACCGGGCCGAACTCGACGACGGACGCGAGCTCTACCTGGACGGTCGGCGGATCGCGAACCCCGCCGAACACCCCGCGTTCCGCCCGGCCGTGGACGAGCTGGCCCGCCTGCTCGACCTCCAGCACCACCCCGACCACCGCGACCTGCTCACCTGGCAGGACCCGGACAGCGGCCTGCGCCTCGCCCGCGCCTACCAGCCCCCGCGCACCCTCGACGAGCTCCGGCTCCAGCGCCGCAGCGCCGAGTTCTGGCACGCCGAGGCCCTCGGGCAGCAGGGCCGCTCACCCGCCTTCATGGCCTCCATCGCCGTCGGCGTCTACGACTTCCGGCACCGGCTGGCCGCCGCCGACCCGCGCTTCGGCGCCAACGCCGAAGCCTGGTACCGCCACTGCGCCACCAACGACCTCGTCCTCTCGCACGCTCTCGGCGACCCGCAGATCGACCGCTCCGCCGACCCGGTCGACGACCCGGACCTCGCCCTGCGCGTCGTCGAGGAGAACGACCGGGGCATCGTGGTGCGCGGCGCCAAGCAGCTCACCACCCTCGCCCCGCTCGCCCACGAGGTGCTGGTCTACCTCTCGGCCTCCTTCACCGAGGGCCGCGGCGAGCAGTTCGTCAGCTGGTTCGCCCTGCCGCTGAACACCCCCGGCCTGGTCACGCTCGCCCGCGAGCCGCTCGGCAGCGCCCCCTGGGGCCACGCCCACCCGCTGGGCGCGCGGTACGACGAGCAGGACGCGATGCTCTTCTTCGACGACGTCCTGGTGCCCTGGGACCGCGTCTTCCTGCTGCGCGACGCCGGCCTCGCCCGGCTCGGCCTCGGCCGGATCAACGCCTGGAGCGCCTACGTCGGCCACATCCGCTACCGCGAGCGGCTGCGCACCCTGCTCGCCACCGCCACCCTCGTCGCCGAGTCGATCGGGGTGGACGGCTTCCGCAACATCCAGGAGGACCTCGGGCGCCTGGCCGGCTACGCCGAGCTGACCGAGTACTTCCTGGACGCCGCCGAGGCCCGCGGCGGCCCCACCGACGGCGGCCTGTTCGCCCCCGGCGACACCGCCGCCTCCCGGGTCTGGTCCGCCGAGGTGGCCGGCAGCGCCGTCGAGATCGTCCGCCGGATCGGCGCCTCCGGGCTGCTCGTCCAGCCCACCGCCGCCGACCTCGCCCACCCCCGGCTGCGCCCGCACCTGGACCGCTACATGCGCGGGCGCGGCATCGACGCCGAGCGCAAGTCCCGGCTGTTCCGGATCGCCTGGGAGCTCACCGGCGACGGCTTCGGCCAGCGCCAGGACCTCTACGAGTACGTCCACCGGGGCGACCTGACCCGCAACCGGATCAACATCTACAAGCGGTACGACCAGAGCGGGGCCCGCGAGCGCCTGCTGCAACTGGTCGACCGGCCCGCAGGCACCGAGGAGGACCAGAAGTGAGCCCGTCCGCCGTCGAGATCCAGTCCCGCACCCTCGCCGGGTACGCCGACGCCAGCCGACTGCGCCAGGTCCAGGACCGCGACTGGGTGCTCGACCGGATCACCGGCGCCCCCGAGTCCCTGATCGACCTCGGCAGCGGGATCGGCCAGCTGCTTCAGGCCGCGCTGGAACGGTTCCCCACCCTGCGGCGCGCCGTCGGCCTGGAACGCTCCGAACACCGCCTCGCCGAGGCCGCCGACCGGCTGCGCCCGTACGGCGAGCGCGTCGCCCTGCACCGGGCCGACCTCACCGCGCCCGAGCCGCTGCCGTTCCGGGCCGACGTGATCACCCAGACCTCGGTGCTGCACTGGCTCCACCCGGACGAGGAGCGCGTCCTCGCCTGGGCCGCCGCCCACCTCGCCCCCGGCGGCAGGTTCCTGCTCACCACCTACCACCCCGCCCGGGACGAGCACGGCCTCGGCGGCGAGGACGAGCTGGTCCGTGACGCCCTGGTGGCCCTCGGCACCCCCCACCAGGAGGTGCCCGGCGTGTTCGCGCGCCACGGGGTGCTGCCGATCGCGACCCGCACCAGGACCGTCGAGGACCTCGCGGCGCTGATCGGCCCGCACCTCCGGGTGGTGGAGCGGCTGGAGCGCGACGCCGTCGTCACCGTCGACAGCGCCGAGCGCTACGAGCACTTCCACGCCGCCACCTTCGGCGACTACTACAGCCGCCTGGTGCCGCAGGAGCGGCGGGCCGCGTTCTTCCGCGCCGTCGGTGAGAGCGCCTGGCGCCGGCAGCGCGAGCACGGACACGTCAGCCACATGCCCGTCCTGCTCTGGACGCTCACCTCTCGTTAACAGCGTGTGTAGCCCGCCGCTCATCCCTGGGACGAGCGGCGGGCCGCGCCTACGCTGGGGTTCGTCACGAACCCCGCACCACCGGACCAGGCCGAGGAGCCCCACCGTGTCAACTCCCCCCACCGGACGGGAACTCGGCGCCTTCCTGCGCGCCCACCGCGAGCTCCTCAAGCCCGCCGACGTCGGCCTCACCGCCACCACCCGCCGCCGCACCCCCGGCCTGCGCCGCGAGGAGGTCGCCTCCCTCTCCGGTGTCGGGCTCGCCTGGTACACCTGGGTCGAGCAGGGCAGGGTCGCCGCCTCCCGGCAGGTGCTGGAGGCGATCGCCCGGGTGCTGAAGCTGGACGACGCCGGCCTGCGGCACGCCCTGCGCCTGGCCGGCTTCCACGAGCCCGCGCCGGACGCCGGCCCGGAGGGCACCGACCGCATCACCGAGGCCATCCAGCCCGTCCTGGACTCCTGGCCCACCAGCCCGGCCGTCCTGCTGGACCGCCACTTCGACCTGCGCGGCTGGAACGCGGCGTGGGCGGCGCTCTGGGGCTCGCCCGAGTTCGTGCCCGCCGACCGGCGCAACCTGATGTGGGTGATGGCCGCCGACCGCCGGGTCCGCGCGGTGCTGCGCGACTGGGAACCGCTCGCGATGAACGTCTTCCAGCACTTCCGGGCCCAGGCGGGCGCCGCCCTGGCCGAGGCCCGCACCGGCGAGGTCTACCGCCACCTGGACGAGGACGCGCCGGAGCTCCGCCACTGGTGGGGGTGCCACTCGGTGGCGGAGCTGACGGTCCGCACCGTCACCGTCGAGCCGGCCGGGCTCGGCCCCGTCCGGCTGACCCTGTCCTCGTTCCACCCGGTGGACGATCCCTCGGCGACGGTGCTGCTGTTCACCCCGAGCGCCGCCGCCGACCGGGCGCGGATGTCCGAACTCGTCGAACACCCGTTGCGCGCGGTCGGCGGCGTGGAGGGGGAGCGCCGGGTGGGCTGAGCTCGGACCTCAGGCCTTCCGCCGGGCGGCCCGGCGCAGCCCCAGGCTGACCGCCAGGCCGCCGAGCGCGGCCGGCAGCGCGAGCCCCGCGCCGATCAGCAGCGTGCCGTCCGCGACGTCGCCGAAGGTGCCCACCGCCCAGGCGCCGACCCCGGTGCCCGCGTACATGGTCGAGGTCAGCCAGGCGCTGGAGGTCGCGCGCAGCTCCGGGGCGATGGTGCCCGCGAGCGTCTGCTGGTCCGTCACGAAGCCGCCCGAGGCCACGAACCACACCGTCACTCCGGCCAGGGCGAGCACCAGGCCCGGCCCCTTGGCCGCCACCGCGATGCCCACCGCCAGCAGGACGCCCCACAGCGGCAGCAGCGGCAGGTCGGAGCGCCCGGCGGTCCTGGCCCGGTCACCGAGCCGCCCGCCCAGCAGCGAGCCGGCCACGCTGCCCGCGCCGACCAGCACGCCCACCAGGCCGAGCGCCTCCACCGACAGGTCGAAGCGCTGCACCAGCAGCGCGCCGAGGAAGGTGTAGGCGCCCAGGTTGGCCGTGTTGAAGACGGTGTTGACCAGCAGGGCGCGGCGCAGTGTGGGATCGGCCCAGCCCGCCAGGATCGCCCGGACGGCGCCCACCCGCGGCGCGGCCGCCTGCTCCTCCGTACGGCTGCGGCCCTGGACCTGGCGCAGCAGCAGCGGCACGGCCGCGGCGGTGCCGACGGCCAGCGCCCAGAACGCGGAGCGCCAGCCGGCCAGCCCGGCCAGGAAGCCGCCCAGCGGCACACCGATCACCTGGCCGCAGGAGAACAGCGCCATGCCGAGGCCCAGTGCGCGCCCGCGCACCGCCTCCGGCGCGCTCTCGGCGATGTGCGCCCAGATGGCCGGACCGGCCGCGGCCGCCGCCAGCCCGGCCACCGCGCGGGAGACCACCAGCAGGGTCAGTCCGGTGGACAGGGCCGCCGCCGCGTTCGACAGGACGAACAGCAGGGTGCCCGCGACCAGGGTGCGGCGGCGGCCCAGGCGGTCGCTCAGCAGCCCGAGGAAGGGCGCCGCGACGGCGTACACCAGGACGTAGGCGGTGACGCTGGAGGCGGCGGCGGCCTCGCTGGTGTGGACCGAGTCCGCGATGGTCGGCAGCAGCGGCGAGACCAGGAAGGTCTCGGTGCCGAACAGGAACAGCAGGAGGAACACCCCGGCGTACCGCCACCGGTCGAAGGCCCGCGCCGACGCGGGCAGTTGGGGGACGTCCTCGGCCTGGTCGGACGGCCGGGGAGGGTCGGAGATGCTGCTCACGGCGAAGTACCACCTTCTCGTACGGGGGCGCGGCCGGGCCCTCGGACGGCAGGCGGAAGCGGCCGCGCGACGGCTGACAGGAGGTCCGATGCGGCCATCCTGCGGACCGGCGCGGCGCCCAGCCAGACAGGCGGTGATCCTGTGAGTCCAGGTCACAGGCTGGGCGCCGCCCTCGTGGGAGGCGCTCCTACGCCGTCAGCCGGCCCGCAGGGCCTCCGCGGCGGCCGCCGCGACGACCTCGGCGACGGTCGAGAGGGCGGGCGAGTCCAGTTTCCACTGCTGCCAGTACAGGGGGACGTCCATGGGCCGGCCCGGTGCCAGTGCCACCAGCCGACCGGAGCGCAGCAGCGGCTCGGCCTGCGGTTCGGGCACCAGGCCCCAGCCGAGACCGGCGGCCACCGCGTCCCGGAACCCGTCCGAGGCCGGCACCATGTGGCGGATCCGTCCGGCGCCGGACCGGCCCCGGGTGAGGGAGCGGACGAACGCGTCCTGGAGCTCGTCGCGCCGGTCGAAGACCACGGTGGGGGCCTCGCGCAGGTCCTCGGCCACGTCGCCGGTGAGGTGGCGGGCGGCGAACTCCGGGGTGGCCGCGGCCAGGTAGCGGGCCAGGCCGAGCCGCCGCACGGTGCAGCCGGCCACCGGGTCGGGCGAGGAGGTGACGGCCGCCATCACCTGCCCCTCGCGCAGCAGGGCGGTGGTGTGGGCCTCGTCCTCCCGGTGGAGCTCGAAGCAGATCGGCGGGTCCTGCGGCACCCGGGTGAGCGCGGGCAGGAACCAGGTGGCGAGGGAGTCGGCGTTGACCGCGATCGGCACCCGGGCCGGGCCCTGCTCGGCCGCCAGGCCCAGTTCGGCGCGGGCGTCCCGCTCCAGGCGGGCCAGTTGGCGGGCGAACCGGACCACCACCTCGCCGGACCCGGTGAGCCGTACCGGCTTGGTGCGCATCAGCAGGACCCGCCCGGTGCGCTGTTCCAGGGCCTTGACGCGCTGGCTGACGGCGGAGGGGGTCACGTGCAGGGCGGCGGCCGCGGCGTCGAAGGTGCCCTCGTCGACCACCGCGAGCAGGGTCCGGACCTGGTCCAGGGGGAGTTCGTCCATAAGTACAGCTAAGGATACGTAAAAATTCTTAGCTGTACTCACGGCTGGGTGATCCCTACGGTCGAAGCCATGAACAGCAGCACCATCGCCGCCGTGGCCGCCGGTTTCGGCACCGGGCTCTCCCTCATCGTGGCCATCGGGGCCCAGAACGCCTTCGTCCTGCGCCAGGGCGCCCGCCGGCAGGCCGTCCTCGCGGTGGTCGCCATCTGCGCGGTCTCGGACGCGGTCCTGATCACCCTCGGCGTGACCGGGGTGGGCGCGGTGGTCACGGCCTGGCCGGCGGCGCTCACCGCGGTGGGGCTGGCGGGCGGGGCGTTCCTGCTCTGCTACGGCGTCCTGGCGGCCCGGAGGGTGCTGCGCCCGGACCCGGCGGCCGCGCTCACCGACGGCGAGCCGGGGGCGGGGTCCGTCCGGCGGGCGGTCCTGACCTGCCTGGCGATGACCTGGCTGAACCCCCACGTCTACCTCGACACCGTGGTCCTGCTGGGCTCGCTCGCCTCCGGCCGCGGCGACCTGCGCTGGGCCTTCGGCGCGGGCGCGGCGCTGGCCAGCCTGGGCTGGTTCGCCGCCCTGGGCTTCGGCGCCCGGCTGCTGAGCGGCGTGCTGTCCCGGCCGAAGGCCTGGCGGGTCCTGGACGCACTGGTCGCGGCGACCATGCTGGCGATGGGCGGAATGCTGGTCGCCGGGGCCTGAGGGGCGTTCCGCGGGGGCCGGTCGAGCCGTGAACGAGGGGGGCGTGGCATGCAGCGGCGGCGCCCGGCGCGGGGATTGCGGTCCGACGGCCATGGCCGCGAAGGGAATTCCGGCGAGCGGGTCGGCGGGTGCCGTCCGAATGCCGGGGAAAAGCGACCGGATGACGTCGCGGACGGATTTCGTCGCCGTCCTGACCCGGCCCGGCACGGGCGCGACGGGGGAGCCGTCGCCGGGCGGGCGGCGCGGGTGCCGGGCCGGCGCGGCGGGAACGGGCCGCGACTGAACGGAGCCCGGCCCGGGGATGGCCGGACGGCGGGCATCCGAGGAAGCTTGGTCTAGACCTGATCGGCGAGCTGGCTTAGCCTCCCTGAAGAATCGGGCGGGATCAGGCGGGGGAACGCTGTGCTTGAAGTTCTGGGCATCGAACCATCGGCCGAGGCGGTGTACCGGCTGCTCGTCGACGAGCCGGGATTCCGGATCGGCGACATGGCCGAGCGGCTGGGGTGGAGCGAGGAGCGGGTGCGCTCCGCGTTGAACCAGCTGGCCGAGCTCGACCTGGTGAACCTGGAGGACGGCTGCCTGGACGCGGTGCCGTTCAACCCGGACATCGGCTTCGGGTTCCTGCTCTCGCGCGCCACCGCCGACCTCAGCCGGCGCCAGCGGCAGATCGAGTCCGCCGAGCAGGCGGTGACCGCGCTGAGCGCCCGGTTCAACGCCAACCGGCCCTCCCGGCACGAGATCATCCACCGGCTGGAGGGGCTGGACACGGTCCGCGAGCGCCTGGAGGACCTGGCCTCCACCGCCGAGCGCGAGTGCCTCTCGCTGCTGCCCGGCGGCGCCCAGCTGCCGGACACCATGGACGCCAGCGAACCGCTGGACCGGCAGGCGCTGGAACGCGGGGTGCGGATCAGGAGCGTCTACCAGGAGAGCTTCCGCAACGACCCGCCGACGCTGGAGTACGTCCGCTGGTTCACCCGGCTCGGCGGGGAGGCCCGCACGGTGCCCCTGCTGCCGATGCTGCTGGTGGTGGTGGACCGGGAGACGGCCCTGGTGCCGATCGACCCGCAGGACGGCCGTGCCGGCGCGCTGGAGGTCCGGACCCCGGGGGTGGTGGACGCGCTGGCCCTGCTGTTCGAGCAGTTCTGGGCGGCGGGCACGCCGTTCGGCCAGGACCCGCGTCGCAACGAGCACGATCTGACGCCCCAGGAACGGGAGTTGCTGCTCCTGCTGAGCATCGGCTGCACCGACGAGGTGGCCTCGCGGCGGCTCGGACTGTCGCTGCGCACGGTGCGCCGGATGAGCTCCCAGCTGATGAACCGGCTGGGCGCGCGCAGCCGCTTCGAGGCGGGGGTGCGCGCGGCGAAGGAGGGCTGGCTCTGACCCGGCCGGTGAATTCCGGTGCCCGGTCGGCGCGGGCGGAAAGTTCGTGGGTGAAACGTGATAACAGCGGCGAGATCAGGCTCCGCCACGCGCGTGATCGCGCCGTTTTCCGTGCGGCGAGGCGGTTCGTGCCGTAACCGGGTGAGGATCCGACGGGGGGAGACGGTCACGGTATTCCTGTGGTGGACATTCCTGCGGTGAACAGGAAGAAGGGGATGGGATCAGATGCTCCTGGAGCGCGACGAGGTGCTGGGGGCGGCAGCGGCGGCCGCCGCTGCCGCGCGGGCGGGCAGCGGACGCTGGGTCCTGCTCTCGGCGCCGGTGGCGGGCATGGGGCGCAGCGCCGCCCTGGAGGCGATCGTCCGGCAGCAGGCGGACGGCGACGCGATGCGGGTCGGCCGCGCGCGCGGCGTGCCGGAGGAGACGGCGTTCCCGTTCGGGCTCGTCCGGCAGCTCTTCGCGGACGACGAGTCCGTCCCCTTCTCGGCGCCGGCCGGGCCGGACGAACAGCGGCTGTTCCACCGGCTGACGACACGGCTGACCCGCTCGGCCGCCGAGCGGCCGACGCTGCTCGCGGTGGACGACCTCCACCACGCCGACGAGCCGTCCCGGCGCTGGATCGGCTACCTCGCCCGCCGGATCGGCGGGATCCCCGTCCTGCTGGTGGCCACCGAGCGCGCCGACCCGTGCGGTCCGGCCCCCTTCCCGGACCCCACGGGCGTGTCCGTCGCCCTCCGCCCCCTCAGCGCGTCCGCGGTCGTCCGGATCGCCCGGGCCGCCGGCCTGGACCAGGGGTCCACCGTGACCTGCGTCGAGGCGAGTGCCGGGAACCCGGCCCTGGTACGGGCGCTCGCCGCCGACCTCGGCGACGGACGGATCCCCCGCCCACCGTCCGCCCGGTCCCGCAGCCGCTACCGCGACACGATCGCCGACTGGCTGAAGGCGGCCGATCCGTGCTTACGCCACGCCTGCCTCGCGCTCGCCGCCGCGGCCGAGGAGGGGATGCCGGCCGGCCCCGGCCTGCTCCACCGGCTCTCCGGCCGCCGCCCGTCGTGGCGTTCCCCGGGCGAGCGGCCGGTGCGTCGCCTGAGCAGACTGCTGAGCCACCCCCTCGCGCGGGAGGCCGTCCTCGCGGCCGCCGAGCCGGAGGAGATCGCCGCACTGCGCGCCCGCATCGCGGAACTGCTCGACGAGAGCGGTGCGCCCGCGAGGGCGGTGGCCGCCCGGCTCCTGCGGGTGGACCGGCCCGGCGAGGTGTGGATGGCCCGTTCACTGGCCGAGGCCGCCGAGGAGGCGATGCGCGCCGGCCACGTCGCGGAGTCCGCCGCGTACCTGCGCCACGCCCTGAGCGGCCCGCTCGCCCCGGAGCGGCGCGCCGCCCTCACCATGCGCCTCGGCGCGCTGGAACTCCCGAACAACGCGACCGCCGGCATCCGCAGGCTCCACACCGGACTGGACCTGCACACCGATCTCCGGGACCGGGCGACCGCGGCGACGGCCCTGAGCGCGGCCCTCGTCGCCGGCCGGGAGCCGGAGACCGCCCTGCGGATCCTCCACCAGGCCGGCCGGGGCGCCACCGACGACGAACTCGTCCAGGTGTTGCAGACCCTCGGCGCGCTGGTCTCCTCGCACGACAGCGACGCGTGGCGCGGCGCCGTCGCGGGCCTGCGCGCGCTCGCCCCGACGGCACCCCCGGCCATCGAGCCGCTGGTGTGCGGACTGATCACCGAGTACGAGGCCGGAGCCGGCCTCTGCTCGGCGGCCGAGGCGCTCGCCCGGATCCGGCCGCGGCTGGCGGCGCCGGTGGACCCGCGGCTGCGGACCGCCTGGCTCGGCAGCGCGGCCACCCTGTTGCAGTGGGCGGACCGGCTGACGGAGGCGCGCGAGCTGACCGGCCTCTGCCTGCCCGCCCCGCCCGTCCCGCCGGATCTGACGGATTTCGGTCTCCAGTGCCTGCTCAGCGTCCGGGCCGAAGCGGCGCTCTGGGCGGGGGAGTTCGAGCGGGTCGTCGCCGAGAACGCCCCCCTGGTGGAGGCGACCGCCGGGCAGGGCGTCCGGCTGCCGCACCTGGCGGCCATGGTGGCGACCGCCCGGTGCGAGGCCGGGCGGCGCGCCGGGGCGTGGGAGGCCGTGGACCTCGCCGGCCCCTCCGTCAGCGACAGTTCCTGGGAGTGGAACGAACTCAGCCACGCCCGGGCCCTGTTGCACGCGGCGGACGGCGACTGGCAGGCGGCGCTCGACGACCACCTGCGCTGCGGAGCCGGCCAGAGCGCCCGTGACTTCGTCAGCCCGGTCGCCACGCCGTGGCGTTCCGGGGCGGCGCTCGCCCTGACGCGGCTCGGGCGGCGGGAGGAGGCCCGGGAACTCGCCGAGGAGGAGCTGCGCCACGCCCGGACCTGGGGGACCGCGCGAGCCGTCGGCCGGGCGCTGCGGGCCTTCGCCGCGACCGTGGGCGGCCGGCCGGCCCTGTGTTCGCTGACGGAGGGCGCCGAGCTGCTCAGGCCGGCTTGCGCGCCGGTGGAACTCGTGGAGGTCCTGGTCGACCTGGGCCGGGCCCAGATCGGGGCGGGCAACGGCCGCAAGGGCCGCGACACGCTGCGCGAGGCGCACGCCGTGGCGCTGCGGCTGGCCGGGCCCGCCGCGGAGAACGGGGCGCCGGCCACCGGCCGACTGCTAGACCTGACGGCGCAGGCGCTGCGCGAGGGCGGGGTGCGCAACCGGAGCGGTGGCCACGAACTGACCCCCGCCGAGCGGCGGGTGGCCGAACTGGCGGCGGCGGGGCACACCAACAACCAGATCTCCGCCGCGCTCTGCCTCACCCGCCGCACGGTGGAGACGCACCTCACCAACGCCTACCGCAAGCTGCGGATCGCCCGGCGAACCCAACTGGTCGCGGTGCTGGGGCAGTAGGAGCCACGCCGCCCCGCCCGGGTGCGGACGCACCCGGGCGGGGCGGCTCAGGTCAGGCCGGCGCGATCAGGACTTCGACAGGGTGAAGGAGACCGCGGCGTTGTCGCCGCCGCCACCCTGCCAGGTGCACTTGTACCCCCAGGGGGCGTCGCAGCTGTAGCTGTTGCTGCCCGCGTAGGGGTTGTTCCAGTGCACCTTCACCTTGCCCTGCTCGCCGAGCAGGTCGAAGGTGACGTCGCCCTCGGTGCCGGTCATGAAGCCGTCCGACTCGCTCTCCCACTTCGCGGTGACGCCGGACTGGATCATGGACGGCGGCATCCCGTTGTCGGACCAGATCCCCCACTGCAGGCTCGCGCCGGAACGGGTGAGCAGCTTGCCGGAGTTGTTGGTGAAGTTGACGGAGGTGCTGCGGGCGGCGCTGGTGAGGGCGGGGGCCTCCGCGGCGGCCGGGGACGCGGCGGCGAAGGACGCGCGTCCGATGGAGAACGTGACCGAGGTGTTGTCCCCGCTGCCGCCGCTCCGGGAACAGGTGTAGCCGTACGGGACGGAACAGCTGTAGTCGTTGGAGCCCCAGTAGGGGTTGTTCCAGTGCAGCTTGACCTCGCCGCCGTCGGAGAGCGTGTAGGTGATGCTCCCCTCCGTCCCGGTCGCGAACCCGCAGGACTCGCTCTGCCAGGTGGCGGACTTCGAGTTGGGGACGTAGTCGGGCGGCAGCATGTCGTTCGTCCAGCAGCCGTGGTCGAGCTTCTCCCAGGTCTTGGTCAGGCCGGACCCGCTGTTGTTGGAGACGGTGACCTTCGTGGAACGGTCCGCGGTGATCCGCGGCACGCTCGCCGCCTCGCTCTCGGCGACCGGGCGCTGCGCCGCGGAGGCCTGGGGCGCGGCCGGTACGGCGGCCTGCGCGGACGGGGCGAGGGAGACCGCTCCGGCCGCCATCAGCAGGGCGGTCAGGGCGCCGGCGGCCGTGCGGCCCAGGGCGGTGGTGGACGTCGTACGCTGCATGGGGTGACCAACTCTCTTCGTGGCGGGGCGAGCGGATGCGGCACGCTCGCCGTGGTCGGATCCGGGGGCGTCGCGGCTCGGGGCCGGCGCCGGGGGCTCGCTGGATGTGGCCGGGGACCTACTGGATGTAGAGCTCCCACCGGTACGCGCCGTCGACCCAGACCTGCTCGATCCTCTGCTTGACGGCGCTCCCGAGGCCGTACAGCACCCAGTACGCAGCCTCCGCCGCGACGTACGTGTCGTACCGGCCGGCCCACCGCCAGATGTCGATGGCCTGCGCCGAGGTGCCCTCCTGGACGGCGGTCGGCGCGTCGGCGGGCGCCACGGCGGCGTGCGGCCGGGCGGGGGCGGCCGAGGAGGAGGCGGCGTACGCCTGGGCGGTGCCGCCGACGAGGACCGCGGCGGCGAGGGCGGCGCAGAGCGAGGCCGCACAAATTCGCCTGTTCATGACAAGTAATCCCTTCTGGACGTTCCACGCGACAGCCGGTCACCCGTGGCGGATCGGCCCGCCCCGGCTGCGGGGTGCGGTGGTGGTCACAGACTGGCAGCGACCACCGCACCCGGGCATCGTGGAAAACCGCGAACTTGGCGCGGTGCGCGTCCCAGGGTTGTGCGTCCCGGAAGTGCGCGTTCCCGAAGTTCGCGCGTCCCAGGGGTACCGGGGCCTGTCCCGCACGACAGGCCCCGGCGGCCGGCCGCCGGGTCAGGCCGCGGCGTCCAGTCGCCGGCGCTGCTCCTCGTCCAGGACGAGGTCCAACGCGCCCAGGCTCTCCTCCAGTTGGGCGACGGAGCTGGCGCCGACGACCGGCACGGTCGGCACGGGGTGGCCGAGCAGCCAGGCGAGCACGACCTGGTTGACGGTGGCGCCGGTCTCCTCGGCCACCTCCGCGAGCACGGCCGACTGGGCCTTCGCCGTGGGCCATTCGTACTGCTCGCGCAGTGGGCGGTCGGATCGGCAGTACGAGCCGCCGAGCAGCGGGGAGTAGGCGAGCAGCGTCATCGACGGCCGCGGCGCGAGGTACGCGAGCAGGGCGTCGTCGGCGTGCTTCTGGATGCCGAAGTCCGCGTCGGGCCGCGGCCGCAGGTAGCTGTGGCGCTGTTGGACGCACCGGTAGCCGGGCCAACTCCGTTCCGTGGCCAGCTCGTTGGCGGCGGCCAGCTCGGCGGCGCTGTGGTTGCTGCACCCGAGGGCGGTGACCTTGCCGTCGGCGACCAGGGCGGCGAAGGCGCCCATGGTCTCCTCGACCGGCGTGGCCGGGTCGGTCACGTGGGCGTAGTACAGGTCCAGCCGGTCGGTGCCGAGCCGGCGCAGGCTGCCCTCGGCGGCCTCGCGCACCGCGCGGGCGGACAGGCCCTCGATGCGCTCGGGGAAGGGCAGTCCGGGCACCGGGCGGGCGCCGACCTTGGTGGCGAGCACCAGGTCGTCGCGGTTGCCGCGGCGGGCCGTCCAGCGGCCGAGCAGTTCCTCGCTCTCGTGGCCGTTCGCGCCGGGCGCCCAGAAGGCGTAGTTGTTCGAGGTGTCGATGAACGTCCCGCCGGCTTCGGTGAACCGGTCGAGGATCGCCGTCGCGGTCTCCTCGTCGACGGTGGTGCCGAAGGTCATCGCGCCGAGACAGAGCACGCTGGCCGACTGTCCGTCAACGCCGAGGCTGCGGTACCGCATCAGTCATCCCTCCAGGGGGTCGTCGGTGGTGTAGCCGGTCGCGGACGGGGGTGTGCCCCGCCGGGACCGGGTCACCAGAATCATTACCCCGGCGGTGCCCAGTTCGGCCACCGTGCAGACCAGCCGGGAGACGATCGCGGCGGCGCCCGCCGTGGAGACCGGGACGACCGTCGACAGCGACAGCACCAGGACCATCTCCCGGGCGCCCAGGCCGTCCGGGAGGACGATCGTCAGCGTCCCGGCGACGGTGGCGAGCGCGAAGCCGCCGACGCAGGCCGACAGCGAGCGGGCGGGCGGCCCGTCCAGGGCGACCACGATCAGCCACAGGTGCAGCCCGGCCGAGAACCAGGACAGCAGCGCCAGGGCGAGCGAGACCCGCACCGCGCGCGGCGAGTTGCGCCCGGACGGCGGAGGTCGGCGGAACAGCCGGGCGCCGCGCTCCACCGACGCGCCGATCAGCCCCGGGCGGACCACGAAGCAGAGCAGGACGAGCACCGGCAGGGCCAGCCACCAGGTGTTCCCGCCGAGCACGGCGGGGGCGATGCCGAGCGCGGCGAGGCAGGCGGTCAGCATGGTGATGCCCAGGCTGACCACGTAGGTGGTGACCATCCGTCCGGCCGTGGCCCCGTACTCGGCGCCGAGCTGGATGTGCGCGAGCAGCCCGAAGACCGGGGTCGGGAGGAACTTGCCGAGCAGCCCGCAGAAGAAGATCCGGGCGCTGCCGAACAGCCCGACGGGCGGGCCGAGGTCGTCGAGGACGGCCCGCCAGGACAGCAGGCCGAGCAGCAGCCCGCCGACGTTCGTCAGCACGGACAGCGCCAGCAGGGCCAGGAAGCGCCCGTCGGCCATCCTGGTCACCAGGCTCCAGGCGTCGTTGCGGGCCACCGCGACCAGGCCCGCGACGCCGGCCAGCAGCAGGACGGCGGTGAGCAGCCGGTGCCGGCCCCTGGGCCGACCCGCCGCCGCGGCGCCTGCCGCGGCCGGGCCTGCCGCCGCGTCGCCGGCGGGCGCGTCGCCGGCCGGTGTGGACCCCACCGCCGGCGCCGCGGCCGGACGCCCCCCGGACGCGCCGGTCATGACGCCCGGTGCCGCGGCCGCCGGAAGCCGCGCTCGGTGAGCGCCCGCACCGCGCCCCGGGCGACGCCCGCCACCAGCGCGGTGTGCAGCAGGAAGTGGTAGCCGACGAAGACCGGGTAGTACCGCAGCCCCTGGTCCCGGACAACGAACCGGGCCAGCCCCGGGTCCGCCACCGCGAACCAGGCCACCCCCAGCGCCGGGAGGACGGCCGCCCGTGGCGTCAGGAGCAGCAGCGGCAGGCTCCCCCAGGTGGCGGCGGTGGCCAGCACGCCCGGCATCCGGTTGGCCTTGAGCGCCCCCGGGCTGAACCGGTGGGCGCCGGCGAACACCACCAGCAGCTGCGAGCGCCGGTACTGCTCGCCGAGCAGCGCGCCCAGCCGGTCCACGTCGTCGTGCCGGCCGGTGATCCGCTCGGTCAGCAGGACCGGATACTTCGCCGACAGCCGCTCGCTGTACTCGACGTCCTCGGACTCCCGCAGGGTCTCGTCCAGCGGGCCGATCTCCTCGTACACCGTCCGCCGGATCGCGCACATGGCGAAGAAGACGGTGCGGACCCGGCCGGTGGCGCGCCGGCGCCACCAGTACTCGTGCAGGACGCGGTAGCGCTCGACCGGCCCGTCGTCGAACAGCGCCCGCTTGCCGACCACCCCGTGGACGCAGCCGAGGTCGGGCTGTTCCTCCAGCAGGGCCACCGCGTTCCCGACCGCGTCCGGGTCCAGCGCGATGTCGGAGTCCAGGAAGAACAGGATCTCGCCGGTGCTCTCGGCCGCGCCCCGGTTGCGGGCGACGGACACCCCGCCGTTGCGCTGGGTGATCAGCCGGACCGGGTAGCGCCGGACGATCTCCGGGGAGCGGTCCGAGCTGCCGTCGTCGACGACCAGCACCTCGTGCACGGGGTAGGTCTGCGCGAGGGCGGACTCGACGACCGCCGCGATGGTCTTCTCGTAGTTGTAGTTGGGGATGATCACCGACACCGTGGGTCGTGCGTCAGCCATGCGTGCCTCCCGATGCCGGCCCGGAGATCCAGGCGTCCTGGCGGAGATGGTCGGATGTGCCCTCGGGGCTGCTCAGCGAGTAGCGGTGGGTCCGGGCACCGTGCGCGGTGAACGCCCAGTCGAAGCGCCACCAGTCGTGCCAGCTGCCGGCGTCCCAGGACGTCGGCAGGATCGTGTCGCCCGCGTCCGCGGCGTCCTGGGTCAGGTCGCGCAGCCCGTTGAGGTCGCCCATGCCGGCGTTGGTGTTGAAGTCGCCGGCGACGAACAGCGGGTTGGCGTTGTCCCGGACGTCCCGGACCAGCCCGTCGAACTGCTGCCGGCGCTCCCGCTGCCGGCGGTGCACGTCGGCCGGGAAGTCCTGCGGGGGCATCCCGTGGGCGACCGGCACGAGCATGTGGACGTTGTAGAAGGAGACCACCGACCCGTTCACCGCGAGGTCGGTGCGCAGCACCTTGGCCCCGGCGAAGACCCGCGACCAGTCGCCCTCCCCGCTCGCCCGCAGCTCCCGGTCCGGGCCGACCGGCGGCTGCGCCACCACGGGGAACCGGGAGAGGGTCACCAACTCGCCCCGGGTGACCAGCTGGTAGCCGGGGAACTCGCGTTTCAGCCGGGCGGTGTCGTCCACCTCGCGGGCGCCGTCCGCGCCGGCCGAGTCGTCCCAGTGCAGGTACTCCTGGAGCAGGTAGACGTCGGCGTCCTGGGCCCTGAGGTACGCGTAGAACCGGTCCGGGTCGACGTCGGAGCCCCAGTACTCGGTGTTCTGCGCGACGACGTGGATCGCGCCGGGCGGCACGGTCCGGTCGGCCGTCGCCGCGGCCAGGGTCAGCCCCGACTGGTCCAGGCCGACGGCGAGCGAGAGCACGCCCATGGCGGCCGGCCAGCGCACCCGGCTGGGGCTGCGGCGCAGCCGGACGGCCAGCGCGGCCAGCAGCACCAGCAGCGGGACGCCGAGCAGCACCGGCGGGGGCGCGGAGCCGGGGACCACCCAGAACCAGACCCGGCCGGTCAGCGCCTCCTGGAGCGCGCAGAACAGCAGCCACGCCGCGCTCGCCCCGGTCAGCAGCCGGACCGGCCAGGTGGCGGCCCGGTCGGCGAGGAACCAGGAGCGCCGGGGCCGGGGGAGCGTACGGCGGCCGGGCCCGGGGAGCGCGGAGCGGGCGGGCCCGGGGGGCGTCACCACGCCTGCACCACCAGCAGGAGGCCGAAGCCGGCCAGCCACAGCCCGCCGACCGCGAGCATGGTCCGGTCCGTGAAGAGCGTCCGGGTCGGTTCGCCGCCGCCCTCGCTGACCAGCAGGATCTGCAGGTAGCGGGCGATCGCGAAGACCGCCAGCGGTGTGGAGAGCAGGATCCGCAGCTGGCGCATGCCGCCGGCCGCGGCGTCGCTCTGCAGGAAGGACACGTAGGCGAGCACGGTCACCGACGCGGCGAAGGTGACCATGCTGTTCAGGAACGGGACGGAGTAGGCGCGCAGGGCCGGCCGGTGCAGCTCGGAGGGCCCGCCCTGGACCGAGGTCAGCTCGTGCCGGCGCTTGCCGAAGCCCAGCAGGATGCAGACTGAGAAGACGCAGAGCAGGAACCAGGAGGAGATCGAGACGGAGGCCGCCATGGCGCCGGCGCAGACCCGCAGCACGAAGCCGGTGGCGATGACGAAGACGTCGACCACCGAGACGTGCTTGAGGACGAAGCTGTAGAGGATGTTGGTGACCGCGTAGACGAGCACGGGGACCGCGGCGGCCCCCGCGGTCGCCGATCCGGCCAGCAGGGCGAGGTAGAGGACGACGCCGAGCGCGACGGCGGCCGGGACCGGGACGGCCCCGGAGGCGATCGGGCGGCGGCGCTTGACCGGGTGGCGGCGGTCCCGCTCCCGGTCGGCGAGGTCGTTGACGACGTAGGTGGCCGAGGAGGCGAGGACGAACAGCACCAGGACGGGCAGCGCGCCGACGACCGCCGGCCACGGCGAGGTGCCGGACTCCAGCAGCGGCAGCACCAGGACGACCGCGTTCTTCGCCCACTGGTGCGGTCGGACCAGCCGGACCAGGCCGCGCACCAGCGGGCCGCGTCCGGGCTCCCGGGGCGACGGGCCGGGCCCGTCGGGCGGTTCGGGGGTCGGGGGCCCGGTGTCCCCGTCGGGCGGATGGACCGGTGGGCCGACCAGGCCCTCGCGGTACTCGCTCGCAGTACTCACTTCCGTTCCCTTCGCTGCTGTCAGAAGAGGACCTTGACCGTGCGCAGGGCACCCTCGCGCCACCGGTCGGAGTGCGTCCGGCCGGTGGTGCCGGCCACGGTGGACCGGTTCGCGCGGTACCAGGTGAAGCTGCGCTCGATGGCGGTCGCGTTGGAGTGGCGGGGGGTGAAACCGAGCACCTCGCGGGCGTCGGTGATGTCGACGCAGGAGTCCCGGGTGAGCTTCTGGACGAGCCGGCCGTAGACCGGTGACAGCCGCAGGGCGGCCAGCGTCCGCAGGGCGGCCTTCGCCGGGCCGAGCGGCAGCGGGACGACCCGCCTGCCGTGGCCGGCGAGGTCCAGGACGACCTGGCAGTCCTCGCGGAACGAGCCGTACTCGGCCGCGCCGACGTTGAACTCCCGGTTGATCCGCTCGCCCGGCATGGTGAGCATCGCGGTCACCAGGTCGCAGAGGTCCTCGACGTCCAGCATCTGGTTGACGGTGTGGCCGCCCCCGAGGACGGGGAAGCCCCGGCCGTCCAGCGCCCAGTCGAAGAGCATCGCGAACACGCCGAGGCGGCCCGGGCCGATGAAGGTCTTCGGGCGCAGGACGGGCACGCACATGCCCCGGCTCCGGTGGTCGGCGCACAGCCGCTCGGCCGCGATCTTCGCGGCGTTGTACGGGTCGACCGGGACGAGCGGGTGGGACTCCGGGGTCGGCGTGCGCTCCGGCAGGCCGTACACCGCGGTGGAGGAGATGTGCAGCACCCGGTCGGTCCCGGCCCGCCGGGCGGCGTCCAGGACGGTGCGGGTGCCGTCGACGTCCACCGAGCGGATCTCCGCCGCCGGGTGGCTCGGCAGCGCGGCGGCGCCGTGCACCACCACGTCGGCCTCTGCCGTCAGCCGGCCCAGCAGGGTGCGGTCCCGGACGTCGCCGACCACCGCCTCCACGGAGGGCAGGGCGGCGAGTGCGGGCGGCAGCGGGCGGCGGTCGAGGGCGACCACCCGGTGCCCGGGGGAGCTGCCGAGCCGGCGGACCAGGGCGCTGCCGAGGAAGCCGGCCGCGCCGGTGAGCAGGACGCGCTGGGGGCGGGCGGCGGGTCGGGGGGTCTCGGTGGTCACGGGCGGCCTGCCGACGGGGTCGGTTCGCCGGCGGCCGTGGCCAGCGGCGCACGGGCGGCTGGGCCGGCGCCCGCCGGCGGCGGCTGACGCCGGTACAGCCGCCGGAACCGCGGGCTCAGCAGCCACTGGCCGGCGCCGACCGCCGCGCCCGCGGTGACCGCGGTGCCCGCCGCGAAGTGCAGCGCGGTGTACGCGACCGTGGTCGCGACCCCGCGTTCGCGCACCAGGAAGGCGTGGAAGCCGCGGTCGGCGAGCACGGCGCCGGCCGCCAGCGCGGCGGTGGCCGGAAGCGTCCGGCGGGACACCAGGGCGAGCGGCAGCGAGGCCGTCGCGCCGGCCGCGGCGAGCGCGGCGAAGGCCCGGGAGCGGGTCTCGAACCCGCGCATGAAGCCCCGGTGGTCCACGTAGAGCGGCACCCGCAGCCGCGCCCGGCGGAACAGCTTGCGGACCAGGGCGGGCAGCCGTTCCTCGTCGTTGTGCCGCCCGACCACCGCGGAGCTGAGCTCGATCCGGTGGGTGGCCGACAGCCGTACGCCGAAGTCGATCTCCTCGGTCTGGCGCAGGGCCGGGTTCAGCCCGCCGAAGTCCAGGAACAGCGACCGGCGGATGGCCGCCAGGGCCGAGAACCAGGGGGTGACGGTGCCTTCGGAGCTGATCCGCCAGTAGTACGACTGGAGGATCCGGTAGTCCCCGACCCGGGTGGTCGGCAGCAGCGGGTGCTTGTCGGTGATGCCGCACACCGACCCGATCTCCGGGTCGGCGGCCAGCCGCTCCACGGCGGCGGCGACCGAGGTCGGGGACAGCCCGACGTCGGCGTCCAGGAAGAACACGATCTCGCCGCGGGCCTCCCGGGCACCGCGGTTGCGGGTCTCGGCGGGCCCGGAGTTGCGCTCCTGGCGGACCAGTCGGCACGGGTACCGTTCGGCGACCAGGGCGGAGTCGTCGGTGCTGGCGTCGTCGACCACGACGATCTCGACGTTGGGGTAGGTCTGGGCGGTCACCGACTCCAGGCAGGCGGGCAGCGTGCGGGCGTCGTTGTAGAGCGGGATGACCACCGACACCAGGGGAAGGGTCATGACAGTCCTGTTCAGGCCGCGGGGATCTCGGGCAGGTCCGGGTCATCGTCGGACGGGTTCACCCGTGCCTCGCTGATGATCTTCCGGTCGTCACTGGTCAGGCAGCGGCCGGTGGCCAGGTCGAACTCCCAGTCGTGCAGTCGGCAGGTGAGCACGCCGTCCCGGTGGGAGCCGAACCGGACCAGGTCCGCCTTGAGGTGGGGGCAGAGCCGCTGGACGACGTAGTCGCCGGCCCGGGCGCGCTCCTCGGTCTGGCTCAACTCCGCGTAGTAGCCCTCGACGTAGGACATCCGCTCGGTCGAGAGGGAGGCGAAGAAGGTGGTCACGAACTCGTTGAAGGGCCCCTTGCGGGCCGCCTTGAAGCGGCAGGACAGGAACAGCTCGTTCGCCCAGTCGGGGCAGCGCTCGGCGACCAGCCGTTCCACCAGCGGCCGGGGCAGCTCGAAGCGGTAGCGGCACTCCTCGCCCGCCCAGCGGGTCACCCGGCGGTCCAGGAAGTCGAACAGGATCTGCTCGGTGTCCGCGCCCGGGGCCCCGGCCGCGTCCGGGCCGTCCACCACCTCGACCAGGACCCGGCCGTTGACGCCCGCGCAGGTGTGGTCGGCGTACCGCAGCAGCGGCTCCACCCAGTCCCGGAGGCTCGTCAGCAGGTCGGTGCGGCCGGTCGGCCAGCCGGCCTTCTCCGCGCGGATCCGGTCGGCCCGGCGGGCCTGGTAGTCGCGCAGGTAGCCGGTGCGGTCGTCGCGGATCCGGGTGACCGTCCGCTCGTCGACCTGCTCCAGCCGGAAGCCGCGGTCCGGGCCCAACTCGGTGGCGGTGCCGGGCAGGAACAGGTGGGCGTTGGCCACCCCGTGCTCGCGCAGGAAGTCCAGGAACACCCACTGGTCGGGGAAGATGTTGGCGTCGTCCCCGTCCAGGTCGTTGAGGTGGAAGAGCTCCTCGTCCAGGAAGCAGGGCGGCCCGGCGAACGGGAAGACGTGCTCGGCGCCGTACTGCTCGACGTAGTTCAGCGCGCGGGCCATGCCGTTGCGGCGCTTGCGGCGGCCGACGGTCTGCTTCATCCGGGCGGGGAAGTCGTACACCATCGGGTACCAGATCGCCCCGGAGTACTGGAGGAAGTGCCCGGCGAGCGGCCCGAAGGACCTGATCCGGGGCTCGTCGACCGGGCGGGCGTCGTTCTGGTTGAGGATCCTGGTGCCGTTGTCGTCGACGAGGATCGCGGAGTCGCCGATCGGGCCGTCGGTCGGCGAGGTGAGCGCGTTGACCATCACCTGGACGCCGCCGTCCAGCGGGGTCGGTTCGAGGTCCCGGGTCTGCACGAAGTGGCGGAAGCCGAGGTCCTCCAGGGACGTCCGCAGGTCGCGGACCGGGAAGTCCGGCAGCAGCACCACGGTGTCCTTGGACATCCGGGTCCGCAGCCACTCGGCGTCGAAGTGGTCGTGGTGGAGGTGGGAGACGTACAGGTACTCCGCGGTGTGCAGTCGGGCCGTGTCCATCGCCTCGTTGTCGGGGAACGGGAACCAGGAGGCGAAGAAGGCCGGATTGAACCAGGGGTCGCACAGGATGCGCCCGGCACTGGTCTCCACGAGCAGGCCGGCGTGGCCGACGGATGTGATGCGCATGAGTCTCCAAAGGCGGTCGAGCGACTTCGGGAGGAGGCGGATCGCGGGGGCGGCGGACCGGGGGCGACGGCCGTGGGGAGCCGCCGGGCCGTCAGCGGGCGCCGTGCGGCGGGCGGGCGGGGCGGTCGAGCACGTTGAAGTCCGCGACGGCGAACCGGGCGAGCACGGTCGGCCCGGCGACGGCCCGGTGGGCGATCGCGATGGCGCGGCCGACGGCGTCGACCAGATCGCAGCCGGCCAGGTAGAAGGTCAGCCGGACGCCTCGGGGGGTGAGGTGGACGTGGACGTGCTCGACGCCGTCGCGCGCGGACGTGACGCCGTCCAGGGCCGCGAGCACGGCCCCGGCGGTCGGCCGGGCGTCCGCCGAGCCGCCCGCGGGGGCGGTCAGCAGGACGCCGACGAGGTGAACCGGAGGTCCCGGGAGGTGTGGGGAGACCGGCCGGTCAGCCCCAGGAGAAGCCGCTGCCCGGCGAGGCCTGGACGGCCTCCGGGGCCGGACGGCCGGGGAGCGGGACGGCCGGTGCCGTGCGGCGCCCGGTCGTCGCCCGGTGTGCGGGACCGCGGGAACGCGCGGAGGTGAACATGGGGAAGTCCTCCGAATCGTAGGGGGATTCGGGCCGCGTTCGTTCGTCCGCGGCCTCTGCGGTCCCAAGATTCGCACGCGTCCCGGTACGCTCACACGGGTTCCGGGGTGACACCAAACGCGTGGCAGCTTCGGGCCAGTTCCGGGACGCCGGACCGACCCCGACTGAACTGCGGAGCAGCGGTCTTGGCAGGTTTCGGTCAGGCGGAAGCTGTCAGCTCCCGGCCGCCGGGCGTCCCGCGATGTGGACACCCGGCCGTTCAGGCGCCGCCCGTACGGCGGAACGCCCCGGGCCCCTCGCGCGGAACTCCGGCGCGAGGGGCCTGGGGGCGGTGTGGAGGAGCGCTCGGGATCAGGCCGGACGGGGGAGGTAGGCCAGGCCGTGGGCGCCCGGGTCGGCGAGCTTGGGGATGGTCAGGCGGGAGACCGGGGTCAGGGTGGCCAGGTCGATGACGTCGACGGTGGAGGAGAGCACGCTGGCGACGTAGGCGAGTTCGCCGTCCGGGGAGGAGGTGATGGTGAGCGGGAAGAGGCCCACCTCGACGGAGCCGATCCGGCTGTGGTCGTCGGCCGCGAACACGGTGAGCCGGCCCGGGAGTTGACGGCCCAGGGCGTTGGCCGGGTCGGGCGCCAGCCGGACCTCGCCGGCCAGGATCCGGCCGGTCGAGGTGAGGTGCACCGGCAGGGCCGGGGAGTCCGTGGGGAGGACGGCCGTGATGGTCGCGGTCGGGACGTCGATGACCCGGATGCCGGGGGCCGCGCCGGGGGCGGTGGCGGTGGAGAGGTACGGTCCGGCGGCGTAGACCCGGTCGCCGTCGGGGGAGACGGCCAAGCCCTCGCTGCCCGGGACCTCGACCTTGGCGGTCAGGACGCCCTTCTCGAGGTCCACGACCGAGACGAAGGGCGCCTCCTTGTTGGTGGCGAAGCCGGTCCGGCCGTCCGGGGAGATGGCGAACCAGTGCGGGCCGGGAGCGTCGGTGTCGATCCGGCCGATCGGGCGGCGGGTCTCGGTGTCGATGACCACGACGCCGCCGGGGCGGTCCTCGCCGCCCTCCACGCTGACGTAGAGGCGCCGCCGGGCGGTGTCCAACGCCAGCCCGTGCGGGCCGTGTTCGGGCGCGAGGTCGACCACCTCGACGATCCGGCGGGTGTCGGCGTCGATGACGGTCAGCTCGGTGCGGCGGCCGCTGTTGGCGTGGTAGTAGCCCGAGTGGTACGCGCTGGTGCACCAGAGCAGCCGCCGGGTCGGGTCGAAGCACAGCTCGTGCGGCTCGGCGAGGACCTCGACGGTGTCGAGGAGCCGGTCGGTGGCGGCGTCGAAGAACGAGACGGTCGGGCCGCTCTGGCTGACGACGGCGAGGACGTCGCCGGCGCGGGAGGCACGGGAGGCACGGGAGGCGTGGGAGGGCTGGGACATGAGGACTCCTCGGAAGGGGTTCGCGGTCGTCTCCACCTTCGTCGGCGGCACCGGCGGGAACAATGCAAGAATCGGCATCGGATAGTTGCCCAGGATGCAAAGACCCAGCTCGGGAGCGTGCGGTCGATGGACCTCAACCTGCTGCGGGCCCTGGACGCCCTGCTCCAGGAGAACAGTGTGACCCGCGCGGCCGAGCGGCTCGGCACCTCGCCGGCGGCGGTCAGCCGGATGCTGGCCCGGCTGCGCCGCGCCGTCGAGGACCCGCTGCTGGTGCGCGCCGGGCAGGGGCTCGTCCCCACCCCGCGGGCGCTCGAACTGCGGGAGGAGGTGGCCGCGTTGCTGCGCGGCTGCGACGACGTGCTGCGGCCCGGCGCCGGGTTCGACCCCGTACACCTCGACCGCACCTTCACGGTGCAGGCCGGCGAGCTGCTGCTGGCCCGGACGGCCGGACCGCTCGCCGAGCGGGTCCGGGCCGAGGCGCCTCGGGTGGACGTGGTGTTCCTGCCGGAGAGCCTGGAGGGCGGCCCGGCGCTGCGGCAGGGCCTGGTGGACGTGGAACTGGGCGTGCTCGGACAGCTGGACCCGGAGATTCGCACCCGCGGGCTGCTGAGCGCCTCGCTGGTCGGCCTCGCCCGGGGCGGCCACCCGCTGTTCGACGGCCGCCGGATCACCGCCCGGCGCTTCGCGGCCGTCGACCACATCGGCGTCTCCCGGCGCGGCAAGCGGCTCGGCCCGATCGACACCGCGCTGGCCGGGCTCGGGCTGCGGCGCCGGGTGGCGGTCGTCGTGCCCAGCCACACCGGCGCGATGCTGCTGGCCCGGGACAGCGACCTGATCACCCTCGCCCCGGCGGACTGGCTGCCGGACACGATCGCCGCGCTGGGCCTGCGCACCTTCCCGATCCCGCTCGAACTCGCCCCGCTGGAACTGGGCATGGCCTGGCACCCGCGCAACTCGGCCGATCCGGGCCACCGTTGGTTCCGCGAGCACGTGGCGGCCGCGGTGCTGGGCGCCGGTCCCCGTGGCGCAGGGGAGAGCCCGGGAGGGTGAACGCGGCGCCCGGCGCGGCCCCCGGCGTGAGTTCGGTATACCCTGCCGGGGTACGCGGAGGCGGGTCGTCGACGGGAGGCGGAGGATGGTGCGGTCACGGCCGTTCGGCCCGCCGGTGCCGTGGGCGCCGCGCCTGCTGCTGCTCGCCGCCCTGCTGCTCGGCATCGTGACCATGCACACCCTCGGCCACCCGGGCGGCGGACACGGCGGCGCTGTCGGCGCCGGCGGGCACGAGGGGGCCGGGACGCATGCCTCCGCGACGCACGTCTCGCCGGCGCATTCCGGGGGTGCCGCACACCACGGCCGGGCCGTCGAGCCCGCAGCGGTCCCCGCCGTCGACCCCGCCGCCGTCGACCCCGCCGCCCCCGGCGGCATGGACCCGATGGCGGTCTGCCTCGCCGTCCTGTCCGGCTGGACCCTGCTGCTCCTCCTGGTCGGCCCGCTGCTGCGCCGCAGCGGTGACGCCGCCGCCGAGGTACGGGCCCGGCTGCTGCGGGCCGTCCGCGCCCTGCCCCCGCCCGGAGGCGGGCGGACACTCCTCACCCGGCTCTCGGTGCTGCGCCAGTAGTCGCGCGCCCGCCGTCCCGTGCCCGCGCCCGCCCGATGGCGCCCGCGCGCACCTCCACGCGCCCGCTCGCGCTCCGCGACGCCCGCGCACGGAACGGCCGACGCGACGTCCTGCACACCCACACACCGCACGAGGTGCACTCCGCCATGCGCACACCCACCCGTCGTACCGTCCTCGGCGCCGCGCTCGCCGCCGCCGGGACCGGCCTGCTCACCGCCTGCTCCTCCGACTCCATGAAGGGCATGGACCACGCGTCCATGAACCACGGCGCCACGAGTACCACGAGCGCCATGACCGGCCCGACCGGCCCGTCCGCCGCCCCGGCCGGCTACCTCGCCCCGAACGGCCCCGAGGTCGCCGCCGCCGAGGCCCGGCGCAACCCGGGCCCGGAGCGGAAGGTCGCGCTCACCGCCACCGAGACCACCCTCGACCTCGGCGGCCGTACCGTCCGCAGCTGGGCGTACGGCGACCGGCTGCCCGGCCAGGAGGTGCGCGCCACCCTCGGCGACACGCTCGCCGTCACCCTCGCCAACCACCTGCCGCAGTCCACCTCGCTGCACTGGCACGGCCTCGCGCTGCGCAACGACATGGACGGCGTGCCGGGCCTGACCCAGGCCTACGTCAGGCCCGGAGCCTCCTTCGAGTACCGCTTCGCGCTCGCCCACCCGGGCACGTACTGGTTCCACCCGCACTCCGGCGTCCAGCAGGACCGCGGCCTGTACGCCCCGCTGATCGTCGAGGACCCCAGGGAGCCGCTGGCCTACGACCGGGAGTGGGTCGTCGTCCTGGACGACTGGGTGGACGGCGTCGACGGCAGCACCCCGGACGCCGTCCTCGCCGAACTCGCCCAGGGCATGGGCGGGATGGACCACTCGGGCGGCTCCGGGCATGACCTGGCGGGGACGCCGGGTCACGACATGGCCGGGACGCCGGGTCACGACATGGCCGCGATGCCCGGCACGGCCCCGGCCGGCCCGCCCGCCGCCTCCGCCGGTCCGGCCCGGATGCTGATGGGCGCCCGGAGCCCGCTGCTCGGTGGGGACGCCGGTGACGTCGCGTACCCGTTCCACCTGGTCAACGGCAGGCTCGCGACCGCCCCCGAGACCTTCACCGCGAAGCCCGGCGACCGGATCCGGATCCGGCTGATCAACGCGGGCGGCGACACCGCCTACCGGGTCGCCCTCGGCGGCCACGAGCTGACCGTCACCCACACCGACGGCTTCCCGGTCGAACCGGCCACCACCCAGGCGCTGCTGCTCGGCATGGGCGAGCGCTACGACGTGCTGGTCACCGCCAAGGACGGCGCCTTCCCGCTGACCGCGCTGGCCGAGGGCAAGAACGCCACCGCCCTGGCCGTGCTGCGCACCGGCGGCGGCGCAGCGCCCGACGCCGCCGTCCGCCCGGCCGAGCTGGACGGCCGGCTGGTCACCGCCGGGCAGCTCAGGGCGGCCCCGGCCGTCCGGCTGGCCGCCGGACAGCCGGACCGCACGGTGAGGCTGGAACTCACCGGCGGGATGGCGAGGGCCGACTGGGCGTTCAACGGCCGCAGGTACGACCCGGCGCAGCGCTACCCGGTGGCGGCGGGCGAGCGGGTACGGCTGGAGTTCCGCAACAGCACCACCATGTGGCACCCCGTCCACCTGCACGGCCACAGTTTCGCGCTGCCCGGCGACGGCCCGCGCAAGGACACCGCGGTCGTGCTGCCGGGCGCGACCCTGGCCGTCGACTTCGACGCCGACAACCCGGGCCTGTGGATGGTGCACTGCCACAACGTCTACCACGCGGAGACGGGCATGATGACCGTCCTCGGCTACCGGGCCTGACCCAGGCTTCCCCCCCCGAGGAGAAATTCGCCGGGTCTCACCCCGGGAAGGACCCCGGACCGTGCCGCCGGTTCGGGGTCCTTCCGTTCCCGGCACCCGGCCCACCGCGGTGTGCCGACGGCGCCGACCCGCGCGGCCATGACGTTTTCTTAACGCGGGCCGATGGCGGATTCGCAACGCCCGTCGCATAGCGTGTCGCCCTGCCGTCGCTCGACGGCGTTTTCACGGGGTCTTTTAAACAAGAGGTGCAAGGTGGTTTCGTCGGGTTCGACGGAGACGGCGGAGACGGCGGAGTCGGACGCGTCGTCGGACGCGCCGTCGGCGCGAATACGCCTCCGCAGCTGGTTGCTGGAGGACGTGAGCGAGGCGAAGCCCGCGCAGCGGTCCACCGCCGAGGGTGCCCCGGAGGCCTCGCCCGAGGGCGCGGCGGCGGGGGACCCGGCCGCGCACGGTGCGCACCCCGGCCAGCGCTGGTGGCGGGTGATGTGCCTGACCGGCCTGGACTACTTCTCGACGCTCGGCTACCAGCCGGGCATCGCCGCCCTCGCGGCGGGCGTGCTGTCGCCGATCGCCACCATCGTGCTGGTGGTGGTCACCCTGCTGGGCGCGCTGCCGGTCTACCGGCGGGTGGCCAGGGAGAGCCCGCACGGCGAGGGCTCGATCGCGATGCTGGAGCGGCTGCTGTCGTTCTGGAAGGGCAAGCTGTTCGTCCTCGCGCTGCTGGGCTTCGCGGCCACGGACTTCCTGATCACCATCACGCTGTCGGCCGCCGACGCGAGCGCGCACCTGGTGGAGAACCCGCACCTGACCGGCGCCCTCGGCGGCAAGCAGGTGCTGATCACGCTGGTCATGGTGGCGCTGCTCGGCGCGGTCTTCCTCAAGGGCTTCAGCGAGGCGATCGGCCTGGCGGTGTTCCTGGTCGGCACGTACCTGGTGCTGAACGTGGTCGTGGTGGCCGTCGGCCTCTGGAAGATCATCGAGGCGCCGCACGTGGTCACCGACTGGACGGACGCGCTGACCGCCCAGCACGGCAATCCGATCGTCATGGTCGGCGTGGCGCTGGTGACCTTCCCGAAGCTGGCGCTCGGCCTGTCCGGCTTCGAGACCGGCGTCGCCGTGATGCCGCACATCAAGGGCGGCCCCGAGGACACCGAGGCGAACCCGGCCGGCCGGATCCGCGGCGCCCGCAAGCTGCTGACCACCTCCGCCGTGATCATGAGCTGCTTCCTGATCGCCACCAGCTTCATCACCACGCTGCTCATCCCGGCCGACCAGTTCAAGGCCGGCGGCGACGCCAACGGCCGCGCCCTGGCGTACCTGGCGCACGAGTACCTGGGCGGCGCCTTCGGCAGCGTCTACGACCTCTCCACCATCGCGATCCTCTGGTTCGCCGGCGCCTCCGCCATGGCGGGCATGCTCAACCTGCTGCCCCGCTACCTGCCGCGCTACGGCATGGCTCCGCACTGGGCCCGCGCGGTGCGGCCGATGGTGATCGTGCTGACCCTGATCGGATTCCTGGTCACCTGGATCTTCGACGCGGACGTGGACGCCCAGGGCGGCGCGTACGCGACCGGTGTGCTGGTGCTGATCAGCTCCGCCGCCATCGCGGTGACCATCGCCGCGTACCGCAAGCGCGAGCGCGGCTGGACCGTCGCCTTCGCGGTCATCTCGGCGATCTTCCTCTACACGACCGTGCTCAACGTGCTGGAGCGGCCGGACGGCCTGAAGATCGGCGCCTGCTTCATCGCCGGGATCATCCTGGTCTCGCTGCTCTCCCGGCTGCGCCGCGCGTTCGAGCTGCGCGTGACCAGCGTGGCCCTGGACGACACGGCGGAACGTTTCATCAGGGACTACGCGCACCGCCCGCTGCGGCTGATCGCCAACGAGCCGAGCCACCGCGACGTCGCCGAGTACCGCGACAAGATCCGCCAGATCCGCGCCGACAACGACATCCCCGGCGAGGACGACCTGGTCTTCGTCGAGGTGACCGTCCGCGACGCCTCCGACTTCGAGGCCGAGCTGACCGTGCGCGGCGAGGTGCTGCACGGCCGCTACCGGGTGCTGACCCTGGAGAGCTCCAGCATCCCGAACGCGCTCGCCGCGCTGGCGCTGAACGTCCGGGACCGTACCGGGCAGCAGCCGCACCTCTACTTCGAGTGGACCGAGGGCAGCCCCTTCGCCCAGTTCCTGCGGTTCTTCCTGTTCGGGCAGGGCGAGGTCGCGCCGGTCACCCGCGAGGTGCTGCGCGAGGCCGAGCCGGACCGCTCGCGCCGCCCGCGCGTCCACGTCGGCTGACCGGCCCGTACGGCCCGCCCCCGCCCGTTCAGCCCGCCCGTACGGTTCACCCGTACAGCCCAGCCCGACGGCCCGCCCGCTCCTGGTGAGCGGGCGGGCCGTCGGCGTGTTCCGGGATACCCCTCCCGGCGTGGCGCCGCCCGCGCCGGAGCGGGCGCGGGCGGCGGGTCGGGGCGGGCCGGCGGGGTCAGGACGGGAGGTCGAGGACCAGGCCGGGATGGATGAGGTCCGGATCCTCCCCGATGGCGGCACGGTTGAGCTCGTACAGCGCGGGCCAGCCGCCGGGGACCCGCAGGGCCTCGGCGAGGTCGGCGAGGGTGTCGTTCTCGCGGACGGTCCAGGTGCCGTCCTCCGACGCGGCCGGGGCCGGGGCGACCCGAGCCGGGGCGACCCGGGCCGGAGCGGCGGCGGGGGGCGCCAGGACGGTCCCGCGGCCGCCGTGGCCGCGGGCGGCACGGGCGCCGCAGACGGGCCACGGGGAGAGGCCGCGGCGGTCGGCGAGGTGCTGGGCGACGGCGATCTGCTGCTCGCGGGTGGCGAGGTCGGCGCGCGGGGCGTACGCCAGGCCGCCGTTCTCCCGCCAGGTCGGCTGGTCGAACTGGAGGCCGCCGTAGTAGCCGTTGCCGGTGTTGATGCGCCAGTTGCCGCTGCTCTCGCAGGCCGCCACGCGGTCCCAGTCGTACGAGCCGTCGCCCGCCCTCCCGGGGTCGGAACCGCCGTCGCGGCCCGGTGGCGCGGCGTGGGCCGCGGGGGCGGCGGCGAGGGCCACGGACAGGGCGCAGAGCGCGGTCGGGACGATGCGGCGCAGACGGGCGGTGGCAGGCATGGGCGGCTCTCAGGCTCGGGGACAGGACCCGCGCCGTCCGCGGACGGCGCCCTCCCACCCAGGCACGCCGGACGGGGCGTTTCGCCGCCGACACGTCCGACAGGTCACCCGCACGGCGGCCCAGGGCCACTCCGGCGGCCCGCGGCCGATCGGCCGTCACCCTCGTCACCGGGCGCCCGCACCCGTCCCGTCGCCGGGCGCCCGCACCCGTTCCGCCGTCCAGGCCGATCCGGCCGATCCGGACCGGGCCGTGCGCGGAGGGGCGCCGGTAGCCCGGCGTTCAACTTCCCTTCCTCGGAAGCGAATTCGAGGGCGTCCACCCTCTTGTCATAGGTTAGTGAAGTTTCCTAACTTGATGCAATGTCCGAGACACCGCAGCACTCCCGGCGTGAACTCCTCCGAGCCGGCGCGATCGGCGGAGCCGCCCTCACCGCCGGCGGGCTCCTGCTGCCCGGCACCGCCCTGGCCGCCCCGCGTCCCACCGGCCCGCGTCCTACCGTCCTCGACACTCCGACGGCGCCCGGCACCCCGACCGTCCCCGCGCCCCGCGGCGAACGGACCGCCGGGTCCGCGCTGCGCCCCTTCGGCCGGCACCTCGCCTACGGGGCCGACCCCTCCCAGCAGGTCGTCGTCTCCTGGCAGGTGCCGGACGCGGTGACTGCCCCCTTCGTCCGGATCGGCGTCCAGCCCGGCGAGTTCGGCGCCCCGGTCGGCGCCGAGGTCCGCACCCTGGTCAGCAAGCTCTCCTGGCAGCACCCGGTCGAGGACCAGCCCCTGATCAAGCCCACCACCGTCACCCAGTACTACCTGCACGCCCAGCTGGACCAGCTGATCCCGGACACCACCTACTACTACGTCGTGGGCCACCAGGGCTACGACCCCGCAGGCCAGCACACCCGGCTCGGCGACGTGGCGAGCTTCCGTACCGCGCCCGCCCCCGGACGCGGCGCCGGATTCACCTTCACCGCCTTCGGCGACCAGGGCATCGGCTACAACGCGGCCGCCACCGGCAACCTGGTCGCCGGCCTCGACCCCGCCTTCCACCTCCACATGGGCGACCTCTCGTACGCCAACGCCGGCGGCAGCGGCAAGACCAGCGACGCCTACGACGCCCGGCTGTGGGACTCCTTCTTCGTCCAGAACGAACCCGTCGCCGCCAGGACCCCGTGGATGCCGGCGATCGGCAACCACGAGATGGAACCGTGGTACGGCGCCGACGGCTACGGGGGCATGCGCGCCCGCTTCACGACGCCCGACAACGCCTGGAGCCGGTCCACCGGCATCTACTCCTGGCGGTACCAGAACGTCGGCCTGATCAGCCTCGACGGCAACGACGTCTGCTACAACACCCCGGCCAACCTCGACTACACCAAGGGCAAGCAGAAGAAGTGGCTGGAGAGCCGGCTCGCCGCGCTCCGCGCCGACACCGGCATCGACTTCATCGTCGTCTACCTGCACCAGTGCACCTACTCCACCTGCCACGACAACGGAGCCGAACTCGGCGCGCAGCAGGACTGGGCCCCGCTGTTCGACAAGTACCAGGTGGACCTGGTGCTCAGCGGCCACAACCACGTCTACGAGCGCACCGACCCGATCCGCGCCGGCAAGGCCACCCGCAAGGCCGCGTCCGGCGAGACCGTCGACCCGGTGAAGGACGGCACCACCTACGTCGTCGCGGGCGGCGGTGGCGGCGGGCTCTACTCCTTCCCCGTCTCCGACACCTACCTCGGACACGAGACGAAGAACGACAAGGCCGTCCCCATGGTGGTCTCCGAGCGGGACGGCCACGAGCAGACCGTCAAGGTCACCTGGTCCAGGGTCCGCTACACGGGGTACTGCCTGGTCGCCGTCGACGTCACCCCGGCCGCCGCGGGCAAGCCCGCCCGGATGGAGGTGCGCTCCCTCATGGAGGACGGGACGGCCGTGGACCGGATCACCGTGCAGCGCGGCTGACCCGGTCCGGATTGAGTACTCCTACTCAGGCGGCCGGCGGCGGCGCCCGACGAGCATGGAGGCGTCACTTCGCCGAAGCCCCACGAAGGAACCGCCATGCTCAGCCGGATCGCCGCCGCACTGGTGCCCGCCCTCGGCCGTCTGTCCGTCACGTCCGAGGTCGCGGGCCCGGTCGCCCCGGGCAGCATCGTCGCGGCCAACCACAGCTCGCTCGCCGATCCCGGCGTGGTGCTGGCCGCACTGCGCCGGCTGGGCACCGAGCCGGTGGTGATGGCGACCGCCGGGCTGTGGCGGGTCCCGCTGCTCGGCGGGGTGCTGCGGTCCGGCGGGCACATCCCCGTCCACCGCGGGACGGCCCGGGCGGCCACGGCCCTCGACTCCGCGGCGGCGGCCCTCGCGGTCGGCCGGGTCGTCCTGATCTACGGCGAGGGCGGCCTGCCCGAGCGCCGGGACCCCCACGACGCCGAGCCGCGCGCCTTCCGCACCGGCCTGGCCCGGCTCGCCGCGTCGAGCGGCGCCCCGGTGGTGCCGCTCGGCCAGTGCGGCGCCCGCCGCCTCAGCTCCGGCGGCACCGCCAAACAGCTCGCCGGCTTCGCCACCGCCCCCCTGCGCCGCCCCGCCCTGCACGTCCACCTCGGCACCCCGCTCCACCTGGCCGGCGACATCCCCGCCGCCACCGCCGCCGCCCACCACGCCGTCACCGCCGCCTGGCGCACCGCACAGCGGCGTGTCGGTGCGGGGTGAGATGCTACGGAGCCCCGGGAAGGCCACCCGGGGACTGACGTCAGGGGAGGCGTATGTGGGCGGGGAGCCGGCCATCGACTGGGAGCCGCAGTACCGGGGGGACCGCACGCGTCCCGAAGTCCTCGCGTGCTTCCGGCAATTCGTCTCCGCTCCGGACGCGGAGGGGCTGGCCGCGCTGAAGGAGTCGGCGCTGACGGCCGACCCGCTCTCGGGGGACCTGCACGCGCTGGCGTCGGCCTACCTGGTCACGGGGCAGTTCACGGAGGCGGTCCCGCTGCTGGAGTTCCTGACGGACGCCGGGCCCGCAGGACCCGGCCGCGCGGTGCGACCTCGCCACCGTCTACACCCGCATCGGCGGCGTGGACCGGGCGGCCCGGGAGTTGGAGCGCGTCCTCGCGGCCCACCCCGACTGCGTCGCCGCCGAGCGGCAACTCGCCGGAGTCCGGGCCTGGTTGTGTTGGCACGAGGCTTCGGTCGACCTCCTGCGGCAGCAGGCCGGCGTCCTCTCCGAACTGGTCGCCGACGGGCCTGGTGGCCCGAGCGAGTGGCTCGCCCTGGGGAGGGTGCTGTACGAGCTGGCGACGGTCCCGCGCAGCGGGGTGGACTGGCCGGACGTGGTGAGCGCCCTGGAGCGGGCCCACCGGCTCGACCCCGACCGCGAACAGGTGCTGGAGCTCCTCGCCGCGGCGGCGTACCAGGCGGGCGACGAGGCGCAGTGGCGGGCGGCGGTGCTGGGGCTGATGCGGGTCGCTCCCGGCTCCGACCACCTCGACCACTGGCGCACGGCCCCGCCCGCCGTCGCGCCCGACCCCGACCGGCTGCTCGCCCTCGCCGCCGACCCCGCGGAGATGCACGGCGCCGTCCGTGACCTCCGGGCGCAGTACCGGACGAACCCCAACAACCTGGACGTCCAGCGCTGCGTGGTGCAGGCGGAAGTCGGCCTCGGCAACGTGGCCGAGGCGCTGTGGCTGGCCGAAGGCCTCGCCGCCGCCCCGGGGCTCGACTTCTACGGGCACGGCGCCCTGGCGATGGTCTACGGGATGCTCGGCGACAGCCGGGCGCACCACCATGCCGCCGTGGCACTGGAGTCGGCGCCGGACGAGGACGAACGGGCCGAGTTCCGGGCCCAGTACGGCGGCCTGGGCACCGCCTGACGGCGATCGTGGAACCAGCTGCACCGCTCGTCACTTCGGCCTCGCGGTGATCACGGCACCAGACCCCGGACTACGCTGGCCGGCATGGACTGGCTCGACCGGGTGGCGCGGCTGAGGCGCTGGACGAACAACGGTGTGCGCGCGCCGCACAAGCCGCTGCTGCTGCTCTACGCCCTGGGCAGTTACCAGCAGGACTCGGACGGCGAACTGCGGTACAGCGCCGTGGAGGAGGAGCTGAAGCGGCTGCTGGCCGAGTACGGGCCGTCGCACCCGACGACCCCGGCCTACCCGTTCCACCACCTGGTCAGCGACGGGGTGTGGGAGGTCCGGACGGATCACGGGCCGGGGAGCCCCGGCAGCGGGATCGGGATCCTCCGGTCGAGCGGGGCCACCGGCCGGCTCGCGCCCGCGCTGCGGACGGCGCTCGGCGAGGAGCCGGCGCTGCTGGGGCGGATGGCCCGGGTGCTGCTGGACGCCCACTTCCCGACGTCCCTGCACGCCGACCTCTGCGAGGCGGTCGGCCTCGACCTGGAGCTGGCCGAGACCGGAGGCGTGGGCGGGGCCGCCCTTGCGGCCCGGCGCCAGCGGGACCGGCGGATGCGTGAACTGATACTCACCGCCTACGAGTTCCAGTGCGCGTTCTGCGGCTACGACGGAGCCCTCGGGGCGAGCGCGGTCGGTCTGGAGGCCGCGCACGTGCGCTGGTGGTCGCACGACGGGCCGGACGAGGTCGACAACGGCCTGTGCCTGTGTTCACTGCACCACAAGCTGTTCGACAAGGGGGTGTTGGGCCTGGGGGAGGGGCACCGCATCCTGGTCTCCGAGCGTTTCGTAGGCCGCAGCGAGGCCAGCCGTCGGCATGTCCTCGCGCTGTCCGGTCGGCCGGTGATCGGTCCGCAGCGCGGCCGCCCGCCGGTCGCGGACCGGCACCGGGAGTGGCACGTGCGGCAGGTGTTCCACGGCGAGCCGCGGCAACCGGTGGAGCAGGCACAGTTCGCGTAGGCGGGGCTCGCTCCGTGCTCGTTCCGGCGGAAGTCGAGCCCCCTGCGCGGTCGGTGCCCGCCGGGCCGCCAGCCACCCGGTGCGGAACGGGATCCGTCGCGTCGGTCTACGGCTGATCGAATGTCCAGGTGAGTACCACCTGTCCAGCTTCCGGGACGCCGCCGGCGCGGCGGTACGTCGCCAGTGCCGCCGCATTCTCCTCGTCCGTGACCGTCCACACGCCGTAGCAGCCCCGTTCACGTGACAGGTCCGCAAGCGCCGACACCAGAGCCCGGCCGACGCCACGCCCACGGAACGACTCGTCCACACCCAGCTCGTACAGGAACATCTCGGTTCCCTTGTCCGGATGGGTCATCTCGACACCGGTGACCATCCCCGCCGGGACGTCGTCCACGTAGGCGATCAGGAGGTGATGGCCCTCGTCCGTCAGGAACCGCTCAGTGGCCTCCCGCCCTGGGGCGGTGTCGAAGAGATGTCCAGCGGCGTCGACCGCCTCGACCCGAGTGACACGACGAATCTCCATCCGAGGATCCTGACACGTTCCGGAACCGGGGGACCACTTCGCCGCCGAGCGGTCGCAGCGTTCGACGGTGTTGCGGAGCCGGTGGACACGCCGGTCGAACTCTGGTGGCCCGCACGCCGTGTGAGCCGCGGGCGGGGTGGTTGTCGGCGTGGTCGACGGGTTCGGGGACGGTGTGCCGGATACCGCGTCCGCGCAGGTGGGCGCGGATCCTGCGGGAGCTGTAGCCCGGCGATGTCGTGGTCGTGGCGGGTGGCGATCTCACGCCACGCCGTCACAGATCAGGAGTCGCCCCGACCTTCAGGAGTTCCCGCGCCTGCCACGACGGAGCGTCCGCCGGGCCAGCGTCTTGCTGCCGTTGAAGAGGTCGTTGAACCGGTCCAGCCCCCAGATGGCGCGGAGGACGAACGGCTGCATCAGCAGCGACATCGACGGTGAGTACTTCGTGGCGTCCGACCAGATGCCGGCGAGGTCCTCCGGCATTTCACCGTCGACGATGTAGTCGGCGAGCTGGTGGGCCACGTACGGCACCTGGCAGAGGCCGTGGCCGTTGCAGGCCATCGAGTAGAAGACGTTGTCGCCCACCTGCCCGGCGACGGCCAGCCAATCCGGGCTGATGCCGATCCAACCGCCCCAGGCCCGCTCGATGGCCACGTCGGACAGCGACGGGAACCGGTTGGCCAGGTCCTTGCCCATGTCCTGCACGACACGGGGGTCCGGGACCCGGTCCGGGAGCGGGTAGGCCCGGTTGCGCTGCGCTTGGCGGACCCCGCAGACGATGGTGTTTCGCTCGGTGAGCCGGTAGTGGGTCATCAACTGGTGCTGGGTGATGATGCCGGACCGACTGGTCCAGCCCAGTTCGGCGAGCCGCTCCGGTGCGATGGGTTCCGACTCGATCTCGATGACGTACAGCGGCGTCGCGAGGTTCCTGGGCGTGATGTCCCACTCGCCGCCGTAGACGCTGGTTGCGAGCACCACCTTGTTGGCCCGCACGGTGCCGTGCGGTGTCGTGATCTCGACGGTGCGGCCGGTCCGCCGGACATCGCTCACCCGCGTCTGCTCGAAGACCGCGGCCGGGGAGGCGAGCAGCGCGCGACGCACACCACGAGCGAGCTTGCCCGGGTTCAGCATCCCGCCGATGGATTCCCGCATGCCGCCCACGAAGCCGGCGGGGAGACCGAGTTCTTCTCTGCCGCCGACGGTCCCGCGCCCACCGAAGGCGCGCAGGATCGCCGCCTGAGTGCGCACCCTGAGCATCATGAGGGGTGAGACCGCGCCCCACACCAGGCCGTTCGCCACGTAGTCGCAGTCGATGTCGTGCGTTTTCATGAGGTCTTCCACGTAGCGGCCCGCGTGCTCCGCCAGTTCGGTCATGACCCGCATCTTCTTGGGGGACTGGAGGGTGAGCATCCGCAGGTCGCCACCCGGCGCCCCGGCGATCTGACCTCCGTTGCGCGAGGCCGAGCCGTAGCCGCAGAACTCGGCCTCCAGCAGGACCACGTCCTGGTCGCGCTCCGCGAGGCGCAGGGAAGCAGCCATGCCACCCATGCCGCCGCCGATGACAGCGATGTCACAGGTGAGATCGCCGTCCAGCGCGGGCTGCACGTCGTCCGGCGGGTCGATCCAGCCGGTGAAGTTGCTGTATTCCGTGCCGTCGGTCCTCATGCTGTCCTGGTCTCCATTTTGGGAGGGTGTGTCTGATTTTTATGCTCCGCGTCAAGGCATGCTCGGCATAAACCCCGCCTGCGGCGGTCGCCTCGTACCTCACTGTCGCCAGCCACGGCCGCGGCGAGAACGACACTGAGCACCTGCTTTCCCTGAGGGCGGTGCACGGTGCACAGGCCGGCCGTGTCCTCGCGCTCATACGCTGCCCGAGTCGGGGTGGATGCCGTCGAGGAGTTCGAAGTGGTGATCATCGGAGCGGGAATCTCCGGGATCGGCGCGGCCGGCTGTTTCAGCCGACAGCGGCCCGATAGGCCGCTAGGTTCCGCCGTGAAATGTCAGGTCCGAATCAGGAGTGACGCGAGGGCGACGGCTGCCTCGTCGGATTCGGCGGTCTCGTCGTGGCGGGTGGCGATAGCACGCCGCTGCCCCAACCGGTTGAAGCATCGTTCCACGACGTTGCGGTGCTTGCACGTCTCGCGGTCGAAGGCCGGCGGGCGGCCCCTCGGCTGCCGCGCGGGGCCCGGTTGCGGGCCTGGTCGGCCCGCTCGGGAATCGTGTGCGGGATACCGCGTCGGCGAAGCCAGGTACGGATCGCTCTCGAGCTGTAGCCCTTGTCGTCCATGACGTGATGGGGCCGGACACGGGGCTGGCCCGGCCCGATCCGCGGCACCGAGATCCCTACCATCACGGCGGTGAACCGGGTGCAGTCCCGGCCTTCGCGCTGTGCGTCGAGGCTTCGGGACGGTCGCTGGTCCACTCCGGGGACACCGCACCGTGCGCCGGCCTGACACAGCCGGCCGACGGATGCGACGCGTTGCTGTGCGAGGCCGGGATCGCCCAGGCTCTCAGTGACGGTGACCAGGTGCACCACACGCCCGAGGAGGCCGGCGAAACCGCCCGAGCGGCTCGGGCCGGCCGGTTGATCGTCACCCACGTCGGACGGTCCCGCACGCCATGGCAGGCGGTGGCTCGCGCCTCCGCCCGCTTCGACGGGCCCGTCGACCACGCCGCGCCCGGAGCCGCCTTCCGGATCGCTCCGGCGGCGGGCGCCCCCGAGCGTTCGAGGAGCCGACCTCGTCCGACGCGTGCGCCGGCGCTGCACGAGCGGCAGCCGGGGTGGGAGCGCTGTACCGCGAACCCCGAAGGCCCCGCGCGGGGCCTTCGGGCCGACTGATCGAGCGTCAGCTGTACAGTCGGGCGTCGTTGTTCGCGGCGGTGTTGAGGGAGCCCGCGTACCCCGATCCGTAGGCCACCCAGAGGCCGTCACTGACCCTGCTGACCCACACCGTGTGGTCGGTGTTGTTCACGATCGAGGCGGCGTTGTCGTACATCGTCACCCCGTAGCCGGAGCCGTTCGCGTAGCGGGCGAACGTGTAGTTGTGCAGGTCGAGGTTCTGGTTCGGCGAGAAGTTGTCGAACGATCCCCAGCCGTTGGTCGGCGAGTTGTAGTAGAGGCAGACACTGCCGCTCGGGCACGCCTCCACCCCGCCCGGCCCCGCCGCGTAGGCGCTCCCGGTGGCCGTCGCCACCGCGCCGGCCGTCATCGTGGCCACCGCCGCGATCGCGGCCGTGCGCCGTCCGATCCTGATGCGCATTCCGTACTCCCGTCCCAGTCGACAGTGCAGGAAGGCCGGGCGGGCCGGGTCCTTTGCGGGCCGTCCCCCGAGGCCTCGAACAGGCTGGCACGGGTACCTCGTCGGCGCTACGGTTTCGCGCGGTTCCGCTTGTGGACAGATGTGGAGGGTTGCTGCGTCAGGCGGCTTCGCTGCGGTGTGTGGCGGCGGCATCCGGCCGCGCGAGCCAGACGAGCCGGGCGGTGATGCCCGGCCGCCGGGAGAAATGGCGGAGGGCCCGCCCGGGCGACGCGAGGGTCAGATGCGTCCGGCCGTCGACCCCGATCACGTGGGTCCGGCCGCCGGAGTCGGTGAGCCCCCAGGCCGCGACCCACCCGTCGGAGTCCTCGCCGCACACCTGGACGACAGCGAACAGCCGGGGCGCGGTGTCGAGCACGAGTCCGCAGAGCTCCTGCTCGAAGGTCAGATTGGCCGGGTGGGCGTTTTGCGAGGGCGCAGCAGTCATGGAAGTCTCCTACGTGAATGGGAGTTGGACGCGGCGCTGCTACCGTCACCGTCGGCGAGCAGGCTCTGACGCAGCATCAAACTATCCAGTCGGTAGTATGTAGTCCACCGCCATTGCGGAATTCATGGCACCACCACTCCAAGGGGTGAACCACGCCGGCCACGGCGAGCAAGGGAAGGGAGCAGCGGATGCCGCCCAGCAAGATCCCACCGAGCATCCGGCAACGGCGCCTCGGTGTGGAGCTGCGCCGGTTGCGTGAGCAGGCAGGACTGTCGGCAACCCGGGCTGGGGAGTTGCACGGTGCGACGCAGTCCCGCATCAGCAACATCGAATCCGGTGGGTATCCGGTGAGTGCGGATCGGGTACGGACGTTGGCGCGCCTCTATGGCTGCACGGATGACGCCCTGATCGAAGCGCTGACCCGCATGACCGGCGGCCGCACCCGCGGCTGGTGGGAGGAGTACCGCGAGATCCTGCCGGCCGGAGCCCTCGACCTGGCGGAGGTCGAGCACCATGCGCAGTCGATGCGGATCGTCTCGGTGGTTCACATCCCCGGTCTCCTCCAGACCCCTGAGCATGCTCGCGCGCTCTTTCGGGATGTCGTCCCGCCGCTGTCGCCGCCCGAAGTCGAGCACCTTGTCTCTCATCGGATCAAGCGACAGACGGTGCTCTTCGGCGAGCGACCGATACCGCTGTCGGCCATCGTCCATGAGACCGCCCTGCGCATGTGCTTCGGCGGCCCGGAGGTTGCGCGTGCTCAGCTCGAACACCTGCTGACCATGAGCGAGTACCCGCAGATCGACCTGCGTGTCATCCCGTTCGGTACCGGCAGTTATCCCAGCTCCGGCGCCGGTATCGTGTACTTCGCCGCTGAGGTCGCGCGGTTGGACACCGTTCAGGTCGATGGCGATCGATTCGAGTTCATTGACACCGAGCCGCAGCTGATCAAGTATCGAGCCGTGTTGGATCGGCTGGAGGCGAGCGCGCTCAAGCCCGACGCGTCTCGCGAGCTGATCCGCCGTACCGCCCAGAGCATGTGAGACGGGAAACAGCATGGCCGTTCAGAGCTGGCAGAAGTCATCGTTCAGTGGCGACACTGCCAACTGCATCTACGTCTCAGCAGTCGCCGACACCATCGTCAGGATTCGCGAGAGCGATGACCCCGACGTCGTCCTCACCACTTCGCCTGGTGCGCTCCATGCCTTCCTGTGCGGCGTCAAGGCAGGAGAGTTCGACCACCTGGCAGCGTGAGAAGTCGGCCCGGCCGACTTCTCACGCACGCCAACGGACCGTTCAGGCGGCCGACCGCCCCACCGCCGCCGCCCGGGCCTCGTCGTAGCGCCGCAGCACCAGGCGGGCGAGGGCCGGGTGGGCGCCCAGCGGGGCGCCGGTCCAGCGCGCCGCCGTGGTGGCGGCGCGGCGGGCGAAGAAGCCGGGGGAGAGCAGGTAGCTCGCGAGGGCGACCTCGGGGTGGCCGGCCTCTTGAAGAGCTGCGACGGCCTGGTGCGGGGTGGGCGTTGCGGCCGACAGGTGCGACGGGGTGACCGGGCGGCCGAGGCGGGCGGCCAGCAGCGCCGCCATCCGAGCGGTGTCGGCGACGGCCGTGGCGTCGGACGACCCGGCGCCGGCCAGCACCACGGGCGCGTGCGGCGGAGCGCCGGCCTCGGCCAGGCGGTCCGCGAGGGCCTCGGCGAGCAGCGGGTGCGGGCCGAGCGCGGGGGCGAGGCAGGAGGGCGAGAGGTCGAAGGTGGCCAGGGCATCCGGGAGGTCGACCCGCAGGTGGTAGCCGGTGCCGAGGAGCAGCGGTACCAGGATCGGCCGCGATCCTGCGAATCGGTCGAGCGCCTCGGCGAGCGACGGCCGGGCGAGGTCCAGGAAGCAGCAGCGGACCGGCAGTTCGGGCCGGAGCGAGCGAACCGTCCGTAGCAGGGCGCGGATCGACGTGCTCGCCGCCCGGTCCCGGCTGCCGTGGGCGACGGCGAGCAGCATCAGCCCGCCGCCAGCCGGTAGCCGCGCTTGGGGACCGTCCGGATCAGCCCCGCGTGCGACCCGAGCGCGGCCCGCAGCCGGCCGACCGCCGCCTCCACCGCGTGTTCGTCGGCGCTCGCGTCCGGCCAGGCGGCGCGCAGGAGTTCGGCCCGGCTGAGCACCCGGCCGGGCCGCTCGGCGAGGGCCCGCAGCACGGCGGCGCCGCGCGGGCTGAGCCGGTGGCTCTCGCCGTCGACCAGGACGGCGTTCCCCTGGAGGGTCAACACCCTCCCGGGCAATGGGATTTCGCGCCGGGAGCGGACCGGCAGGGTGTCCGCGAGCAGCCGGACCAGGGCGCCGAGCCGGCCGCGTTCGGGGTGGACGGCGGGCAGGCCGAGCTCGGTGAGCGGGCGGGCGCAGAGCGTGCCGACGCAGACCGGCAGGACGTCCGCGCGCAGGGCGTCGAGCAGCGCCTCGCGCAGGCCCTCCTCCTCCGCCGCGGCGAGAAGCGCGGTGATCGCGGGGGCGCTGGTGAAGGTGAGCGCGTGCACCTGGCGCCGTACGGTCTGGTCGAGCAGGCGGCGCACCGCCCCCGGGTCCTCCGGCGGTGCCCAGCGGTACACCGGGACGGAGATCACCTCGGCGCCGCGTTCGCGCAGCGCCGCCGCGAAGGCGTCCAGCCGGACCCCGTGCTCCTGGACGGCGATCCGCCGCCCGGCCAGCGGGCGAGCGAGCAGCCAGGTGAGCAGTTCGTCGGTGGCCTCGGTGGCGGGGGACCAGCCCTCGTCCAGCCCGCTGGCCCGGACCGCCCCGGTGGCCTTGGGGCCGCGGCTGAGTACCACCGCGCCGCGGCAGGCCTCGGCGAGCGCGGTGCCCCGGCCCCAGCCCTCGGCGGCGCTCATCCAGCCGCGCCAGCCGACCCCGGTGGTGGCCACCACGTAGTCGAGCGGGGCGGCCAGGCAGCGGTCGGTGGCCTCGCGCAGGGCGAGGTCGTCGGCGAGCGGCAGGATGCGCAGCACCGGGGCCTCGACCACCTGGGCGCCGCGCCGGGTGAGCAGTGCGGTCAGCTCCTCGCGGCGGCGCGCGGCGGTGACGCCGACGGTGTAGCCGGTGAGGGGCCCCGGCTGGGTGAGGGTTGCCATGCCGGTCAGCCTCCGCCGCGCGTGTTACGGGGGCATTGCCCGGCCGTCACCTGCCGGTAAGCGAAAGTGCCGCCGAGGTTACGGCAGATGTCCGGCCGTGCACCCTGCGGCCCGGACGGCGTGAGCGAGGCGTACCGCGCCCGCAACATCGGCGACCCGCTCGCGAAACAGCGGGCGGCGACCTTTCTCGGCATGACGCCGACCAGCTCCAGCGCCACGACGACCGGCCCCGGCGCCGCCGTGGCCGCCACCGACACGCACTGCCCGTACTGCTCGTTGCAGTGCGGGATGCGGCTGGCGCCCGGTGCGGATCCGCGCCAGGGCGCCGTCGTCGAGGTGCTGGAGCGCCCCGACTTCCCGGTGAACCGCGGCGCGCTGTGCGGCAAGGGCCGCTCGGCGCCCGCGCTGCTCGCCCGGGACGTCCGGCTGACCGGCCCGCTGCTGCGCGACCGCCCCGGCGGTCCGCTGCGTTCGGCCGGCTGGCCGGAGGCGCTGGACCGGGTGGCCGCCGGGCTGGCCCGGGTCCGGGCGGAGCACGGGCCGGACGCGGTCGGCGTGTTCGGCGGCGGCGGGCTGACCAACGAGAAGGCGTACCTGCTGGGCAAGTTCGCCCGGGTCGTGCTGGGCACCGCCAACATCGACTACAACGGCCGGTTCTGCATGTCCTCGGCCGCCGCCGCGCACCGCCGGGCCTTCGGCCTGGACCGCGGACTGCCCTTCCCGCTCGCCGACATCCCGCACACCGACTGCCTGATCCTGGTCGGCGGAAACCCGGCCGAGACGATGCCGCCCGCCGTCCGCTACCTCCGCGAACTGCGGGAGAACGGCGGCAGGTTGATCGTGGTCGACCCGCGCCGCACCCGCACGGCCGAACTGGCCGACCTGCACCTCCAGCCCCGCCCCGGCGGGGACCTGGCGCTCGCGCTGGGCCTGCTGCACCTGGTGATCGCCGACGGACTGGTCGACCAGGAGTTCATCGCCGAGCGGACGTCGGGCTTCGCGCGGGCCCGCGAGGCGGCGATGGCCCACTGGCCCGACCGGGTGGAGCGGATCACCGGCGTCCCCGCCCACCGACTGCGGGAGGCCGCAGATCTGTTCGGACGGGCGGCCACCGGCATGGTGCTCACCGCGCGCGGCCCGGAGCAGCAGAGCAAGGGCACCGACACCGTCGGCGCCTGGATCGACCTCTGCCTGGCCACCGGCAAGGCCGGCCGCCCGTACAGCGGCTACGGCTGCCTGACCGGCCAGGGCAACGGCCAGGGCGGGCGCGAGCACGGCCAGAAGGCCGACCAGCTGCCCGGCTACCGCTCGATCGAGGACCCGGCGGCGCGCGAGCACGTCGCCGCCGTCTGGGGCGTGCCCGCCGACAGCATCCCCGGCCCCGGGAAGTCGGCGTACGAGCTGCTGGACGGCCTCGGCCGCCCCGACGGCGTCCGGGCGCTGCTGCTGGCCGGCTCCAACCCGGCGGTGTCCGCGCCGAACGCCGGGCACGTCACCGAGCGGCTGCGTGCGCTGGACCTGCTGGTGGTCGCCGACCTGGTGCTCTCCGAGACGGCCCGGCTCGCGGACGTCGTGCTGCCGGTCACCCAGTGGGCCGAGGAGACCGGCACCACCACCAACCTGGAGGGACGGGTGATCCTGCGCCGCCGCGCCGTCGACCCGCCCGAGGGCGTGCGCAGCGAACTGTGGGTGCTGCGCGAACTGGCCGCCCGGCTCGGGGTGCCGGACGGCTTCCCGGCGGACGGCTTCCCGGTCGAGGCCGAGCGGGCCTTCGAGGAGCTGCGCCGCGCCTCGGCCGGCGGCGACGCCGACTACGCGGGCATCGACTACGCCCGGATCGCCGCCGAGGACGGGGTGTTCTGGCCCTGCCCGACGCCGGACCACCCGGGCACCCCCCGGCTGTTCCTGGACCGCTTCGCCACCCCGGACGGCCGGGCCCGCTTCGCCGCCGTCACCCACCGCCCGGCCGGCGAGGAACCGGACGAGGCGTACCCGCTGTACCTGACCACCGGCCGGGTGCTCGCCCAGTACCAGAGCGGCGCGCAGACCCGCCGGGTCGCCGAGCTGAACTCGGCCGCGCCCGGACCGTTCGTCGAACTGCACCCCAGGCTCGCCGCGCGGCTCGGGATCGCCGACGGCGAGCCGGTGGCCGTCACCAGCCGGCGCGGCCGGGCGGTCGCCCCGGCCCGGGTCACCGAGGCGATCCGGCCGGACACCGTCTTCATGCCCTTCCACTGGGCGGGCGCCGGCCGGGCCAACAGCCTCACCAACCCGGCGCTGGACCCGGTCTCCCGGATGCCGGAGTTCAAGCTCTGCGCCGTCCGCGTGGAGCCGCTCCGGGCTGCTCCGCTCCGGTCGGAGCAGCCCGGAGCGGAGCAGCCCGAAGCGGACGCAGCAGGTTCGGAGCCCGCACGACAGGAGGCCGCCCGATGAGCCCGACGACCCCGATGAGCCCGACGACCCCGAGGACCCCGAGGATCGCCGTGGTCGGCGGCGGCATGGCGGCCGCCCGCTTCGCCGAGCGGTACGGCGCCCTCGGCGGGGCCGGCGAGGTCACGCTGTACGGTGCCGAGCCGCGCGCCCCGTACAACCGGGTGCTGCTCGCCGAGGTGCTGACCGGCCGCTACGACGCCGAGTCGATCGCCCTGCCGCTCGGCCGGGCCTCCGCCCGGCCCGGTTGCGAGGTCGTCGCCCTCGATCCGGCCGCCCGCACCCTGCGGCTGGCCGACGGCACCGTGCAGCCCTGGGACGAACTGGTGCTGGCCACCGGCGCCAACCCGGTGCTGCCGCCCGTCCGCGGGCTGCGCCGCCCCGACGGGTACGGCCTGGTCGAGGGCGTGCACACGCTGCGCACCCTGGAGGACTGCGCCCGGCTGGCCGAGGAGGCCGTGGGCGCCGAGCGGGCGGTGGTGATCGGCGGCGGGGTGCTCGGGGTGAGCGCTGCCCGGGCGCTGGCCGCGCTCGGCGTGCGCACCGAGATCGTCCACCAGGCACCGTATCTGATCGAGCGTCAGCTGGACTCCGAGGCGGCCGCCGTCCTGCGCGAGCGGCTCAGGGCGCTCGGCGTCGACTGCTACACCGGCAACCGGGCCCGGGCCGTGCACGGCGGCGAGCTGGTAGCCGCCGTGGAACTGGCCAACGGCTACCGGCTGGACTGCGACCTGGTGGTCCTCGCCTGCGGCACCCGCCCGCGCACCGCGCTCGCCCACACCGCCGGGCTGCCGGTCAACACCGGCATCCTGGTGGACGACCGGCTGGCCGTCGCCCCGCACGTGTCCGCGATCGGCGACTGCGCCGAGCACCGCGGCACCGTCCACGGCCTGGCCGGCCCCGCCTGGGAACAGGCCGACGTGCTCGCCCGCCGCCTCTCCGGCGCCGATCCCGAAGCCCGCTACCCCGGCACCAGCCCGCGCGCCCGGCTCAGCACCGGCGACCTGGAGTACGCGGCCTTCGGCGCCGTGGACGAGACCCTCGACCCCGGCCTCGACGTGCTGCGGCTCACCGACGCCACCCGCGGCAGCTACAAGAAGCTCGTCCTGCGCGGCGACCGGCTGGTCGGCGCCATCCTGCTCGGCGACCTGGCCGGCGTGGACGTGCTGGCCGGCGCCTTCGCCGACGGCGGCGCGCTCGCCGGCCACCCCCTGCACCTGCTCACCCGAGGAACCGCAATGACTGGAGAAGCGCGATGACCCTTGACGACCGGACTGTCCGCGACCTCGTCCTGGTCGGCCACGGCATGGTCGGCCAGCGCTTCTTGGAGGCCTGGACCGAGCAGCCGGCCGCGCGCGGCTGGCGGGTCACCGTGCTCGCCGAGGAGCCCAGGCCCGCCTACGACCGGGTCCACCTCAGCTCGCTCTTCGACGGCAGCACCGCCGAGGACCTCGCGCTCTGCCCGCCCGGCTTCCTCGCCGAGCACGGCATCGACCTGCGCCTGGGCGACCCGGCCACCGCGATCGACCGGGCCGGGCGGACCGTCACCACCCGGTCCGGTGCCGAAGTCCGCTACGACGTCCTGGTGCTGGCCACCGGCTCGGTGCCGTTCGTACCGCCGGTGCCCGGCACGGACGCCCCCGGCTGCCACGTCTACCGCACCATCGAGGACGTCGACGCCATCCGCGCCGAGGCCGCCTCCGCCGGTATCGGCGTGGTGGTCGGCGGCGGACTGCTCGGCCTGGAGGCGGCCGGCGCCCTGCGGGCCGGGGGCCTGGCCACCCACGTGGTGGAGTTCGCGCCCCGGCTGATGGCCGTCCAGGTCGACGACGGCGGCGGCGCCGCGCTGCGCCGCAAGATCGAGGACCTGGGCGTCACCGTGCACACCGGCGCCGGCGCCGGCGGCGTGCTCACCGGCCCGGACGGCCGGGTCCGCGGCCTCGCCCTGTCCGACGGCCGGGAACTGCCCGCCGACCTGGTGGTCTTCTCCGCCGGGGTGCGCGCCCGCGACCAGCTCGCCCGGGACTGCGGACTGCCGGTCGGCCAGCGCGGCGGCGTCGTGGTGGACGAGCGGTGCCGCACCGAGGACCCGGCGATCCTCGCCATCGGCGAGTGCGCCCAGGCCGTCGACGGCCGGGTCTACGGACTGGTCGCCCCCGGCTACCAGATGGCCGAGACGGCCGCCCGCACCGTGGCCGGCCTGGACGGCGCGGCCTTCACCGGCGCCGACCTGTCCACCAAGCTCAAGCTGCTCGGCGTGGACGTCGCCAGCTTCGGCGACCCGCACGGCACCGCCGAGGGCGCCCTCGACGTGCTCTACAGCGACAGCCGCAGCGGCGTCTACCGCAAGCTCGTCATCGGCACCGACGGCGCGCTGCTGGGCGGCGTCCTGGTCGGCGACACCGAGGGCTACGGCACCCTGCGCCCGCTCGCCGTCGGCGGCAAGCCGCTCACCGTGGCCCCCGAACAGCTCGTCCTGCCCGCCGGGTTCGCCGGGGCCGCCGGGCCGGTCGCGCTGCCCGACGACGCGGTGCTCTGCTCCTGCCACAACGTCACCCAGGGCGCGGTGCGCGCCGCCGTCCGCGACCAGGGCGCCGACAGCGTCGCCGCCGTCAAGAAGTGCACCCGGGCCGGCACCGGCTGCGGCAGCTGCCTCAAGCAGCTCGGCACCGTCGTCACCGAGGAGCTGGAGGCCGCCGGCGTCTCCGCGTTCAAGGGCCTGTGCGAGCACTTCGCCCACTCCCGGGCCGAGTTGTACGAGATCGTCCGGGTGACCGGGGTGACCACCTTCACCGAACTGCGCGACCGGCACGGCAGTGGCGAGGGCTGCGAGATCTGCAAGCCGACCGTCGCCTCCATCCTGGCCAGCCTCGGCAACGGCCACATCCTGGACGGCGAACAGGGCGCGCTCCAGGACTCCAACGACCACTTCCTCGCCAACCTCCAGCGCAACGGCTCGTACTCGGTCGTCCCCCGGGTGCCCGGCGGCGAGATCACCCCCGAGGGCCTGATCACGATCGGCGAGATCGCCCGCGACCACGGCCTGTACACCAAGATCACCGGTGGCCAGCGGATCGACATGTTCGGCGCCACCGTCGACCAACTGCCCGCCATCTGGCACCGGTTGGTCGAAGCCGGGTTCGAGTCCGGGCACGCCTACGGCAAGTCGCTGCGCACCGTGAAGTCCTGCGTCGGCGAGACCTGGTGCCGTTACGGAGTCCAGGACTCCACCGCCCTGGCCATCGAACTGGAGCTGCGCTACCGGGGGTTGCGCTCCCCGCACAAGCTCAAGGCGGCCGTCTCCGGCTGCGCCCGCGAGTGCGCGGAGGCGCAGAGCAAGGACTTCGGCATCATCGCCACCTCGGCCGGCTGGAACCTCTACGTCGGCGGAAACGGCGGCATGACGCCCCGGCACGCCGACCTGCTGGCCGCGGACCTCGACCGCGAGACGCTGATCCGCACCATCGACCGCTACCTGATGTTCTACATCCGCACCGCCGACCGGCTGGAGCGCACCTCGGTCTGGCTGGAGCGGCTGGAGGGCGGCCTGGACCACCTGCGCGCCGTCGTCCTCGACGACTCGCTCGGCATCGCCGCCGAACTGGACGACCTGATGGCCCGTCACATCGGCGGCTACCAGGACGAATGGGCCGCGACCCTGGCCGACCCCGAGCGGCTGCGGCGCTTCGCCTCCTTCGTCAACGCCCCCGGCACCCCCGACCCCGCCGTGACCTTCGTCCCCGAACGCGGCCAGATCCGCCCGGCCCGCCCCGGCGAGGCCGGCCACACCCTCAACGCCCCGGTGCTGGTCGCCGGGGCCCGACTGGAGGTGCTCACCCCGTGACCGTACAGATCCACGACGGCACCAGCTGGCAGACCGTCTGCGACCTCACCGACCTCCAACCCGGCCGCGGCGTCGCCGTACTGCTCCCCGAAGCCGGACAGGTCGCGCTCTTCCGCGACGGCTCCGACGGGCTGTACGCCGTCGACAACCTCGACCCGTTCAGCGGCGCCCCCGTCCTCGCCCGAGGCCTGCTCGGCAGCCGCGGCGACCGGCCGACGCTCATCTCGCCGATGTACAAGCAGGTCTACGACCTCACCGACGGCCGCTGCCTGGACGAGGACACCGCCCCCGACGGCACGCCCGCCGTGCTGCGCCGCTGGCCGGTCCGGGCCCTCACCGGGGAGGCCGCGGCATGACGGCGGTCCTCGACACCAGATCGCCCGCCCCGCTGGCCGGTTGGGACCCGGAGGACGAGGAGTTCTGGGCCCGCGACGGCGCCCGGATCGCCCGGCGGAACCTGGTCTTCTCCGTGCTCTCCGAACACATCGGCTTCTCGGTGTGGAGCCTCTGGTCGGTCCTGGTGCTGTTCCTCGGCCCCGAGTACCACATCGACACCGCGGGCAAGTTCACCCTCACCGCCCTGCCGACCGCCCTCGGCGCGCTGCTGCGGCTGCCGTACACCTTCGCCGTCGCCCGCTTCGGCGGCCGCACCTGGACGGTGATCAGCGCACTGCTGCTGCTCGTGCCCACCGCGCTCGCCGCCCTGGTGCTGGAGCCCGGGGTCCCGTACGGGACGCTGCTGGCCGTCGCCTGCGTGGCCGGCGTCGGCGGCGGCAACTTCGCCTCCTCGATGGCCAACATCAACGCCTTCTACCCGCACCGGCTCAAGGGCTGGGCACTCGGCGTCAACGCGGGCGGCGGCAACCTGGGCGTGCCCGCCGTGCAGCTGCTCGGGCTGCTGGTGCTGGCCACCGCCGGCGCCGCCCACCCCCGGCTGCTGCCGCTGATCTACCTGCCGCTGATCCTGTTGGCGGCGGCGGGGGCGTGGTGGCGGATGGACAACCTGCCCATGTCGCAAGGTGGTTCGGGCCGTTCGAGCGGTTCGAGTGGTTCGCGCGGTTCGGGGGAGGGGCGGGCGCTGCGCGAGGTCGCCCGCGACCCGTACGGCTGGGCCGTCTCCACCCTCTACATCGGCACCTTCGGCTCCTTCATCGGCTTCGGCTTCGCCTTCGGGCAGGTGCTCCAGGTGCAGTTCCACGAGCGCTTCGACACCCCGGCCAAGGCCGCCGCGCTCACCTTCCTCGGTCCGCTGCTCGGCTCGCTGCTGCGGCCGGTCGGCGGACGCCTCGCCGACCGGTACGGCGGCGCGCGGGTGACCCTGGGCACCTTCGCCGCCATGGGCGCCGGCACGGCGGTGGTGCTCGCCGCCTCCCGGGCGGGCTCGCTGCCGCTGTTCCTCGGCGGGTTCGTCGCCCTGTTCGTGCTCAGCGGCATCGGCAACGGCTCGACGTACAAGATGATCCCGGCGCACTACCAGGCCGTGGCCCGCTCGGCGGTCGCCGCCGGGGCCGACCCGGCGGCCGCCGAGGCCGACTCCCGGCGCCGGTCCGCGGCGCTGATCGGGCTCGCGGGCGCGGTCGGGGCGTTCGGCGGGGTGCTGGTGAACCTGGCGTTCCGGCAGTCCTTCCTGGCCGGCGGCAACGGGGACGCGGCGTACACCGGGTTCCTGCTGGCGTACGCGGGCTGCTCGGCGCTGACCTGGGCGGTCTGGCTCCGGCGGCGGTGACGGCGCCGGTGGGGGCGGTGGTGGGGGCGGTGTCCGCGCCTCCGCCCTCACCACCGCCGGCGCCTTGCTGAGCCGCGATTGCCCTACGCTCGTCCCCTGCACGAGGGAAGGGCGCGGGGGATGGCCGACAAGACGACGAACACGGTGAACGGCACGGTGACCGGGCCGGTCGTGCAGGCCGGGAGCATCGGGGCCGTCTACCTGGACGGGAGCCGGCCCCCGGCGGTGCCGGAAGGGGCCGACGACTGGGTGCGGGCCGCTGCGGAGTCCCGGGTGTGGAGGCACGTCCGGGAGGACCGGGACGTCGAGCCGTACCGGGGCGTCGTGCTCACGGCCGTCGGCGAGCTGGCCGCCCTGCGGGACTCGGTCGACCTGGCGGACGATCCCTGGCAGGACCCGGGCATCGCGGAGCGCTTCGCCTCACGAGTCGACTGGCTGCTCGGCGACGACCGGCTGGACCTCTACCCGGCCGAGGCCGCGCTGCTGGCCGTGGTGCCGTTCCTCTACCGGGTCCGCTCGCTGCGGTTGGCGGCGGCGCGGGTCTCCGTCCGTCCGACCGACCTCGCACCCTCGTCCGAGCCAGACACCGAGCGTTCGTCGTACGAGCAGTTCATAGAGTCCTACGACCTACTGGTGGGCCGCACCCGGACCCGCCCGGACTCCACCGCCCCGCTCGGCTGGTGGCTCTACCACCGCTGGCTCGACCAGCACGCGGACCTCGCCGACCCCGACGGCGTGCGGGAGATCCTCGACCGGCTGCCCGCGCTGTTCGAACTCGGCGAGACCTTCACCGTCAAGCGGGTCTGCGCCCTGCTACACGGCCTGCGCCGCGGCCCCGACGTCGGGAACCGCGACTACCTGGCCAGCCTCAGCGCCGACGACCACCTGCGGGCCCCGGGCGAACAGCACGTCCGGGAACCACGGTTGGCGCTCCTGCTGGCGCTGGCGTACGGGACGGCCGTCGAGATGACCTCGCTGCCCGAGATCGTGGCCGAACACCTCGGCATCCCCGACGAGGTCGGCCTCGCCGACCTGCGCCGCACACTCGAACTCGCCGTCTGGGGCGGCTCCTATGACCTGCCGGTGCTGCGCGCCGAGTGTCATCACGAGGCAGTGGTGGAAGGCCTGCGAGAGTACACCGCCCGGGCCGACGAACTCCTCCACGCCGTCCGCCGCGTCCTCACCTTGCATCCCCTGCCAACCCGCCTCACCTCGGACGAGGCCCTCCCGGCTGCGGGCGCCTTCACCGGCTGGGCGAGCTTTCGCATGGACGAACGCCGGGTACGCAGCCTGCTGATGGGCGTCGAGCTGTACCGCGACCGAGATCTGGCGGTGCGCGAGCTCTACCAGAACGCCCTGGACGCGTGCCGGTACCGCCGCGCCCGCACGGAGTACCTGGACCGCACGAACCCGATCGCCACCTTCACCTACGAAGGCCGGATCGAGTTTCGCCAGGGCCTGGACGAGGACGGCCGCGCCTACCTGGAGTGTCAGGACAGCGGCGTCGGCATGGGCGAAGAGGAGCTGAGGGGCGTCTTCTCCAACGCCGGCGCCCGCTTCGCCGAACAACTCGACTTCAAGCTCGAACGTGCTGAGTGGCGCAAGGTCGACCCACCCGTCGAGTTGTACCCCAACAGCCGCTTCGGCATCGGTGTGTTGAGCTACTTCATGCTCTCCGACGAGATCCGGGTGACCACCTGCCGCATGCACGCCGACGGCAGCCTCGGCCCGCAGTTGGAGGTCTCCATCTACGGTCCGAGTCACCTCTTCCGGATCGCCGAACGGAATAACTGCGGCCGTCAGCCCGGTACGACCGTGCGGCTGTACCTGCGGGACGACATCGAGATGGCGGACTCGTGGTCGTGCGTGGATGTCCTCGAACGCCTCCTGGCGGTGGCGGAATTCAGCACAGTGGCGGTGCACGCCGACCGTCAGGCCAGCTGGGAGCCAGGAGCCCTGAAGACGAGGGAGGCGCCAAAGGGCGAGACTTTCGGCTTCAATGCCTGGGGCCGGACTACCAGTTGGGCGGCTGCCCCGGACAGCGCGCAGGTGACGTGGTGCGAGCACGGCGGAGCCCTACTGGTGGACGGTCTGGTGGTCGAGCCGGAGGTCGTGCGGGGCGTGGTCTCGCCGGGCGGGTTGTCCGGAGCCGTGGTGAACCTCTCCGGAAGGCTGTCGCCGACGAAGCTGTCAGTCGATCGTCGCCGCGTCATCAGCGACGTGTCGGAGGCGGTCAGGAGACTGTTGGAGGCGGCAGTGGGCGAGTTCGTGAGCCGCGACTCGGCCGTGCTGAGTATGGAGTGGATCCACCGGGTGACGGAGGGGAACTATGACCTCGCCGATCTGGTGGCCGGCGAAGCCATTCGCCAGGGCAGCCGGTTCGAATTCCTCGGCGTCACGTACGACACTCGCCGCACCGGCTTCCTCCTGGCGGATGGCGAAATCCTCAAGTGGTTCGAGAACCATGATGAATTCGTGAGCGGGAAGGTCGTCGGGAACCCGCCGGACCATATCCTGCTCTGGCGGATGCTGGCCCACGGGTTGGAACGATCGTTTCCGGAACTCGCGCTCGTCTGCCAGGAGTTGATCGACCCTGTGCAGGTGCGCCCAGCGATTCCCTCGGATATCGCAGTGCTGGCGCCGAGTGACAGGCCAGGTGCCAGGTCATGGGCCCCGGGGTACTTCTACGACCGGTGGACCTCGGACGTCGCGCGAGAACTCGGCGTCAGCTCCGAGATCGCTGTCGCCCGCGCTACCGAACTCGGTGCGGTCCCTCGTATGGATTTCACGTTCTCGCCGGTCTGTGTCGACTCACCGGTGACCGTCAATGACGTGCTGGTTCTGGCTGATCGGAATGGAATCCCGGCAGCGGCTGCGGCAGACCTCTGGGTCGAGCAGGGGCGGCCGGCCCCTCGGGAAGTCGTTGATCTCGCCATCGCTGTCGACACCGATCCGGTTTTCCTCTGGAAGCGGTCCGGGAAGGGGACTTTCTGGAGCGGAGCGCAGCCCGGAGGCGAGGTCGCTCCGGGGCTTGTGGCCAGGAGCAGTCAAGTGCTCGGAATTTCGGTCGACCAGGTCTGTGCGGCCATGACGCGGCACGGTCTCGCTGCGGATCCGACGGGCCTGCCGCCCTTCCCGTCCGATACGACTGTGGCGCTGTTGAGTTGGGGTCTCAATGGATCCGCCCCATGGTTGAGGAGGGCGGACGTGGTCCCGGCGGGGCACCTCTTGCAGGCGGCGCGGGACCTGGGGATCGCGGTCGAACGGGCCGTGGAGGTGCTCGGAGGCGCGGGATTCCGTCTGGCGCGTGTTCCAGGGGATGCCTGTGCGGAAGACCTGGAGTTGTTCTGCGAGGGTAGGCTGCGATGGCACGACGTGGCCAGGCTGACCTACCGGAGGCTCTTCGAGCTACAGGAGTTGAGGAAATCCTCGCTGCGTGAGGTGATCGAGCGGTACGGCGCCTATGGCTTCGAGATCCCGATCGTTCTGCCGGAGACGCTCACCCGGTTGGACCGTGAGCTTTTCTCGCCCGATGGCGCGATGGACTGGGACGACCTGCTGGTGGCTGACCCCGTGCCGTTCGCCCGCTTGATCATGGCGGCTCATACGCTCAAGCGGCATCCCGCAGAGCTGGCTCGACATCTGAGGACACGCGGGATCCTGCCGTCCTGTGACGATCTGCCCACCGAACTCTCAACGGACCAGGCTGTCGACCTCCTCAGCCGGGGCAGCTCTCGGTCGATCCGGCTGTTGTGGATCGGGGACCTCGACCTTGCTGACCTGCTGAAGGTGGCGCTGCGGACGGGGCATCCGATGGCGCAGATCGCCGGATGGCTCCGTGCGTGGGGCATCAAGGTCCCTGACGTGGCTCAGCTGATCCGCGACGCCCTCGCCCGGGTCCCGCTGGCCGACGCCGACCCCTCCTGACCGCCGCGGGCGCCGCGCCCGGTCCGCGGGGCTGATCACGCCCGGTCGAGGCCCGCCGAGCGGGCGGCGTCGACCAGGAGGTGGGCGGCGTCCAGGGGGATGGCCAGTCGGCGGGCGATCCAGGGGGCCGGGCGGCCGGCCCGGGCGAGCATCCAGGCGGAGTAGAGGTGGCCGAGCTGGGGTGCGTCCTCGGCGAGCAGCAGCGGGCGGACGGCCTCCATCGGGAAGCCTTCGAGGGCGCGGGCGCTGTACTCGCGGCCGTTGGGGCCGGGCGGGGGCAGCGGGAGCGGGCGGCGGAGGTCGAGCCAGCGGCTGAGCAGCACCGCGCCGACCACCAGCAGGCCGGTGCCGGAGGCGCCGATCAGGATGCCGCCGATGACGGGGCGGTCGTCCTCCTCGGCCATGCCGAGGGCGATCTCCTCCAGGACGAGCAGGCCGAGCGCGGTGAGCAGCACCGCGGCCTCGGCGGGGCGCGGGTGGGTCCGGGACGTCGTCATGCGGAACCTCTTCCTCGGCGGGGCGGCCGGGGGCTTCGGGCGGGCGCGGCGATTCACCTTCCGTACAACGGCGGTGGGCGGCCCGGGGCACGCGTCACGGCTCAGGCGGTGAAATCGCGGATCGGAATTGACGAAGCGTCAAGAAGGCGAAGGGTGTTGCCGGTTGGCCGTCCGGCCGAGGTTCGGGCCGCGCCTCCTTCCGGTCGGTCGCGCCTGGGCGGTGCGTTCGTCGACGGGGCGGGAGTCCGGTGGTGGCCGGCTTCCGGGCTTCGGGTCAGCATAGCCCGGGCAGGCCAACTTCGACAGGCTTGTCGAAGTTGCGGAACCCGGGCTAGCGGTGGCGTATGACGCGGGCCCGGGCCGAGCGGCGACGAACGCCGGGAGCCCCTGGCGGATCACCAAGGGCTCCCGGCGTTGAGCGGGTGGAGCGTGTTGAACCTGTACGAAGCCTCCTCAGCGGGCCAGCAGGGGCAGCGGCGCGCCGGTGCGGGCGGGGAGTTCGAGACGGGCGAGCAGTGCCGAGGGCGAGACCTCGACCACCCGGCAGCCGGCCCGGTGACGGCAGTGGCGGGCCACCGAGCCGTGCCGCAGGCGGTCCAGGCGGCGGCGGGTGGCGGCGCCGAGGACGAGCAGGTCCTGCGGGCCGGTGACGGCGCCGACCAGGGCGGGGCCGGGCTCGGCGTTGACCACCAGCGGGTGGATGACCAGGCCGGACGGGTAGCCGCCGTAGGCCTGCTCGAAGGCGACGTCGAGGCGTCGGCGGGCGGCGTGCTCCGGGTCGGAGGACGGGCGCAGGCCTTCCCGCTCGTTCGCGGCCCAGGCGGCGACGGGCACCAGCACCGCCAGGTGTCGGGCCGCCTCGCCGACGGCGTGGTAGAGGGCGGCCAGGCTGCTCAGTGATCCGCTCAGGCCGACGATCACTCGGGTGGTCCCGGTCATGGCCTTCCGCCTCCGTCTCTCCGGCGGAACTCCCGCAGAACTCTCCGTCGGGCTCCGCCGGTTCGGCACTCCTTGCTTCGGATGACTCCAGTGAACCCCGGAACGGAGCCCTCCGAACCGCCGCTGACACCACCATGACGCCGGTCGTACCCGTCTTGACGACCCTCTGACAGGGCCCCGCCGCGGAGCTCTCAGCCCGGCTCGGGCGTGAACCGGACCAGCAGGTCGATCGTCTTGATGCCGAGGAACGGCAGCACCAGCCCGCCCGGTCCGGAGAACTCGGCCACGTCGTCGGTGATCGAGGACGTGGTCAACGCTTCGCGGGTGATGAGGAGTTGATTGCTCACCTGGCTGGTGTCGATCAGCTCCGCCGGGTTGGAGTCGAGGTCGACATGGTGTCGGCCTCCTCGTCGGCGACAGCACGGTCAGCCAGAGCCGGAAGGAGATCACCCAGGCGAAGACGCTCGGGTGGAGCGTGCGGACGGCGGCGGGCAGCGCCTCGGCCGGCCGGCGGCGGATGCGGTGGGGCTGCGGGGACGGTGGACAGCCCACCACCGGAGGACCGGGGGACATGCCCGCCTTGACGACGCCTCGGCGGTGGAACGGCCGTCCTCGACGCCCTTCTGCCAGCGCTCCGGCCGAGGTGTCAGGGAGGCGTCAAGGACGGCCGCAGGACCGTACGCCATGCGTCAAGGACGGGTGCGATCGGTCGGCGGAGGGTCTCCACTGGAGGGGTCCGGCCGTACGGGCCGCCGCTCGAAGGGACCTGCCATGACCACTGTCACCGCCGTCACCGCCGTCGCCCTCGCCGACGTCGACGAGCCGCCGGAGCGGCCGGAACCGGCCCCGGCGGCCGACCGGGGCCGTACCCGCCCGGCGCACTGCCGGTTCGCGATGCACTACGAGGACTGACCCGGCCCACGCGGACGACCGACACCGCCAACCCCGCGCCGATCCACAGGAGCAGCCGCCATGACCAAGCTCATCGCCCCTCCCGTCCCGCCAATCCCACCCGTCCTGCCAGTCCCACCCGACCCCACCACGACCGCCGAACCGCTCGGCGGCCCCTGGCCGGCCTCGGCGCGGCCCGGCCGGGGAGCCGACCTGCTGGTCGGCGGGGTGGGGCTGGCCGAGGCCGCCGAGCGGTTCGGCACCCCGCTGTACGTGCTGGACGAGGCCGAGGTCCGCGGGCGGGCCCGGGCCTACCGGCGGGCGCTGCCGCACGCCGAGGTGCTGTACGCGGCCAAGGCCTTCCTCTGCGGCGCGATGGCCGACTGGGTGGAACAGGAGGGCCTGGGGCTGGACGTCTGCTCCGCGGGCGAGCTGTGGCTGGCGGTCTCGGCGGGCTTCCCGGCGCAGCGGATCCTGCTGCACGGCAACGCCAAGTCCCCGGAGGAACTGCGGCTGGCGCGGCGGCTGCGGGTCGGGCGGGTCGTCATCGACGGCCCGGCGGAGATCGCGCGGCTGGCCGCGCTGGTGGCAGCCGACACGCCGCAGAAGGTGCTGGTCCGGGTGGTGCCGGGGATCGCCGCCGGGCACCACGCGGCGGTGCGGACGGGCGTCGGCGGGCAGAAGTTCGGCTTCCCGATCGAGGGCGGCGACGCGGCGGACGCCATCGCCCGGGTGCTCGACCAGCCGGGGCTGGAACTCGCGGGTCTGCACTGCCACCTGGGCTCCCAGATCACCTCGGCCGAGCCCTATCTGCGCGCGCTGGACGCGCTGGTGCGGCTGCTCGCCGAGGTGCGGGAGCGGCACGGCGTGGAGCTGCCGGAGCTGGACCTCGGCGGCGGCCACGGCATCCGCTACCTGCCCGGGGACACCGAGTTGGACCTCGCCGAGTTCGCGGTACAGGTGACCGACCGGTTGGCGGTGCGCTGCGCCGAGGCCGGGCTGGTGGTGCCCCGGCTGATCGTCGAACCCGGCCGCGCGATCGCCGGGCCGGCCGCGGTGGCGGTCTACCGGGTGCTCTCCGTCAAGCACACCGCCGACGGCCGCTGCTTCGTCGCGGTGGACGGCGGCATGAGCGACAACCCGCGCCCGGCCCTGTACGGATCGCCGTACGCGGTACGGCTGGTGGGCCGCCACTCGGAGGCGGGCGAGACGCGGACGGACGTGGTCGGCCGCCACTGCGAGGCCGGCGACGTGCTGGTGCGCGACGCCGCCCTGCCCGCCGACCTGCGCCCCGGAGACCTGCTGGCGATGCCGTCGGCCGGCGCGTACCAGCTGTCGATGGCCTCCGGCTACAACCTGGTCGGCCGCCCGGCCGTGGTCGCGGTGAAGGACGGCCGCGCCCGCCTGCTGATCCGGCGGGAGACGGTGGAGGACTTCCGCCTCCGCGAGGTCGGCCGCTGAGGGAGGAGCAACGCGGCGCGAGAAGTCGACCCGGCCGACTTCTCGCGCAGGTCCTGGCAAAGAAGCAGGTGAGAGGATGCGGAACCCTCCGGTGGGATCGTGCGCCGGGCCACCTCCGGCCCGCGTGGCTCGACGCGTTCGCCGCCTGGTACCGCGCGGAGGCCGACCTGCGGGGCCGTGACGACGAGCTCGGCCGGCTGCACGTCGTGGCGCACGACGCGGACCTGCTCGGAACCGGCGGCCTGCGGCCCGACGGCGACCCCGACCCGCTGCTCGCGCTCGCCGCCGAGCGGCTGCCCGTACCCACCGACCACCTGTTCGCCGAGCGGGAGGACGACCGGCTCGCCAAGGCCGTCGCCCTCGTCATCACCTGCCCCGACCTGACGCCGGAGCGGTCCACCGCCTGGTTGTCGACCATCGGCACCGCCCTCGCCCCGTTCGCGCGCGGGCCGATGCCGGCCTGGGCGTCGAACACCGTCCGGACCCTGCGCGCCCTGTACCTGCTCGCGGACCTCGGCGTCGCCGCCGAGCGCGGCGGGCACCCCGTCCCGCTCGCCCACGGCGAGGCGGTCAAGGCGGGCCTGGCCGAGGTGCTGCGCCCGGTGTTGCCGTAGGACTGGGAGAGCAACCGGCGTGAGAAGTCGGCCCGGCCGACTTCTCACGCGGGCGTGTTCCGGGCGCCGGGGCAGGATCAGGACGCCGAGGACCCGAACCTGGTCACCACCGGATCGAGCGGGGTGTGGTAGCCGGTCGAGAAGCGAGTCGTCGACGTCGAGGTGCCGCCGCAGAGCGTCCGCGCGTCGGTGCCCCCGGCGATGATGACGCCGACCGGAGCCATGGCGTCGCCCTGCGGGTCGGCCACGGCCGGGCCGTCGCCGTCGCCCCGGGCGACGGCGACGCCTCCGCCGCGGGACCGCACCTCGGTCGTGTCGGTCCGGCCTGTGGACGAGTGGACGCCGACGCGCGTCACCTCCGGCTCGCAGCGGAACCCGGACGTGGCGCCGCTGAAGCAGGCGGACCGGCCCGGGTCCGGGCGGGCCGGGCCGTACAGCGGCCGGGAGTCTCCGCTGTTCCAGGCGCCGCTGTGGAAGCGCGGTGCGGTGTTCTGGTCGGTGGTGATGACGGCGACGTCGAGGCCGTCGTCATGGGCGGTGACCTCGCCGACGACGTGCTGCCCGTTGTTGACGTTTCCGCTGGTCCGGCAGTGGGCGGCGGTGAGCAGGACGCGCTTGTCGTTCACCCGGCCGGGGATGCCGGCGGAGCAGCGGCGGTTGCCGCCGACGGCGAGGTCGGCTCCGGCGTGCAGCATCTGCTCGTGGGTGCGGGTGCGCCAGAAGTCGGCCCGGCCGACTTCTCACGCGGGTGTGCTCCGGGTTCGGTGGTCTACGAAGGCGCGCGGCGGCCCCAGCAGGAGACCATCATCCAGGCGGTGTCGGTGAAGGCCGGGTCGTCCAGGTGGGCGACCGCCGCCGTGATCTGCTCGGCCGTCATCAGCCCGGTGGCGATGAGCCCGGGGGTGGCCTGGGCGAAGCACCGCCGCCAGAAGGCGTCCTCCCTCTCGTCCGTTCCGCACACGGCGACGCGGATGGTCATGCCGACGTCGGTGAGGCCGGCGCGGGCCATGGCGGCCGGGATGCGGCGGGCCCAGGAGTGGTCGGTCCCGTGGGCGCGGGTCAGCAACTCCTGGCAGGCCGCCAGCAGTTCGGCGAACCGCGGATACGGGGAGGCCGCGGCCGGGAGGTACGTGGGGTCCTCGACGACGATCCATCCGCCGGGCCTTAGCCAGCCGGCCATCCGGTCGAGGGCGAGTTCCGGGTCGGGGAGGTGGCCGAGCAGGGCCCGGGCGTGCACCAGGTCCTGGGAGCCCGCCGGGAAGTCGTCCCGGGTCACGTCGTGCCGCGCGATCGCCAGGTTGGGCGGTGCGGGCGACGCTTCGAGCACCGCGGTGTCGAGATCGGTGGCCGTCACCCGGCCGTCGGGGCAGCGGGCGGCGAGCCAGCGGGCGATGGATCCGTGGCCGGCCCCCGCCTCGACGCAGTGCCAGTCCGCGGCGACGCCGAGCCGTTCGAAGACGGCGACGGTGACCGGATCGTTGAGCTCCTCCAGCAGACGCAGGCGTTCGCGTTCGCCCCGTGTGCCGTGGCCGAGGACACCGTCCTGGTAGACCGGGGTGCTCATCGTTCTCCGTTCGGGTGCCGGGCCGCGACGGGGGTGGCGTGCGGCTGCTCGCCGGGGTCGGTCATCGGGCTGTTCCACTCGCGCATCAGCGCGACCAGCCGGCCGCAGTAGCTGCGCTCCGCCTTCAGGTAGCGGCTGCCACCCGCGCCGAACGACCAGGCGACGGCGTTCATCTCCTCCTCGTCGTGCGAGGGGGCGCCCCGGAAGAAGGCGGCCAGCCGCGCGTTGACGTGTGGGAACCGCCCGGCGGGCAGTCGGAGGGCGTAGACGCCGACGCGCTCGATCTCGCCGGTGGCGATGTGCAGCGTCACCGAGAAGGTGTGCCCGTCCGGGGCCGTGAAGGCGGCCATGTCCCGGAAGGTCGCCCCGTCCGGCACCCCGCCCCCGGCGAGGGAGAGCAGTCGGTCCACCCCCGTGGGACTGAGCCCTTCCCGGGTGCGGAAGTACAGGTTCGCCGTGTCGTGCTGGTAGTCCACGGCGACGTGCCGCACCGAGGTCAGGCCCAGCTCGCGGAAGCGGTCGTGGTGGCGGCGGATCGTGTCCGGGACACCGGGGGCGTCGAGGACCTCCGCCACGGGCCGCATCCCGCCCAGGTACACCCACGTCTTGACCAGGCCCCGGACCGCGTCGAAGTCGCACAGCTCCGTCGAGCCGTCGTACAGCGAACTCCACGTGGAGATCAGACCGGCGGTCCGGCGGTGGGGGCCGAGCAGTCCGGCTCGCACCGCGATGTCCACGGAGTCGATGGGGACGCGGTCGTAGAAGCGGTAGTTCAGCGCGCCGCCCGGCTTGTCGTTGGTGCGCCACAGGACGGCGCCCCGGTGGAAGCTCTCCTCGTACGCGTCCAGGACGCGGCGGGTCGTCGGTGGGGAGTGCTCGACGCCGAGCAGGTCCGCGGTGGCCTCGACGTCCCTGAGGAACCGAGACGTCGAGAAGTCGACAGCAGAGGCCATCGGAAGGGTCCCCCTTCGGTTGCGCAGGGGCTCAGCCCCAGTCCCTCAGTGATCAAACCACTGTGAAGATCGTTTCGCCAGAGGGGGAGGAGTGCTGGCACAGCTTCCGGGTGACCGGATGAGACCACTTCTGTCGATCCGTCAGTCATGACTCCTGGGGTAGTCGATGCGAACCCGTCCGTTTGTGGCGGACCGCTGTTAGGCTGCGCGACTGAATACGAACTCTCCACGATGTAAAAGGACTTGGAAGAGAGGGTGAAGGCCCGCACCTTCACCGCCGCCGCCGACCCCCGAGGAGCCACGTGAGACCCGAAGACGTCCCCCTGCTGTTCCAGGAGCTGGCCCGCGAGTACGCGGACGTGACCGACATGTCGGTGGCCGCGACCGGGTCGTTGGCCCGGGGCGACCACCGCACCGGGCCCGGCGGCGACATCGTCTCCAACCTCGACCTGATCCACGTCGTGGACGGCGGTGCCGACCTGCCGGAGGTCCGCGCCGTGGTGGGGCGGAGGATGCAGCGGATCTCGGACACCTTCCGGATCGAGACGACGTCCGTCATCGCCATGCTTCCGGCCTTCCGGATGGCCGGTCACGCCCACTACCGGATCAGCATGCGCCCCGAGTGGTTCTGCGACGGACTCGGGCTCGGGCCCGAGGCCTTCGACCACCCCGGCCGCGCCGAGGACGACCAGCGCGCCGCGTTGTCCTGGATGATGCAGCCCGTCCCCTACTACCTGGCCAAGGCGACTGTCCTCGACCCGACGACCAACCTGGCCAAGGCCCGCAGGGCCGCGACGCGGCTGGCCGACCGGTTCGACCTGGAGGAGGTGCGCGACAACCTCGACAACCTTCCGCGGGCCCTGCGCACCGTGATCTCCGAACGCGGCGTGACCCCGCTGGAATCGACCGCCCGCTACCTCGACGCCCCCACCCATCCCGACGTCGCGCGGCGCGTCCGCGACGCGGTCTTCGTCGAGAGCATGGGTCTGCCGTCCGCCGACTCGATGCTCGTCCTGCTGCCGTCCGCCCCGAACTGACCACGACCGGAGAGCACTTCATGTCCACTCGGCAGCACGTGGAGATCCTTCCCCCGCACCCGTTGCGGGCCGGCTACGACAGGTCCCTGGAGCGCGGGTCGATCGCCGACGACTTCCAACGGCGCCTGGAGCCGGCCCACTTCAACCCGGGCTACCTCGGGGCTCTGACCGAGCGGGTCGAACAGGCCCTGAGCCGGCACCCGGCGGACGAGACCATGCGGTGGCGCCTGGCGTTCCTGCTGCTCCAGAACAACGCCACCGCGGCCGCCGTCGAGCGGGCCGCGGAACTGCTCACCGGCACCACCCTGCCGCAGGGCCGGCGGCTGGCCGGGCTGGTGGCCGGGATCCGTGGCCGGGCCGGGCAGTCGCGCGCCGGCCGTCGCGTCCGGCGGGTCAACTGGTCGATCAACAACCGTTGCCCGATGTCCTGCCAGGGCTGCTACAACCCGTTCGCCGCGGAGCAGATCGACCTCGCGCAGGCGTACCGGATCACCGACAAGCTGGCCGCGCACGGGACCAGCGACCTGGTCCTGGCCGGCGGCGACCCGTTGCTGTGGCCGCCGGTCTTCGACGTGGTCGACCACGCCGTCGCCAGTGGCCTCAAGGTCGGCCTCGACACCACCGGCTACACGCTCACCGCCGAGAAGCTCGCCCGGCTGCGGGGGCTGTCCTCGCTGCGGCTGCCGCTGGACGCCGTCACCGCGGACGTGCAGCGCGCCTTCCGCCGCAGCCCGGACGGCAACCTGCTCCAGGCGCTGCTGGACTCCCTCGCCCTGTGCGACGCCGAGGGCTTCGACCGGGTGCGGGTGCACACCGTGGCGAGCGCCGAGAACCTCCACCAACTGCCGCTGCTCGCGGACGAGGTCATGTCCCATCCGTCGGTCGCCCAGTGGGTGATCTTCCAGTGGTGGGGCCGGCGGGCGTCACCGGCCACGGTCCGCAGGCTCGGGGTGGCGGTGGAGGACGTCCGCGAGGTGGTGGAGGGGATCCGGCGGGACCACCCCGGCCGGGAGATCCACCTCGCGGAGAGCAGCGAGCGGGAGCTGCTGAACTGGATGATCCAGTCGAGCGGGCAGGTCGTCACCTTCGGTTCGGGCGCCGAGGAGGAGTTCATCCTGGGCAACCTGCTGACCGACGAGGTCGAGGAGATCCTGACCCACCCGATCCTGGACTTCGAGGCCATGTCCCGGGGGATCCCGGTCACCCCGGGGACGGTGTTCGGCCCCGCGGACGCCGGACGGGGCTGACGGGGCGCCGGGCGGAGCCGCCGTCGCACCGGGCGGGGCTGACGCCCCCCCCGCGGGTCCGTTCGACTGATAACGGAACGGTTGCGGAGCCCGCCCTTCCCGTGTCCGGGGCTTGACGGCGCGGGGAGGGCGGGCGTTTGCTGTGTCCGCTCGTTGGAAGCTGTTCGGTTCTGGTTTGTTTTGTGTGTTTGAACGTTCAAACCCGGCCGATTCACCGCCCCACCCGTCTCTCCCCGCTGGCCATCCCCCTCCGCACCACAGCCTTCCGGCGCCACCCCACCGAGAGGAATGCAATGTCACACCTTTCCCGTCGCGACCTTCTCCGCGCATCCGGAGCCGGCCTGCTGGCCGTCGCCGCCGGAGGCACCCTCGCGGCCTGCGGCGGCTCCGGCTCGGCGGGCGCCTCCGGCGGGGACGCCGACACCGGCACGATCACCGTCTGGTCCTGGGCCACCGCCGCCGACGCCCTGCGCGGGATCGTCCCGGCCTTCGAGAAGGACAACCCGGGGATCAAGGTCGACGTCCAGGACATCGGCGAGCCCGCCATCTGGGACAAGATCACGGTCGGCATGGCGGCCGGCGGCCAGGGACTGGGCGACGTCCTGCACATCGGCTGCGACTACCTGCCCGGATACCTGGAGAAGTTCCCCGGCGGCCTGGCCGACCTCTCCGCGCTCGGTGCCGACGCGCACAAGGACAGGTTCGCCAAGGGCCTGTGGCCGGTCGTCTCCGGCAAGGACGGCCACGCCTACGCGCTGCCCTGGGAGGTCAACCCGCTCGGCTTCTTCTACCGCAAGGACTACTTCGACAAGGCCGGCATCGACCCCGAGACCCTCGCCACCTGGGACGACCTGCTCGCCGTCGCCGACCGCTTCAAGGCCGCCAACCCCGGCATCGCCCTGATCGGCCTCAACCGGGCCGCCAACCCCACCCCCGACCTGGACTTCCTCCAGTCCCTGATGCAGCTCCAGGGCGCCTTCTACTTCGACCTCCAGGGCAGGATCACCGTCGGCTCGGAGCCGGCCGTACGCGCCCTGACCATCGTCAAGCGGCTGGACGAGGCCGGGCTGATCGGCGACACCCCCGGCGTCCAGAGCTGGCCGCCCGTGATGAAGGCCGGCAAGCTCGCCGTCGCCGCGATGCCCGCCTGGGTCGCCCACTACCTGGAGAAGAAGTTCCCCGACCAGAGCGGCGACTGGCGCCTCACCAAGCCCCCGGCGGTCACCCCCGGCGGCCGGCGCACCGCCCTGGTCAACTCCACCCACCTGGCCGTCGCCGCCTCCAGCCCGCGCCGGCGCGCCGCCTGGAAGTTCGTCGAGTACGCCGTCACCCGTCCCGCCTCGGTGAACGCCATGTTCGAGGCGGGCGGCGTCTTCCCGGCCCTCACCGAGGCCTACACCGACCCGCTGTACGCCGCGCCGAGCGCCTACTACGGCGGCCAGCCGGTGCTGCGGACCTTCGCCGACCTCGCCACCGAGGGCGGCGACCCCACCAACTACTCCGGCGACTACGCCCGCGCCCTCAAGCTGGTCAGCGACGCCCAGGTCAAGGTCCTCCTCAGGGGCGCCGACCCGGCCGCCGTGCTCCAGGACGCCGCCAAGCAGCTCGCCCAGCAGACGGGGCGCGGTATCGCATGAGTGCCGCCAGCCCGCCCGCCACCGCCCTCGCGGGGAAGGCCGGAACGGCCCGCCGGCGTCGCGCCGCCGTGCCGTACCTGCTCCTCGCCCCCGCCCTGCTCACCTTCGGCGTGTTCAAGGCCTACCCGGTCGTCGACTCGCTGCTGCTCTCCTTCACCACCGGCTCCGGGTCCGCCACCCGCGACGCCGGCCTCGCCAACTACCGGCGGCTGCTGGACGATCCGCTGTTCTGGACGGCCCTGCGCAACACCGGCGAGATCCTCGTCGTCCAGGTCCCGCTGATGCTGGGACTGGCCCTGCTGATGGCCGTCGGCATCAACTCCGCGCTGGTGCGCTGGCGCACGGTGTGGCGGCTCGGCGTCTTCATGCCCTCGGTCACCGGCCTGGTCGCCACCGGCGTGATGTTCGCCTACCTGCTCAAGGCCGACGACGGTGCGGTCAACTGGGTGCTGAACGCCGTCGGGCTGCCCTCCGTCGACTGGCTGGGCCAGCCCGTCTGGGCCCGGATGGCCGTCGTGGTGGTGCTCACCTGGCACTACACCGGCTACAACGCCGTCATCTACCTCGCCGGACTCCAGTCCATCCCCAGGGAGTTGTACGAGGCCGCGATGGTCGACGGCGCCGGCCCGATCCGCCGGTTCACCTCGATCACCGTCCCCGCGCTGCGCCCGGTGCTGCTGTTCACCGTCGTGCTCTCGACCATCGGCACGCTCCAGCTCTTCGACGAGCCGTACGTGCTGACCGGCGGCGGGCCGGACAACGCCACCCTGACCGTCTCCATGTACCTGTACCAGAACGGCTTCCGGTACTTCGACTTCGGCTACGCCTCCGCCATCGCCTACGCGCTCACCCTGCTGGTGTCGGTGCTCGGCGCCGCCCAGATGCGCCTGATGGGGGAGAAGGACAAGTGAACCTCAAGAAACTGCGCGGTTGGCCGCTGACCTTCTTCCTCGCCGCCGTCACCGGGCTGTCCGTCGCCCCCTTCTACTGGCTGGTGGTCTCCGCCACCCGCAGGGACACCGAGGTCTTCGACTGGCCGCCCAAGCTGCTGCCCGGCGGGAGCCTCGGCGAGAACCTGAGCCACCTGGAACAGAAGATCGGCCTGCTCCGGGTGGTCGGGAACTCGCTGCTGGTGGCGGGAGTCCAGACCCTGGGCGCCCTCGTCGTGGCGCTGCTCGCGGGCTACGCCTTCGCCAAGTTCCGCTTCCGCGGCCGCACCCTGCTGTTCGCCCTGCTGCTCTCCACCCTCGTGGTGCCCGAACAGGTCACGCTGGTACCGCTGTTCACGATGATGACGGACTTCGGCCTGCTGGACACCTACCAGGCGCTGATCCTGCCCGGCCTGTGCGTGCCCTTCGCCGTCTTCCTGATGCGGCAGTCGCTGAGCAGCCTGCCGGACGAACTCCTGGACGCCGCCCGGGTCGACGGCGCGGGCGAACTCCGGGTGCTGTTCAGCGTGGTGGTGCCGGTCATGCGGCCGGTGCTGGCGGCGCTGTCGATCTTCCTCTTCCTGGGTTCCTGGAACCAGTTCGTCTGGCCGTTGATCGCCCTGCGCAGCCCCGAGATGCACACCTTGCCGGTCGCCCTGGCGACGCTGCACGGCAACAAGTCCAACACCGACTACGGCGCGATCCTCTCCGGCACCGCGCTGTCCACCCTGCCGATGATGGTCCTCTTCCTGGTCCTCCAGCGGCAGTTCATCTCCGGCCTGCTGGCCGGCGCCACGAAGGGATGACCATGACCGGGACCGACGACACCGCCACGGCCGAAGTCTGGGAGCCGCACGCCCCCACCGCCGCCGGGGGCCTGCGCCCGCTGTACGCCGACGGGCTGGACCTGCGGGTGAGCGGTACGGGCACCGCCCGGGGCATCGCCGCCGGGGTGGTGGAGGTGACCGCCGAGGGCGCGGGCGAGGTGCGGATCGAGTGGCGGGTGCCCTGCGTCGACGCCACCGCCCTCTGGACCCCCGAGCCGCGCGGCACCGGCTGGCTGCCCGCCGCCTGGAGCGCCCCGCGCCGTACCGGCCTCGCCGACGGCGCGCCGATCGCCGCGCTGGTCGGCACCGGGGACGTCGCCCTGTGCGCCTTCGCCGCCGGGCGCCCGGACGTGCTGGCCGGGGCCGGAGTGGTCGAGGAGACCGGTGAGTTCCGGTTCTGGGCCCAGGCCACCGACCGGCTCACGGTCCGGATCGACACCTCCCGCCGGCACTTCGGCCGCGCCCTAGCCGACCTCGCCGCCTGGTGGGGCGAGGGCCGTACGGCCGACATCCCGGAGGCCGCCCGCCGCCCCGCGTACTCCACCTGGTACTCGATGCACCAGGACGTCACCCCCGAGGGCGTCGAGACCCAGGCCGCGCTCGGCAAGGAGCTGGGCCTCGACGTGATCATCGTGGACGACGGCTGGATGACCGCCGACCGCACCCGCGGCTACGCCCACTGCGGCGACTGGGAGCCGGTCTCGCTGCCCGACACCGCCGGCCACGTCCGGCGGGTGCACGACCTCGGGGTGCGCTACATGCTCTGGTACGCGCTGCCGTTCATCGGCAAGGACAGCGCCGCGTACCGGGAGATCGGCCACCTGGCGCTCGCCGACATCCCCCACATGGGCGCGATCGTCGCCGACCCGCGCCACCCCGAGGTCCGGGCCTTCCTCACCGACCGGCTCGCCCGGGCCGTCGAGGAGTGGGGCATGGACGGCCTCAAGGTGGACTTCGTCGACTGGTTCGCCCGCGCCGCCGGGAGCGCCGACGCCCCGCCGGCCCGCCCCGGCGCGGACTGCGGGAGTGTGGAGGAGGGCGTGGAGCGGCTGCTCGCCGGGATCCGCCGCCGGATCACCGCCGCCGACCCGGAGGCGATGATCGAGCACCGCCAGCCGTACGTCAGCCCCGGCCTGTGGCCGTACGCCACCATGATCCGCGCCACCGACTGCCCGCTCAGCCCGCAGGAGAACCGGCAGCGGACCGTCGACGTGCGGCTGGCCGCCGGGCCCGTCCCGGTCCACGCCGACATGCTGATGTGGCACCGGAACGAGCCGCCGGAGCAGGTCGCCTGCCACCTGATCAACGTGCTGTTCTCGGTGCCGCAGGTCTCCGTCGACCTCACCGCGCAGAGCGAGGGCCAGCGCGAGGCGATGGCCTTCTGGCTCGGCGTCTTCCGCGAGCACGCCGCCACCCTCCAGCTCGGCGAACTGCTCCCGGCCCGCCCGGACCTCGGCTACCCGATGGTCACCGCGCGCGGCGACGGCACCGTGGCCGTGGCCCGCTACGCCGCGCTGCCGGTGGACGCCTCCGGCGACGACTGGCGCACCCTGCTGGTGGCCAACGCCGACGCCGACCCGGACGTCCGGCTCACCGGCGGCCGCGGGCAGGTGGCGGTGACGGTGCGGGACGCCCGGGGGCGTATCGTCCGGCAGGGCGAGGTCGAGCTGGACCGCGCGGACGCGATCCCCGTGCCGCGCGGCGGGCTGCTGACCCTGCGCCGAGCCTGACCCCGTACGAGCCCGACCCCGCGCCGAGCCCGACCCGCGTCGAGGCCGACGCCGCGCGGAGGCCGACCCGTTCGGGGCACGGGACGGGTGCCGGCGCCCGTCCCGAACCCGACCACCCCTGGAGAACCGCATGCCCGAGGGACCGCACCGGCCGCGCCGCGGCGCCACCACGATCGAGGAGGTCGCCCGGGCGGCCGGGGTCTCCCGACAGACCGTCTCCAACGCGCTGAACGCGCCGCAGCGGGTCCGCCCGGAGACGCTGGAGCGGGTGAACGCGGCGATCCGCGAACTCGGCTACCAGCCCGACCAGTCGGCCCGCTCGCTGCGCAGCGGCGCCCGGCGCACCATCGGCTACCTCGCGCCGGTGGACGACCCGCTCGACCCCAACCCGCTGATGGCCGGCTTCCTGGAGGCCCTGGTCGACGCGGCCGGGGCGGCGGGGCAGCGGGTGCTGCTGTTCCGGCCGGGGCAGGGCACGGCCGACCCGGTCGCCGCGATCGACGAGCTGGTGGCGGCCCGTCAGGTGGACGGGCTGGTGCTGGCGGACGTCCTGCGCGAGGACGTCCGGATCGCCCATGTGGCCCGGCTCGGCGTCCCGTTCGTCAGCTTCGGGCGGACCGGGCCCGGCGAGCCCCAGCACTGGGTGGACATCGGCAACGAGGCGGCGATGGCCGGGGTGGTGCGGCACCTCGCGGCGCTCGGCCACCGCCGGATCGGCTACCTCGGGGCCGCCGAGGAGCTGCCCTGGATGGCGGCGCGGCGGGCCGGGTTCCTGGCCGAGGCCCACGGGCTGGGACTGTCCGCGGTCGTGACGGACGTGGCGGCGGCGGACGTGGTGACGACGGGCGTGGCGGCTTCCGTACGGGCGCTGCTGGGCGGGCCGGACCGGCCCACCGCCTTCGCGGCCGGCAGCGACCTGCTGGCGCTGGACGCCTACGAGGCCGTCCGGGCGGAGGGGCTGGCGGTCGGGCCGGACGGGGTGGCCGTCACCGGGTTCCACGACACGCCGCTCTGCCGGCACCTCCATCCCGCGCTGACCTCGGTCCGGCTGCCGCTGCGGGCGATCGCCACGGCGCTGGTCGGCCGGCTGCTGGACCAGGTGCGCGGCGAGGCGGCGCCGGCCCGGGGGCTGGAGCTGCCCACCCAACTCGTCGTGCGGGGGAGTTCGGGGCGCTCCGGCGAGACCGGCGGGTCCGTCCCGAACGGCTAGCCAGTCCCGCCCGCCCGGTCCGTCCCGCCCGGCCGGTCGGGGTGGTCCCCCGTCGCCGCCACGACCAGCTCGCCGACCAGCCGCGCGGCGGCCGCCCGCTGCCCGGCGGGCAGGGCGTCGTCGGTGACCAGGACGTCCAGCTCGTCCAGCCCGTCCAGGTCGGCGAAGGAGGCCAGGCCGACCGCGTTCCACTTGGTGTGGTCGGCCACCACCACGACCCGGCGGGCCGACCGGAGGAAGGCGCGGCGTCCGTCCGAGGGGGAGTGGGCCGCCCTGGGCCGGGTCAACCTGATCGGCGAACACACCGACTACAACCTCGGGTTCGTCCTCCCGATCGCCCTGCCGCAGACCGTCCGCGCCCAGGGCGCCCGCCGGGACGACGGGCTGCTGCGGCTCCGGTCCGCCCAGGGCGGCGAACGCGTGGTGCCCCGGGTCGACGACCTCGCCCCCGGCGCGGTGCCCGGCTGGGCCGGCTACCCGGCCGGGGTGGTGTGGGCGCTGCGCGAGGCCGGACACCCGGTCGGCGGGGCGGACGTCCGGCTGGACAGCGACGTGCCCGGCGGCGCCGGGCTCTCCTCCTCGGCCGCGCTGGAGTGCGTCGTCGCCACCGCCTACAACGACCTGCACGGGCTGGGCCTTTCGGCCGCGGACCTGGCCGTGCCGGCCCCGCGGGCCGAGAACGCCCTCGTCGGCGTGCCCTACGGGATCATGGACCAGACGGCCTCGATGTGCTGCCGTCCCGGATCCGCGCTCTTTGTGGACACCCGCGACCTGACGGCACGCCAGGTCCCGGGTGACCTCGCGGGCGCGGGCCTCGCCCTGCTGGTCCTGGACACCCGGGTGAAGCACGACCTCGGCGACGGCGCCTACGCCGCGCTGCGGGCCGGCTGCGAACGCGCCGCCGCCCTGCTCGGGCTGCCCGCGCTGCGCGACGACTACCGGGTCTCCTACGCCGAGACCGACCTCGCCGCCGAAGCCGCCGCCGCGTTCCGCGAGGCCGGGTACGCCGAGCCGCGCACCCTCACCGCTGTCCCGGCGGAGGGGGCGCGCCGGCTCCGCCGACTCAGGCCGTGTGGGCCACCGGGCGCTCCGGGGAAGCCTCCGCGAGTGCCCGGGTCACCGCCTCGACCCCGGCGCGCAGCCCGTACACCGGGGTGGCCGGCTGCTGGCGCCAGGACTCGTCGATCCCGCCCGCGTCCACGGTGTCGAAGCCCAGCTCGTCGACCAGCGCCCGGACCACCCGCTTGGCCGCCTCGTCGTCCGACGCGACCGGCACGGCGAGCCGCTCCGGGTCCCCCGCCGGGCGCGGGCGCTCCAGCAGGTCCTGCGCGTAGGTGCCGTTGAACACCTTGACCACGGGGTGCCCGAGGTGCTGCTCCGTCCAACGGCTCTCGGTGAGCCCGCCGTCCTCGATCGCGTCGATCCGGCCGTCGCGCTCCTTCGGGTAGTAGTTGCCGGTGTCGATCACCGCGACGCCCTCGGCGGCCTCGGCGAACAGCCCGGAGGGCAGGTCCGGCACGGCCTTCAGCGGGACGGTGACGACCACGACCTGCGCCCCGCGGGCCGCCTCGGGGACCGTGACCGCCTTCGCGCCGGTCTCCTCGACCAGGTCCTTGAGCGTCTCCGGGCCGCGGGAGTTGGCCACCGAGACGTCGTGCCCGAGCGCGGTCAGCCGCCTGGTCAGGTTGCCGCCGATGTTGCCCGCGCCGATGATGCCGATCTTCATGGGAAGCCCCTCGTCCGTGAATGCCGTAGTGGACCGTCGCCTCGGCTCAACCACCCGTCGGCCGCCCCGATTCCCGGACGGAAGGGTGGTCCTCCCGGACCCACGGTCGAAGCGGGCCTGGTGCCGGCCGGGCGCGGGTCGCGAGGGTGGACGCCATGAGTCACACTTCCTCCGACACCACCGTCCTGGTCACCGGCGGCACCAGCGGCATGGGCCTCGCCACCGCCCGCCACCTGCTCGCCGCCGGCTCCCGGGTCGTGATCACCGGCCGCGACGACACCCGGCTCGCCCGCGCCGCGGCGGAGCTCGACGCCGGCGACCGGCTGCTCGCCGTCCGCGCCGACGCCTCCGTACCGGCGGACCTCGCCCGGCTCGCCGACACCGTGCAGGAGCGGTACGGCCGGCTCGACGGCGTCTTCGCCAACGCGGGCGTGGCCGGCTTCCAGCCGGTCGAGGACGTCGCGGAGGCCGAGTTCGACCGGATCGTCGCCACCAACCTCAAGGGCGTCTTCTTCACCGTCCAGCACGCCCTGCCGCTGCTGGCCGCGGCCGGCGGCGGCTCGGTCGTCCTCAACGCCTCCTGGACCCCGCACCGCGGGCTGCCCGGCGCCGCCGTCTACGCCGCCAGCAAGGCCGCCGTCCTCAGCCTCGCCCGCACCCTCGCCGGCGAACTGGCCGGGCGCGGCATCCGGGTGAACTCGGTCAGCCCCGGCTACATCGTCACCGAGATGTTCCACGCGGCCGTCCCCGACCCGGCCGACCACGAGCCGATCCGCCGCCACGTCCCGCTCGGCCGGCTGGGCACCGCCGAGGACGTCGCGGAGACGGTCGCCTTCCTGCTCTCGGAGCGTTCCTCGTACATCACCGGCCAGGACGTCGTGATCGACGGCGGCCTCGTCCCGGCCTTCCCGTCCCTGACCGGCTGACCGGCCGACCGCCCCCGCTGTGCCTGGTCCTGACAGGGCCAGGCACAGCCGCACCCGTCCGGGTGAGAATCCATGACGTGAACCCGAGCAGCGCCCTGAACGAATTCCTCCGCACCCGCCGCGCCCGCCTGCGGCCCGAGGACGTCGACCTCCCCGACTACGGCGGCCGCCGCCGCGTCGCCGGACTGCGCCGCGAGGAACTCGCCCACCTCGCCGGAGTCAGCGTCGACTACTACACCCGGCTCGAACAGGGCCGGGTCGGCAACCCCTCCGACGCCGTCCTCGACGCCGTCGCCCGCGCCCTGCGCCTGGCCCCCGACGAGTCCGGCCACCTCCACCGCCTCGCCCGCCCCGCGGCCCGCCCCCGGCGCCCCGTCACCCGCCAGCGGCCGCGCCCCTCCCTGCTGCACCTGCTGGCCCAACTCCACGACACCCCGGCCGTGGTGATGGGCCACCGGATGGACATCCTGGCCTGGAACCGCGCCGCGGTGGCGCTCTTCGGCGACTACGGCGCCCTGCCCGTCGAGGACCGCAACATCGCCCGCATCACCTTCCTCGACCCGTCCTCCCGCGAGCTCTACGCCGACTGGGCCGCCTGCGCCCGGGAGAACGTCGCCTTCCTCCACCTGGAGGCCGGCCGCCGCCCCGACGACCCGCTGCTCGCCGAGCTCGTCGGCCAACTTTGCCTGGGCAGCGGCGAGTTCCAGCAGATGTGGGCCGAACACCCGGTCGCCGACAAGACCTCGGGCCGCAAGTCCTTCCGCCACCCGCTGGCCGGCACCCTGGACCTCGCCTACGACACCCTCCGCCCCGCCGACGACCCCGGCCAGGCCCTGGTCACCTACACCGCCGACCCCGGATCGCCCTCGGACGACGGGCTGCGGCTGCTGCTGTCCTGGGCGGCGTCGGGCTGAGGTTCTCGGATCAGGTCGAGCAGGTTCGCCTTGGCCAGAACGGTGTCCGGATGGTCCGGCCCGAGGACGCGGTCGAGATCCTCCACCGTCTCGCGGACCATCTCCACCGCTCGGTCCGGGCGCCCGGCGTTCCAGGAGATGACGGCCAGGCTGTGGCGGGCGCGCAGGGTGGCGGGGTGGTCGGCGCCGAGGATGCGTCGGCGGTCGGCGAGGACCTGCTCCTGGAGGCTCAGGGCGTCGTCGACGCGTCCGATGTCCGAGTAGTTGGCGGCCAGGTTGTTGCGAGCCGTGAGGGTGTCGGGGTGGTCGGTGCCGAGGACGCGCTCGCGGTCGGCGAGGACCTGCTCCTGGAGGGTGATCGCGTCCTCGACGCGCCCGATGTCCGAGTACGTGGCGGCGAGATTGTGGCGGGCAATGAGGACGACGGGGTGGTCGGTGCCGAAGATACGCCGGCGGTCGGCGAGGACCTGCTCCTGGAGGGCGACCGCGTCGTCGGTGCGGCCGGCCTCCCAGTACGAGTGCGCGAGGTTGTTGCGGGCGGTGAGGGTGTCCGGATGGTCGTCGCCCAGAGCGAGCCCGCTCGTGGTGGAGAGACCGCTCCAGTGCTGGATGCTGGTGGTGTACAGCCCGGCCTCCACGAGGCTGAGTCCGCATCGGAACAGCAGCGGGTGGATCCCCAGGGCCGGCTGGACCAGCTCGGAGGTGCTGTGCCCGGCGAGCACGTCGGTGTTGGCCCGGAGGGTCGCGGCCAGACCCGTCGCGCTGTAGTCCGCGCTCGGCCAGAGTTCGAGGAGGCCGTCGGCGGCCACGTGGGCGGGCAGCCGTCCGTCCGGACCGGTGTCGAGGGCGGCCCTGGCGGTGAGCGCGTGGAGGGTCACCTCCCGGTTGGCGGTCCCGGTGAGGGTGACCAGGCTGTAGTTGTGCAGCACGGCCAGCGCGTCCAACGCGTCCTCCGCCGCTACCGGCGCGCCGCGAACGCCGCCGAGGTGGCCGAGCACCGCCTCCGTGCCCCACAACTTCTCCGGATGCCCGGCGGGGTCGAGCAGCGCCGCCAGCTGGAGGACCGGCCCGGCCAGCCCGACCGGCTCCTCCTGCCGCGCCGCGTCGAGGGCCAGCAGCAGCGCCGCCGTCACCGGGCCCCGGTAGCCGTCGGCGCCGGAGCGGGCCGGGAGGACGGCGTCCAGGCTGCGCGAGCGGTCGCGGAAGAGCTCCAGGTAACGGCCGCAGCTGCGCCGGGTGTTCACCATGTAGGCCGCCGCGTGCGCCAGTGCGAGCGGCAGATGGCCCAGTTCCTCCGCCAGTTCCTCCGCGCGCTCGTCCAGGAAGTGGGCGCACTTCGCCCGCGCCAGCCGCTCGGCCAGGTAGGCGGCCGACTCGGCGGGGGAGTACGTGGTGACGTCCACGAGCATCCGGTCACCGCCCGTACTGGCCGCCCCCCGGTGACGGGTGGTCGCGATGACCCGCCCCCGGCCGCCCCGGCTGGTGACGGGCCACAGCTGCTCGGGCGTGTGCTCGGTGGTGTTGTCGAGGACGATCAGCCAGCCGCGCTCGGTGGCGGCCAGCCAGTCCAGGAAGCGTTCGGCGTCCTGCTCGGCCTCGCCGTTCGCCCCCGGCGCCCGGACCGCCAGCGCGGCCCGGGCGTACAGGTCCGTCACGGCGGACGGCTCGGCGGCGTCGGCCCACAGCACCAGATCGGTGCCCGCGTCGATGGCCTCGCGCGCGTAGTGCGCCGCCAGCTGAGACTTCCCGACGCCCCCGCCGCCCGCCAGCACCTGGCTCAGCACCACCGTCCCGTACTGCCCGCGCGCCTCGTCGATCGCCCGCCGCAGCTCCTCCCGGGGCTGGAACGCGGTCGCCCTGGGCGGGATCCGCCCGATCACCATCGGCCACTGCACCCCGGCGCCGGCCGGCGCCGCGTACTGGTGCACGGTCATCTCCCCGGCCTGGTACGCACCGCCGTACACGGTGGCGTCACCGTCGATGCCGTTCCTGACCTGCCACCCCTCCTGCACGTGCTCACCCCCGACCGCCCGGCCCGCCGAATTCGGCCTCCATTATGGAAGCCGAACTGGCCCTGCCGTACCGTCCGTCCACGTGACCCTCGACCAGGCGTACGTGAACCAGATCTTCCTGCCGGACACCTACGCCCGCGGTGTTCCGTACGAACTCCTGCGGGAGCTACGGGAGTCCGCTCCCGTCTGGTGGGTCGAGGAGCCGCCCGTCGGTGACTGGCCCGGCGGGCCGGGGTACTGGGCGGTGCTGCGGCACGCGGACGTGAAGCACGTGCTGCGCAGCCCGGCGGACTTCTCCTCGCACCTGGGGGCGACCCAGATCCGGGACCCCGACACGCCGGCGGACCTGGAGTTCGCCCGGGCGATGATGCTCAACCAGGACCCGCCCGACCACTCCCGGCTGCGCCGGGCCGTCGCGGCCGCGTTCACCCCGCGGGCGCTCCGGGAGCTGGGCGAGGACGTCGAGCGGCGGGCGGCCGAACTCGTCGCCGCGGTCCGTCCGCGCGGCGGGGCCGACTTCGTGCCGCTCGCCGCCGACCTGCCCGTGTGGACACTGGCCCGGATCCTGGGCGTGCCCGAGCAGGACCGGCAGCTGCTGGTCGACTGGTCGAACCGGGTCATCGGCTACCAGGATCCCGATCACGCCCGGTCCAGCACCGCCGACCCGTCCGGGCTCACCGACCTCGGCCGGGCCGCGCTGGCCCGCCGCCCGGAGGCTCTCACCACCCCCGACGGCCGCCCGGTCAACCCGCGTTCGCGTGCGGCCCTCGCGGACATGTTCGCCTACGCGCACGCCCTCGCCGAACGGCCCCCGGCCGGAAGCATCGTGGCCCGGATGCGGGAAGCCGGGCTGGGCGTCGCCGAGTTCGAGACGATGTTCTTCCTGTTCGGAGTCGCCGGCAACGAGACCCTGCGCAACGGGCTGCCGGGTGGGCTGTACTCCCTGCTCACCCACCCCGACCAGTACCGTCTGCTCCGCCGGCGGCCGGACCTGGTCGCGTCGGCGGTGGAGGAGTTGCTTCGGTTCTGGCCGCCCGTCATGGAGTTCCGGCGCACGGCAGCGCGGGACCTCGAACTCGGTGGGCGGCCGATCCGCCGTGGTGACAAGGTGGTCGTGTACCACGCCTCCGCCAACCGCGACGGATCGGTCTTCGCCGAACCGGATCGCCTGGACATCACCCGTACGCCGAACGACCACGTCAGCTTCGGTTTCGGCCCGCACTTCTGCGTGGGCGCGCAGCTCGCCAGGATCCAGATGTCGGCCCTGCTCCGGCGGGTCGTCGCCGAGCTGCCCGACCTGGAGCTCACTCCGGGAGCGGCACCCGTACGGTTGGTCTCCAACTTCCAGAACGGTCTCAAGTCGCTGGAGATCCAGTGGAGTCGAGACGGGGCCCGCGGGTGCGTGCGGCCCGTCACTCGAAGCGGGCGGGGTCGCCGGCCCCCCGGCGGGTGATCTCCGGCGCGCCGCCGGAGAAGTCGACGACCGTGGTCGGTTCGGTACCGCAGTCGCCCGAATCCACCACCGCGTCCAGCACGTGGTCGAGGCGTTCCTTGATCTCCCAGCCCTGGGTCATCGGTTCGTCGTCGCCGGGGAGGATCAGGGTGCTGGAGAGCAGCGGCTCACCGAGTTCGGTGAGCAGCGCCCTGGTGACGGCGTGGTCGGGGATCCGGACGCCCACCGTCTTCTTCTTCGGGTGCATCAGGCGGCGCGGAACCTCCTTGGTGGCCGGGAGGATGAAGGTGTAGCTGCCCGGCGTCGCGGCCTTGACGGCGCGGAAGACGTTGTTGTCGAGCTGGACGAACTGCCCCAGCTGCGCGAAGTCCACGCACATCAGCGTGAAGTGGTGGCGCTCGTCGAGGCGCCGGATCGACCGGATCCGTTCGAGGCCGTCGCGGTTGTCCAGCCGGCAGCCCAGCGCGAAGCAGGAGTCGGTCGGGTACGCGATGAGGGCCCCGGAGCGGAGGCTGTCGGCCACGGTGCCGATGGTGCGCGGCTGGGGGGAGTCCGGGTGCACGTCGAAGTACTTCGCCATTCTGCCGACCCTACGGGATGCCGGCGGTCGAAGGGTGCAGCCGCGACGCGTTCCGGCCGGTCGAACGCGCCGCAGCGGCGGCGCCTTGACGGCGCGCGACGTCAGCCCTCGTGTCCTGCGGCGGCCTTGGCGTCGATCCCGGCGACCAGCTGCTCGACCAGGGCCTTGATGGCGTCGCGGATCGGGCGGACCGCCTCGACGCCCTGGCCGGCCGGGTCGTCCAGCTTCCAGTCGAGGTACTCCTTGCCGGGGAAGTAGGGGCAGGCGTCGCCGCAGCCCATGGTGATGACGTAGTCGGAGCTCTGGACGGCCTCGACGGTGAGGATCCTCGGCTTCTGGTCGGAGATGTCGATGCCGGCCTCGGCCATCGCGGCGACGGCCGCCGGGTTGACCTCGTGGCCGGGGGCGGAGCCGGCGGAGCGGACCTCGACGCGGTCCCCGGCGAGGTGGGTGAGGAAGCCGGCGGCCATCTGGGAGCGGCCGGCGTTGTGGACACAGACGAACAGCACGGAGGCGAGCGGCGCGGCGGCGGTCATGGTGAGCGGTCTCTCGTTCGGTGTCGGGCGTCCGGCCCGGGGCGGTGCCCTCAAGGATCACCAGGGCGGTCGGGCGGAGGAGGCGGCGGTATGAGGGGTCAGCCGTCGCTGGTGTCAGCCCCGGCTGATGTGAAAGTATCAGCCCATGGTGATGTCAGTCGACACTGAGCTGTTGCGGGTGCTGTCCGACCCGCTCAGGCTCCGGATCGTGACCCTGCTGGCCCGCGAGACCCTGTGCACCACGCACCTGGTGGAGGAGACCGGCGCCCGCCAGACCAACCTCTCCAACCACCTCAAGGTGCTGCGGGAGGCCGGGGTGGTGGACACCGAGCCCTGCGGCCGGTTCACGTACTACCGGCTCAGGCCCGAGGTGCTGGAGTCCCTGTCGGGGCAGTTCGCCGACCTCGCCTCCACCGCCCGCGCCAACGCCGACGCGAAGAGGTCCTGTTGACCGCCCGCACCGACCCCGCGCCGGCCGCGGGCCCCGCCACGGCGTCGGTCGCCGGCGGGCTGTCCTTCCTCGACCGCTACCTCGCGGTGTGGATCCTCGCCGCGATGGCCGCCGGCCTCGGGCTGGGCCGCCTGGTCCCGGGCCTGAACGACACCCTCGCCGAGGTCGAGATCGGCGGGATCTCCCTGCCGATCGCGCTCGGTCTGCTGGTCATGATGTACCCGGTCCTGGCGAAGGTCCGCTACGACCGGCTCGACGCCGTCACCGGCGACCGGAGGCTGATGGTCTCCTCGCTGGTGATCAACTGGCTGGTCGGTCCGGCGGTGATGTTCGCCCTCGCGTGGATCCTCCTGCCGGACCTGCCGGAGTACCGCACCGGCCTGATCGTCGTCGGTCTCGCCCGCTGCATCGCCATGGTGATCATCTGGAACGACCTCGCCTGCGGCGACCGCGAGGCCGCCGCCGTCCTCGTCGCCCTGAACTCCGTCTTCCAGGTCGTCATGTTCGGCGTGCTCGGCTGGTTCTACCTCGACCTGCTGCCCGGTTGGCTGGGCCTCGGCGAGGGCCGGCACCTCGACGTCTCCACGGGGAGGATCGCCCTCAACGTGGTCGTCTTCCTCGGCATCCCGCTGCTCGCCGGGTTCCTCACCCGCCGCCTCGGCGAGAAGAGGCTCGGCCGCGAGCGCTACGAGGCCGGGCTGCTGCCGAGGATCGGCCCCTGGGCGCTGTACGGGCTGCTGTTCACGATCGTGATCCTCTTCGCCCTCCAGGGCGGGACGATCACCTCCCGGCCACTGGACGTCGCCCGGATCGCGCTGCCCCTGCTGGCCTACTTCGCGATCATGTGGTTCGGCACCTTCGCCCTCGGCAAGGCCCTCGGCCTCGGCTACGACCGCACCACGACGCTCGCGTTCACCGCGGCCGGCAACAACTTCGAACTCGCCATCGCGGTCGCGATCGGCACCTTCGGCGTCACCTCCGGCCAGGCCCTGTCCGGCGTCGTCGGCCCGCTGATCGAGGTCCCGGTCCTGATCGCCCTGGTCCACGTCTCCCTGGCCTGGCGGAAGAGGTTCGCCCCCGCGAACTGACCACCCGCCGCGCGAACGCCAGGGCCGCTCGGTGACGCCCCACCCCCCCGTGGCGGGCGACGGAGGCCCCGGCGGGAGGGGTGGGGCCCGGGTCAGCGGTTCAGGTCGAGCAGAGCGGCCAGGCCGGCCACCGCGGACGGCTCGACCCGGTAGTACACCCACGTCCCGCGCCGCTCGGACGCGAGCAGGCCGGCCTCGCGCAGCTTCTTCAGGTGGTGGGAGACGGTCGGCTGCGAGACGCCGACGTCCTGGATGTCGCACACGCACGCCTCCCCGCCCTCGTGCGAGGCGACCTTGGAGAACAGCCGCAGGCGCACCGGGTCCGACAGGGCCTTGAACATCGCCGCCGTCCTCACCGCGTCGGCTTCGGACAGTTCCGCCGCGGTCAGCGGCTGGCAGCACGGCACGACCTCCGGCGCGGGAACCGGCAGCTCGATCCTCGAATTCGACATACGTCTATGTTGACATCCGTCGAATCCCGGTGGCAAGGTCGGAAGTGTCAGTGCATCGACGCTTGTCGAATCAGCCGGACGGCGGCCCGCGCCCTCCGCCCAGCGAAGCCCAGCGAAAGGGAGAAGACGCCATGACCTCCGACACCGACCTGCCCGTCCTCGTCATCGGCGCCGGCCCGATCGGCCTCGCCGCCGCCGCGAACCTCCTGGCGCGCGGCATCGAGCCGCTCGTCCTCGAAGCCGGCCCGTCCGCCGCCACCGCGGTGCGCTCCTGGTCGCACGTGCGGCTGTTCTCGCCCTGGGCGGAGGTCGTCGACCCCGCCGCCGAGAAGCTCCTGGCCCCCACCGGCTGGACCCGGCCCGACGGCGCCGCGTACCCGACCGGTGGCGACTGGGCCGAGCGGTACCTTCAGCCCCTCGCCGACGCCCTCGGCGACAGGGTCCGCTACGGCACCCGGGTGACCGGCGTCGCCCGCGCCGGGCGCGACCGCATCGTGGACGCCGGCCGCGACGAGCAGCCCTTCACCGTCCACGTCGACCGCGCCGACGGCGGCGAGGGGCGCTTCCTCGCCCGCGCGGTGGTGGACGCCTCCGGCACCTGGTCCACCCCGAACCCGCTCGGGGCGAACGGCCTGCCCGCCCTCGGCGAGCGCGCCGCCGCCGACCGCGTCTCCTACCGCATCCCCGACCTCCGGGACCCCGCCGTCCGCGCCCGGTACGCGGGCCGGCGCACCGCCGTCGTCGGCACCGGCGCCTCCGCGTTCACCGCCCTCGCCCAGCTCGCCGACCTCGCGAAGGACGAGCCCGGCACCCACGTCGTGTGGGTGCTGCGGCGCGGCCTCACCGGCTCCACCTTCGGCGGCGGCACCACCGACCAGCTCCCCGCCCGCGGCGCCCTCGGCCTCGCCGCCAAGGCCGCCGTCGAGGGCGGCCACGCCGGGGCGTTGACCGGCTTCCGCACCGCCGCCGTCGAACGGGCCGCCGACGGCAGGCTGGCCCTGGTCTCCGAGGACGGCCACCGCGCCGAGGGCCTGGACGAGATCGTCGTCCTGACCGGCCTGCGACCCGACCTGTCCTTCCTCACCGAACTGTGGCTCGCACTCGACGACCGCCTCCAGGCCCCGGTCGCGCTCGCCCCGCTGATCGACCCCAACCAGCACTCCTGCGGCACCGTCTACCCCCACGGCGCGAACGAGCTCGCCCACCCCGAGAAGGACGTCCACCTCGTCGGCATGAAGTCCTACGGCCGCGCCCCGACGTTCCTCGCGATGACCGGCTACGAGCAGGTCCGCTCGGTGGCCGCCGCCCTCGCCGGCGACCACGAGGCCGCCGCCCGCGTCGAACTCACCCTCCCCGAGACCGGTGTCTGCGGCGGCGCGGGCCTCTACGACGAACCCGCCGGAGACCAGGACGGCGGCTGCTGCGGCACCCCCGCCGCACCCGGGCTGATCACCCTCGGCGCCGCCCCCACCGGCGGGTCCTGCTCGCCCGGCGGCTGCTGACCGGCTCGCGCCGGGCCGGGCGGTCCTGCTCGGCGCGCGGGACCGCCGTGCGCGGAAACGATCAGCCCGAGCAGTCCGGGCACAGCCCCCGGTAGGTGACCTCCGCCTGGGACACGGCGAATCCGAAGCGCTGCTCGGCCGGCAGGTCGGCCAGCGGGTTGCCCTGCGGGTGGACGTCGCGGATGGCGCCGCAGCCGGTGCAGATCAGGTGCTGGTGCGGGCGGTGCGCGTTGGGGTCGTAACGCTTGGCGCGCCCGTCGGTGGACACCTCGATGATCTCACCCAGGGTGACGAGCTCACCGAGCGTGTTGTAGACCGTCGCCCGGGAGATCTCCGGCAGGCGCTCCGCCGCCCGGGCGTGCACCTCGTCGGCGGTCAGGTGCACGTGCTCGCCGTCCAGGACCTCGGCCACGACACGCCGCTGGGAGGTGAGACGCCAGCCGCGCCCGCGCAGCCGCTCCAGCAGGTCACTCATAACGGTTCACCTATTCAGGTCAAGGGGAGGACCGAAGTTTACCAATGCGGATCCGGCCCCTTCCGGAACCCGATCGGTTATGGCTTTGGTGGCTTTCTTGACTTGGATTCCGTCCATCGTAGGATCGGCTCCGGCGCTAGCCTGGGTAGCAGCAGCACGTGACTCCTGCCACTGCCGTACGCGGCGGCGAGCAGGGGCGACACGTGGCGCGCTGGGACCAGACAGCAGCAGTAGGTGCCGTAGGTAGCAGAGAAGACACCGTGATCCGCCTTGAGGGAAGGATTCCCATGTCTGACATCCACGATGCAACCGGCGTAGAGGCGAAGGCGGAGGGCTGCCCGGTGAACCACGGGCGTGCGCCGCACCCCACCCAGGGCGGCGGGAACCGCCAGTGGTGGCCGGAACGCCTCAATCTGAAGATCCTCGCGAAGAACCCGGCCGTGGCCAATCCGCTCGGTGCGGACTTCGACTACGCCGAGGCCTTCAAGACCCTCGACCTCCCGGCCGTCAAGCGGGACATCCAGGCGGTCCTGTCGACCTCGAAGGACTGGTGGCCGGCCGACTTCGGCTACTACGGCCCCTTCATCATCCGGATGGCCTGGCACAGCGCCGGCACCTACCGGATCAGCGACGGCCGCGGCGGCGCCGGCGGCGGCCAGCAGCGCTTCGCCCCGCTGAACAGCTGGCCCGACAACGCCAGCCTGGACAAGGCCCGCCGCCTGCTGTGGCCGGTGAAGAAGAAGTACGGGCGCGCCCTGTCCTGGGCCGACCTGATCGTCCTGTCCGGCAACGTGGCCCTGGAGGGCATGGGCTTCCGGACCTTCGGCTTCGGCGGCGGCCGGGTCGACGAGTGGGAGCCGGACGAGGACGTCTACTGGGGCCCCGAGACCACCTGGCTCGGCGACGAGCGCTACACCGGCGACCGCGAGCTGGAGAACCCGCTGGCCGCCGTCCAGATGGGCCTGATCTACGTCAACCCCGAGGGCCCCAACGGCAACCCGGACCCGATCGCCGCCGCCCGCGACATCCGCGAGACCTTCTACCGGATGGCGATGAACGACGAGGAGACCGTCGCGCTGATCGCCGGCGGCCACACCTTCGGCAAGACCCACGGCGCCGGCCCGGCGGACAATGTCGGCCCGGCCCCCGAGGACGCCCCGATCGAGCAGCAGGGCCTCGGCTGGAAGAGCGGCTACGGCACCGGCGTCGGCCGAGACGCCATCACCAGCGGTCTGGAGGGCACCTGGACGCCCACCCCGATCACCTGGGACAACAGCTTCTTCGAGACGCTGTTCGGCTACGAGTGGGAGCTCACCAAGAGCCCGGCCGGCGCCCACCAGTGGAAGCCCAAGGACGGCGCCGGCGAGGGCACCGTCCCGGACGCCCACGACCCGGACAAGCGGCACGTGCCGATCATGCTCACCACCGACCTGTCGCTGCGCTTCGACCCGGTCTACGGGCCGATCTCCCGGCGCTTCCTGGAGAACCCGGAGGAGTTCGCCGACGCCTTCGCCCGCGCCTGGTACAAGCTGACCCACCGCGACATGGGCCCGGTGGTCCGCTACCTCGGCCCGGAGGTCCCCAGCGAGCACCTGCTCTGGCAGGACCCGCTGCCGGAGGTCACGTACCAGCCGATCGGCGCGGCCGACGTCGCCGACCTCAAGCGGCGGATCGCCGCCACCGGCCTCCCGGTGTCCGACCTGGTCTCCACGGCCTGGGCCGCCGCCTCCTCCTTCCGCTCCAGCGACAAGCGCGGCGGCGCCAACGGCGGCCGGATCCGGCTCCAGCCGCAGATCGGCTGGGAGGTCAACGAGCCCGACAAGCTGGCCTCGGTGCTGCGCGCCCTGGAAGGCGTGCAGCAGGAGTTCAACGCGCAGGCCGGCGACAAGCAGGTCTCGATCGCCGACCTGGTGGTGCTGGCCGGCGGCGTCGGGGTCGAGCAGGCCGCCAAGGCGGCCGGCCACGCCGTCGAGGTGCCGTTCACGCCCGGCCGGGTGGACGCGCCGCAGGAGCTGACCGACACCGAGTCCTTCGCCGCCCTGGAGCCCAGGGCGGACGGCTTCCGCAACTGGGTCGGCAAGGGCAACCGGCTGCCGGCCGAGTACCTGCTGCTCGACAAGGCCAACCTGCTGGGCGTCAGCGCGCCCGAGCTGACCGTGCTGGTCGGCGGCCTGCGAGTGCTGGGGGCCAACCACGGCGGGTCCGCGCACGGCGTGTTCACCGCGACCCCCGGCGTGCTGACGAACGACTACTTCGTCAACCTGCTGGACCTGGGCACCAGTTGGACGGCCACCTCGGAGGACGCCCACACCTTCGAGGGCCGGGACGAGTCGGGCCGGGTCATCTGGACCGGCACCCGCGCCGACCTGGTGTTCGGCTCGAACGCCGAGCTGCGGGCCGTCGCCGAGGTGTACGCGAGCGACGACGCCAAGGAGAAGTTCGTCGAGGACTTCGTCGCGGCCTGGGTCAAGGTCATGAACGCGGACCGCTTCGACCTCGTCTGACCGGAGGCTGATCGGCCGTAGCAGCAGCAGCTGACGGCGGGAGCCCGGGGACGTCGACCCCGGGCTCCCGCCGTCGCTAGCCCTCACCCTTCCGGCCCTGACCCTCACCGCCGGCCGCCTGCTCGGCCGCCGTCTCCTCCTCCGCCCGCTGCTCGGCCGCCCGGATCCGCTCGGCGAAGTCGTGGGCGTCGATCCGCTCCACCGCGGCCCCGTGCCGGGCGGCCAGCTCGTCGGCCGGTCCCGGCGCCGACTCCCTGACCTCCAGGGCGAGCAGCGCGCCGCCGTCCGGCACCCGGGGCGAGAGCACGATCAGCCCGGCGCCGCCCTCGACCGCCTGGTGCTCCTCGGCCGCGTTGCCGAGCGCCGCACCCGCCGCGAAGCCCAGCAGCACGCCGACCGGCCCGCCGAGCAGCCCGATCAGGCCGCCCAGCACGCCCGAACCGACGGTGGTCATGCCGGCACCCCGGGTGAAGGTGTCCCTGACCTCCAGCAGGCCGTCGGCGCTGCGCTCCATCGCCGCCACCATCCGCAGGCCCGGCAGGTGCTGCGCCTCGTCGAAGGCCGGGCGCCAGGCACTCGTGTCGGGGAAGGTCAGCAGGACGACGTTGTGCTGGTCGCTCATGTCGCTCCGATCGGGCCGGGGCCGGCGGTGGCCGGGCTTCCATCGTGACCCTCGGTGCGGGCCGCTGCCACCCCGGAGCCCGCGGGGCGAATCGAACATCACGGACCTCCCCGGTGATCGACTGCCACCAACTCGCCGTCGCCGACACGGATTTGCCCGGATCGAGTGAGACCGACCGGGACACGCCGGTCGGCCCCGCGGGCCGCTGCCAGGATCGGGGTCCGCACCGGCGGACCGCCCCTCGCGGCGTGCCCGCCGGCACCGCTGCCGACCTACCGCGCCCGCCCGGCGCCGAGGGCTGCCCGCGTGCGGATCCACCGCGGCCCCGGCCGCCGTACCAGGGAGGAACACCGTGTCCCAGCAGGACGTGAGTCCCCACCGAGCCCCCGTCGGGACGGACGGGCCCGAGCGCGACGAGCCCGAGCACGACGAGGAGCTGCGCCTGCGCTTCCCCGGAGACCGCCGCGCCCGGGCCGGCGCCGCGATGTCGGCGAGCGCCATGCTGCGCCGCCTGCCGCACCTGGTGCGGCGGGCGCTGACGCTGGCCTGGGCGGCGGACCGGACGTCCACCGTGCTGCTGCTGGTCTGCCAGGCGCTGGCCGGCGTGTTCGGGGCGCTCGCGCTGTACGCCACCACCGGCACCCTCGGCGCGCTGCTGGTGCCCGGCCCGGTCACCGAGCACCTGCGCACCGCCGCGCCCTCGCTGCTGCTGCTCACCGTCTCCGCCGCGCTGCGCGCCGTCCTGGGCATCGCCGTGGTCGGCCTGTCCGGGCGGGTCTCGCCGCGGATCACCCGGGAGGCGGAGCTGGCGCTGATCGCGGCCGGGTGCGCCGCCGAGCTGAAGGCGTACGACGAGCCCGCGTACAACGAGCAGTGGGAGGCCGCCGACCGGGGCGCCTCCACCACGCCCGACCTGCTCTCCAACGCCCAGGACGTGATCGCCTCCACCGTCTCGCTGGCCGCCGCCGCGGGCGTCCTGGCCACCCTGCACCCCTGGCTGGTGCCGCTGCTGCTGCTCGGCTCGGTGCCCACCGGCGTCGGCGCCGTCCGCACCGCCCGGATCCACTACCTGGCGGCGGTGACCACCAACGAGGACCGCGGGGCGCTGCGCGTCTACCGCTGGTTCCTGGTCGACAAGACCCGGGCCGACCAGGTCCGTTCGGACCAGGTCACGCCGTTCCTGATGTCCAAGTACCGGCGCGCCGAGGAGAAGATCGTCGCCGCCACCGACCGGGCGACCAGGGAGGCCGCCAGGGTCTCGCTGCTGGCCGCGCTCGGCACCGGCGCGGGCAGTGCGCTGATCTGGGGCACCCTGCTCTACCTGGTCGCGAGCGGCCGGATCGACCTGGCCGCCGCCGGCACCGCCACCTTCGCGTTGCGCACCGCCGCCACCGGCCTGCACGGCCTGGTCGGCAACGGCGCCCGGCTCTACCGGATGGGCCTCTACCTGGACGACTACTTCACCTTCCTGGACGAGGCCGGCGGCCACCGCATCCGGCGCGGTGAACTGGTCCCCGCGGCACCGGCGTCGGTCGAGGTCACCGACCTGGTCCACCGCTACCCAGGCGAGCAGCAGGAGCCGGCGCTGCGCGGGATCAGCATGACCCTGCGGGCCGGCGAGGTGGTCGCCGTCATCGGGCAGAACGGCAGCGGCAAGTCGACGCTGCTGAAACTGCTCTCTGGCCTCTACCTGCCGCAGTCCGGCCGGATCACCTGGGACGGCGTCCCGGTGGAGGAGCTGGACGCGGACGCCATGTGGGCCCGGGTGGCCCGGGTGCCGCAGGAGTTCGCCCGCTGGCCGCTGGGCGCCGCCGAGAACGTCCACCTGGGGCACCTCACCGAGCGGCCGATGGCGGACGTCGAGCACGCCGCGGCCCGTACCGGCTTCGACGAGGTGGTCGCCCGGCTGCGTTCCGGCTGGCGCACCCTGCTGGCCCAAGGGTGGTGGGGCGGCGCCGAGTTGTCCGGCGGGGGTTGGCAGCGCGCGGCGGTCGCCCGGGCGCTCTACCGTACGGAGCGCAGCCCCGGCCTGCTGATCCTGGACGAGCCGACCTCCGACCTGGACCCGCGTGCCGAGCACCGCATCCTGCACGCGCTGCGCGACCTGGCCCCCGGGCGGATCATCCTGCTGGTCACCCACAACATCGCCAACGCGGCGGTCGCGGACCGGGTGCTGGTGATGGACCAGGGCCGGATCGTCCAGTCCGGGACCTGGTCCGAGCTGGCCGCCCGCCCGGACGGCCTGTTCCGCGAACTGCTGGACCTCCAGCGGGACCGTTCGATCCCCGCCCAGCGGGCCGGGGAGAACGGCTGACCGGTCCGGCCGTCAGCCCCTGGCGCGGGCCGCGCCGCGCAGCTTGCGCCAGGTCCGGCTGACGGAGGACGGCCCGGTGCGTCCGGCGGCGGGCGCACCGGGCTCCCAGGTCCGGGCCGCCTCGGCGAGGGTCTCCGTGGTGGCTCGGGGGGCCGGCGGGCGGGTCCGGGCGGCGCGTAGCAGGTCCTCCGGTCCGAGCGCGTCGAGCCGGGCGCGGGCGTGGTCGAGCAGGGCGGCGCAGGCGTCGGTGATCGCGGCCTCGCCGAGCGGGCGGGCGGGCAGGCCGAGGCCTGCGGTCAACTGCCCTTCCAGGGCGGTGCGCAGGTCCTGGAGGGAGAGGTCGCGGACGGTCAGCGACAGGTGGGCGGACAGGCCTCCGGCGCCGACCGCGCGGTGCGCGAAGCCGCGCGGGACGTAGAGCACGCCGCCGGGTTCGAGGACGCCGTGCAGGCGCAGCGGGGAGCGTTCGTCGTCCGGGAGTTCGCCGAGCCGCCAGTCCGCCGTCGTCGGTGCGTCGTGGACGTACCAGGTCTTGCGCCCGGCGGCCTGGAGGACGAACACGTCGGCGTCGTCGCGGTGCACCGCGAGGCCCTGGCCGCCGGCCGGGGTGACGAAGAAGAAGGCCTCCACCCGCCGGTCGAGTTCCTCGGACAGCCGGGCGACCAGGTCGCCGGTCGGGCGGTGCCACTGGTCGACGCAGCGCAGCAGCAGGGTGGCGCCGCCGCGCAGCAGGGCGAGCACCTTCGCGCGGTCGGCGAAGCCGTGGTGGGTGACGCCGTTGACCGTGCGCGAGGTGGTGAAGGCCTCGGGCGGGATGGTGACCTTGTCGGAGCGGACCAGCTCCAGGTAGGGGGTGCGCAGCAGCCCGCCGTCGAAGGCGGCGTCCAGTTCGTCGAGGTCGAACGGCGGGGCGGAGGCCGCGGGGTCCTCCCGGGGGAAGAGCGCGGGCTCGCGCTGCCACTGGCGGCCGGTGAAGCCGCGGACGTCGCCGACCCAGTCGGCCAGTGTGGGCGATTCCATGGTGTGTGTCCCGTGGTGTCAGGGGCGTTCCGGGCCGTCGGGGGTGCCGGGGGCGCCCGAGGGTGGCTGGGGCCCCGGGCGTCAGCTGCCGACCCGCGCCTCGAACCGTACGGAGAGCAGGGAGCGCAGCGGCACCTGGGCCTGCGGCTGCGGCGTGTGGACGACGAGGCGGTTGTCCAGGGCGACGGTCAGCAGCCGTTCGGCCAGCGGTACGACCAGGTGCTTGGCCCAGCAGCGGGCGCCGTCGAAACCGAACGGCATGAACCCGGGCGTCCTCTCCGGGTCCGCGACGCCGTCCCACCGCTCGGGGCGGAACTCCAGCGGGTCCGCCCAGTAGTCGCGGTGGCGGTGCATCAGCAGCGGGAAGAGCGCGACGTCGTCCTCCGGCCGGATCTCCGGGTGGAGTTCCGTGTACGCCGCGCCGCCGTTGCGGTACAGCATCCAGGCCGGCGGGAGCAGCCGCAGCGTCTCCCAGAGGACGGTGGTGAGCCCGGCGCGGGCCTCCGGCCGGTCCCGGTCCGGGCCCATGAGCCACAGGGCGTTGCCGGTCAGCGCGGCCACGCCGTCGCAGAGGGTGGCCGTCGCCCGCCGGTACATCGCGACGGCCTGCTTGCGCTCCAGCGGGTCGTGGGCGTCGTGGATCAGCCCGGCCAGCGCGGTGCGACCGTCCTGGCCGGCGGAGCCGGGCCAGACGGTGACGGCGCGGTCGACCAGCCGGGAGAGGGTGTCGGAGCGGGTGACGCCGCGCTTCGACAGCAGGGAGACCGGCAGCGGGTCGGCGGAGAACAGCCAGCGGCGCAGGTAGGAGGTGCCCGCGTACGGCCAGGGGCCGGCCATCCCGCGGGCCGGGGGCGGGGGCTTCCGGATTCCCGCCATGGCGTCCTGCCCCAGCGCCCGAATCGTCCGGGTCGCGCTGTCGTGGGGGATGTCGGCGCCGGCGGCGGGTTTGTAGACCGAGCGCTCGGTGGAAAGGACAGGTCGGGCCGCGACGATTTCGGCCATCAGCCGGGAGTCCGCGACGCCGACCTTGGCCGGGTCGATCCGGAACACCTTCTCGTCCCTGGCCAGCAGGTCCTGAATCCTCGGGGCGAACACGATGGAATGGCTGGGAGCGGTCGCCGTCGCCATTTCTTCCACGGGACTCCGGCCTCCATTTCGAAATGACTGGGAAATGCATTCGGGGCGGTGTCCGGAGGAATTCCGGACACGCCGCGGCGTCGGCGGGGACGCGGCCGACCCGGGCCCCCGCCGACGGCTGACCACGTCAGATGACGTGCAGCACCCACGCGTGGTTCGCGAGGTCGTCGTTCTTCTTGAACTTCTTGACGAGCGTCTTGATCATCTTCATGACTACTCTCCATTCCTGGGATCGCGGGCCCGGCGAAAATGCCGCACCCGTGCCGTCAGAGATATTCGGCATTCCGTTGCCGGGTCGCCGAACGGGTTCATCTGGTCATGGACCCTAACCGAAAGTTCGCCCTCCGGACACCCCTTCGGCAGAGAAGTATGCGATCTCTGCGCCGTGTTAGCGGCCTATTCGGTGGTTGAATCGTTATAACCGTTGGAAAAGTGCGGTGGGGGCCCGGTCCGGGAACGCGGAAGGGCCCCGCGAAGCCGCGGGGCCCTCTGCTGCGCGTACGGCGCGGTCGGTCAGTTGTAGGACGTGGTGACGGTGACGCCGCCGAAGCCCTGCTGCCCGTAGAGGCTGAAGTACACCCAGCCGGACGGCGGGTCGGTGACGGTGAGGGTCTCGCCGTTGCCGCTGTTGGTGGACTTGGCCAGGTACGAGCCGGTGGTGGCCCAGGTCCCGCCGTTGTAGTACAGGTCGGCGTTGCCGGTGCCGCCGCTGGTGGTGACGGTCAGTTGCCGCACGCCGGCCGGCAGGTACAGGAAGCTGTAGGCGTAGTTCCCGGTGGTGGCGGCCACGCTGTCCCGGCGGCAGTTCTTGTCGTACTGCCGGGCGTCGGCGGCCGTGCACAGGGGAGCCTGGTCGGCGGGCAGCGAGCCGCAGTCGTCGGCGCCGCACTTCTTGAGCCAGGCGGCGAAGTCGGCGTCGTACCGGGTGCCGATGGTGGTCTTCAGCAGGGTGCGGGCGCCGTTCCAGTCACCGGCGCGGTACTTGGCGAGCAGCGCGGTGACGTCCTGCGGGTGCGACTGGAGCATGTAACGGACGGACAGGTAGCCCCAGTTGTAGATGCGGGTGGAGTCCGCGTTGTCGTAGGTGGTGTCGAACAGGGTGCTCAGGGCGTAGGTGCCCTTGCCCGCCTGGGCGACCGCGTCGTCGTAGTGCGCGCCGCGGTAGCTGTAGGAGACGTACTCGGCGAGGCCCTCGACCCACCAGATGGTCGGGGTGGTCATGCCGGCCTCGAAGTCGCCGTACATGTCGTACCGGCCGTCGAGGTAGTGGGTGTACTCGTGGTTGAGGTTCCAGATCTGGAACGCGGGGCGCAGCCAGGAGGCCTCGTGGGCGATGAAGCGGGCCTGGTTGCCGGCCTTGGCCGGGTCGCCCTCCTCGTACATGCCGCCGTTGTCGACCGCGATCTTGTACATCTCCCAGGCGTACAGGCTGTAGTTGTAGTAGTCGTCGAAGACGACGACCTCCAGGCTGGTGTTGTTGTCGTTGGCGACGGCGCCGTTGTCCTTGACGACCTTGTGGAAGAACGCGTCCTGGTTGACCAGGCTGGTGCAGGTGTCGGTGAGCTGCTGCGCGGTCATCTCCTGGGCACGGATGCGCAGGTTGGCGTTGCAGGTGTGGTCGACGGTGAGCACCAGCGGGACGAGCTTGGCCGGCACGTCACAGGTGCCGTAGTAGGAGCAGTTGCCGCTGTCCTTGTTCTCCGTGAACCAGAGCAGGTTCATGGTGAGCGGACCGGTGTTGCCGACCAGCGGGTAGCGGTTGATCAGGTCCTTGACGATCGGCCGGCCCTGGGCGCGCAGCGCGTCGTTGGCGACCAGGTTGCCCAGCTGGATGCCGATCCTGGTGACCACGTCGCCGCCGTTGATCACACCGCTGTTGCGGGTGACGAAGGACGACACGGTGGTGGCGAAGGCGGGGTCGGCCTGGAGGGCGGAGACGAACTCCGGCAGCTCGAAGCCGCGCTCGACGACCGTCTCGGTGTTGGCGACGGCGCTGGTCATCGCGGCGGGCCAGCTGCCGGTGTAGTCGTTCAGCAGCCGCTTGACGACGCCGGTGTAGCGGGCGTTCTCCCGGGCGCTGTCGATCAGGGTGACGGCCTCGGCGAGGGTCGCGCCGTTGGCGTCGGTGACGTCCCTGCTGTGCGGGGCGGCGTAGAAGGCGTCCAGCGCGCCACGGATGGCGCTCTGGAGGCCGGCTCCGTACGGGCCCACGGCGTCCGCGTGGTTCCACTGCACGTAGTAGCCGGCCCGCAGGAAGAGCACCAGCTGCCCGGCCGAGGTGGAGTCGTCGCCGGGGTAGGTGGCGGCGGTGTCGCGCAGGGCGTTGGCGACGGTGACCATCTGGGCCTCGTTGAAGGCGCCCTTGGCGTCGTTGCCGGTGAGCGTGAACAGGGAGTTGACGCAGTCGAGCCCGGCCGCCTTGACCTGCTGGACCAGCGCGGCACCGGACTTGCCGGTGAAGGCGGAGACGTCGCAGGCGGCGGTGAGCGCCCGGGCCGCCGGGGCGGTGCCGACGGAGCTGCCCGCCGTCGGGGCGGTCGCCTTGGCCCGCGGGTCCGAGGCGAGCGGGCGGGCGTCCTTGGGGGTGTCGGGGGACTTGGGGACGGGGATCGTACGCGGCGCGGCCTTCCCGGCCGGGGCGGCGGCGGTGGCGGCGTGCGCCGCCGGTGCGAAGAGGCCGAGCGAGAGGAGGAGGGCGGTGCCGAGCGCAGGGAGTCTGCGCGCGCCGTCCTTCGCTGTCGAGGAGGGACGCATCTGTGGGGGCCTCCGGGGCCGTTGGGGTGGGGGCGGCCGTGCTGTGTGGGGCGCACGGGCCTTGCTGTGTGACATGTAAAATGGCACAGCGGAGAACACGGAGGGAAGCCCCGGGAACGGATTGCCGGGCGGCGAGACCGAAACGTTGTCAGGTCCGGGCGAGCGGCGGCGGGGTGAGGGTCCGGGGGGTGAGGGCCGCGAACTCCAGCGGCGCCGACGGATCCACCGACAGGTCCGCCGGAGCCGGCTCCGCGCCCGAGCGGACCAGCAGGTCGCCGACCGCCGCCACCATCGCGCCGTTGTCCGTGCACAGCCGCAGCGGCGGCACCCGCAGCGCGATCCCGGCCGCCGCGCACCGCTGCTCGGCCAGCGCCCGCACCCGGGAGTTGGCCGCGACCCCGCCGACCACCACCAGGGTGCCGATCCCGTGGTCGAGGCAGGCCCGCACCGCCTTGCGGGTCAGCACGTCCGCGAGCGCCTCCTGCAGCGAGGCCGCCACGTCCGGCACCCGGGGTTCGCGTCGGGCCTCGACGCAGCGGGCGGCGGCGGTCTTCAGGCCGGAGAAGGAGAAGGCGTACGGGTCGTCCCGCGGCCCGGTCAGCGGGCGGGGCAGCCGGACGGCCGTCGGGTCGCCCCCGCGCGCGGCGCGGTCGATCGCCGGGCCGCCCGGGTAGGGGAGCCCCAGGACCCGGGCGACCTTGTCGAAGCACTCGCCGGCCGCGTCGTCCAGGGTGTCGCCGAGGTGGACGATCGGGTCCCGACCCAGGTCGCGCACCAGCAGCAGCGAGGTGTGGCCGCCGGAGACGATGAGCACCACGCAGGGGTCGGGCAACGGGCCGCCGTCCAGGGTGGCGGCGGCGACATGCCCGGCGAGGTGGTGCACGCCGTACAGCGGGACGCCGAGCGAGAAGGCGTACCCCTTGGCGGCGGCCACGCCCACCTGAAGGGCCCCGGCCAGCCCCGGGCCGGTGGTCACCGCGACCGCGCCGACGTCCGCCAGGGTGAGCCCGGCCCGGTCCAGCGCCTCCCGGACCACCGGCGCCATCGCGTGGACGTGCGCCCGGGCGGCGATCTCGGGCACCACCCCGCCGTAACGGGCGTGCTCGTCCATCGACGAGGCCACCGCCTGCCCGAGCAGCACGCCGTCGCGGACCAGGCCCGCTCCGGTCTCGTCGCAGGAGGACTCGATGCCCAGCACCACCGGCGACCCTGTCACAGTCACTCACCCTTGTCGGTCATTACACGGAACGGTGACCATTGTGCCCGACGGGATGTGAGGAATAAGCAGGAGCCCATGCTTCGTTCCTGCAACTGATACGCAATAGTGTTGTCCCGGCACGATCACCACCGTTCAACCCGCCGAAAGGGGCCGTGTCCTGATGGGCACCTACACGCTTCCCGACCTGCCGTACGACTACTCCGCGCTGGAGCGGGCGATGTCGGCCGAGATCCTGGAGCTGCACCACTCCAAGCACCACGCCGCGTACGTCAAGGGCGCCAACGACACGCTGGAGCAGCTGGCCGAGGCCCGCGACAAGGAGCAGTTCGGCGGCCTGGTCGGCCTGCAGAAGACCTTCGCCTTCCACCTGTCGGGCCACGTGCTGCACTCGCTGTTCTGGCAGAACCTCTCGCCCGAGGGCGGCGACCGCCCCGAGGGCGAGCTGGCCGACGCCATCACCGAGCACTTCGGCAGCTTCGAGGCCTTCAAGAAGCAGCTCACCACCGCCACCACCGGTGTGCAGGGCTCCGGCTGGGGCATCCTGTCCTGGGAGCCGCTCGGTCAGCGCCTGATCGTCGAGCAGGTCTACGACCACCACGGCAACGTCGGCCAGAACACCACCCCGCTGCTGGCCTTCGACGCCTGGGAGCACGCGTACTACCTCCAGTACCGCAACGTCCGCCCGGACTACGTCACCCGCCTGTGGGACGTCGTCAACTGGCAGGACGTCTCGGACCGCTTCGCGGCCGTCAAGAGCGCCTGACCCGCATCAGGTGACGCAGGGCCCCGGACCGGTCGGGCGGTCCGGGGTCTTCCCCTGTCCTGCGTGGGCCTGCCGTGCGCCTCCCGCACGGGAGTTGACGCCGGACACAGCCGATGCACCCCGCCGCAGGCCGGACGCCACCCGCCGTTCGCCCGCCGGTCGCGTGCGCTCCCTACGCTCGCTCGGACCACCGCCGGTGACCGGCCGGCAACGGCCTCCCGGCCCGTCCGCTGCTGCTGCCGCCGCCGCTGAGCGAAAGGGCGCCCGATGGCCCCGCGTCTCTCCCTCGTCGTCCCGATCCACAACGTCGAGCGCTACCTCCGGGAGTGCCTGGACTCGATCGCGGCGCAGACCTTCGAGGACTTCGAGTGCGTCATGGTCGACGACGGCTCGACCGACGACGGCCCGGCCGTCGCCGAGGCCCACGCCGCCCGGGACCCGCGCTTCCGGCTGGTCCGCCAGCACAACCAGGGCCTGGGCGCCGCCCGCAACACCGGCTGGCGCCACCTCACCGCCGGCACCGAGTACCTGGCCTTCGTCGACAGCGACGACACCCTGCCGCCGCACGCCTACCAGCTGATGATCGACACCCTGGACGGGACCGGCTCCGACTTCGCCGCCGGCAACGCCCTGCGGCTGCGCACCACCGGCCTCAGCCCCTCCCACGCACACCGCCGCCCGTTCCGCGAGACCCGGCTGCGCACCCACGTCAGCGAACTGCCCGCCCTCGTCACCGACCGCACCGCCTGGAACAAGGTCTACCGGCGCACCTTCTTCGACGGCGCGGGCATCCTGTACCCCGAGGGCATCCTGTACGAGGACGCCCCGGTCAGCGTGCCCCACCACTTCCTCGCCGAACGCGTCGACGTCCTCGCCGACCCGGTCTACCACTGGCGCGTGCGCGAGGACGGCGACCTCTCCATCACCCAGAAGAAGACCGACCCGCGCGGGGTCGTCGACCGGGTCCGCTCGATGGAACTCGTCCGCGAGTGGCTCCTCGCCCGCCCCGAACCCGTCTTCGCCGACCACCTGCGCGCCTACGACCGCAACTGCCTGGTCGAGGAGATCCCGATGTTCTTCTGGACCGTCCCCGACGGCGACCGCGCCTACCGCGCCGCCTACCAGCAGCACGTCACCCGCCTGCTGCGGGCCATCGGCCCCGAGGCCCAGGCCGGCCTCAGCCCCCAGCTCCGCCTCAAGTACCGCCTCACCCAGGCCGACTCCATGACCGCCTTCGTCGCCGTCCAACGCGCCCACCGCCTCGCCCGCCGCACCCGCCAGGCCGTCGCCGCCCGCCGCTGAGCCGGGCTTCGTCGGGCCGGCCACCGACGCCGCGTTCCGCGCGTACAACCGACTCCTCGAGCTCTACAGCTCGGCCAAGTCGCTGTTGGGGACCGTTTTCTTCGACACCGTCCCCACCCTGGCGAGGCAGGCGGGCGGCTGCGTCAGCGGGATCGTGCAGGGCGATGCCATCGACCAGGTCCCGGACTGCACCAGGGATCCGAGGGGTGTACTGGCCGAACCCGCGTCCAAGCTCCTCGACGTCACCCGCCAGCTCCCCTTCGTCGGAAACAAGATCACCCCCTTCCTGGAGGACGCATTCTCCAAGGTGGGGATCTGCCTGACCCCCAACAGCTTCCCGGCCGGTACCAAGGTGCTGATGGCCGACGGCGGCAACCGGCCGATCGAGCAGGTACGCCGTGGCGACCAGGTCCTCGCCACGGATCCGGACACCGGTACCACCGCCGCCCAGCCGGTCGACGGCACCATCCAGAGCCCGGCCGACCGTGACTTCGTCGACCTCACGGTGACCGACGGGGCGGGAGGCTCCGACAGCGTCACGGCGACCGCCCGTCACCCCTTCTGGACGGAGAACCGCCAGGCATGGGTCGATGCGGCGGACGTCGTCGTCGGAGACCAGCTGCGGACCGCCGACGCGGCAACCGTGACGGTCGCGTCGGTGCGGCAGTGGACCGGCCTCCAGCCCGCCTACAACCTGACCGTCCGGGACGTCCACACGTACTACGTGCTGGCGGGCTCGATACCGGTCCTGGTCCACAACGGCGAGTGCGGCCGCATCGCCCTCGGGCTCACGGAGGCCAACGGGGACCGATACGCCCTCGAAACGTTCGCCGACCACAACGACGCCTCGTACTGGGAGCAATGGAGCGCCGAGGGCAAGGACTTCGAGAAGGTGGTCCGAGCCGCCCTGTCGCCGGATAGTACGACCGAGATCTACGTCAACCTGGACGACATCACGAACCCCAAGGAGTGGGCGAAGACGGCGGACCCGAACAACCCGTACGCATCCGACCTGACGGCATGGGAACTTGCGATGATCAGGGATGCCCCGCCGTCCGTGCAGGTCCGGGTCAAGTGGTTCAAGGACGGGATCCAGCAGGACAAGGGTCCGTTCGACTGAGAGAGGACACGAGATGACCGGCAGCCAGGCCTCCCTGCCTCTGCGCTTCGACCATTGGTTCCAACTGTGGTCGTACACCAAGTCCCACCGGACCCTGGTCCTGCGGGGCAAGCCGGGTGAGGACTACACGGGCTACGTGGATCTCGTCTTCGGCGACGTGCTGGCGATGAAGACGGTGTCCAGCTACACCTCGCTCGCCATCACGGAGGTGGAGGACACGCGGGAGATCGACGCCCTGCTCCCGATCCCGGAGCGCCACGCCGGAAGGTTCCGGAAGCTCCGGATCGTCCAGGGGGACGGCGCACACGACGGGTTCGTGGTCTGCGGGGTCCTCACCGTGCGTCGCGGCACGGGCTGGAGCGAGCCGTCCGCCACGGCTGAGCCCACTGGTCGGCCTCGCTGAGCGCGGCACCGTCCTGCGAGCCCCGGAGCGTAGGACACGGGCATTCCTTGGTCGACTGATGGCCTGATGGACACCATCGGCGACCACGACGAGCAGGCTGTCAGTTGCCGAACCGGAAGGAGGGACATGAGGGTCACCATCGACGGTTCGCGGATCCGGACCGTGGCGGACTTCCACGACGAGCTCGCAGGGCCGCTGGACTTCGGCCCGTACTACGGACGGAACCTCAACGCGTTGGGGGGCCGGCTGACCACCGACGCCGAGCGGCCGGTCGAGATCGTCTGGGAGGACTCGGCGGTCAGCCGCGAACACCTCGGTGTGGAGGTGTTCGAGCGGATCGCCAAGGTCCTTGTCGATGCGGCAGCGCGAGATGAGGGCCGCCCCGCCGAGGACCGGTTGACCGTCCGCTTCGCCTGACCCGCTCGGGCCGTCGACGTCTCGGCGACTGCCGAGACGTCGACGGGAGCCATTCGGTCGCAGTTGTACGACCTACCTGCTGGCTTGGAGAGCGCACATGATGGTCAGCCCAGTGAGCAACGCGCGGTTTCCGGTTCCATCGGGGTGGGAGGAATCGCCGGGGGCCGGTGCCGTGCCGGCGGCGCGGCGGTTGGTGGTGGCACTCGCGCACTCGTGGGGGTGGTACCCGACGGTGACGGGCAAGGTGGTGTGGTTCGAGTGCCCCGCAGCCGACGAAGCGCCGTGCCCCACGCGGGGGTGGGGCACGGCGCTCGACTTGCACGTTCCGGGTCAGCCGAAGAAGGCGTCCAGGATCTGCTGGGCGGCCAGTCCCGCCGGGAGGGTGCCGGCGCGGACCTGGGTTTCCAACTCGGGGGCCAGGTGCCGTACTTCCGGGTTCTCGTGGAGACGGGCGTAGAGCTGGTCGTGAACCATGGACCAGGTCCACTCGACCTGCTGGTCGCGGCGCTTGGCGGCCAGGGCGCCCGTCGCGTCCAGGACCTTGCGGTGCTGCTGGAGGCGCTCCCACAGCACGTCCAGCCCCGCGCCGTCGCGGCCGCTGCACGTCAGCACGGGCGGCGTCCAGGCGGCGTCCGGGGGCTGCAACAGCCGCAGCGCGCCCGCGAGTTCGCGGGCAGCCGCCTTCGCGTCCCGCTCGTGCGGGCCGTCCGCCTTGTTGACGGCGATGACGTCCGCGAGCTCCAGGACGCCCTTCTTGATGCCCTGGAGCTGGTCGCCGGTCCGCGCCAGACTGAGCAGGAGGAAGGTGTCGACCATCCCCGCCACCGCCGTCTCGGACTGCCCGACGCCCACCGTCTCGATCAGCACCACGTCGTACCCGGCCGCCTCCATCACCACCATGGACTCCCGGGTGGCCTTGGCGACCCCGCCGAGCGTCCCCGAGGTCGGGGACGGCCGGACGAAGGCGGAAGGGTCGACGGCGAGCCGCTCCATCCGGGTCTTGTCGCCCAGGATGGAGCCGCCGGTCCGGCTGGAGGTCGGGTCGACGGCCAGGACCGCGACCCGGCGGCCCTGGCCGGTCAGCATGCTGCCGAAGGAGTCGATGAAGGTCGACTTGCCGACACCGGGCACCCCGGTGATGCCCACCCGGACCGCCCCGCCCGCGTGCGGCAGCAGCCGCTGGAGCAGCTGCTGCGCGAGCGCGCGGTGGTCGGGCCGGGAGGACTCGACGAGGGTGACGGCGCGCGCGATCCAGGCGCGCGAGCCGTCCAGCACGCCCGTCACATAGCTGTCGAGGTCGATCGTCCGCGGAGGCATGCGATCGAAGGCCTACAGCTCGTGGCCGAGGTCGGCCGCCAGGGACTTCAGCAGGTCGTACGCCGCGTCCGGGATGACCGTCCCGGGCGGGAAGACCGCGGCCGCGCCCGCCTCGTACAGGGCGTCGAAGTCCTGCGGCGGAATGACCCCGCCCACCACGATGGTGATGTCCTCCCGCCCCGCCTCGGCGAGTTCGGCGCGCAGTGCGGGTACCAGCGTGAGGTGCCCGGCGGCCAGCGAGGACACGCCGACGATGTGGACGTCCGCCTCGACGGCCTGGCGGGCGACCTCGGCCGGGGTCTGGAACAGCGGGCCGACGTCCACGGTGAAGCCGAGGTCGGCGAACGCCGTGGCGATCACCTTCTGGCCGCGGTCGTGGCCGTCCTGGCCCATCTTGGCGACCAGGATGCGCGGACGGCGGCCCTCGGCCTGCTCGAACCGCTCGACCAGGTCGCGGGTGCGCTGGAGGGAGGCCGACGGGCCCGCTTCGTCTCGGTACACACCGGAGATGGTACGGATCTGGCCGGAGTGGCGGCCGTACACCTTCTCCAGGGCGTCCGAGATCTCGCCGACGGTGGCCTTGGCCCGGGCCGCGTTGACGGCCAGGTGCAGCAGGTTGCCGTCCAGCGAGCCGCCGCGCTGCGGACCGGCCTCGGCGGCCCGGGTGAGGGCGTTCAGGGAGTCCTGGACGAGAGCCTCGTCGCGCTCCGCGCGCAGCCGGCGCAGCTTCTCGATCTGGCGGGCCCGCACCGAGGAGTTGTCGACCTTGAGCACGTCGATCCGCTCGTCGCTCTCCACCCGGTACTTGTTGACGCCGATCACCGGCTGACGGCCGGAGTCGATCCGCGCCTGGGTGCGGGCGGCGGCCTCCTCGACGCGCAGCTTGGGGATGCCGGCGTCGATGGCCTTGGCCATGCCGCCGGCCGCCTCGACCTCCTGGATGTGCTCCCAGGCCCTGGCGGCGAGGTCGTGGGTCAGCTTCTCGACGTACGCGGAGCCGCCCCACGGGTCGATCACCCGGCAGGTGCCCGACTCCTGCTGGAGCAGCAGCTGGGTGTTGCGGGCGATGCGGGCGGAGAAGTCGGTGGGCAGGGCGAGCGCCTCGTCCAGGGCGTTGGTGTGCAGCGACTGGGTGTGGCCCTGGGTCGCCGCCATCGCCTCCACGCAGGTGCGGGTGACGTTGTTGAACACGTCCTGGGCGGTGAGCGACCAGCCGGAGGTCTGCGAATGGGTGCGCAGCGAAAGGGACTTGGGGTTCTTCGGATCGAACTGCCTGACCAGCTTGGCCCACAGCAGCCGGGCCGCGCGCAGCTTGGCGACCTCCATGAAGAAGTTCATGCCGATCGCCCAGAAGAACGACAGCCGCGGCGCGAAGGCGTCCACGTCCAGCCCCACGTCCAGGCCCGCGCGCAGGTACTCCACCCCGTCGGCCAGGGTGTAGGCCAGCTCCAGGTCGGCGGTCGCCCCCGCCTCCTGGATGTGGTAGCCGGAGATGGAGATCGAGTTGTACCGGGGCATCTTCTGCGAGGTGTACGCGAAGATGTCCGAGATGATCCGCATCGACGGCTGCGGCGGGTAGATGTAGGTGTTGCGGACCATGAACTCCTTGAGGATGTCGTTCTGGATGGTCCCCGCGAGCTTCTCCGGCGGTACTCCCTGCTCCTCGGCCGCGACGATGTACAGCGCGAGGACCGGCAGCACGGCGCCGTTCATGGTCATCGACACCGACATCTTGTCCAGCGGGATGCCGTCGAACAGCTGGCGCATGTCGTAGATCGAGTCGATCGCCACGCCCGCCATGCCGACGTCGCCGGTGACCCGCGGGTGGTCGCTGTCGTAGCCGCGGTGGGTCGGCAGGTCGAAGGCGACCGACAGGCCCTTCTGGCCGGCCGCGAGGTTGCGGCGGTAGAAGGCGTTGGACTCCTCGGCGGTGGAGAAGCCCGCGTACTGGCGGACGGTCCAGGGCTGGTTGACGTACATGGTCGGGTAGGGCCCGCGCAGGTACGGGGCGACGCCCGGGTAGGTCTCCAGGAAGTCCAGCCCGGCCAGGTCGGCGCCGGTGTACAGCGGCTTGACGCCGATGCCCTCGGGGGTTTCCCAGAGCAGTTCGTCGACGTCCTTGCCGGTGGACCGGCGCCAGGCGGCCCGCCACTGCTCGTCCGTGACGCCGGCGGCGCCGCCGTCCAGCCCGATTCCGGTGAAGTCGGGGATCATCGAGCGGCTCCGATCTGGTCCAGCAGGGAGGTGAGGACGGCGACCGCGTCGCCCCCCGCGAAGATGAACTCGTCCACGCCGTCGGGTACTTCGGCGAGTCGCCCGGCCAGCAGCACCTTCTCGGCGCCGGCGGCCTTCAGGGCCCCGGCGACCGAGGAGGCGTGCTCGGCGTACAGCGCGTCGCTGGAGCAGAGGCAGGCGACGGTCGCGCCGGAGGCGGTGAACGCCTCGGCGAAGGCCGCCGGGTCGACGGACTCGGCCGAGACCGTCGCGATGCCGCCGGCCTGGAACAGGTTGGCGGCGAAGGTGGTGCGCGCGGTGTGCGCGGAGGCGGTGCCGATCGAGGCGAGGAACAGCGTCGGACGGGCGCCGGTCGCGGCGAGCTGGGCGTCCGAGCGGTCCCGCAGCGCCTCGTAGGCCTCGGCGCGGCGCACCCGCGGCAGTCCGCCGCCGAGCGCGGCCGGGGCCGGCTCGCGGACCAGCGGCTGCTCGTCCAGGTGCGGGAACTCGCTGACGCCGGTGACGGGTTCGCGCCGCTTGGCGAGCCTCACCGAGCGCTCCGCCCAGGTCGCGGCGATCCGCTCCTCGACCAGCCCGGCGGAGAGGGCGGCGCGCAGGCCGCCGGCCCGCTCGATCTCCTGGAACCAGGCCCAGGCGGCCCGCGCCAGCTCCTCGCCCAGCTGCTCGACGTACCAGGAGCCGCCGGCCGGGTCGATCACCCGGGCCAGGTGGGACTCCTCCAGCAGGATCGCCTGGGTGTTGCGGGCGATCCGGCGGGCGAAGGCGTCCGGCAGGCCGAGGGCGCTGTCGAAGGGCAGCACGGTGACGGAGTCGGCGCCGCCGACGCCCGCGGCCAGGCAGGCGACCGTGGTGCGCAGCATGTTCACCCACGGGTCGCGGGCGGTCATCATCACCCGGGACGTGACGGCGTGCTGGCGCTGCGCGGAGGCGGTCGCGCCGGCCCCGGAGACCTCGGCGACCCGGGCCCAGAGGCGGCGCGCGGCACGGAACTTGGCGATGGTGAGGAACTGGTCGGCGTCCGCGGCGTAGCGGAACTCCAGCTGGCCGAGCGCCTCGTCCACGGTGAGCCCGGCGGCGGTCAGCGCGCGCAGGTAGGCGACGCCGGCGGCGAGCGAGCAGCCCAGTTCCTGGGCGGGGGAGGCACCCGCCTCGTGGTACGGCAGGGCGTCCACGGTGAGCGCCCGCAGGCCCGGGTAGCCGGCGGCGCAGCGGGCGGCCAGTGCGGTGGCCTCGGCGAGCAGCGCGTCGGTGCGGTCGCCGTCGCCGGTCCGGGCCTGGAGGCCGAGCGGGTCGGCGCCGAGGTTGCCGGCGGCGGCGCCGGGGGAGACTTCGCGCTCCTCGTACAGCCTGAACAACTGCTCGGCGGCGTCGGTGAATTCGGGTCCGGCGTCGAGGGCCACGGCGGCCAGGTCCAGGTACACGCCGGCCAGGGCCTCGGGCAGGGCGTCGACCGGGAGGCCCGCGCCGCCCAGTTCCAGCCAGAGCGAGCTCACGCCGTGCTCCAGGTCGGCCAGCACGGCCTCGTTGGCGCGCCGGCGGTCCGGGTCGGCGTGCCGCTGGCGAACGTCCCACCCGGTCACGGCGGCGCCCTGGGGCCGGCCGCCGCGCACGAACGGCGGGAAGCCCGGGAAGCCCGGGTCGGCGGCGGTGTCCTCGGCGGTGTACAGCGGGCGGGCGCTCAGCCCGTCCTGGAGCCGGGTGGTGAGCGCCTGCTCGGCGGCGGGGCCGTCCTCGGGCTGGGAACCGGACTTGCGCAGCACACCCTGGACGAGCTGCTGCCACTGCTCACGGTGCGCGGCCGGGAACTCGGAGGCGAGGGGGAGCCTTTCGGGCGGGACCTTCATGTGCGCAGGTTAGCGCCCGTTCGCAGGGCCGCAGGAGGGGGAGCCCGTGTGACGTTTCCCTCGATTTGGCTGATTTCGAGCACTCCTCGGGGCGGGGAGTGCCACGGGGTGCCGGGACGGCCGGCACCCGGGTCGGGAGGGGGTGCCGTGACGGGTGGTCGGAGGTGCGGGGCGGGTTCCTGCCGGCCGCCGTCGGCGGTGGACGGTGTCCGAGGTCAACACCGATGGCACGGAACGCGATCGATGTCCCGTCATGCTGCCGGAACGTCATGATCAGGGGGATTGCGGAACCCGGGCCCTCATCTATTAAGTTACTTCGAAGAAGGTGGGCGGGGCAGCACCCCCCCCCCGTTGCTAGTCCTGCCCGCCTTCGCCGTCCCACGGCCCCGGCCGGGCCGTTCCCCCGGCCCCGTCCGGACCGTCCCCAGATTCCCCCGAAGGAGAGCGACCGGCATGGGAAAGCGTCGCAAGCCCAGTCCCCCGAGCCGGGCCCGGATGGCGGTCCTCACCACGGCCATGGCGGCCGGCAGCGCGGTCCTCGCCTCCGGCACCGCCCACGCCGAGCCCTCCCCGAACCTCGCCTCCGTCAAGGAGCAGGTCGACCTGCTCAACCAGGAGGCCGAGCAGGCGATCGAGAAGCACAACGGCTTCCAGGCGAGGCAGCAGAAGCTCCAGGCCGAGGCCAACCAGATCCAGGAGAAGGTCGTCCGCGGCCAGGAGGCGATGAACGAGCTGCGGACCCGGCTCGGCGCGGTCGCCGCCGACCAGTACCGCACCAACGGCATCGACCCGTCGGTCCAGCTGATGCTCGACTCCGACCCGTCCGCCTACCTGGAGCGCGCCGCGGTGCAGAGCCAGGTCTCCGACTCCCAGGCGAACCTGCTCAAGCAGGCGCAGGACGAGCAGCGCAAGCTCGACCAGGACCGCGCCGAGGCCACCGCCACCCTGGCCGCGCTCGACTCGGTCGGCACCCAGCTGGCGGAGCAGAAGAAGGACATCCAGACCAAGCTGGCCCAGGCCCAGGAGATGCTGAACAAGCTCAGCGCCGAGGACCGGGCCAAGATCAACGCCCAGCAGAGCGCCGAGAAGGCCAAGGCCGAGGCCCAGCAGGCCGCCGCCGCGGCCGCCAAGGACCGCGCCTCCCGCTCCGCCGAGCGCCCGGACATGAACGCCCCGGTGCCGTCGGCCAGTGGCCGGGCCGCCAGCATCATCGCGTTCGCCCAGGCCCAGCTGGGCAAGCCGTACGGCTGGGGCAAGAACGGCCCCGCCACCTTCGACTGCTCCGGTCTCACCAGCCAGGCCTACCGTGCGGCGGGCGTCACGATCTCCCGGACGTCCGAGGAGCAGTGGAAGGACGGCCCGCACGTCGACCGCGCCAACCTCCAGCCCGGTGACCTGGTCTTCTTCTATGACGACCTGCACCACGTCGGCCTGTACATCGGCGACGGCAAGATGATCCACTCCCCGCGCACGGGGAAGAACATCGAGGTCCTGCCGATCTCCGCGATGCCCTACAGGGGCGCCGTCCGCCCGGCCTGACCGCACGCCCCCGGTGGCCCGCCCCCGCTTCGGCGGGGCGGGCCACCGTCGTTGCGGGGGGTCGGCGAGCGAGCGGTCGGGTCGTTAGCGCGGTGGTCGGGCGGGTCAGAGCGCGGCGAGCCGTCGCAGCAGGTGCGCCGGGTCGGCGAGGCCGCAGGCCCGGCGGACGGCGGCGTCGTGGGCGGCGGCGAGGGCGTCCAGGCGGGTCAGCCGGGTGCGGCCCCGGCGGGAGAGGTGGGCGCTGATCCGGCGGCGGTCCCGGTCGTCCTGGCGGCGGTAGACCCAGCCGGAGTCGGCCAGCGAGTCCACCAGCCGGCTCAGGCTCGCCTGCGGGATCAGCAGGGCCTGGGCCAGTTCGCCCATCGCGTGCCCCCGGCCGTCCGCGAGGGCGCGCAGCAGCCGCCACTGGTCGACGGTGCAGTCCTCCTCGGCCAGCGCGGCGGCGAGGCCGCCGGAGAGCCTGCGGTGGGCCAGCGTGACCAGCTCGACCAGCAGTGGTTCCGGGACGGCCGGACGGTCCGCCGGGTCGCCGGTGGGCCGGTCCGCGGCCCGGCCGACGGGATCGCCGGGGCGGGCGTCGACTCCCGGTGCGGCACCGGCTGCGGTCATCGGACGCTCCCCTCTCCGGCCTTTCCCGATATCGGTGGTACGACGATACTCGCCGTGTGAGCGTCGAGGTGAGGCTGATCGATCCGCTCGACGCGCTGCACTCGGATCGGGAGGAGGCGGCGTTCCGGGTGGGCCTCGTCGTGCCGCAGTCCGGCCCGCTCGGGCTCACCGGCCCGTCCGCGCTGGACGGCGCCCTGCTCGCCGCGCACGAGGTCAACGCGGGCGGCGGCGTGCTCGGCCGCCCGCTGGAGCTGGTGCTGGTGGACGGCGGTGGCGCGCCGGGCGCGGTCGCCGGGGAGGTGCGACTGCTGCTGGACGCCGGGGCGCTGGACGCGATCGTCGGGTGCCACACCAGCGACGTGCACCGGGCGGTGGAGGCCGTCGCCGCCGGCCGCGTCGCGTACGTCTACACCCCGCCGCACGAGGGCGGGTCCCGGCTGCCCGGCGTGCTCTGCACCGGCATCGATCCGCTCCGGCAACTCGATTTCGCGGTGCGTGGGCTGACGGTGCGTCACCGCATCGGCCGGTGGGCGCTGATCGGCAACGACTACATCTGGCCGCGCTCCGTCCACCGGGCCGCCGAGGAGCTCGCGGCACGGGCCGGCGCCCGGGTGGTGCTGGAGCGGAGGATCCCGTTCGGGGCGGTCGAGGAGGCGCTCGAACCGATGCTGGACGCGCTGCGCGCCGCCCGCGCGGACGCCCTGCTGCTCAGCCTGGTCGGGCGTGATCTGGTGCGGTTCAACCGGGCGCTGCGGCGCAGCGGGCTGGACCGCCGGATGGTGCGGCTCTCCGGCGCCCTGGAGGAGAACGGCCTGCTCGCGCTCGGCGGCGACGACACCGGGACGCTGTACGCCGCGATGCCGTCCTTCGCGACGCTGGCCGACGATCACCGGCAGGGTCTCGCCGAGCGGCACCGGGCGCTGTGCGGCCCGTGGGCGCCGGTCCTGGACGCGTACGCGGTGGGCCTGTACGAGGGCATGCGCCTGCTCGCCGAGCTGGGGGCACGGCGGGCCCTGGCCCCGGACGGTCTGCTGGCGGCCGCCGGCCGGCTGCTGCACGGCGGGGGTGCGGGCCGGGCGCCGATCCACCTCGCCCGGGCCGAGGGCCTCGGCTTCGCCGTCCTGTCGCGGTAGCCCCGGGTGCTCCGCCGGTGACCCGGGGTGTTCGTTCTCGTCAGGTGGAATGCCCTGGCGAAACCCTTCCATCTGGAAATAGTTGCCCCTACAGTCTCCCCCACACACCCGCAGGGTCGTCACGGAGAGAGAGCACCATGGCCGACACACCCGCGCCCCAGGGCATCGAGAGCTACGGCTACCAGCAGGAGCTGCGCCGCTCGCTCGGCTTCACCGACCTGCTCGTCTACGGGCTGGTGTTCATGGTGCCGATCGCACCGTTCGGCATCTTCGGCGGCGTCTTCCAGGGCTCCGGCGGCATGGTCGCCCTGGCCTACGTCCTCGGCATGGTCGCGATGATGTTCACCGCCCTGTCCTACGCCCAGATGTCCCGGGCCTTCCCGATGGCCGGCTCGGTCTACACCTACGCGGGCCGGGGCATCGCCGCCCCGGTCGGCTTCCTGTCCGGCTGGATGATCCTGCTCGACTACGTGCTGGTGCCGGGGCTGCTGTACCTGATCGCCGGCGTCGCGATGAACTCGCTGGTGCCGGCCGTCCCGGTCTGGCTCTGGCTGATCGGCTTCGTGCTGCTCAACACCGTGGTCAACTACCTCGGCATCGAGACCACCAACAAGGTCAACAGGGCGATGCTGATCGGCGAACTCGTCGTGCTGGCCGTGTTCGTGGTGATCGGCGTCATCGCCCTGGCCGAGGGCAAGGGCCGCGGCTTCGACTTCACGCCGTTGTACGACTCCCACACCTTCTCGTGGAGCCTGGCCTTCGGGGCGGTCTCGATCGCGGTGCTCAGCTTCCTGGGCTTCGACGGCATCTCCACCCTCTCGGAGGAGAACCGGGACTCCACCAAGGCCATCGGCCGGTCGATGGTCGCCGCGCTGCTGCTCGCGGGCACCCTGTTCGTCGTGCAGACCTGGGTCGCCTCGCTGCTGGTCGCCGATCCCGACGCGCTGATCCGGGACGGCGACCCGAACGGCACCGCCTTCTACGACGCGGCCCGTACCGCCGGCGGCGGCTGGCTGGCCACCCTGACCGCCGCCTCCACCGCTGTGGCCTGGGGCTTCGCCAACTCGCTGGTGGCCCAGGCGGCCACCTCCCGGCTGCTGTTCGCGATGGCCCGCGACCGCCAGCTGCCCTCCTTCCTGGCCCGGATCCACCCCACCCGCCGGGTGCCGGTCAACGCGACCCTGCTGACCGCCGGGATCTCGCTGGTGCTCGGCCTCTACACGGCCTCCCGCGACGACGGCATCACCCTGCTGAGCACCCTGGTCAACTTCGGTGCGCTGACCACCTTCCTGGTCCTGCACGTCGCCGTCGTCGTCCACTACCTGATCCGCCGGCGCAGCAAGGACTACTGGCGGCACCTGGTCGCCCCGGCGCTCGGCTTCGCGATCCTCGCGTACGTGGTGGTCAACGCCGACATCGCGGCCCAGCGGCTCGGCTTCGTCTGGCTGCTCGTCGGCGGGATCGTGCTCGCCGGGCTGATGGCGACCGGCCGCAGGCCCCGACTGGCCGTCACCGAGGCCGATTCCGCCCTGGACCCCGGCGCCGCCGCGACCGATGCCGAGGCGACGAACGCCGCCGCTGCGAACAACGCCGCCCCGAACAGCGCCACCACCACCCCTGCCGAGGAGAAGCCGTGAGCCTGCCCGAGATCGTCACGCTGTCGCCGACCCCCGAGGACTACGCCTACACCTTCGGCGGCCGCGCCCCGCTGGTCACCGTCCGGCCCGGCACCGTCGTCGAACTGACCACCGAGGACTGCTTCGGCGGCAAGGTGTGCGGCACCGGCGACCTGCCCAGCCAGGTCTGCGTCTTCCCCTACCTCAACCCGGTCACCGGCCCGATCGCGGTGGCGGGCGCCGAGCCCGGGGACGTCCTCGCGGTGCACTTCGTGGAGATCACCCCGGCCCGGGAGTACGGCATCTCCAGCACCTTCCCGCACTTCGGCGCGCTGACCGCCACCCACAGCACCGCGATGCTGCACCCGGCGCTGGAGGAGCGGGTCTGGGTCTACGACCTGGACGTCAAGGCGGGACTCTGCCGGTTCCGGGCCCGCAACAGCGGGTTCACGGTGGACCTGCCGCTCGACCCGATGCACGGCACGGTCGGCGTCGCCCCGGCGGCCGGCGAGGTGCTGGCCTCGATCACCCCGGGTGCGCACGGCGGCAACCTGGACACCCCCGAGATGCGGGCCGGCACCACCGCCTACTTCGCGGTCAACGTCGAGGGCGGCCTGGTCGCCATCGGCGACGGCCACGCCCGCCAGGGCGAGGGCGAGGTGTGCGGTACGGCGGTGGAGGCGGCGATGCGCACCACCGTGATCGTCGACCTGGTCAAGGGCGGCGGCCCGGCCTGGCCCCGGCTGGAGAACGACGACTTCCTGATCAGCACCGGCTCGGCCCGTCCGCTGGAGGACGCGTTCCGGATCAGCCAGCACGACCTGGTCGGCTGGACCGGCGAACTGCTCGGCCTGGACCAGCTCGACGCGTACCAGTTGGTCAGCCAGGCCGGGCTGGCGCCGGCGGCGAACGTCTGCGACACCAACTACACGATGGTCGCCAAGCTGCCGAAGACCTTGCTCGGCCGGGCCCGCGCCTACGACGGGCTGCACGACCGGCTGCGCGAGACCGCCGGGGCGTACCTGCGGCACCGGTAGGCAACGCCGGGTCGGGGCAGGCGGGTTCAGGTGCGAGGGTCAAGGTCCCGGCAAATCTCGCGGACTCCCGTCCCGGGCCCGTCGGCCCCGGTCACCACCGGTCGCGACCGGCCCGCCGCAGGCCCCGGGGACGCGGCGCGCGGGTCACCCCGCGGCCCGGGCCCGCACCTGCTCGAGGGCGGTGAGCAGCGCCGAGGCCTCGTCCCCGGTGATCCGGTCGACGAAGCGGAGCAGCGCGCCCGCACGGTCGGGGGTGGTCTCCAGCGCCTGGTGCATCAGCCGGGCGGTGTACTCCTCGCGGGTGCAGGTCGGCTCGTAGATCCAGGCGCGGCCGATCTTGTCGCGGCGCAGCCAGCCCTTCGTGTGGAGGATGTCCGCGACCGTGGTGACGGTGGTGTAGGCGACCGCCCGGTCCTGCTGGAGGTCGTCCACCACCTCGCGCACCGTGGCGGGCCGGCCCCAGGACCAGAACCGGTCCATGATCTCGGCCTCGAGATCGCCGAACCCCCGTAGCACCGCCCTCTTCTCCCTCGCCGAGCCGACCACGGGCGCCCTTCGCCCGGCGGAACGCGGCCCATGGTACGGCGAGCGCCGGGCGCCCGCCCCCGGGTGAAGGGGGTGGACGCCCGGCGTGTCCCGGGTGGTGCCGGGGTGGTGCCCAAGCGGTGTCGGCCGGTGATCGGCGGGTGTTCAAGCCGTGTCCGTCGCCGGCCGCGGGCATCCAGGACGGTCAGGCCTCAGGACAGCCGTCGCCCGAGCGGGACGCGGGACCGGGTGAACAGCGCCGCGAGCAGCCCCGCGAGCACCGGCAGCACCAGCACGATCAGCAGCAGCTCGCCCCAGGGCGCGGTGATCAGCGCCGGCTTGGCCCCGAACCCGCTGGCCCGGGACTTCAACAGCCCCACCGCGGGCACGAACCCGTTGACCGCGCCGAGCAGCGCGCCCAGCAGGGCGATCAGCATGCACTGGAGGCCCGCCATGGTCCGCCGGATCCTCGGCGGCGCGCCGACCGCGGCCAGGGTGGCCTGGTCCTGCCGGGAGTCGGCGGCCGCCAGGCCGGTGGCGATCCCGGCGGCGCCGAGCACGACCAGTGCGGCGAAGCCGGTGAGCGCCAGGGTGAGCGCGTCGCTCTTCGGCTGGTACCCGCGTTCCACCTGGAGCCTGGCGAAGCGGTCCAGCTGGATGGTGGCCGCCTCGGCGCGCTGCTGCGCCTTGCGGTCGGGCGGGGTGGCGGGCAGCCAGACCGAGCCGGTCGGATAGGAGGAGAGCCCGAGCCGGGGCAGGACGGAGGGCAGTAGCAGGCCCTGGGCGAACTTGGCGGCGGCCGGGTTGTCCACCAGCACCACGTCGACCGGGACCTCCTGCACGTCGGGCTTGGGCACCTCGCCCGGCCGTACCGGGGGGCCGCCGCCGCGCAGCACCATCACGGCCTTGCCGTCGGCGCCCACCACTCGCGGGTCGAAGACCAGCAGCTTGCCGGCGGCGAGCGCCTCCTCGGCGGCCGGGTCGTGGACGGCGAACAGGTTGTGCAGCACGTTCGCGTCACCGGCGGCCAGGTGCGGTGGGGCGACGAGGCCGCGCCGCACCTCAGGGGCCTTGAGCTGGACGACGCTGAGGCAGTTGTCGCAGAAGCGGTACACCACCTGGGCGAGGTCGCCGCGCGGGCCGAGCCCGGTCAGCTGCTTCTCCAGTTCGGCGCGCTCCTCGGCGAGCCGGAACCCGTCGGCGTGGCTGATCAGCTGGACGGCGCCGTACGGGGCCTCCGGCTCGTAGTCGCGCCGGTTCTCGGCGTCGGTGCTGGTGGTGTAGACGCCGATGGCGACCGCACCGGCCACCGCGGCCATCACCGCGGCCACCGCCGGAGCGGTGCGCGAGCGGTGCCGGGCGGAGTCGCGCAGCGCGAGCCGGGGCCCGAGCGGCAGCCGGCCCGCGGCCCGGCCGATCAGGGCGACCAGCATCGGGGTGCAGAGCAGCAGGCCGAGTTCGGCGACCACCGAACCGCCGAGCACGGTGAGCACCCGGCCGCCGTAGCCGCCCACGCCGGACTGTTCGCGCGGGACCGCGGTCGCGCCGTACATCGCGAGCACGGCGCCGAGGGCGACCAGCGCCACGCCGGCGACGGTGACCCAGCGGCTGGGCCCGCGGACGGTGTCCCGGCCGGTGAGCCCGGCGGTGACGCTGCGGCGGGCGGCCTGCAGCGCGGGCAGCGCGGCCGCGAGCAGCGCGGTGCACAGGCCGATCCCGGCGATCGCGAGCAGGTCCAGCGGGGGGAGCGCGAGGTGTCCGAAGCGCACGCCGCCGAACTGCTCGATCCGCGACCGCAGCACGGTGACCACCGCGGTGCCGAGCACCACGCCGACCAGCGCCCCGGTCGCGCCGAGGACCAGCCCGCCGCCGAGCACCACCGCACCGACGTGGGCGCGGCTGCCGCCGGCCGCGCCGAGCAGGGCGAGCTGACGGCGCGAGCGGTTGGCGCCGACCGCGAAGGCGGGCCCGGCGAGCAGGGCGACCTCCAGCAGCGCCAGGCCGGTCACGGTGGCGACGACGATCCTGGTGTTCCGCTCGGGCGTCGGGTCGCTGTAGCGGGACGAGTCGCGGTAGTAGGGGACGGCCTGCTCCGGCGGCGGAGCGATCGCCACCGAACGCGCGGTCAGCGTGTAGCCGTGGGCGTTGAACCGCTGGACCCCGGCCCAGTCGAGGGCGGCACCGGACGGCAGTCGGACCAGCCAGCCGGAGCGGGTGGTCGGGGGCTTCTCCGCGGCGGGCCCGCCGGCGGCCAGTGCGGTGCTCAGCGGGTCGATCAACTCGCCGGGACGGGCGACGAGTTCGACCCGGCCCAACTCGCCCGGGTGCTCCACCACACCGGTGATGGTGTACGTGGTGCCCTCCAGGCCCTGGAGGGTGGTGGTGGCGCCGGTCCTGAGCCCGGAGCGGTCCAGGAAGGCCCGGGTGGCGGCCACTTCGCGCGGGGCGGCCGGGGCGCGGCCCTCGACCAGGTCGAGCCGGCCGCGCCAGACCGGGTCGCCCAGGTCGGCCTCGGTGGTGAGGGCGCGGACCAGGCCCTCGGGCGAGGTGGCGCCCGCCTCCGGCCCGGGCCGGGCCGGGACGAGCACGCTGCCGGGCGGCAGCAGCGAACCGATCAGGGTGACCGGGTCGGTGCTCGCGCCCTTCTGCTGTTCTGCCGTCGGCTGTTCCCCCGGGCGGAGCGGGACGGAGAAGGCGCCGTCCTCGGCGATCGGGGCCTGCTCGACCAGCTGGCCCGGGTCGAGCGAGGTGACCAGGGCGTCCGCGCCGCCCACCACCCGCTCCACCCGTTCGGCCGGGGTCAACTGCCCGCTGCGGTGGACCACGTCGGCGCCGGTGACGCCGAGCACGGGCAGCGCGATCATGGCGACGATCAGCGCGCTGCGGCCCTTGGCGCGCAGCGCGTCACGGCGGGCGATCCGCAGGGCGACCCGCCAGGCTCCGAGCCTCACTGCGCCACCTCGCCGACCGCGCCGGACGGGCGCACCGCGGCGAGGCGGGCGGCGGCGCGGCGGCCGGTGGCCTCCGAGGCCACCACGCCGTCCCGCAGGTGGACCACCCGGTCCGCCCAACTGGCGTGCGCCGCCTCGTGGGTGACCATCATCGCGGCGGCACCGGCGTCGCAGCGGGCGCGCAGCACGGCGAGCACCGCCTCGCCGGTGGCCGAGTCGAGGGCGCCGGTCGGCTCGTCGGCGAGCACCAGCCGGCGCTCGCCGATCAGCGCCCGGGCGATCGCGACGCGCTGCTGCTGGCCGCCGGACATGTCGTCGGGGAAGCGGTCGGCGAGCTCGCCGATGCCCAGCTCCTCCAGCGCGGCCAGCGCCTCCCGGCGGGCCCGGCGTCCCGGCACGCCGTCCAGTTCGCGGGGCAGCGCGATGTTCTCGGCGGCGGTCAGCGCCGGGATCAGGTTGTAGTCCTGGAAGACGTATCCGATCGAACGGCGCCGCAGGTCGGCGAGCTTGCCGCGGCCGAGGCCGCCGAGCGCGACCCCCTCCACCAGCACCTCGCCGCCGCTGGGCTGGTCCAGCCCGCCGGCCAGGGTCAGCAGGGTGGACTTCCCGGAGCCGGACGGCCCCATGACGGCGACGAACTCGCCCGGGTGGACGGCCAGGTCGATGCCGCGCAGGGCGTGCACCTCGGCGGCGCCCCGCCCGTGCACCCGGGTGACGTCGGCCAGGCGCAGGACGGGCGCGGGCCGGGTCGGATCGGTGTGGGACACACTTCCCCCTCGTGAGCTGCTCAACTGCATATGTCGGTGAACTATATATGTCGGAGGACGTGACGCAAGCCCGGGTGGTTCCCGGGGGGCTCTTCGAGGGCGCGTGATCGGGCGGAGTCAAAAACTTCTACAAAGCTGTCGAGGGTGAAGCGGGAACCAGGCCGGGGTCGTTCGGGGCCGGTCTATGCTCGGGAAGGCTCACGGCGGCCCCGGGCGGCCGGCCGCCACCCGTCCGTACCCTCCTCCCGTGAAGGAGGTGCCGTCGTGCACACCCTGACCACCGCCGACTTCCTGATCCGGCTCGCCACCGGCATCGCCTGCGGCGCGCTGATCGGCGTCGAACGCCAGTGGCGGGCCCGGATGGCCGGCCTGCGCACCAACGCCCTGGTCGCCGCCGGAGCCACCCTGTTCGTGCTGTACAGCGAGGCCGTCGGCGACTCCGGCAGCCCGACCCGGGTCGCCTCGTACGTCGTCTCCGGCATCGGCTTCCTCGGCGGTGGCGTCATCCTGCGCGACGGCGCCGGCGTACGCGGCCTCAACACCGCCGCCACGCTGTGGTGTTCGGCCGCCGTCGGGGTGCTGGCCGCCTCCGGCGAGCTGGAGTTCGCCGTCCTCGGCACGCTCGCCGTGCTCGTCGTCCACCTGGTGCTGCGCCCGGCCGGCCGGCTGCTCGACCGGGCCCCGCAGTCCGGCAGCGACCCGGACTCCACCAGCCGTGCCACCGTCCACCTGGAGTGCGACCGCAAGTCCGAGACCCACATCCGGGCCCTGCTGCTCCAGGCCCTCTCCGCCTCCGGGCTCGCCCCGACCGGACTGCGCGCCCGCCGCACCGACAGCGGCGACGCCACCAGCCTGCGGGCCACCGTCGCGATCACCGGAGCGGTCGCCCCGGCGCTCGAACAGGTCGTCACCCGGCTGTCGCTGGAACCGGGCGTGCGCGACCTGCACTGGCACCTGGAGGACGAACCGGAGGACCCCGGCAACCCGGCGCTCGCCTGACGGGACCGGGGCCGGACGGAGGGCCGGCCCGCCGAATGGCGGCCCGGCCCTCCGTGCGCGCCCGTCCGAATCCCGGTCCGACCCCCGCCCGAACCGACTGGAGGCCCGATGCCGACCCCCGACCCCGAGCACGGCCCGCTGGTCCCGATGCTGCTGGTGCTGACCGTGGTCACCGGGGTGGTGGACGCGGTCAGCTACCTCGAACTCGGCCACGTCTTCGTCGCCAACATGACCGGCAACGTGGTGTTCCTGGGCTTCGCCCTGGCCGGGGCGGCCAACCTCTCCGCCACCGCCTCGCTGGCCGCGCTCGCCGCCTTCCTGCTCGGCGCCCTGGCCGGCGGCCACCTCGCCCGCCGGCTGCCCGGCCACCGCGGGCACCTGCTGACCGCCGCCGTCGCCGTCCAGTCGGCGCTGGTCGCGGCGGCCACCGTGCTGGCGGCCGGGGCCGGCCACACCTCCGACCCGGCCCGCTACACCCTGATCGGGCTGCTCGGCTTCGCGATGGGCGGCCAGAACGCGGTGGTCCGCGCCCTGAAGGTGCCCGACCTCACCACCACCGTGCTGACCATGACCATCACCGCCCTCGCCGCCGACCGCACCGGCACCCGCCGCCTCGCCTCCGCCGTCTGGATGTTCGCCGGCGCCCTCCTCGGCGCCCTCCTCGTCCTCCACGCCGGTGTCCCCGTCGCCCTCGCGCTGGCCCTCGCCCTCCTCCTCGCCGTCGCCGCCCTCACCCACCACGCCGCCCGGCCCGACCCCGCCTGGACCCGTCCCCGCTGACCGGGCCTCGCCGGGCGCGGTTCGTCGTGCGAGGGCGGTGGGTCGGATGGGTGCCGGCGCCGTGCCTGGCCGTACGCGGTGGCGGCGTCCACTCCGGGGGCGTCACCGGCGACTGACCGGCCGTCGGGGCCCGTTGGGGGCCGTCGGCGGGTCAGTCCTCGTGCCGTTGGCCCGCGCGGCCGCTCCAGAGGGGTTCGAGGCGGGCCCAGTCGGCGGTCCAGGCGGACTCGGCGCGGCGGTCGAGGGCGTGGAGGCGCAGGCGGAGGGCCAGGGCGACCAGGGCCAGGAGGGCGAGCAGGGCGCCGGCGCCCGAGCAGGCGGCGGAGACGGCCAGGGCCACCCGGTCGGCCGGGGGAGCGGAGGCGGCGCCGGACGGGTCGATCCAGACCGGGGCGCGGCCGCCGACGGCGGCGGAGCGCGGGGCCTGGACGGTGCCGTGGCGCTCGGTGCCGTCGGGGGCGGTCCAGGCGGCGTCGACGTCGATCCGGTTGCTGTAGCCACCGGCGGAGCGGCTGCCGGTGGCGGTGGTGTCGTGGCCCGGGACGGCGCGGACCACGGCGTCGACCTGGCGCAGCCGCCCGCGGTCGATGTCGGCCTGGTGCGCGGTGGAGCGGTAGAGGAGCAGGGCGCCGCCCGCGGACAGCGCGAGGGCGAGCACCGCGCCGAGCACGGCGGACAGCCAGGCGCGGGCCCGGGAGCGGTCGACGGGGCGGACGAGCGGCTCGTGCCGGGCGCCGAGGGCCCGCCGCAGCCGCCGGCCGGTGCGCCGCGGGGGCGGTCCGGTCCGGGCCGGACGGGGCGTGCTGGACACGGTGAGGGCTCCTCAGGGACGCGGGGAGACACGGCGGTTCCGCCCCAATGTCCACCCGGCGGCCCCCCGCGCACAAGAGTCGTGCGCGCCCGTAGCACCGCCGGGCCGCTCGGCAGCACCGCCGGGGCCGCTCGGCCCCGCAGCCGGGACGTTCGGCCCTCGGAATCCCCGCCCGCTCCGGGCAGGCTGGGGCAGTGGCGGCGCTCCCTGTGCCTGGGCGCGGCCGTGGTCCGGTCGACCGTGGGGGCGCCGGGCCGACGTCCGGGGCAGGGAGTGGTCGTGGGGTCACCCCCTGTCTGGGCCGGGCGTCCCGCTCCGGCCCGGTCCCGGCGGGGGACCGGCCTCCCGGACGGCGGCCGTCAGCCCCCTGCCTTCAGCCTTCAGCCCTCAGCGGGCGACGGGGTAGCCGTGCGTCCCGTCCGCCCGCACCACGTCCAGCCCCGGCAGCCAGCTGCCGAGCACCAGCGCGGACGGGTAGAACATCGGCTCCGGCAGCGCGTCCACCGGGAAGCGCTCCCAGCCCGCGCAGGCGTGCGGCTCGGTGACCACGGCCTCGGCCAGGCTGGCCGGGGCCAGCACGGCGGCGGTCAGCCGGGGCCGGCCGAGCTCGTGGTCCAGGTGGACGGCGAGCACCCGCATCCCCTCGGCGGGCAGCACGATGCCGGTCTCCTCGGCGAGTTCGCGGGCCGCGGTCTGCTCGAAGGACTCGCCCGGGTCCACCTTGCCGCCGGGCAGGCTCCAGGTGGGCGGCTCGCCGGCGGTGATCCGGCGGCCGACCAGCACCCGGCCGTCCCCGGTGGGTACGACGATCCCGGCGCCGAGCAGCGGTGCGGTCGGTGCTGTGCTCAACTCGCCATCTCCTTCGGCTGGTTACCAGTTGGCGCGCTCGTAGTCCTTGAGGAAGCAGCCGTACAGGTCCTCGCCCGCCTCGCCGCGCACGATCGGGTCGTACACCCGGGCCGCGCCGTCGACCAGGTCGAGCGGGGCGTGGAAGCCCTCGTCGGCGAGCCGCATCTTGTCCGGGTGCGGGCGCTCGTCGGTGATCCAGCCGGTGTCGACGGCGGTCATCAGAATGCCGTCGGCCTCGAACATCTCCTGCGCGCTGGTGCGGGTGAGCATGTTCAGCGCGGCCTTGGCCATGTTGGTGTGCGGGTGGCCGGCGCCCTTGTAGCCGCGCGAGAACACGCCCTCCATCGCGGACACGTTGACCACGTACTTGCGGCGGGACGGGGAGGCGGCCATCGCCGGGCGGAGCCGGCTGATCAGGATGAACGGCGCGGTGGAGTTGCAGAGCTGGACCTCCAGCAGCTCGACCGGGCCGACCTCCGAGACGGTCTGCACCCAGCTGTTGGTGTCCGCGAGGTCGGGCACCAGGCCGCCGGCGTCGATCGCGGTGCCGGCCGCGATCCGGGCGGGCGTGGCGGAGCCGGTGACCAGGGCGAGCGAGGTGACGTCCTCGGCGGCGATCCGCTGCGCGTCGCCGCCCGACTGGTGGGGGAGGGCGGGCAGCTCGACGCCGCCGCTGCCGAAGCGGCCGATCGTGGTGGACTGCGGCAGCTCGCCGGCCGGCAGCGGCGCGGACTCGGCGTTGACCAGCTCGCGGTAGGACTCCGGCGGGCGGCGCACGGTCTGCGCGGCGTTGTTGATCAGGATGTCCAGCGGGCCGTCCGCGGCGACCTCGTCGGCCAGCGCCAGCACCTGGGCCGGGTCGCGCAGGTCGATGCCGACGATCTTGAGGCGGTGGATCCACTCGGCGCTGTCCGGCATCGCCTTGAAGCGGCGGATCGCGTCGTTGGGGAAGCGGGTGGTGATGGTGGTGTGGGCGCCGTCGCGCAGCAGCATCAGCGCGATGTACATCCCGATCTTGGCGCGGCCGCCGGTGAGCAGCGCGCGCTTGCCGGTGAGGTCGGCGCGGGCGTCCCGGCGGGACCGGTTCAGGACCGCGCACTTCTGGCACAGGTTGTGGTAGAAGGCGTCGACCTCGACGTACCGCTGCTTGCAGGTGTAGCAGGAGCGCGGGCGCTCCAGGATGCCGGCGATCTCGGTGGTGGTGACGGTGGTCAGGCCGAAGGCGCCGGCCGTCTCGTCGTCGATCCGGGTGGGCGCGCCGGTGGCGGTGCGGGCCGTGACCGCGCGGTCGTTGGCGGTCTTGCGGGCCCGGGTCTCCTGGCGGCGGCGCTGCTTGAGGGTCCGGAATATGCCGCCGACGGCCTTGCGGACGGTGATCGCGTCCGGGTGGTCGACGTGCAGCTCGTCGAGCTCGGCGAGCACCTCCAGGCAGAGCCTCAGCCGCTCGGGGTCGAGGCCGGGACCGTAGTCGATCTCCTCCTCGGTGTCCTCGATCAGGTCCTGCTCGATGTCCGTCTGCCCGATGCTCACGCCTGCTGCCGCTTTCCCGTTTCGCCACGCCCACACGCGTGAAGCCATGCCCGTTACCGCCTGAATGCTACGGGAGCGGCCCGTGGCGGGGCGAAAACCGGACGTCGGAGGGGGTCTTTGGACGTTCCTCCATGTCTACGCGCGGAGCATTGATCAGGGTTTGTGCACAGCCCCAGCAATGGTCCTGGAGCTGGCTTTCGCCCCGCCCTTCCCGGAGAATCGAACGCTGGGTGCCGGGCGCCCGAGTGCGCTCCGGCGGCATCGCCGCAACAGCACCCGAGGTGTATCCCCCAGCCAGAGAGCCCTTCTTCATGCGCTTCCTGAACGACCTCACGCCCTCGTACGACTTGACGTACGACGACGTCTTCATGGTCCCCAGCCGTTCCGCCGTGGGCTCCCGGCAGGGCGTCGACCTCTCCTCGAACGACGGCACCGGCACCACCATCCCGCTGGTCGTGGCCAACATGACCGCCATCGCCGGCCGCCGGATGGCGGAGACCGTCGCCCGCCGCGGCGGCCTGGTCGCCATCCCGCAGGACATCCCCACCGAGGTCATCGCCGAGGTCGTCTCCTGGGTCAAGCAGCGCCACCTGGTCTTCGACACCCCGATCACGCTCGAGCCGGGCGCCACCGTCGCCGAGGCGCTCTCGCTGCTGCCCAAGCGCGCGCACGGCGCCCTCGTGGTGGTCGAGGACGGCCGGCCGGTCGGCGTGGTCACCGAGTCCGACTGCCAGGGCGTGGACCGCTTCACCAGCCTGGCCGACATCATGTCCCGCGAGCTGCTGGTGCTGGACGAGGGCATCGACCCGCGGGCCGCGTTCGAGAAGCTCACCGAGGCGCACCGCAAGCTCGCCCCGGTCGTGGACGGCGAGGGCCGGCTGGTCGGCATCCTCACCCGCAAGGGCGCGCTGCGCGCCACCCTGTACACCCCGGCCGTGGACGCGGCCGGCAAGCTGCGGATCGCCGCCACCGTCGGCATCAACGGCGACGTCGCGGGCAAGGCGAAGGCGCTGATCGAGGCCGGTGCCGACGTGCTGGTGGTCGACACCGCGCACGGCCACCAGGAGTCCATGATCAGCGCGCTGCGCGCGGTGCGCGGTCTGGACCCGCGGATCCCGATCGTGGCGGGCAACGTGGTCTCCGCCGCCGGTGTCCGCGACCTGGTCGAGGCGGGCGCCGACATCCTCAAGGTCGGCGTCGGCCCCGGCGCCATGTGCACCACCCGGATGATGACCGGCGTCGGCCGGCCGCAGTTCTCCGCCGTCCTGGAGTGCGCCGCCGAGGCCCGCCGGCTCGGCAAGCACGTCTGGGCCGACGGCGGCGTGCGCCACCCGCGCGACGTCGCCATGGCGCTGGCCGCCGGCGCCTCCAACGTGATGATCGGCTCCTGGTTCGCCGGGACCTACGAGTCCCCGGGCGACCTCCAGACCTCCGCCGACGGCCGCCAGTACAAGGAGAGCTTCGGCATGGCCTCGGCCCGCGCGGTGAGCAACCGCACCGCCCAGGACTCCTCGTACGACCGGGCCCGCAAGGCGCTGTTCGAGGAGGGCATCTCGCACTCCCGGATGTTCCTGGACCCGACCCGCCCGGGCGTCGAGGACCTGATCGACTCGATCATCGCGGGCGTCCGCAGCTCCTGCACCTACGCGGGCGCCAGCAGCCTGGAGGAGTTCCACGAGAAGGCGATCGTGGGCATCCAGAGCGCGGCCGGCTACGCCGAGGGCAAGCCGCTGCACTCCAGCTGGGCCTGATCGCCGCCGGCGCCCGCCGCGCCGCCCGCGTCCGTACCGCCGGCCGTCCGGTTCCTCGCCTCGGGGAGCCGGGCGGCCGCGGCCGTTGCGGGAGCGTGCCGCCCGGTGACGGGGCGGTCGTCCGGGCCGTCGTCCGGGCGGCTCTCCGGGGAAGCGGCGGGCCCGTCGTCCGGCCCGGGTGGGAGCAGCGCTCCGAGCGGGAGCAGCAGGGCGCGGCCGAGCAGCCCGACCGAGGCGTCCAGTGCGGTGGTGAACGCCCGGGCCGCGTCCGGCAGGTGGCGCAGTTCCCACAGCGCCTCGGCGGCGCTCCAGGCGCCCTCCCGGGCGGCCGCGACCGACCAGACGCCGAGCAGGTGGGTGAGCGGCTCGGCGAGCTCCAGCAGGTCGGGCCCGGGCATCAGCTGCTCCCGGACGGCCGCCTCCACCTCCGCCAGCACGCGGTTGATCCGGCGGTAGTCCTCCTCGACGACGGCCGGCTCGCAGCGCCTTCGGCGGCAGGTGTCCAGGACGGCCAGCGGCAGGTCGTGCTGGATGTGGGCGGCCATCCCGGCCAGCGCGAACTGGAGCGGGTGCACCCCCGGGTGGGCGCGCAGCGCGAACAGCGGCCGCCAGCAGGCGGGCGGCTCCCGCCCGGCCGCGTCGGCGGCCACGGCCCGGAGGTAGCGCCGGGCGAACACCGTGTCCAGTTCGGCCACGGCCGGCGGGTCGGCGAAGTACCCGTCGCCCAGCCGGTCGCGGACGGCCTCCGTCACGGTGAGGTAGATCCGGTTGAAGACCGCCACCCCGTCGGCCGGGGGCAGTGCGGCCCCGATCCGCCGCAGCCGCCGGACCACCCGCTCGATCCCGGCCCCTTTCCGGGCCGCCTGCGCGGTCACCGCCGTCGTACGATCCACCGCCGTGTCGGGCATCCGCCACCCTCCGATGTCGATCGTGCACTGATCGCATCATCGTGACAGCGTGAGCGGGCGCCAGGCGGACGCAGCACGTCTGCGTCGAGCCGGTGTCGCGCGGCCAGGCCGTCCCCACCCGTGGCATGATCCGGCCAAGGCGTTGCCGGGCCTTTTCCGATCCCCCGCCTCCTGCCATGATCCGTGACCGTGATCAACCGACGAACCCTCATCACCGCGCTCGCCGCGGCCCCGGCACTCGGTACCCTCGGCGCCGTCGCGGGAAGCACCCCCGCGAGCGCCGCCGGAGACCTGTTCCCCTCCAACACGGCCCTCTACGCCAGCTCGACCGTGGTCGAGGGCGTGGACTACGGCCGCCGCTACCGCCGGCACCTGATCGACGACCAGAGCCTGCAGAGCCGCGGGCCGATCGTCCGGACCACCGTCATCGCCCCGCACGGCGGCGGCATCGAGGTCGGCACCTCCGAACTGTGCCTGGCCGTCGCCGGCTACCACCCCGCGGACCTCACCCCGACCCCGGCCGCTGGGCCGACGCACGACTTCTGGATGTTCGAGGGCCTGCGCTCCTCCGGCAACGGCGAGCTGCACGTCACCTCGACCCACTGCGACGACGGCGTGGCCCGCGCGATGTGCGCCGGCAGCCTCAACGTGCTGTCGCTGCACGGCTGCACCGCCGCCCAGGCGGGCCTGGAAACCGGTGCCCAGGCCGTGCTGGTCGGTGGCCTGAACCCCACCTTCCGCCAGCACCTGACGGAGGAGCTCGCGGCGGCGGGCGTCCGGGCCGTGACCGCCTCCGGCGAGGAGGAGATCGCGGGAATCTCCACGGAGAACATCTGCAACCGCAGCCTGCTCGGAATGGGCGCCCAGCTGGAGATGACCACCGAGCTGCGGACCGCGATGTTCGCCCCCGGCAAGAACACCCGCGCCGATCGGGCGACCAACACCCTGCCGCTGTTCTGGAGCTTCACGACCGCCGTCCGGACCGCGATCCAGCGGCTGGAGGCGTCCCAGCCCGTCCTCTGACGGACCCGGCGCCGGCTGCGCGCGCCGCGGCCGGCGTCAGCCCAGCTCGTACTCCAGCACGTAGGTGTGGGTGCCGGGCCCGTCGACGGCCGGCTGGAACTCCCCGGTGATCCCGGCCGGCTCGCCCGTGCCGGTGCCCGGCACCACGCGTATCGTCGTGCCGGTGGTGTCCCAGGCCGCGTGCCGGAGGACGAACGAGCCCCTGCGCCCGTCCAGTTCACCCGTGAAGTGCTCCACCGCGACGTACGAGGCCGGGCCGCCGTCGGGGCCCCCGACGGAGAGCATCCGCACCTCGCTCGCCCCGCTCAGCCCGCCCGTGAAGGTCTTGGCGATCCGGACCCGCCCGAAGGCCGCGCCCTCCCGCTCCTCCGTCTCCACCGGTTCGAACGCGGTGAGCTCGAACGACCCGTCGGCCCCGCTCCCCACGGCACCGTCCCCTCGTCGACGGTCGATCGTCGACCACCCGGCGGCCGGCTCCCCGTCGACCGCGGACCGAGCCTTGCACACACCACTGACAATCGAGTCCCAGCCGGCGGCCCGCGGCCCGGTCAGGGCTCCCAGCGGATCGCCAGCACCGCCGCGTCGTCGGCCAGCCCGGCGTCCCCGACCCAGCCGCCGACGTCCGTCAGCACGTCGTCCAGCAGGTCCGCCGGGGTGCCGCCGTGCAGGCCGGGCAGCCGCTCCGCGATCGGGTAGAACCGGCCCTCGGCGTCCCGGGCCTCCGACACCCCGTCGGTGTGCAGGAGCAGCACGTCGCCCGGCTCCGGATCGAACCGCCGGTCCTGGTACGAGTCGCCGGTGAGCCCGAGCAGCCCCAGTGGCGGCGCCGGGAACGGCGGCTCCAGCTCGCTCACCCGGCCCGCCCGGCGCAGCAGCGGCGGCGGGTGGCCGCAGTTCACCAGCCGCACCGGGCCCCGGTCCGGTGCCACGTCGAGCAGCAGCGCGGTGGCGAACCGGCCCTCGTCCGACTGCCGGGCGGCGAGCGACGCGTCCAGCCGCTCGGCGAGCCGCCCGGGGTCGGGCTCGGTCCGCGCGGCCTCCCGGAACACCCCGAGGACGTCCGCCGCCGTCTCCACGGCCGGGAGGCCGTGCCCCTGGACGTCCGCGAGCAGGATCCGCAGCCCGAAGCGGGTCTCCACCACGGCGTACAGGTCGCCGCCGATCCGGGCCTCGGCGGCCGCCGCCACGTACCGCACCGCCAGGCGCAGCGGCCCGATCCGCTCCGGCGGCGGCCGCAGCAGGGCCCGCTGGGCCGCCTCGGCGACCGTCCGGACCTGGAACAGCTCCCGCTCGCGGGCCGCCACCAGGACGACGCTGGCGGCGCTGGCCAGGGTCGAGGCCAGGACGGTGACCGGCACGCTGATCCGCACCGAGAGCGGCAGCTGCGCGTTGGCCGACTCCAGCATCCCGACGGCGAGCAGCGCCGCCGCGCCGACCAGCAGCGGCACCCGGGCCTGCCGGGTGGTCGCGCCGGCCAGCACCGGGGCCACCGCCAGCAGCGGGGCCAGGGTGGTTCCGGGGCCGATGGCCAGGGCGGCCACCACGGCGGCGACCAGCAGCAGGAGCGCGCCGTAGAGCAGCAACCGGGTCCGCCTCGGCAGGTGCAGCGGCGGCACCCCGTCCGGGCCGTCGGCGGTCACGCGTCCTCCAGTGCTGCCGGTCGGTCCGGCGGGTCGATCGGTCGGCGGGTCGGCGGGTCGGCGGGTCGGCGGCTCGGCCCGTCGGGAGGCCCGGCGGACGGTCGGAGGCCCCCGGCGGAGCGAGGGCCTCCGGTCCACTCTCCCTGCCCGGCCCCGGGTCAGCACCTCGGCGGCGGGTCGTGCGCCGGCGCGCACTACGCTGGCCGGGAGATGAGACGCAAGAGCCGCCGCCCGACCTCCCCCCTCCCGCAGCGCCACGGCGTGGACCCGGTGCACCTCCGGCTGCCGCTCGAAGGCCCCTGGCCGACGGTGCGGGACCACCTGGTGGACCGGCTGCCCGCCGTCCCGGCCGAGCGGATCGACGCGGCGCTGCGGGACGGCGAGATCGTCGGCGAGCACGGCCCGGTCGCCCCGGCGGAACCGTTCCGCCCCGGCGCGCACCTGTGGTTCTACCGGGACCTGCCGGAGGAGGTGCCCGTCCCGTTCGAGCTGGTCGTGCTGCACCGCGACGAGCACCTGGTGGTGGTCGACAAGCCGCACTTCCTGGCCACCACCCCGCGCGGCCGGCACGTCACCGAGACCGCGCTGTCCCGGCTGCGGCACAGCCTCGACCTGCCCGCGCTCAGTCCCGCGCACCGCCTGGACCGGCTCACCGCCGGCCTGGCCATGTTCGTCGTCCGTCCGGAGGACCGCGGCGCCTACCAGACGCTGTTCCGGGACCGCCTGGTCCGCAAGGAGTACCAGGCGGTCGCCGGGTACGACCCGGGGCTGAGCCTGCCGCGCACCGTGCGCAGCCACATCGTCAAGGAGCGCGGGGTGATCGCCGCGCGGGAGATCGACGCGCCGCCGAACAGCGAGAGCCGGATCGACCTGCTGGAGCGCCGCGACGGCCTGGCCCGCTACCGGCTGCGGCCGCTGAGCGGGCGCACCCACCAGCTGCGGCTGCACATGAGCGGCCTCGGGCTGCCGATCCTCGGGGACCCGGTCTACCCGGTGGTGCTGCCCGAACCGGCCCCGGACGACTTCCGCCGCCCGTTGCAGCTGCTCGCCTCGACGGTCGAGTTCACCGACCCGCTGTCCGGCCACGAGCGCCGCTTCGAGACCCGCCGCACGCTGGCCGCCTGGACCGACCCGCAGGGCTGGGCGGAGGGCGTCGGGAGCAGGTCCTAGGACGGGCCGTCGAACGATCTAGGGCCAACGTCCGGCCGGTCCCCGTCCCGGCGGCCGATCCGCCGCCGGGCCCGGCGGCGGGATGGTTGCGGCATGAACGCAGACACCGAAGCAGGCGACGCCGCCGCCCAGGACACCGCCCCCGTCGCGCTCGTCACCGGAGCCTCCCGCGGCCTCGGCCTGGCCCTCGCGCACGCCCTCGCCGCCGAGGGCTGGCACCTGGTGGTCACCGCCCGGGGCGCGGCCGAACTCGCCGCCGCCGCGGCCGACCTGGCCGCCGTCACCAGGGTCGTCGCCCTGGCCGGCTCCGTCGTCGACGACGACCACCGCGCCCACCTGGCGGAGGCCGCCGAGCGCCTCGGCGGCGCGAGCCTGCTGGTCAACAACGCCGGAACGCTCAACGGCGCGCCCGGCCCCGGCGGGGAGCCGCTGCCCCGGCTGGCCGACTTCCCGCTGCCGGACCTGCTGGAGACCTTCGAGGTCAACGTGCTCGCCCCGATCGCCCTCACCCAGCTCGTCCTGCCCCAGCTGCGCGCCCACGCCGGCGCCGTCCTCAACGTCAGCTCCGACGCCGCCGTGGTGCCGTACCACGGCTGGGGCGGCTACGGCGCCAGCAAGGCCGCCCTGGACCTCGCCAGCGGCGTACTCGCCCGGGAGGAGCCGCGGTTGCGGGTCTGGGCGGTGGACCCGGGCAGCATGCGCACCCGGATGCTCCAGGAGGCCAGCCCCGGCGAGGACATCTCCGGCGAGCCGCTGCCCGAGCAGGTGGCGCCGGTCCTGCTCGGCCTGCTCCGCGACCGCCGGCCCTCCGGGCGCTACCGCGCCGAGGACATGGCCGTCCCGGCCGCCGACCGGGGCGGGCGATGACGGCATCCACCGGCCCCGGTCTCACCGGACACCGCCTCACCGAGTCCCACCTCACCGGCCTCGGCCCCGTCGACACGGCACCCCCTGACACCGCACCCCCCGACCTCGAACCCCCCGACCTCGACGTCACCGTCCCACCCGAACTCTCCGCCCGTGCACCGGCGGAGGCGCGCGGCACGGCCCGGGACGGTGTCCGGATGCTGGTCGGCCGGCGTGCCACGGGCGTGGTCGAGCACCGCCGCTTCACCGACCTGCCCGAGGTGCTGCGCCCGGGGGATCTGCTGGTGGTCAACAACTCGGCCACCGTCCCCGCCGCATTGTCCGGGCGGCTGCCGGATGGCACCCCGGTCGCGCTGCACCTCTCCTCCGCCCAGCCGGACGGATCGGGCGCCCACCTGGTCGAGTTGCGCCGGGTGGTGCCGGGGCAGGCGGCGGTCCACTACCCGCCGGAGGAGTCCCCGGCCCGCCCGGGCCTGCGCGTCTCGCTGCCCGCGGCCGGCGCGGCGGTGCTGACCCGGCCCCTGACCGCCCGCCTCTGGTACGCCGAACTCGCCCTGCCAGAACCGCTGTTGCCGTACCTGGAGCGGCACGGACGGGCGATCCGGTACGGCTACGTGGACCGGGACTGGCCGATCGAGGCCTACCGGACGGTCTTCGCGACCGTTCCCGGCAGCAGCGAAATGCCCAGCGCGGCCCGTCCGTTCAGCCCCGAGGTGGTGGCCCGGCTGGCCGGCCGGGGGGTGCTCCTCGCGCCGGTCACCCTGCACACCGGGGTGGCCTCGCCCGAGGTCCACGAGACCCCGTACGCCGAGCGCTTCCACGTCCCGGCCGCCACCGCCCGGCTGGTCGGCCACGTCCGGGCCGGGGGCGGCCGGGTGATCGCGGTCGGCACCACCGTGGTCCGCGCCCTGGAGTCCTCCGCTGCCCCCGACGGCACCGTCCGGGAGGCCGACGGCTGGACGGAGTTGGTCGTCACCCCGGGACGCGGCGTGCGGGCCGTGGACGGCCTGCTCACCGGCTGGCACGAGCCCCGGGCCTCCCACCTGCTGATGCTCGCCGCCGTCGCGGGCCGTCCGCTGCTGGCGGCCTGCTACCGGGAGGCGGTGCGGCACCGCTACCTGTGGCACGAGTTCGGCGACGTCAACCTGCTGCTGCCGGACTGACCCGGCGCGACCTCGGGCGGCGGGCGGCCGGGGCCCGGCGCGGGCGCCGCTCAGGCCAGCAGGGTCCGCGCCACGTGGTCGGTGTCCAGGTACTCGCGGACGGCGGTGATCAGGCCGTCCGTCACCGTGAACACCCCCAGGCAGTGGTTCTCGTACGCGGCGCCGTTGGCGGCCGTGCCGACGGTGGTCCACTCGGCCACCGCCTGCGGGCCGTCGGCGAGCACGCGGGTGAGGGTGATGGCCGGCAGGCCGTCCGGGGCGAAGAGGGTGCCGACCTGGCCGAGGAAGTCGCCGAAGATCTCCTGCCTGCCCCGCCAGGTGCGGGAGAGCGCGAGGCTGCCCGGGTAGCTCCAGGTGGCGTCCTCGGCGAACAGGGCGATCGCGGCCTCGCGTTCGCCCGCCGCGATGAGGGTGACGTAGTCGGTGACGACGGTGCGGGCGTCGGGGTGCTGCACGATGGGCTCCTGGGGTCCGTCCGGGCGGGGCCGTCCCGCCGTGGCACCAGACAACCGCCGCGGCGGGCCGCCGGGCCAACAACCGCGGCGACGGACCGACAACCGTCCGTTGTTCACACAGGTGGCGAGGCGCCCGGCGGCAGTTCCAGCTCGAACCAGACCACCTTGCCGTCCTGGGTGCGACGGCTGCCCCAGCGGTGCGCGAGCTCGTTGACCAGGTGGATGCCCCGGCCGCCCTCGTCCTCGCCGCGGGCGCGGCGGATCCGCGGCACCTCGGGTTCCCGGTCGGCGACCTCGACGGTGAGCACCCGGTCGCAGTACAGCCGCAGCTGGGTGGGCGAACCCGCGTGCACCAGGGCGTTGGTGATCAGCTCGCTGGTGAGCAGCTCGGTCCAGTCGGCGAGCGCGCCGAGCCCCCAGGCGGCCAGCGTCTCGCGGGTGAAGCGGCGCGAGTGGGCGACCATCGCGCGGTCGCCGGTGAGCGGCAGCGTGGCGATCCGGTCCGTGCCCTGGGGGCGGACCTGCGCCATGATGACGGCGATGTCGTCCTCGCCGGTGGTCTCGGTGAGCCGGTTCAGCACGGCGTCGCAGGTCTGCTCCAGCGAGCCGCGCCGGTCGGCGACGGTCCGGCACAGCAACTGGAGCCCCTCGTCCAGGTCCTGGCCCCGGCGCTCGACCAGCCCGTCCGTGTAGAGCGTCAGGATGCCCTCCTCGGGGAGGGTGAACTCGGCGCTCTCGAAGGCGACTCCGCCGACGCCCAGCGGGATGCCGGACGGCAGCTCGACCAGGTGCGCCCGCCCCTCGGTGTCGGCGACCACCGGCGGCAGGTGCCCGGCGCTGGCCGCGGTGCAGCGGCGGTCCACCGGGTCGTACACCACGCAGACGCAGGTGGCGAACTGGCCCTCGCCGACCGTCGCGGTCGCCTCGTCCAGCCGGTACAGCACCCGTGCCGGGTCCAGCTCCAGGGTGATCAACGTCCTTGCGACCGTACGGAGTTGCCCCATGGTCGCGGCGGCCCGGATGCCGTGGCCCATCACGTCGCCGACGATCAGTGCGACCCGTCCGGAGGACAGCGGCACCACGTCGAACCAGTCGCCGCCGACCTCGCTGACCACGCTGCTGGGCAGGTAGCGGTAGGCCAGGTCCAGGCCGAGGGCGCGGTGCACCTCCTGGGGGAGCAGGCTGCGTTGGAGGGTGAGCGCGGTGTCCCGCTCCCGCCGGTAGAGCCGGCCGTTGTCGATCGCCAGCGCGGTGCGGGCGGCCAGCTCCTCGGCCAGTGAGCGGTCCGCCGGGCCGAACGGCGCCGGGTTGCGGGTGCGGACGAACTCCGCGCCGCCCAGCACGTGCCCGCGCGCCATCAGCGGCACCATCAGGTACGAGTGCACCCCCGCGTCCAGGCTCGGCTGCACCCGGTCGGGCGAGGCGACGATCCGGCGCAGCTCCTCCTCGGTCACGTCGGCGACCAGGATCGAGCGCCGGGTGCGCAGGCTCTGCGCGTACAGCCTGGCCGACTGCGAGGTCTCGCCCACCTGGTCGGCCGCCTCGTGCATGCGGCCGTCCGGGCCGCCCTCGCCGACCGCCACCGCCCGCATCAGCACCGGGCCCTCCGGCGGCACCGCCCCGGGCTCCTCGCCGCTGAGCACCGCCTCGCGCAGGTCCACGGTGACGAAGTCGGCGAAGCGCGGGATCACCACCTCCACCAACTCCCGGGCGGTGCGGTGCAGATCGAGCGTGGTGCCGATCCGGTTGCTGGCCTCGTTCAGCAGCGACAGCCGCTGCTGGGCGGCCCAGGCCTCGTCCAGCGCCCGCTGCCGGGCGGCGGCCGCGTCGCGCTCGCGGGTGAACAGCAGCGCGTTGTCGATCGAGACGGCGGCCCGCACCGCCAACTCCCCGGCCAGCGCCACGTCGTCGTCCTCGTACGGGCGCTCGACCAGGGTGCGGTAGAAGCCCGCCACGCCGACCGGGGTGCCGCGCGCGATCAGCGGCACCACCATGAACGACAGCACGTGCTGCTCCCGTACGGCGGCCTGGCGCACCGGGTCGTCGGCGAACCAGGCCATGCCCTCCTCGTCCATCCGCGGCACCAGCACCGGCTCGCGGTGCGCCAGGCTCCACGCGTACGGCGAACCGGGCAGGAAGCGGTGCACGTTGCCGGTGCGGGCGATCGGCGCCATGGTCGAGCCGCGCACCGAGTGGAAGGCCATCCGCCGCAGCAGCGCCGAGCCGTCCACCGGCGCGGTCGCCGCGCGCTCGCCGCGGACCAGTTCCTCCAACACCTCCACCACCACCGTGTCGGCCAGCCGGGGCGTCGCCACCTCGGCCAACTCCTGGGCGGTCTGGGCGAGATCGAGCGTGGTGCCGATCCGGGTGGAGGCCGCGTTGACCAGTGCCAGGCGCTCCTGCGCGGCCTTCGCCTCGCGCAGCGCCTGTTGCCGGGCCAGCACGGTCTGGTGCTGGCGCAGGTACAGCCGGGCGTTGTCGAGCGCGACGGCCGCCCGCGAGGCCAGCTCGTCACCGAGCGTGATGTCGGCCGCCGCGAAGGACTCCCGGGCACCGCGCCGCGAGTACACCACCATGCCGAGCGTCGTGCCGCGTGCCACCAGCGGGGTGATCCGCACCGAGCGCGGCCGGTCGCCGAGGTAGGCCTGGCGGCGGCTCTCGTTGATGCCCTCGCTCAGCATCGGCAGCTCCCAGGACGGCACCACCATCGTGCGCCCGCTGGTCAGCGCCCGGGTGTACGGGGAGTCCGGCGGCAGCTCGTACACGGCGTCCACCGGCAGTGCCTCGGCCGGGTAGAGCGAGTCGGTCGTGGAGATCGCGAGGCGGCGCACCAGCAGCGGGGCGTCCGGCGCGGGCGGCTCGACGTTCCGGCCGGCCACCAGCTCCTCCAGCCCGAACACCGCGCTGATGTCGGCGACCCTGGGCACCATCGCGTCGACCAGCTCCCGGGCGGTCTGCCGCAGGTCCAGCGTGGTGCCGATCGAGGCGGTCGCGTCGACCAGCAGGGACAGCCGCTCCTGGGCGCGGGCCGCCCGGGCGTCGGCGTGGAACCGCTCGGTGATGTCGATGACCGTGGCGCACACCCCGAGCACCCGGCCGCCGCGGTCCGTCAGCCGGAAGTAGGAGGTCGACCAGGCGTGGTCGTGGTTCGGGTCGCCCGGGGTGCGGCCGTGCGCGAGGTCGTCCACCACCGGTTCGCCGCTCTCCAGCACCCGGCGCATCACCGCCTCCTCCTCGGTGCTGTTGATCCTGGGCAGCACCTCGGTGAGCCGCCGGCCCAGCGGATCCCCGACGGCCAGGCCGTTCGCGTTCGCCAGCGCCTCGTTCAGCCGGACGAAGCGCAGGTCGGTGTCGAACACCGCCATGCCGACGGGGGACTGGGTGAAGAACCCGTCGAGGAGGGCCAGGTCCGCCTGGAGCCGGTGCAGCGTGGTCACCTCGGAGGCCACCGCCAGCACCATCGGGGCGTCGCCGGGGCCGCGGACCGGATGGGTGCGGAACTCCAGGTCCACCAGGTGCCCGTCCCGGTGCCGCACCGGGAACACCCCGGACCAGGGCCGGCCCGCCAGGATCTGCCGGAACAGCTGGAGCACCTCCGGCCGGCGTTCGTCCGTGGTCAGCAGCGACGCGGCCCGCGCGCCCAGCGCCTCCTGCGCGGGGTGTCCGAGCAACGCCTCCGCGTCACTGCTCCAGTGCAGGATCCGCCCGTCGGCGTCGATCAGCGCCGTGGCGATCGGCACCATCAGCAGGGCGTCCTGCCGGGGCTGCCCCGGGCGCTGCGCGTTGTCGTCCACCATGGCCAGAGAACCGTCCCAGAAAGCGTCCGGAGATCGTTCCCACCAGCCCTGCCATCTTCGCACGCACCCCCAGCCGGCGCAGCCGCCCCGCCCTGCCGGACGGGCCGCCCCGCCCCGCCCTGCCGGGTCGGGCCTCAGGGCGTGAAGCGCACCTCCGGGTTGGCGGCGCTCGGTCCTTCGAGCAGCGGTTGCCGGACGCCCTTGAGGTGGAGGTCGAAGAAGGCCCCGACGTACTGCCGGGTGAGGGCGGCGGCGCGCAGGCTCCCGATGGTGGTGGACGGGTCCTTGGGGATGCCGAGCCCGTCGATGAAGAGCGGGAGGTCGGTGAAGCTGCCGTGGTCGGAGCCGTCGAGGGTCAGCAGGCGCTTCCAGCCGTCCAGCCGGGCCCAGCTGGTGACCCAGGTCGGGTCCTCGCCGCCGCCGGGCAGCGGGTGGCCGAACATCATGTACGGCTTGCCCCTGAGGCCGGACTCGGGCACCAGGTAGTGCATGGTGCCGTCCAGGTTCGCCCCGGCGCGGATCCGGTCGTCGGTGAGCAGGGCCGGGACGGTGGAGGCGCCACCGATGGAGTGCCCGGCCATGCCGATCCGGGCGGGGTCGATCAGCCGGGCGTGGCGCCAGGCCGGGTGGGGGTGATCGGTCAGCCGGTCGATGACGAAGGAGACGTCCTTCGCCCGGCCCGCCTCCAGACGCGCCGCGGCCTCGGGGCCGTCGACCGCGCCGCACGCGGCGCAGGGGAGCGTCCGTCCGTCGGGGAAGGTGGTCCCGGTGTTCTCGTAGGTGTGGTCGACCACCGCGACGACGTAGCCGTGGCTGGTCAGGTCCTCGGCGAGGCCGCTGAGCGTGGCACGTGGCATGGTGAAGCCGGGGGACAGGACCACCAGCGGGTAGTGGCCGCCCCGCGGACGCGCCCCGGACTCCGCCCAGGTCCGGGTGCCGGACACCGCCTCGGTCGGGACGGTGTTGCCCGGCAGCTTCCCGTCCAGCAGCGCCCGGGCGGCGGCGGGCGTCATGTACGGGGCGGGGGTGCCCGTCCCCGCGTGCGCGGGGTAGTACATCGAGACCATCAGCTGACGCGGACCGGCGGCGGGCACCCACGGATCCGGACGGTCGCGGTCCACCAGGTGCAGGACCTCCTGCCCGACCGCGTACGGCCCGGTCGGCCGGGGGAGTTCGACCCGGGCGGCGGCCGGGGTGGCGGCCTGGGCGCTCGCGCCGCCCGGAGCGGCGAGGGCCGGTGCGGCAGTGGCGACGGACAGCGGGAGCGCGAGCAGCAGGGCTGCGGCGGCGGCGGTCGTGCGGAGTCGGCTCATGCCCGCGACCGTAGGCCGCGGGAAAGGGGACTGACGTCCACTCAGCGGCGTACTGATCCCTTCCGGAAGGGCTCGTGCCGCCCCCTAGGGGTCGGCCTCGGGCGCACACGCCGGGCGGCCGCCCGGCGGTGGTCACCCGACGGCGGCCGTCCGGAGGTCCTCCAGGAAGTCCGCGGCCGCACGGGCGTTGAGCACCGGGAAGGTGAGCGGGAGGCCGGCCGAGTGCGTCCGGATCTCCAACTCGCCGAGGGCGGACGCCCGGGCCGAGAGCACCTCCGTCCACCGGTGGGCCTCCGTCGCGGCGAGCGGGTGCGCCGGCCGGTGCACCAGCCCGCCGGCCGTCACCGTGAGCCGCCCCCGCCCGAAGCGGACGCTCCCCTCGGTGCGCAGCGTCTCGTGCAGGGCGGCCCGGAGCCCGGGGGAGAGGCGCTCCTCCAGCTCCCGGAACAGCCCGCCCAGCCCGCGCAGGTGCGCCAGCACCAGCGGCTCGTCCGCGCCCGCCCGCCATATTCGCCCCTGCTCGTGCTCCCCGCGCGGCCCGCCGGGGGAGTACTCGGTGGCCTCCACGGCGCTCCAGGGCAGCGGCTCCTCGCCGCCGTCGGCCGAGACCAGGACCAGCCCGCCCTCGTGGATCCGTACGGACCGCAGCCCGGGCGCCGACCGCAGCCGCTCGTACCCGCTCACCGCCACCACCGCGGCGGCCGCCAGCACGGGCGCGGGCCACCACCCGCCGAGCGTCAGGCAGACCGCCAGGGAGACGGCCACGCCGCAGAAGTGCAACCACACCCGCGCCGGCCAGGACAGCGGCCGGTACCGCCGGTACGCCCGCACCACCGCGCCGAGCCGGCCGTCCGGGCGGGCCGAACCCGCCGGGCCGGCAGAACCGGCCGACCGCACCCGTGTCGGCGACCACGTCACCGCCATGTCGGCCCCCTTCCACTCGGCGGACTTCCCCATCGGAAACCGCGACCGCCGGATCCCAGCATCGTCTGCTCGTCGCTCCCGGCGGCAGTGCCAATCGGCACTATTTGGCCCGAAACGCCCTCGCCATCATCGCGCCCCGGCCGAGGCAGTCCGCACCGGGGGTGGGGACGAACAGGCCGGGCGCCGCCCGGCCCGGGCGGCGCCCGCCCTCACCCCACCGTCGCGAACCCGTTCTGGAGGCCGCGCAGCAGCGCCGTGCCCGCCGGATCGGCCGACCGGCGGGTGTTGGCCAGCACCACCACACCCACCTGCTTCTCCGGGTCGAAGGCCACGAAGGAGCTGAACCCGCCGGTGCCCCCGTTGTGCCAGATCTGGAGGTGCCCGCCCTGCTGGGTGTGCAGCCGGTGCCCGAGCCAGCCCAGGTGCACCCAGGCGAACGGATTGACCCGGTGCCGGGTCTCCCGGGTGAGGGCGATCGCCGGCGACAGCGCCGCCTCCGGCTCCCGCCCGGAGGCCAGTTGGGCCCGCAGGAACACCACCAGGTCGGCGGCGGTCGACCGGAGCCCGCCCATCCCGGGCAGGGCCCCGAAGCTCCAGTACGGCACCGGCCGACCGCCCGGCGTGTGCCCGTGCGCCAGCCGCGCGGACTGCTCCTCGTCCGGCCGCACACAGGTGTCCACCAGCCCCAGCGGCGCGCAGACCTCGCGCGCCACCAGCTCCTCGTACCCGAGGCCGGACCGCTGCGCGAGGGCCAGACCGAGCAGCCCCGCACCCAGGTTGGAGTAGCGGAAGCTCCGCCCGGGTGCGGCCCGCAGCCGCGTCCGGGCGAGCCCGTCGAGCACCCGCTCGGCGGTGCAGTCGGCGTACGGATCGGGCTTGTTGGGGGACAGCAGCGCCTGCACCGCCATGCCCCGGGGCAGCCGGGGGAGCCCCGAGGTGTGGGTGGCGAGGTGCCGCAGGGTGATCGGCTCCGGGCCCTTGGCCGGGACGGCCGCCCGACCGCCCGAGGCGCCGGTGAGCACCTCGGCGAGCGGCTCGTCCAACCGGACCGTGCCGTCCAGGGCCAGCCGCGCGAGCGCGAGCGCGGTGAACACCTTGGTGACGGAGCCTATGTCGAACAGTGTGTGAGGCCCGGGCACCCCACCGCCCGGACCGGTCCGCCCGGCACCGCGGATCTCCACGGCGTCGCCGGCCAGCCCGGCGACCACCGCACCGACGTGTCGGCCCGCGAGCCGGTCGGCCGTCTGCTGCACGAGGCAGGCGAGTTCGTTCATGATCGCAACCCTAGGCGCCCCCACCCACGGGATCGTCAGCCCGGGAAACGATATCGACCCCCGCCGATGCTCCCGCGGAGGTACGGCCCGCTGCGCCCCGAGCGGTACCTGCCGGCAAGCGCGGAGCAGGAGACCCCGGCAAGCGTGGAGCAGGAGACCCCCGTCCAGCCCTCCGATGCCCGCTCAGCCCTCCAGCGCCTCCCGCAGCCGGACAGCGACCTCCGCCGCCTCCGCCTCGTCCGGGTACCGCCGCCGCGGCCAGAAGAACCCGCGCAGCCCGTCCTTCGGATTGCGCGGCACCACGTGGACGTGCAGGTGCGGCACCGACTGGCTGATCCGGTTGTTCGCCGCCACGAAGCTGCCCGCCGCGCCCATCCCGCGTTCGACGGCCGTCGCCACCCGCTGCACCCGGAGGAAGAACGGTCCCACCGCGCCGGCCGGCAGGTCGGCCAGCGTCGGGTGGTGGGCGCGCGGCACGACCAGCACGTGCCCGGGGAACAGCGGCCGACGGTCCAGGAAGGCCACCGCCACCTCGTCGTCCAGCACCCGGTGCGCCGGTTCCTCGCCCGCCACCACCGCACAGAAGACGCAGTCCATCCGTCCATTCAAACCACCGGCGGCCGTCCCGGCATCCCCGCGGACCCGGCGTCATCCGACCGGCTGCCATCCGGGCGCGACCGCCCCGGCGCCGGAGCCCCACCGGGCCCCCGGCCCCACCGGGCCCCCGGCCCCACCGGGCACCCGCGCCCGCCGGACCCCCGCACCCGCCGGTCCCTCACTCGTACCGGTACAGCAGCGCCTCCCGCTCGTGCTGCTCGATGATCTCCACCGTCAGCGACTCGTCCCGCAGGTGGGAGAGCGTGACCTCCGCCGAACTCGGCTGCGCGTCCGCGGCGAGCCAGTTCTCCGGCTTCCACGCCGAGGAGCGCAGGAAGGCCTTCGGGCAGTGCCCGTACACCTCCTCGACGGCGACCACGATCGCGCTGCGCGGCGGCTTGCCGACGGCGGTCAGCTGCCGCAGCAGCTCCGGGTCGGTCGAGACGCAGGCCCGCCCGTTGACCCGCAGCGTGGCGTCCCGGCCCGGGACGACGAAGAGCAGCCCGACCCGGCCGGTCTCCAGGATGTTGTGCAGGGTGTCCAGGCGCTTGTTGCCGGTGGCGTCCGGAACGGCCAGGGTGTGCTCGTCGAGCACCGAGACCAGTCCGGCCGGCCCGCCGCGCGGGGAGACGTCGCAGCGCCCGGCGGCGTCCGCGCTGGCCACGAACACCAGCGGGGAGCAGGCGATCAGGCGCCGGTCGACCTCGTGCAGACGGTCGACCTGCTTGCGGCGGGCGTGGTCGCCGGGCTGCTCGTAGATCTCGCGCAGCTGGGCGGGGTCGCTGAGCGCGCCCGCGTGCAGGGCGTCGAACAGACTGCCCGGCCGGTTCGGCGCGGTGGTTGACGAAGCGACAGTTTCCGGTGTGGTCGTCATACCGGGAATGTAGCCGAGGCCGCTCGGCGCACCTCCGGCCGACGGCCTCGGAACCCTCCGGCCCCGGACCGGCCGTACCCCTGGCGACCAGCGGTTTTCCGCTGATAATGGGGCCAGGGACTCCAGCGGGCCGGAGGTGGTGGTCGTGATCGTCAGAATCTGGGCCGGGCAGGTCCTGGCCGGTCGCTGCGAGGAGTTCTGCGCGCACCTGGCCGCCCAGGTGATCCCGGAACTCGGCCGGACCGACGGCTGCCTCGGCGGCGAGCTGCTGCGCTCGGTGTCCGAGGACGGGCACCGGGTGCTGGTGCTGAGCCGCTGGCGCGACGAGGAGGCCCTGCGCGGGTACGCGGGGCCGATGTGGCGGATCCGGCCGGTCTGGTCGGAGGGCGAGCTGAGCTACCTCGCCCACCCTCCGGAGGTCACCCACTTCCTGCAGATCAGCGCACCCGCCACGCTCTGAGCCGCGGGTCCCATACCGGCCGGTGCCGTGAGACCGGCACGGCGGACAGGCAACGGCCGTCAGACCGACAACGGCACCGGGTGGATCTCGTCCGCCGGGTGCCCGGTGCGGCTGTGGACCCGCTGCACGGCCTCCCTGGACGGCGCGTCGGAGAGGCAGTACACCGTGCCCGACTCCGGGTCCGCCCACGCCTGCTCGAAGTGGACGCCCTCCTCGCCCTCGATCGCCAGGTCGGCCGCGTGGGCCTGCCTGAGCTGCTCGACCGTGATCCCGGCCATCCCGTGGTGGACGTCCATGAACTTCGCCATCGCCCTCGCCTCCGTAGCTTCGGTGCGTCACCGGCAGGGCCCCGTCTACCAGCCTCGCCCCCGCCGTCCGCCTCCGCCACCGTGCCACCACCGGGACGTCGCCCTGCCGGGTACGGGCGAGTACCGGGTGGCGCCGCGCATTCCCCGCCGGCCCGTGAAACAGACCACAGCGCAGGGGTCTCCCTGACGTTGCGCCGTCCGTGGCACAATGACGGCATCAAAGCAGTGACGTTCAGCGCACTCCGGGGTCGGTGAAAATCCGAACCGGCGGTTACAGTCCGCGACCCGTCCGCAGCCAGCGGCCGGTTGACCAGGTGAAATTCCTGGACCGACGGTTAAAGTCCGGATGGGAGGCGTGCGCGGGCGGACGAAGAGCAGTACCCGTGGTCCATCGGCAGGCGCCAGCCGGCCTCCCGGACCCCGGTCAGGTGAACGACGGGAGCGGTGTCTCCCGGGCCGGGCGAGCGATCTCCCGGTGGCCTCGGCAACCCCGGAGAAGGGTGTGCCCCCGGCCCGCGCACCGGTGCCCGTCCGTGTCATCTCCCATGCCGCCCCGGAGTCCGCGCCCCAAGCGCGAGGAGAACCCGGGTGTTCACCGGCATCATCGAAGAGCTCGGCGAGGTCGTGTCGATCGAGGAGATCGGCGACTCCTCGCGGATCCGCCTGCGTGGCCCGGTGGTCTGTACGGGTGCCCGGCACGGCGACTCCATCGCGGTCAACGGCGTGTGCCTGACCGTCGTCGACAGCCCGGCGGAACTGGCCGCCGGCACCGGTGAGTTCAGCGCCGACGTGATGGCCGAGACGCTGCACCGTTCCAGCCTCGGCGAGTTGGCGCCCGGCTCCCGGGTCAACCTGGAGCGCGCCATGGCGCTCGGCGCCCGGCTGGGCGGCCACCTCGTCCAGGGCCATGTGGACGCCACCGGGCGGCTGTTGAGCCGCGAGCCCGGCGAGCGCGACGCGGCGGGCGACCTGCGCTGGGAGGTGCTGCGGTTCTCGCTGCCGGACACCATCTCCCGCTACCTGGTGGAGAAGGGCTCGATCACGGTCGACGGCGTCAGCCTCACCGTGGTGGAGGCCGCCCGGGACAGCTTCACCGTCAGCCTCATCCCGGCCACCCTCGCGCTGACCACGCTGGGCGCCAAGTCCGTCGGGGAGAGCGTCAACCTGGAGGTGGACGTGCTGGCGAAGTACGTCGAGCGCCTCCTGGAGTCCCGCACCCTCCCGAACCTCCCGGGCCTGTCGGACCTTTCCAGCCTTTCCAGCCTTTCCACCATGTCCGACCCGTCCGACCTGCCGGTCGACGGAACCCCGGGGGAGTCCAAGTGAGCTGGCTCAGCGGCGAGGCGTTCACCGTCCTCGGCGAACACGTCAAGTGGGCCGACATGATCGGCAACATCCTCGGCTTCGGCGGGCTCGCGCTCGGCTGGCGCCGCTCGGTCTGGAGCTGGCCGGTCCAGCTGCTGTCCGGCGCGGTGCTGATCGCCGCCTACCTCGGGGGCCACGTCCCCGGCCTGATCGGCAAGCAGCTGATCGTGATCGCCACCGCCTCCTGGGGCTGGGCGCAGTGGCGGCGGGGCCGCCGAGAGGGCGGCGCGATCGCCGTCCGGTTCGCGAGCTGGCCCGAGCGGCTCGCGCTGGCGGCGGGCACCGCGGCCGGCACCGTCGCGCTCGCCCTGCTCTTCACGTCCTTCCCCAGCCTGTCCTGGAGCCCCTGGTCGGACGCCTACATCTTCGTCGGCACGCTGGCCGCGATGATCGCCCAGGCCCGCGGCTGGGTGGAGTTCTGGTTCGCCTGGATCGCGGTCGACGCGGTCGGCGTGCCGTTCGCCTTCAACAGCGGCTACACCTTCTCCGGCCTCACCTACTCCGTCTACTTCGTCCTGGTGCTGCTCGGCCTGCGGTCCTGGTGGCTGAGCACCCGTGAGCCGCGCGCCAAGTCCGCCACCGTCCCGCAGGGAGCCACGGCATGACCGAGATGAGCGAGAACCAGTCCAGCACCGGCGCCACCGGGGCCGCACCCGAGCCCGAGCTCGTCCTCGATCCGGTCGAGCGGGCGATCGCCGACATCGCCCTCGGCCGCGCCGTGGTGGTGGTCGACGACGAGGACCGCGAGAACGAGGGCGACATCGTCTTCGCGGCGTCCGCCGCGACCCCCGAGCTGATGGCCTTCACCATCCGCTACAGCTCCGGCGTGATCTGCGCCCCGATGACCGGGGAGGAGCTGGACCGCCTCAAGCTCCCGCCGATGACCCAGGTCAACGAGGACCGCAAGGGCACCGCGTACACCGTCTCGGTGGACGCCCGGGAGGGGGTCGACACCGGCATCTCCGCCGCCGACCGCGCCCGCACCGTACGGCTGCTCTCCTCGCCCGGCACCGAGCCCGGCGACCTCACCCGCCCCGGGCACGTCTTCCCGCTGCGCGCCGTCGAGGGCGGTGTGCTGGTCCGCCCCGGCCACACCGAGGCCGCCGTCGACCTGGCCCGGCTCGCCGGGCTGCCGCCGGCCGGGGCGATCGCCGAGGTGGTCAACGACGACGGCAGCATGGCCCGGCTGCCCGAGCTGGTCGCCTTCGCCCGCGAGCACGGCCTGGCGATCATCTCCATCGAGGACCTGATCGCCTACCGCCGCCGCACCGAGCTGCACGTCGACCGGGCCGCCGTCACCGCCCTGCCCACCGTGCACGGGGAGTTCACCGCCGTCGGCTACCGGGGCACCATCGACGGGGTCGAGCACCTCGCGCTGGTGGCCGGCGGCCTCGACGCGGAGGGCCGGCTGCCGGACAGCGAGGACGTCCTGGTGCGGGTCCACTCCGAGTGCCTGACCGGCGACGTCTTCGGCTCGTTGCGCTGCGACTGCGGCCCGCAGCTGGAGGCCTCGCTGCGGCGGGTCGCCGAGGCCGGCCGCGGCGTGGTGCTGTACCTGCGCGGCCACGAGGGGCGGGGGATCGGCCTGGCCCACAAGCTGCGCGCGTACGAGCTCCAGGAGCAGGGCCGGGACACCGTCGACGCCAACCTGGACCTCGGCCTGCCCGCCGACGCCCGCGACTACAGCATCGCGGCCCAGATGCTGGGGGACCTCGGCGTCCGCTCGCTCACCCTGCTCACCAACAACCCGCGGAAGCTGACCGCGCTCACCGATCACGGGCTCAAGGTCAAGGGGCGCGAAGCGGTCGAGATCGCGCCCGGCGAGCACAACCTGGGCTACCTGCGCACCAAGCGCGACCGGATGGGCCACCACCTGCCCGGCCTCGGCTCCTGACCACCGCCACCAGAGACACAACAGAGACTCATACAGGAAGTAGGAAGCATGAGCGGCCACGGAGCCCCCGAACTGACCATCGACGGCGCCGCCGACCTCAAGGTCGCCGTCGTCGCCGCCCAGTGGCACGACCAGGTGATGAACGGCCTGCTGGACGGCGCCCACCGCGCGCTCAAGGAGCTGGGTGTCACCGAGCCGACCGTTCTGCGGGTGCCCGGCACCTTCGAGCTGCCGGTCGCCGCCAAGCGCCTCGCCGAGCGCGGCTACGACGCCGTGGTGGCCCTCGGCGTGGTGATCCGCGGCGGCACCCCGCACTTCGACTACGTCTGCCAGGCCGCCACCTCCGGCCTCACCCAGGTCAGCGTCGACACCGGCGTCCCGGTCGGCTTCGGCGTGCTGACCTGCGACAACGAGGAGCAGGCGCTCGACCGCGCGGGCCTTCCGGGCTCCGCCGAGGACAAGGGCCACGAGGCCGTCACCGCGGCCGTCGCCACCGCCGTGGTGCTGCGCGCCGCGCTCTGAGCACGCCCCGTCCGGTCCCGGAGCGTGGACGTCCACCGGACTGTCCACGCTCCGGGACCGTTTACCGTCCGTCCGCCGGTACGCCGTAAGGTGGGCCCATCATGGCTTCGAAGACATTCGAGGAGCTCTACGCCGAGCTCCAGCAGAAGGCCGCCACCGGCGACCCCTCGTCCTCCCGTACCGCGCAGCTCGTCCAGCAGGGCGTCCATGCGATCGGCAAGAAGGTCGTCGAGGAGGCCGCCGAGGTCTGGATGGCCGCCGAGTTCCAGTCGGACGAGCAGACGGCGGAGGAGATCTCGCAGCTCCTCTACCACCTTCAGGTGATGATGATCGCCCGTGGACTGACGCTCGACGACGTCTACAAGTACCTCTAGACCTCCCGCTGAGTACCCAGACCCCCGCTCCTCCGAGCACACCCGCTCTCCCCACAGGTAAGGAAGCAACCTCCCATGCTGCGCATCGCCGTCCCCAACAAGGGTTCTCTCTCGGGTCCCGCGGCGGAGATGCTCCATGAGGCCGGCTACCGCCAGCGGAAGGACCCCAAGGAGCTCGTCCTCGTCGACCCGAACAACGAGGTGGAGTTCTTCTTCCTCCGCCCGCGGGACATCGCCGTCTACGTCGGCTCCGGCCGCCTCGACGTCGGCATCACCGGCCGCGACCTGCTGCTGGACTCGCACTCCAACGCCGAGGAGGTGCTCGCCCTCGGCTTCGCCGGGTCGACCTTCCGCTTCGCCCGCCCCGAGGGCGTGGACGTCGAGGACGTCAAGGGCCTGGAGGGCCTGCGGATCGCCACCTCGTACACCGGCCTGGTCGAGCAGCACCTGGCCGACCACGGGGTGAAGGCGACGGTCACCAAGCTGGACGGCGCGGTCGAGACCGCGGTGCAGCTGGGCGTCGCCGACGTGATCGCCGACGTGGTGGAGACCGGCACCAGCCTGCGCAACGCCGGCCTGGAGGTGTTCGGCGAGCCGATCCTGATCTCCGACGCCGTGGTGATCCGGCCCAAGGGCGCCGGCGAGGACACGCGGGTGGAGCAGTTCCTGCGCCGCCTCCAGGGCGTGCTGGTGGCCCGCCGCTACGTCCTGATGGACTACGACATCCGCGCCGAGAAGGTCGGCGCGGCCGTCGCGCTCACCCCGGGCCTGGAGTCGCCGACCGTCTCGCCGCTGCACACCGAGGGCTGGGTCGCGGTGCGTTCGATGGTGCTCCGCAAGGAGGCCCAGCAGATCATGGACGACCTGTGGGGCATCGGCGCCCGGGCCATCCTGGTCACCAACATCCACGCCTGCCGCCTCTGACCCCGGACCCGGCCGCCCGGACGACCCGCGCGCCCGGGTGACCTGCGCACCGGTCCACGAGTAAGGAACGGTTCAATGGGGCGGGGACGCCGACCGCGTCCCCGCCCCGTCGTGCTGCCGCCACCAGAACCACCCCGGAGACCCCACGTGTCCACGCCGCCCGTCCAGTTCCCCGTCACCTGGGCGCCGCGCCGCACCCGCGCCGTGCTGCTGCCGGTCTGCGTGCTGCTGGTGGCGCTGTTCTCCGCGATGGCGGTGCTGCTCCCGGAGAACTGGCAGCTCAACGACCGGATGATGATGGTCGCCAGCGGGGTCCTGTTCGCCGCCGTCGGCCTGATGCTGGCCCGCCCCCGGGTGAGCGCCGACGCGGAGGGCGTGACGGTGGTCAACTTCGTCCGCCGCCGCCGGCTCGCCTGGGCCGAGATCGTCCGGGTCAACTTCCGCCAGGGCGACCCGTGGGCCACCCTCGACCTCGCGGACGGCACCTCGCTCGCCGCGGTCGGCATCCAGTCCGGCGTCGGCAAGGACCGGGCGATCGCGGACGCCCGCGCGCTGCGCGACCTGGTCGAGCAGCACGCCCGGGCCTGAGCCCGGACCCGCTCCCACCTGGGATTCGCCGCTCCCGGCGGGCCGACCGGGCCTCGTACCGCCGTCCGGGTATGGTCTACGCTGGTAAAAGCAGGGCAAAGTCCCCCTGCCCGAAAACGAGTGCCCGAACGACCTGAGGAGTGACACTCCCCCTCGATGGACGATCCGTCCGGTAGTACCTGCGCCGCCTCGCTTCCGACCCCCGGAAGGCAGGCGGCACTGTGATCACCGCCTGGCTGCTGTTGTTCGCGGCCGTTCTCCTGATCCTCGCCAACGGCCTGTTCGTGGCCGCCGAGTTCGCCTTCGTGACCGTCGAGCGCGGGGAGGTGGAGCGCTCCGCCGGGGCGGGCGACGCCAAGTCCCGCCGCGTCGCCGGGGCCCTGCGGCACCTCTCCTTCGAGCTGTCCGGCGCCCAGCTCGGCATCACCGTCACCTCGCTGGTGGTCGGCATGCTCGCCGAGCCGGCCCTGTCCACGCTGCTCGCGCCCGTCATGTCCGGCGTCGGCGTGCCCGACTCGGCCGCCCGCGGCGTCTCCGTGATCGTCGGCATGGTGCTGGCCACCGTCGTCCAGATGGTGATCGGCGAGCTGGTGCCGAAGAACTGGGCGATCTCCCGCCCGCTCCAGGTGGCCCGTGCGGTCGCCGCCCCGCACATGGCGTTCTCCTTCGCCTGCCGTCCGCTGATCAGCTTGCTGAACGGCGCCGCCGACCGGACCGTCCGGGCCTTCGGCGTCGAGCCGCAGGAGGAGCTGGGCCACGCCCGCACCCCGGACGAGCTGGTCTCGCTGGCCCGCCACTCGGCCCGGGCCGGCGCGATAGACGAGGAGTCGGCGACCCTGTTCGTCCGCACCCTGGGCCTGAGCGAGCTGACCGCCGAGTCCGTGATGACCCCGCGCATAGACGTGTCCGCGCTCCAGCGCGACGCCACCGCCTCCGACGTGATCAACCTGACCCGGGCCACCGGACTGTCCCGCTTCCCGGTCTACACCGACAGCCTGGACGAGGTCACCGGCATCGTCACGCTCAAGGACGCCCTGGCCGTCCCGGCCGTCCGGCGCGGCCTGGTGCGGGTCGGCGAGCTGGCCTCGCCGCCGCTGCTGGTGCCCGAGACGCTGCCCGCCGAGCGGCTGCTCGACCGGCTGCGCCGCCTCCAGCCGATGGCCATCGTGGTCGACGAGTACGGCGGCACCGCCGGCGTCGTCACCGTCGAGGACATCGTCGAGGAGATCGTCGGCGAGGTGCAGGACGAGCACGACCCCGACGACCACCCCGAGCTGTTCCCGCTGCCGCCGGTCAACGGCCTGCCGGTCTGGGAGGCCGACGGCCGCGCCCGGATCGACCAGCTGGAGCGGATCGGCCTGAACGCCCCGGACGGCCCGTACGAGACCCTCGCCGGGCTGGTCTCCGACCTGCTCGGCAAGCTCCCCGAGGTGGGGGAGCAGGCCGAGCTGCCCGGCTGGCGCTTCACCGTGACCGGTGTCGACCGCCACCGCACCACCGGGGTCCGGGTGGAGCGCACCACCGCGCCCGCACAGTTCGACGAGGACCGGGAGGACGGCCGATGACCGCCCTGCAACTGGCCGTCGCGCTGCTGCTCCTGCTCGGCAACGCCTTCTTCGTCGGCGCCGAGTTCGCCGTGGTGTCGGTGCGCCGGAGCCAGATCGAGCCGCTCGCCGAGGCCGGGCACAAGCGCGCCCGCACCGTGCTGCACGCGCTGTCCAACGTCTCCGCGATGCTGGCCGCCGCCCAGCTCGGCATCACCGTCTGCTCGCTGGGCCTCGGTGCCCTCGCCGAGCCGACCATCGCCTCCCTGCTGGAGGGCCCGTTCCACGCGATCGGCGTCCCGTCCGGCCTGATGCACCCGCTCTCGTACGGGATCTCGCTCGCCGTCGTGGTCTTCCTGCACATGGTGATGGGCGAGATGGTGCCGAAGAACATGGCCATGGCGGGCCCGGAGCGGGCCGCGCTCTGGCTCGGCCCGCCGCTGGACCGGCTGGCCCGCTGGCTCGCCCCGGTGATCCGGGTGCTGAACGCCTTCGCCAACGGCGTGCTGAAGCTGTTCCGGGTGGATGCCAAGGACGAGGTCGAGTCGGTCTTCACCACCGAGCAGCTGATGTACCTGCTGGCCGACTCCCGGGACGCCGGGCTGCTCGACGAGAGCCGCCAGGAGCGCCTGGAGGACGCGCTGGAGCTGGGCCGCCGGCCGATCACCGAGGTACTGCTCGAACCCGAGCAACTCGTCACCGTGGACACCAAGGCGACCGCCGCCGAGATCGAGCAGCTGGCGCTGCGCACCGGCTTCTCGCGCTTCCCGGTCACCGACGGCGACCCGGCCGGCCACGGCTACCTCGGCTACGTCCACCTCAAGGACATCCTCGACGTGGAGGACCCGTCGGCGCCCGTCCCGGCCCGCCTGTGGCGGCCGATCACGGTGCTGCGCGGCGGCCTCCCGCTGGACGACGCGCTCGGTGCGATGCGCCGGGCGACCTGCCACCTGGCGGCCGTGCTGGGCCAGGACGGGCGCACGCTCGGCGTGGTCATGCTGGAGGACGTGCTGGAGGAGCTGGTCGGCGAGATGCACGACCCGGACCACCGCGCCACGGCCTGAACGTCCCGAACATCCCGAACATCCCGAACGGCCTGAGCGCCGGTGTCCGCTCCCGGCGATTCTGCTGAGAGCATTCAACCGTTCCCGTGCCGGCCACCCTGGAGCAGGGTGGTCGGCATGAGACTTCTGCTGCTGGGTGGAACGAAGTTCGTCGGACGGGTCGTCGCCGAGGAGGCGCTGGCCAGGGGCTGGGAGGTGACCGCCCTCAACCGCGGCACGCAGCCCGCGCCCGAGGGCGTCGAGGTGCTGAAGGGCGACCGCACCGCCGAGGACGGCCTGGCGGCGCTCGGTTCGGGGGAGTGGGACGCGGTGGTGGACACCTGGTCCTGGGCCCCTGCGGCGGTGCGCGACAGCGCCCGGTTCCTCAACGGCCGGGTCGGCCACTACGCGTACGTCTCCAGCCGGTCGGTGTACGACTACCCGCTGGAGGCCGGGGCCGGCGAGACCGCGCCGGTGGTCGACTCCTCCCCGGACCTCACCGGCGATGTGCCCTACGCCGAGGCCAAGCGCGGTGCGGAACTCGCGCTGGAGGCCGAGTACGGCGGGCAGGCGCTGCTGGCCCGGGCCGGGCTGATCATCGGCCCGCACGAGAACATCGGCCGACTGCCCTGGTGGCTCAACCGGATCGCCGAGGGCGGCCCGGTGCTCGCCCCCGGGCCGCGCGACCTGCCGCTGCAGTACATCGACGCGCGCGACCTCGCGGCCTGGACCCTGGACGCCGTGGTGGCCCGCCTCGGCGGCCCGTACAACCTGGTCAGCCCGTCCGGCCACGCCACCATGGGCGAGCTGCTGGAGGCCTGCGTACGGGCCACCGGCTCGGACGCCGAGCTTCGCTGGACGGCCCCGGAGCGGATCCTCGCGGCGGGCATCGAGCCGTGGACCGAGCTGCCGATCTGGCTGGCGCCCGGAGACCTCTACGACTTCCTGCACACCGGCCTGGTCGAGCGCGCGCTCGGCGCCGGGCTGCGCTGCCGCCCGGTCGCCGAGACCGTCGAGGACACCTGGGCCTGGCTGCGGTCGATCGGCGGCAGCGCGCCGCAGCGGGCCGACCGGGTCACCGTCGGGCTGGACCGGGAGCGGGAGGCCGCGGTCCTGAACGGCTGACCCGGTCACCGGCCGGAACGGACCCGGGGAGCTGGTCGCGGGGCCGCACGGGGGTCAGCCCCGACCGTCGATCAGCTCCCCGTACGCCTGCACGAGGTCCGGCAGCCGCAGGGTGGCCAGGTCTTCCCGGCCCGGCGGCTCGCGCAGCAGCGACAGCCGCAGGTCCCGGTAGGCGCAGGACTTCTCGTACAGGGTGCGGATGAACCGGCCGTTGCCCAGCTCGTCGATCCAGCCCTCGCGCACCACGTGGGTGCAGATGCTGGCCAGCTCCTCGGCGGCGTCCTCGTCCCAGCCGTCGCCGTCCCGGCCGGCCAGCGCGGCGCCGATCGCGGTCAGCTCCCCGGGGCGGTAGCTCGGGAAGTCGACCCGGGTGGTGAAGCGGGAGTTGAGGCCGGGGTTGGTGGCGAGCAGCCGGTTCATGCCCTCAGGGTAGCCGGCCAGGATCACCACCAGCCGGTCCCGGTTGTCCTCGGCGCGCTTGAGCAGCACCTGGAGTGCCTCGTCGCCGTACGCGTCGCCCTTGGTGTAGCCGGAGTTGGAGAGGCTGTACGCCTCGTCGATGAACAGCACGCCGTCCAGCGCGGAGTCGATCAGCTCGTTCGCCTTCACGGCGGTCTGGCCCAGGAACTCGCCCACCAGGTCGGCGCGTTGGGCCTCCACCAGGTGGTCGCCGGAGAGCAGGCCGAGGGCGTGGAAGACCCGGCCGAGGATGCGGGCCACGGTGGTCTTGCCGGTGCCCGAGGGGCCGGAGAAGACGAAGTGGCGCTTCGGCGGCTGGACGGGCAGGCCCTGGGCGGCCCGCAGCCGTGACATCCTCAACTGGGCGGACAGCGCCCGCACCTGGCGCTTGACCGGTTCCAGGCCGACCATCAGCGACAGTTCGGCCAGGGCCGCGTCCAGCTCCCGCTCGTCGCCGCCGGAGCGGGGCTCGGGCCCGGTGGCGGTCCGGGGCTGGGCCCGGCCGAGGGCGGGCAGCGGGGGCGGTACGGCGGGGCCGGGCGGGGCGCCCGAGCCGGAGCGCTCCCCGGCGGCCTGCGGCGCGCCGTCGGGCCGGGCGCCGTCCAGCAGGGCGCCGCCGGTCGCGGTTCCGTCCAGGAGTGAGCCGCCGGTCAGCGCCCCGTCCGCCGGGGGGCCGTCGACCAGCCCGGCGTCCACCGAGGGCCCGCCGCCCGACGGCACCCCGCCGTCGAGCACCCCGCCGGTCGCGACCCCGTCGCCGGCGACGGTCGCACCGCTGGGCCCGCCGGCGTCCCCGAACTCCCCGCCGTACCCGGGCATCCCGGTGTACCCGGCCTCGTCCGGGTACCCGGCGCCGTCACCGAGGCCGCCCGGTGCGACGGCGTCGGCCGCCCCCGGGCGCCCGCCCGCCAGCAGCCCGTCGGGCAGCAGTCCGTCCGCGAGCCCGTCCGTGAGCCCGTCCGCGAGGCTGTCCGTCAGGCCCTCCGTCAACCCGTCCGCGAGCCCGTCCTCGGCCGAGATGGCCGTCAGCCGGGCCGCGGTGTCCATGAACGCCGGGTCCGCCCGGTGCACCGCCCGGTAGAGCGGCAGCGCCGCGGCGCTGCGCCCGGCCCCCTCGTACGCCCGGGCCAGCCAGTACCGCAGCTCCTTGCGCTGGGGCTGCTCGGAGCGGCAGCGGGCCAGCGAGGCGGCCAGCGGCGCCTGCGCCTGGGCGCACATGTCGAGGCGCACCCGCGCCATGCCGGCGAACAGCCCGGCCTCGATGCCGAGCAGCGGGTCGTCCAGCAGCCGGTCGGTGTCCCGGATCAACTGCTCCCAGTCCTTGAGCAGGTAGGACCGGCAGGCGTGGAGGAAGCGGGCGGACGGGTCCTCGCCGGGTGCCGGGCACTGCTCCAACGCCCGGTCCAGCTCGGCCAGGTGGCGGCCGTCCAGCCAGTGCGAGGCGTGCGCCAGCGCGAGGTCGCGGGCGTCCTCCAGCACCGGCTGCACCCACCAGCCCAGCCAGTACCAGGAACTGAGCGGCCGTCGGTGCAGCCGCCGCTGCTCGCCGAACCGCTTTTGGTGGCGGTACATGGCGAGCAGCGCGGCCGAGGTGTCGCTGCGCAGCGCGTGCAGTCCGAGCCAGGCGTCGGCCATGCCGGGATCCAGCCGGACGGCGGCCCGGAACTCCTCCTCGGCCCGGGTGTACGCACCGGCCGTGTAGGCGTCCATGGCGCGCAGCCAGGCGCGGTCGGCGTGCCGGTCAGGCCCGCCCGCCGTGCTGTCGGAACTGTCCACCGTCGTCACTCACGCCCCCCGCGGTGCGGCCCGGGACTCGGCCGGCGAGTCGCCTGCGCCTAGGGCCTGTGGTCGTCGACCCCCTGCGGCGCGTCTGCGCCTGCCAGGAATCGTACCGGCGCGGAGCTGATCCGGAAGGGTGCCGTACAGGGTCAAATGCGATCGCGCGGGCGGCCGTTGAACGACCGGGCGGACGAAAGGGACGGCGGGGGAGCGAGTTTCGGAAGGGGACCGGGCGGCGCCCCCGGCTCACGGGGGAACAAGCCGGGGACGCCGGGTCCGACGCGACCGGAAGCTTGTGTTCCGGCGGCTGAGGAGAACCTAGGTCCTGGCGACGTCGCAGGTCAAGGCGGTGGTTGAAGGTTCACCCACCGTGCCCGGGACGATCCGTCCGGTCACCCCGTCGACCCGCGTCGCGGCGTGCGGACGGCTCGGATCGGCGGCGAAATGCGCCGATTCGGCCCGGGCCCAGCCCGCCCAGAACTCGGCCAGTTCCGGACCGTCCCGCTCCTCCCCGCGCCGCCGGGCCGAGACGGCGTCCAGCTCCATCCAGATCACCCGGGCCAGCCACGGCCGCACCGCCCGCCGGCCGGCGCCGACCCCCTCCACCAGCACCACCGGGGCGGCCGGCACCGCGGCCGTGCCCGCGAAGCGGCGCAGCGTCCAGTCGTACACCCGGTACTCGGCGTCCCGGCCGGCCGCCAGCGGCTCCAGCACCTGCTCGCGCAGCCGTCCGGTCCAGCCGAACGGCTCGCGGTGGGTGGCCAGGTCGTCGAGGTGGACCACCGGGGCGCCGCCGAGCGCCGCCGCCAGCCGTCCGGCGAAGGTGGTCTTGCCGGAGCCGGCGTGCCCGTCCACCGCGACCAGCCGCACCGGCCCGCAGGACGGCGGCAGCGTGCGCAGCTCCGCCGCCAGCGCGGTCAGCCGGTCGTCCGGGACGGGCCGGAACGGGGGTGGGAAAGGTTCGGATGCAGCCACAACGTCAACCCTACGGTGCCGTAGCCCGCCACTGCGGACAGTTCATCTGTGCAGGTCGTGACGGCGGCGCGGGTTTCGGGCATACTCGCCTTCGCCACGACTGTGAACGGCCGTTCACCGCAACCCGGTGCAGGTCGGTCCGACCGCCACACCCACGCCGGACCAGCCGACACGTCGGTCCGGCGCCCGATCGAGGAGGCGACCACCGCCATGACCCCCTCCCCTGTGAAAGCCGTGGAGCGCCAGCTGCCCAGCGAAGAGGCCCGAGAGCTGCTGAGCCTCACCCGCGACCTGGTCCAGCGCGAGCTCCAGCCGCGGGCGGCGGAGGACGAGGCCGCCGACCGCTTCCCGCGGGAGGTCTTCCGCACCCTCGGCGAGGCCGGCCTGCTCTCCCTCCCGTACGAGGAGGAGTACGGCGGCGGCGAACAGCCCTACGAGGTGTACCTCCAGGTCCTGGAGGAGCTCGCGGCCGGCTGGCTGGCCGTCGGCCTCGGCGTCAGCGTGCACACGCTGTCCTGCCACGCGCTGGCCACCTTCGGCACCGACGAGCAGCGCGGGAAGTGGCTGCCCGCCATGCTCTCCGGCGAGCAGCTCGGCGCCTACTGCCTCTCCGAGCCGCAGTCCGGCTCCGACGCGGCCGCGCTGCGCACCCGCGCCGACCTCGACGGCGACGCGTACGTGGTGAACGGCACCAAGGCCTGGATCACCCACGGCGGCCAGGCCGACTTCTACAGCGCCCTGGTGCGCACCGGCGTCGACGGCCCCAAGGGCATCAGCTGCCTGCTGGTCCCCGGCACCCAGCAGGGCCTGTCCGCGGCCCCGCCGGAGCACAAGATGGGCATGCGCTCCTCGCCGACCGCCCAGCTGCACTTCGACGGCGCCAGGGTGCCCCGCGAGCGGCTGATCGGCGAGGAGGGGCAGGGCTTCCAGATCGCGCTCGCCGCGCTGGACTCCGGCCGCCTCGGGATCGCCGCCTGCGCGATCGGCGTCGCCCAGGCCGCGCTCGACCTCGCGGTCGACTACGCGCGCACCCGGCGCCAGTTCGGCCGCCCGATCGCCGAGTTCCAGGGCCTGTCCTTCATGCTCGCCGACATGGCCACCCAGATCGAGGCCGGCCGCTCGCTCTACCTGTCCGCCGCCCGACTGAAGGACGCCGGCCGGCCGTTCTCCAAGGAGGCGGCGATGGCCAAGCTGTTCTGCACCGACACGGTGATGCGGGTGGCCACCGACGCCGTCCAGGTGCTCGGCGGCTACGGCTACACCCAGGACTTCCCGGCCGAGCGCTTCATGCGCGAGGCCAAGGTCCTGCAGATCGTCGAGGGCACCAACCAGATCCAGCGGCTGGTGATCGGCCGCCACCTCACGAAGGCCTGACGCCTTCCTCCCACACGGCCTCCGGCCGTCACTCCAGGGTGCGGAGTGACGGCCGGAGGCGTTCTCGGCGGGGTGTCAGCTCGCCCTGGCGGTACGGGCGGCCAGCGCCGGACGACGGCGGCGCTGCTCCGGGATGGCGGCCCGCAGCGCGGTGACCGTCGGCACGGCGGGCGCCACCGGGGCGGCCCCGGCGACCGCGGTGAGCCGCACCGGGCGGTGCGCGACGGCGTGCGAGAACGGCTGGGTGCGCCAGTCCAGCCCGCTCGGGAGCCTGATCAGCGCGGCGAGCCCGACCGGTTCCGCGTCCTCCGCGTCCTCCGGGGCCTCGACCTCGGCCAGGTCGTCCGTCGGCGCGCCCGAACCCGGGCAGATCGCGGGGGCGAAGGGGTTCCAGGCGGTCGGCAGCAGCGCGTGTTGCGGCAGCCGCTCCTCGTCCGCCACCAGGGCGATCGGACGTCGGCACTCGGGGCAGTTGACCCGGACGACGTCCCAGTTCTCCGCCTCGCCGGGGTCGGTGCCCGGCATGAGGTCGACCGCGAGGCCCTCGCGGCCGGTCATGTCGTCGGTTACGTCGGCGCCCAGCACGCGCTGGTCGGTAGCAGGCATGAGGATCCCCCTAGGATCGGGCCCGGCGTGGTCGTCCAGGGCCACAACCAGCACTTCCCTGTGATCCCGACTCATAATCCTGCGGTCACGCGCACCGTGATGCACCGGGTGTGTCCTTGGCCACACCGGATGCCACATTCACCCGGCATGTGCCCGCCCGGCACCTGCGATCCCTCGCCGTGACACCGCGTGCGCCCCCCGTGCTCCCGACCGGGTAGGTTTGCGCACTGTGGAGGATCTCGACCAACGCATCGTCCAGCTGCTCCTCGAGGACGGCCGGATGAGCTACACGGACCTGGGCAAGGCCACCGGCCTGTCCACCTCGGCGGTGCACCAGCGGGTGCGCCGCCTCGAACAGCGCGGGGTGATCCGCGGCTACACCGCGATCATCGACCCCGACGCCGTCGACCTGGCGCTGACCGCGTTCATCTCGGTCAAACCCTTCGACCCGAGCGCCCCGGACGACACCCCGGAGCGGCTGGCCGGCCTGCCCGAGATCGAGGCCTGCCACAGCGTCGCCGGCGACGAGAACTACATCCTCAAGGTCCGCGTCGGCGCCCCCGGCGACCTGGAGGACCTGCTCGCCCGCATCCGCAGCGCCGCCGGCGTCTCCACCCGCACCACCGTCGTCCTGTCCACCCCGTACGAGGCGCGCCCCCCGAAGCTCTGAACCGCGGGCCGGTCGCCGCGCGGCGACCGGTGACGTGCAGACTTGGCGGCATGACCGAACGCACCCCACGAACCGTCCTGCTGCGCGGCGGCGCCGTCTACAGCCCCGCCGACCCCTTCGCCACCGCGATGCTCGTGGAAGGCGGGCACGTCGCCTGGGTCGGCAGCGACGGCGCCGCCGAGGCGTACGCGGCGACCGCCGACGAGGTCGTCGAGCTGGACGGCGCCCTGGTCACCCCCGCCTTCGTGGACGCCCACGTGCACGCCACCGCCACCGGCCTGGCACTCACCGGCCTCGACCTCACCGGCAGCCCCTCGCTGGCCGCCGCGCTGGCCGCCGTCACCGCCTTCGTCGACGCCCGGCCCGAGCCCGGCGGGGTGCTGATCGGCCACGGCTGGGACGAGACCGGCTGGCCCGAGGGCCGCCCGCCCACGCTCGCCGAACTCGACGCCGCCGCCCGCGGCGCCGCGCTCTACCTCTCCCGCACCGACGTGCACTCCGCGCTCGCCACCACCGCGCTGCGCACCCTCGCCGAGGGCCTGGCCGCGGCGCCCGGCTTCGACCCCGACGGCCCGCTCACCAAGGACGCCCACCACGCCGTCCGGCAGACCGCGCTGGCCCGCCTCACCCCCGAGCAGCGCCGCCGCGCCCAGCGCGCCACCCTGGCCCGCGCCGCCGAGCTCGGCATCGGCGCCCTGCACGAGTGCGCCGGCCCGGAGATCTCCTCGGAGGCCGACCTGGCCGCCCTGCTGGCCCTGGCCGCCGACGGCGAGGGGCCCGAAGTCTTCGGCTACTGGGGCGAGTTGGGCGGTATCGAGACCGCCCGCAGGCTCGGTGCGGTGGGCGCCGGCGGCGACCTCTTCGTGGACGGCGCGCTCGGCTCGCGCACCGCCTGCCTGCACGCCCCGTACGACGACGCCGAGCACACCGGCACCGCCTACCTGACCGCCGAGCAGGTCGCCGACCACGTCGCCGCCTGCACCGAGGCCGGACTCCAGGCCGGGTTCCACGCCATCGGCGACGCGGCCGTCGCAGCGGTCCTCGACGGTGTCCGGGCGGCCGGCGCCCGGGTCGGCGCCGACCGGGTCAAGGCCCTGCGCCACCGCGTCGAACACGCCGAGGCCCTGGACGACAAGGCCGTCGCGGCCTTCGCCGAACTCGGCCTGACCGCCTCCGTCCAGCCCGCCTTCGACGCCGCCTGGGGCGGCCCGGAGGGCATGTACGTCCAGCGCCTGGGCGCCGAGCGGGCGGCCGCCCTCAACCCCTTCGCCGCGCTGCTGCGGGCCGGTGTCCCGCTGGCCTTCGGCTCGGACGCCCCGGTCACCCCGCTCGACCCCTGGGGCACCGTCCGCGCGGCCGCCTTCCACCGGACCCTGGAGCACCGGATCTCGGTGCGGGCCGCCTTCACCGCCCACACCCGCGGCGGCTGGCGCGCCGTCGGCCGGGACCAGGACGGCGTGCTGGTCCCCGGCGCGGTCGCCAGCTACGCGATCTGGGCGGCCGGCGACCTGGTCGTCCAGGCCCCCGACTCCCGGGTGGCCGGCTGGTCCACCGACCCGCGCTCCGGCACTCCCGGGCTGCCCGACCTCACCCCGGGCCACCCGCTGCCGACCTGCCTGCGCACCGTGGTCCGCGGCCGCACGGTGTACCAGCGCTGAAATCCCGTGGATCGGCGGGCCGCCGGGTCCTAGGTTGACCACCATGACCGAACTGGTGCCCGCCGACTTCACCGTCCCGCGCGAACTGCTCGCCCCGGAGTTCCGCCTGGAGCCCCTGGGCGAGCGGCACAACGCCTCCGACCACGCCGCCTGGACGAACAGCATCGCCCACATCCGGGCCACCCCGGGCTTCGTCGGCCGCCGCTGGCCGCCCCTCGACGGGATGCCGCTGGAGCGGAACCGCGACGACCTGCGCCGCCACGCCGCCGACTTCGAGGCCCGGACCGGCTTCACCTACACCGTCCTGGAGCCGGACTGCGACGAGGTGATCGGCTGCGTCTACATCTATCCGGATAGCGAGGACCCGTCCGCGGTCTCGGTCAGCTCCTGGGTCCGGGCCGACCGCGCCCACCTGGACGCCCCGCTGTACCGCGCCGTCTCCGACTGGCTGACCGGGCACTGGCCGCTGGGGGAGGTCCGCTACGCCCCCCGCTGACCCGCTACCACCCTGACCTCACGGGCCGCCGACGTTCCGGGGTACCTTCTTCGCACAGCGTCCGAACAGCAAGCCCCAGGAAGATGGTGCGCCGGTGGCCACTCCCGTCACCCAGGAACGGTCCGAGGCCGTCCCCGAGCCGCCGGACCCGGCGCCCCGCCCGAGCCGCGGAGCCCGCGCGCTCGCCAAGGTCCGCGCCGGGCTTCCCCGCACCGGCCTCGCCGCCCTGGCCGGCCTGCTGCTCGCCCTCGCCTTCCCGCCGTACGACCTGTGGCCGCTGTCGCTGCTCGGCGTCGCCGCGCTCTCGCTGCTCACCCGGGGCCGCACCTTCCGCCAGGGCCTGTGGACGGGCTTCGCCTTCGGCCTGCCGTTCTTCCTGATGCTGCTCAGCTGGCTGCGAGTGGTCGGCTGGGACGCCACGATCGGCCTGTCCGTCGTGGAGGCGCTGTTCCTGGCCCTGCTCGGCGGCGCCCTGGCCGTCACCTCCCGGCTGCCCGGCTGGCCGCTCTGGGCGGCCTGCCTGTGGATCACCCAGGAGTGGGCCCGTGACCGGCTGCCGCTCGGCGGCTTCCCCTGGGGCCGGCTCGCCTTCGCCAACACCGCCACCCCGTACACCCCGCTGGCCGCGCTCGGCGGCGCGCCGCTGGTGACCTTCGCGGTCGCGCTCTCCGGCGCCCTGCTGGCCTGGGCCGCACTGCGGCTGCGCGGCCCCGGCAGGGCCCCGAAGGCGGCCGCACTGGCGGCGCTCGGCGCGGTGGCCGCCCTGCTGGCGGGCTACCTCGTCCCGGTGCCCACGGCCGCCGCCGACACCGTCAAGGTCGCCATCGTCCAGGGCAACGTGCCCAACCCGGGCATGGACTTCCTGGGCCGCCCGATGATGGTCCTCAACAACCACGCCTCGGCCACCGAGCGGCTCGCCGCCGACATCAGGGCCGGCAAGGTCGAGCGCCCCGACATCGTGATCTGGCCGGAGAACTCCTCCGACCTGGACCCGTTCAGCGACCCGCCGGCCCGCCGGCGGATCGACCAGGCGGTCAAGGCGATCGGCGTGCCCACCCTGGTCGGCACCCTGGTGGACGGCCCGGACGCCCAGCACGTCCAGAACGAGGGCATCGTCTGGGACCCGGTCACCGGCCCCGGCGCCTCCTACACCAAGCAGCACCCCGTGCCGTTCGGCGAGTACGTCCCCTTCCGCGCCCAGCTGATGAAGGTGATCACCCGCCTCCAGCGGGTCGCCCGCGACTTCTACCCCGGTGACCACAACGGCGTGATGCAGCTCGGCCCGGCCAGGATCGGCGACGTGATCTGCTTCGAGGTCGCGTACGACGAGATCGTCCGCGACACCGTCGACAGTGGCGCGAGGGTCCTGGTCGTCCAGACCAACAACGCGACCTACGCCAGGACCGGCCAGCCCGAGCAGCAGCTGGCGATGAGCCGGCTGCGCGCCGTCGAGCACGGCCGGGCGGTGCTGATCGCCGCCACCAGCGGCATCAGCGCGGTGATCGGCCCGGACGGCGACGTCCAGCAGCGCACCGAGGAGCTGACCGCGGCCGAGCTGTCGGCCACCGTCCCGTTGCGCGACGGCACCACGGTGGCCGACCGGGTCGGCGCCGTCCCGGAGTGGACGCTGGCCGTCGGCGGCCTGCTGGCCTGCGGCGCGGCGGTGCTGGTCGGACGCCGCCGGAAGGCGCCGGCCGGAACACCGGCCGGGCCGGAACCGTTGGACCAGGTGGTGCCGTAGCCGGCCCGGACCTCCCGTGCGGCGCGCAGAGCACCGCTTGGAGTGGATTCGTACCGTGACCCGGCAAGCTACCCCCACCCGTCCGGCCCCGCGTAGCAGGCTCCGCCGGGTGCTGCCGCTGCTGATGACCGCCTGGCTGGTGCTGGAGATCTGGCTGCTGGTCCAGGTCGGCTCGTGGCTGGGCGGCCTCACCGTCGTGCTGCTGCTCCTCGCGGGCGGCCTGGTCGGCGGCTCGCTGATCAAGCGGGCCGGGGCGAAGGCCCTGTCGGCGGCGATCGAGCAGAGCAGGAACCCGCAGTCCGAGCAGCCGCAGACCGGCACCAGCATGACGGTGCTGGCAGGCCTGCTGCTGATCGTCCCCGGCTTCCTGTCGGACGTGGCGGCCCTGACCCTGCTCTTCCCGCCCACCCGGGCGCTGTGGCGGGCGGTCGGGCGCCGGGTCGCGGACAAGGCGCTGCGCAGCGCCTCCGCGGCCGGCACCGACCCGTTCGCGGACGCGATGCGGCTCCAGGAGCAGCTGCGCATCCATCGCCCGGACGGCAAGGTGATCCAGGGCGAGGTCCTGGATCCGGAGTCCGGCCCGCGCGGCCCGCAGGGGCCGGACGCCCCCCACCGCCCGCCGATCGGGGGCTGACCCGACCCTCCCACCGGCCGCCCGGGGCGCATCCGCCCCGGGCGGTTCGGCGTACCGGGGCGGTTTCTTCTCGGACGGCTCGGAGAACGCGAAAGGGACCCTGGTGACCAGGGTCCCTTTTCGCGTCCTCCCGCTCGTGGCGGGAGCGAGGTGTCAGGCGCTCTTACGGGTGTCCCGCGGGTGCACCGCGAGGTTCATCCCACCGGAGCGGAGCACGGCCAGCCGCTCGGCCAGCACCTCCTCCAACTCCTCGCGCGTCCGGCGCTCCATCAGCATGTCCCAATGGGTACGCGTCGGCTTGGTCTTCTTCTCCTCCGGCTCGTCACCGTCGAGGAGTGCCGCCTCCTGGCCACAGAAGCGGCATTCCCAGACTGCGGGGATCTCCGCCTCGACCGAGAATGGAACCTCGAAACGGTGTCCGTTCTGACATGCGTACTCGACGGTCTGGCGGGGAGCCAGATCGATACCACGGTCGGTCTCGTAGCTAGTGGCCCCGAGTCGCGTGCCGCGGAGAGCTCGCTCGCTCATGAATCGTGCCTCCCGGGCTTATGGCCCACAGGACTAGTGGTCGCTGTTCTTCGTCGTTCGGTCAACGCTCGGCTTCCGACGAAGATTCCCGTCCCGGGACATGCGTCGTCTGTAGTGCCGCCCCTGTTTGTACCCACCCGCGCCCGATTTGTCACATCTGGCCGGTGATATCACCCCAGGTGTCACCTATTTCACATCTGGTGATCGTGCGGGCTTTCTGTGACGAGCGTACCGGGACGGGATTCGGTAGCGGGTGCCGACCCCGGCCGAGGACGGGGAACCGGCCCGGGAGGCGGGGTCGGCCCGGCCGTCAGGAGATCGGACGTGAGCGGATCATCGGCTCGCCCTTGGCCAGGTCGACCGGGTGGGTCGGCGCGGCCGGATCGGCCGCGGGTACGGCCGGCGGGCAGTCCGGGCGGGGCGGGAGGTCGGCGGCGGCCGCCTCGGTGCGGGTGTCCCGGTGCGGCAGCAGCGCGATCACCGCGTCGCGCAGCGGGGCCGGGGCCTCGTCGTCCAGCGGGTCGACGGTGGTGGGCACCTGGAGCCGCATCGGGGTGCCGTTGCCGATCCGGGCGTAGCCGCGGCCGACCGGGGCGTGGACGGCGGGCACGATGTCCAGCGGCGCGCCGAGCGCGTCGTGCCCCTCGTCGGGGCCGGCCGGGCCGAGCACCACGCGGGCCCGGGTGGTGGCGCGGACGGTGGCGGTGAGCCGGTGCCGGGCCTCCAGGTCGTCGGCGACCACCACGGTGACCCGGGCGGCCCGGCCGTGCCGCAGCGGGAGCTCCAGCAGGTCCTGCGGGTCGGGGCGGCCCTCGGCCCGGGCGAGCTCGCTCAGTTCGGTCGGGTGGTCCAGCAGCAGCCACAGCGGCCGGGTGACGTCCTCCGGCGGGGCGCTGCCCGCGTGCCGGGCGGCGTTGAGCGCGGCGAGCCGGCGCTCGGTCTCGGCGACGGCCCACTCCAGCGCGGCCAGCGCGCCGTGCAGGCTGGTCTCCACGGTGTGCACGCCGGGCCGGTTCACCAGGCAGGCGTGCTCCCCGGTGCCCGCGCCGTCGACCACCACCAGGTCGCCGTAGGGGAGCGCCTGGAGCGCGATCGAGCGCAGCAGGCTGGAGGTGCCGTAGCCGGTGACGCCGAGCGCCAGCAGGTGCGGCTCGGGGGAGCGCGGGCCGGTGCGCCAGACCACCGGCGGCTGCTGGACGGTCGTCCCGCCCCGGGTGACCGGGATGGTCCGGGCGGTGCCGTCCTCGTCGGTGAAGCCCAGCACGATCTCGCCGGGCGCCGCCACGAAGCGCTGGGCGGCGATGTCGGTGGGCAGCGGGGCGAGTGCGGTGATCCGCAGCCGGTTGGACTCCTCGTCCCAGTCGAAGCGGTACTCGCGGGCCCGGCCGGCCTTGCCCTGCACCACCTGCTCGATCCGGGCGCGGGCGGCTGGCTCGGTGTCGGTGAAGTAGGCGGGGTAGCTCATCTCCAGCCGGGAGAGCCGGCCCTCGCCGTCGAACTCCCAGGCGCTGAAGGCGTTCTTGTAGCTGCCCTCGAAGTGGTACAGCGGGTTGGCGTCCTCGGGGCCGCACAGGTACGGGGTGAGCGCCGCGTAGAGGGCGCCGAGCTTGACGTCGGCGACGTCCGGGGCGGGCGTCGCGGGCGCCGTCTTGGGGGCCCGGCCGGCCCAGGCGGCGCTGGCCATCAGGGCGATCAGCGCAAACAGCAGCCCGTGCGGCAGCAGGTAGACGCCGATCAGCAGGGCGGCGGTCAGGAACAGCGTCGGGCCGCGGCGCTCCTTCGGGGTGTCCTGCCAGCGGGACCTGGCCCAGTCGAGGTGGTGGCGCAGGCCGCGGCCGATGACGGAGAGCGGGGCGAACATGTCGGAGGCGTGGTCCCCGGCGGTCCGGGCGATCGCGCGGCCCTTGCTGAGGTGGCGGTGGAGCGGCATTCCTTGACTCCCCGGGCGGTGGGACGGGAGGGGGCGGAGGTGGGTGGGACAAGCGGGGTACGACGGGGCCCGGGGCGGTGGGATCCGCGCCCGGGCCGGTACGGGGAGGGGTGGGAGCCAGGACGCTAGAACCTGATGCCGCTGAGCAGGCTGGCGAGGCTGGCGCCGCCCGCGGTGATGCTCGGTGCGATCGAGGAGCCGGCGATGTAGAAGCCGAGGAGGGCGCAGACGATGGCGTGGGAGACCTTCAGTCCGTCCCGGCGGAAGAAGAGAAACGCGATGGTGCCGAACAGGACGATGCCGGAAATCGAGAGGATCATGTTCCGCTCCTCAGGAAGGGGGGACAAGCGGGGGCGTTACGGAAAGCGCACTAATCGTGACAAAAAGTAATAGATGATGGAACGGCGCAAATGGGTGGTTCTGCCGCTCAATACCGCTCCGACGGCCGGGTGGCGGTGGGCGAGCCGGCCGCGGTGGGGGCCGGGCGTCGCGGGATTCGGTGTGCCGAGGCATTCCCGGCCGGCGGGCGGGAAGTTTCCGGGGGGTCCGGGAAGTTCGCTCGAATGGCTGCGCGACGCGCGCGGCCGCGTGTCGTCGCGGGCGCGGGCCGTCATCCGGATTCCGGACGCCCGCTGGTCCGTTCCGGCACCGGCCGCTACCGTGCCCTGGGCGCAGCCCCGAGACCGCCCGACCATCCGACCGCCCGACCGGAAAGGCCGCCCGCCATGACCGACGCCGCCAGCCAGCAGCCCGCCGACGCCCCCGACGCCGAGGTGGTCGCGCTCGCCGGGAAGCTCTTCGACGCCGCCCGGACCGGGGAGACCGACACCCTGTCCGGCTACCTGGACGCCGGCGCCCCGGCCGACCTCACCAACGGCCGCGGCGACACCCTGATCATGCTCGCCGCCTACCACGGCCACGCCGCCACCGTGGCGGAGCTGCTCCGGCACGGAGCCGACCCGAACCTCGTCAACGACCACGGTCAGACCCCGCTGGCCGGCGCCGTCTTCAAGGGCGCCACGGACGTGCTCGACGTGCTGCTGGCCGGCGGCGCCGACCCGCGGGCAGGCACCCCCAGCGCCGTGGACACCGCCCGGATGTTCGGCAAGGACGACCTGGTCGCCCGGTTCGAGGCCCGCTGAGCGGGGACCGTAGGCTCTTCCGTCATGAGCACCAGCACCGCCCAGGACACCGGCACCGTCGAGTTCCGCATCACCGGCTACGCCCACCCCGACGCCCAGGCCCTGTCGGCGGAGGTGCAGCAGGAGTACGTGCGCCGCTACGGCGACCCGGACGAGACCGTCATGCACCCGGACGACTTCGAGGCGCCCGCAGGCCTGTTCCTGATCGCCTACCTGGACGGCCGCCCGGTCGCCTGCGGCGGCTGGCGGGCCAAGCAGGCCGGCCCGGACGACCTGCGCGACGGTGACGTCGAGCTGAAGCGGATGTTCGTGGTCCCCGAGGCCCGCGGCCGCGGCCTGGCCCGGGCGGTGCTGGGCCGCCTGGAGCGGACCGCGGCCGAGGCCGGGCGCACCCGCGTCATCCTGGAGACCGGCACCGAGCAGCCCGAGGCCGTCGCACTGTACCGGTCCGAGGGCTACGCCCCGATCCGGAAGTTCGGCATCTACAAGGACCACCCGCAGAGCATCTGCCTCGGCAAGGAGCTGGCTCCGGCGGTCTGACCCGCGCTCGCGCGGGGAAGGCTCCCGTCGGCCCGAAGGGGGAGACGGATGAGTCACCAGCCGCCCGGACCGGGCGCACCCGGAGCCGACCGGCTCCCCGGCCTGGCCGCGCCCGGCGGGGAGCTGGACCGGCTGGTCGGGGACGGCGCGCGCGCCCTCGGAGCGGGCGCCGTCTGGGCCGTCGGCGAGGCCGGCGGCACGCTCGGCGGCGGCGGCCACGGCGTGCTCGGGCAGGGGCCGTACGCGCGGCTGCGGCCCGGGCCGGACACCCTGTACGACCTCGCCAGCCTCACCAAGGTCGTCGCGCTCTGGCCCTGCGCCGGGGCGCTCCGGCAGTCCGGCCGGCTGCCCCTGGACGAGCCGCTCGGGCGCTGGTGGCGACCGGCCGCCGGCCTCCCCGCCGGCGAGGTGACGGCCCGTCAACTCCTCGCCCACAACGCCGGGATGCTCCCGTACACCCGCTTCGAGCAGCTCTACGGGCGCGACCTCGCGGCGATCCGGACCGGGGTCCTCGCCGCCCCGCTGCACCGACCGCCGGGCACGGCCGTCGAGTACACCGACCGGGCCGCCGTGCTGCTCACCTACCTGGTCGAGGACCTCGGCGGCGCCCCGCTGGACGAACTCGCCGCGCGCTGGGCCTGGCGGCCGCTCGGCATGGCCGACACCCGCTACGGCCCGCTCGACGCCGCATCCGCCGGCCGCACCGCGCCGACCGAGTACGAGGAGGGCGCCGGCGGCTACCTGTGCGGCGTCGTCCACGACCCCTCCGCCCGGCTGCTCGGCGGCGTCTCCGGCAACGCCGGGGCCTTCTCCACCGCCCGCGACCTCGCCCGCTTCCTCGCCGCGTTGCTCGCCCCACCGCCCGGGCTGCCCTGGGGCGGCGGGTGGATCGAGGAGTCGCTGCGCGAGCAGACCGGCGGCCTCGCCCCCGCCCGCGGCCTGTCCTGGCTGTGCGCCCCCGGCACCGACCCGGCCGAGGCCACCTTCGTCCACTACGGCTTCACCGGCACCGGCTTCTGGGTCTCCCGGCGGCTCGGCCGCTGGGCGCTGCTGCTCACCAACAAGGTGCACTACGACCGGGGCGTCCAGCGGTTGACCGAGCTGCGCGACGCCTTCCGGCAGGCCGTCTTCGGTTAGGGGCACTCCTTCGAGTGGATTCGGCGCGAACCGCCGTTTCGGGGGCCGGAACCGCGGCAGATTGTCCCCGAGATGCGGAGGTCGGCGGAGGAGGCGCGATGACGGACACCTGGGCACTCTCGGAGGAGGAGTGGCTCGCCGGAATGGTGCGCGCCTACGTCGGGTGCAGCGTGCTGCTGACCGACGAGGCGGGTAGGATCCTGCTGCTGAAGGCCAGTTACCGCGACCAGTGGCAGTTCCCCGGCGGCGGGATGGACCCGGGGGAGGGGCCCGCCGAGTGCGCGGCCCGCGAACTGTACGAGGAGACGGGGCTGTTGGCCGGGCCGCTGCGGCTGCTGGTGGTGGAGTGGCGCGACGCGATCCCCGACCAGGGCGAACACGCCCACCCCGCCGTGCAGTTCATGTTCGACGGCGGGACGGTCGCGGCCGGGGCGGTGGTCCGCGCGCAGGCCGAGGAGGTCGCCGACCACGGCTACTTCACCCCGGCCCAGGCGGCCGTCCTGCTGCAGCCCGGTGCGGCGCGCCGGCTCACCGGGGCCCTGGAGGCCCGGCGGACCGGCGCCGCCGCGCTGCTGCACTCGGACGGTTACGTGGGATGACGGGAGGTCAGAGGAGGGTGCTCCAGTAGTACCAGAACCGGTTGAGCACCATCAGCGCGATCACCGCGGCCCACAGCACCGGCAGCGCCCAGTGGTACCGCGCCGCCTCCCGGACGACCACCCGCAGCCGCGGGCCCACCGGGATCACCCCCGCGCGCAGGTTGTGCAGCGTGGTGTACCAGAACAGCGCCACCACCGTCGCCCACACCACCATGCAGTACGGGCAGAGTGCGCCGATGTCGTACAGAGCCTGGTAGACCAGCCAGTGCGCGAACACCACGCCCAGCGCGGTGCCCGCGTTCAGCCCCAGCCAGAACCAGCGCCGGTAGGCGGCCCCGGCGAGCAGCCCCGCGCCGATCGCCGTCAGCGCGCCGAAGGCGGCCAGCCCGAGCAGCGGGTTCGGGAAGCCGAAGACCTCCGCCTGTTCGGTGCGCATCACCGAGCCGCAGCTGATCACCGGGTTGAGGTTGCAGCTGGGGACGTAGGAGGGGTTCTCCAGGATGCGGAGCTTGTCGAAGGTCAGGACGGCCGAGGCGGCCAGCCCGACCAGCCCGCCGAGGAGCAGCAGGAGGGCGAGGGCCCGGCTCGCGCCGACCGGGGACCGTCCGGCGTCGTCGGGGGCGTCGTCGTCGGGAGCGGAGCGGGACAGGTGCACGGGGGTAGCGGCGGTCATGGCAGCACACTCCGGTGGCTGGCTTGGAGGGGCCGGCCCGGCCGGGAATCGGCCGGGCCGGGTGGTGCCGTACGGTGCCGGGGCGCGGCCTACTGGAGGCCGGCGGCCTGCTTCACCTGCGCGGTGAACTGCTCCGGCGGGACCACGGCGTTCCCGGCGAACAGGGTGATCTGCTTGCCGTCCACCTTGACGGTCGGCGTGCCGGTCACCCCGCTGTCGTTGAACGCGTCGGAGACCTTGGCCGCCCAGGGGGCGTAGGTCCGGTCGGTCACCGCCTTCACGAAGGCGTCGGTCTTCAGGCCGGGCACCTGGCCGGCCAGGTCCAGGAGGTGGTTGACGTCGCCGAAGCCGTCCTCGCGCTCGTCCGGCTGGTTGGCGTACAGCACGTCGTGGAACGCCTTGAACTTGTCCACGCCCTCGTTCAGCGCGGCGCCGGCGGCGGCCAGCGCGGTGCGCGAGCCCTTGCCGCCGAGGTTCTTGTCCAGGAACGCCGCCAGGTGGAACTCCACCTTGATCTGGCCGTCCTCGGTGAGCTTCCTGACGGTCTCGCCGTTCGCCGCCTCGAAGTGCTTGCAGACCGGGCAGCGGAAGTCCTCGTAGATCGCCATGGTGTGCGGCGCGTCGGCCTTGCCGTAGGTGACCACCGTGCCGTCCGGGCCGGAGGCGTTCGCGGGCACGACCAGCGGCGCCGAACCGGCGGCGGAGGCCTTGTCGTCCTTGTCCGAGGCCGAGTTGACCGCGAGGGCGACGCCGCCCGCGAGGGCCAGGACGACGACGGCCGAGACCGTCACCACGATCCGCTGCCGGCGCTTGGCGGCCTGCTGCTCGCGGCGCTGCGCCTCCTGGATCCGCTCACGGGCACTGATGCGCTTGGCCTGCTGCTTGCTGGGGGCCTGAGCCATGGGGAAGTCAACTCCTGTACGCGGCGCGCGGGTGCGCGCGGGAAGCCGCACCTGGTGCGGCGGGTTCGGGGAACGCGGGAGTCGTGCGCACTGCCTGCGGGCGTGGCGGGGCCGTCCGGCCGGGCACGCGGGACGATCGAGCGGGAGGGACGATCAGCAGGCAGGCGCGAAGGCGGGAGGGCCGCGCCGGGGCGCCGGGCTCAGCACTACGTCCTCGCGGCGCGGCCGCGGGCGGTCCGACACCGGCAGCGGTACCCGCAGCACCGGGCGCACCGGAGCCGGGACCAGCAGGACGACCAGGGCGCGCAGCGGTCCGGCCAGCGACTCGCGCAGCGCGCGCAGCGCCCGGGCCAGGCCGGAGAGGGCGGCGTCGCCCATCCGCAGCCAGGCCGAGGCGGCCAGGGCGATCACCAGGTGCACCAGCAGGAGCAGCAGCTGGGTCGCGGCCGGGGCCAACTGCCCGGCGTGGCCCAGCGGGCCGCTCAGCAGCGAGCCGTCCACCGAACCGCCGCCACAGACCAGCAGGTTCACCCCGCGGGCGGGCACCTGACCGGCCAGCACCGGCGAACAGCCGGCCTGGCCCAGGTTGAAGGTGGTGTTGAGCAGCAGCTCGACCGGCACCATCACGCCGGAGATGTGCAGCAGCCGCCGCTCCCCGCCGGCCAGCACGGCCGCGACCAGGAAGACGACGGCACCGGCCGTGGCCACCAGCGACAGCGGCAGCGGACGGCCGGTGATGACCACCTGGCCCAACGCGGCCATCGGCACGGCGAGCGCGGTGAACACCGCGGCCCGCAGGGCCCTGGTCGCGTGGGAGGAGGTCGTCACGCTCCGGAGTATGCCATGGCGCCCTCATCCGGCACGAGGGCCCGTAGGTCCCTGGTCCGGCTGACGCGCTCTCAGTAGCCTGCGGGGTCGACAGCGGGGGCGGCAGCCGCTGTGCGCGTACTAGCCTGGAAGCGTTGCCACCGACCGGACGAGGGGGCGAGCGCCGATGGCGAAACCCGGGACCACGGTGGGGCAGGTGCTGCTGGCGCGCATCGAGGCGCAGGCCGTGGTGCTGGCCGGCCTGGACGACGCCGTCCGGGCGGACGAGCCGGACGCCGTGCACCGGATGCGGGTCGCCTGCCGGCGGCTGCGCAGCGCCCTGCGGACCTTCCGGCGGCTGTTCGTGCCCGGCGCCACCGACGACCTGGTCGTCGAGCTGCGCTGGCTCGCCGCCGTGCTCGGCAGGGCCCGGGACCGCGAGGTGCTGGCCGAACGGCTGGCCGCCGAGGCCTACGGGCTGCCCGCGGAGTGCGAGCCGCGGCGGGTCGCCGCCGCGCTGGAGCGGTGGGGCGAGGCCGAGTACCGCGAAATCCGGTCCAAGGTGGTCGCCGCCCTCGACAGCCCCCGCCGCCGGGCGATCGGCGAGGCCCTCGCCGTCCTGCTCGCCGACCCGCCGCTGCGCCCGCGCGCCGCCCGCGACGCCGTCCCGGAGCTCTCCCGGATCGCCGCCCGCGAGCAGCACCGCACCGCCGAACGCGTCCGCACGGCCCTCGCCGCCGGCCCCGAGCAGCGGGACCACGCCCTCCACCAGGCCCGCAAGGCCGCCAAGCGCGCCCGCTACGCGGGCGAGACCGCCGTCCCGGCGGTCGGCGCCCGGGCCGAGCGCTACGTCCGGCGGATGAAGGCCGTCCAGGACGTGCTGGGCGAGCACCAGGACGCCGTGGTCGCCGCGGGCGCCCTCGCCGCCCACGCGGCCGACGGCGGCGAGCCGTTCGGCTACGGCGTCCTGTACGGCCGCCAGCTCGCCACCGAGGAGGCCGCCCGGGGACGGCTGCCGGACGTCTGGCGGCGGGCGGGCAGACGGAAGCTGGCCCGGTTCGACTGACCGGGGGCCTCAGCGCGGGTCTAGTCCCGCCGAGCGGGCCGCCTCGCGCAGCAGGTCCCGGAGCATCACGGTGGTCAGCCGACCGGTGTTCGTGTTGCGCGGGCTCACGTGGTAGCAGCCGTACATCCGCAGCTCCGGGCCGCCGTCGCGGGCCGGGAAGGTGGCGAGGGCGGCGTGGCCGAAGGCGGGGCGGGGGCGGGGGACCTGCCAGCCGGCGTCCGCGATCACCGGCAGCATCGCCTGCCAGGCAAAGCCGCCGAGGGCGACGACGGTGCGCACGGTGGGGCGCATCAGCTCCAGCTCCCGGGTGATCCAGGGCCGGCAGGTGTCGCGCTCGGCGGTGCTGGGCCGGTTGTCCGGCGGGGCGCAGCGGACCGGGTCGGTGATCCGGACGCCGAACAGCTCCAGGCCGTCGCCGTGGCGGACGGACTCGGGGCGGTTGGCGAGCCCGAGCTCGTACAGGGAGGCGTAGAGCAGGTCGCCGGAGGGGTCGCCGGTGAAGATCCGGCCGGTGCGGTTGGCGCCGTGGGCGGCGGGGGCGAGGCCGACCAGGACGAGCGGGGCGTCCGGCGGGCCGAAGCCGGGGATGGGGCGGGCCCAGTAGTCCCAGTCCAGGTAGGCGCGGCGCTTGGTCCGGGCGGTCTCCTCGCGCCACTCGACCAGGCGGGGGCAGGCGCGGCAGCCGGTGACGACGCGGTCCAGGGCGGTGAGTACGGCGGTCCGGGCGGCGGCCCCGGCGGGGTGGCGGGGGTCGTCGGGGTGGTCGGCGGGGTCGGCGGGATCGGTGGCAGGGTCGGTGGCGGGCTCGTCGGCGGGAGAGGGCGCGGCCATGGCCACGATCCTAACCAGCCGGGGTTCCGGGGGCCGGGGGAACGTTCCGGCGCGGCCCGGGCAGGCGTAGCGTGGAACCAGTTGCTCCGGCGGTCCCCGGCCGGTCCGGGTCGGCGGCGGCCGGACGCGCCGGTGTGCGCGCAGGCCGCGAGGAGGCCGCGATGATCGTCGATGCGGTGCTGGGGGCCGTCGGAGGGCTCGTCGGCCTGGGGGCGATCTGGGCGGGCATGAGCATCAGGGTCGTCCAGCAGTTCCAGAAGGGCGTGGTGTTCCGCTTCGGGAAGGTGCGCGACGAGGTGCGCGATCCCGGGCTGGTGGCGCTGCTGCCGATCGCGGACCGGCTGCGCAAGGTGAACGTGCAGATCGTGACGATGCCGATCCCGGCGCAGGAGGGCATTACCCGGGACAACGTGACCGTGCGGGTGGACGCGGTGGTCTACTTCCGGGTGCTGGACCCGGTGAAGGCCACCGTCAACGTGCAGGACTACAACTTCGCGATCTCCCAGGTCGCGCAGACCTCGCTGCGTTCGATCATCGGCAAGAGCGAGCTGGACGACCTGCTGGCCAACCGGGAACCGATCAACCAGGGGCTGGAGTTGATGATCGACAGTCCGGCGCTGGGCTGGGGCATCGAGATCGACCGGGTGGAGATCAAGGACGTCGCGCTGCCGGAGTCGATGAAGCGCTCGATCGCCCGGCAGGCGGAGGCCGAGCGGGAGCGGCGGGCCCGGATCATCACGGCGGACGGCGAGTACCAGGCCTCGGAGCGGCTGTCGGAGGCCGCGGCGGTGATGAGCGCGACCCCGGCCGCGCTCCAACTGCGGTTGTTGCAGACCGTGGTGGAGGTGGCCGCGGAGAAGAACTCGACGCTGGTGCTGCCCTTCCCGGTGGAGCTGCTGCGCTTCCTGGACAGCGCGACGGAGGTCCAGCAGCGGAACCTGCTGACGGCCGCGGCGGCCGCGGCCGGGGCGAAGGCCGCGGAGGAGGCGGTGGAGAGCGGCGAGGTCCCGGAGGAGAAGCTCGAACCGGACCGGGCCAAGCACGAACTTCCGCCCCTGGACGAGGTGTTGGAGCAGGCGCCGCTGGGCGGCCCGGAGTCGCCGGACGGCCGGGCCGAGCGCGACGGCGGTACCGGACCGGCCGGGGAGGAGTGAGCGGACCGGGCCCCGGTGGCGTCGGCCATCCGCCCGGACCAGGATGGACGAGGGGAAGGGAAGCCAGGTCAGGAGGCGGACCATGACCAGAGCCAGCGACATCATGCACCCGGGCGCGGAGTGCATCCGCGAGAACGAGACGCTCGCGGCCGCCGCCCGGATCATGCGGGAACGCCATGTGGGTGCGCTGCCCATCTGCGGGACGGGCGACAAGTTGGTGGGGATCGTGACCGACCGCGACATCGTGCTGCGCTGCGTCGCCGAGGGCCGTGACCCGGCGTCGGTGACGGCTGGCGAGCTGGCGCAGGGGCGGCCGATGACGGTGGAGGCGGACGAGGACTGCGAGCAGGTGCTGCGGGTGATGGAGCAGTACCAGGTGCGCCGGCTGCCGGTGATCAACCACCCGGAGCACAAGCTGGTCGGCATGATCAGCGAGGCGGACATCGCGCGCGGTCTGCCGCAGGCGCGGGTCGCCGAGTTCGTCTCGGCGGTCTGCGCGGAGGAGGCGCCCGCGGGGGCGGCCCAGGGCTGACCCGCCGTGCCCACGCGGCCCCCGCCCTGCACCCGGGCGGGGGCCGCGGACGCCCGGCCGGTCCGGCTGTCGATCGGTGCGGGTTTCCTGGGAGAGGCCCTGATCGTCGGCCATCCGGTAACTTTAGTTGTCAAAGTAGGGATTGGTAACTACAGTTGTCGGCATGACTGCTGTGGAGATCACCCATGAGGAACGGGCCGAGCTGGTCAAGGCCCTTCTCGGTGCCCTTGACCCCCTCGCCGCCGCCGTGCGCGCCCGGGCGACCGGTCTGCCCGCGGAGCGGATGTGGGACGCCGAACCGGTCGAGGTCGCCCTCTCCGTGCTGTCCGCCTGGAAGCTGGTGGATGCGGAGGTCAGGCGGCTCACGGCCGGCGCGGCCGCCACCGCGGGCTCCTACGGCGCCAGTTACGAGCAGCTCGGCGCCGCCTGGGGCATCACCCGGCAGGGCGCCCGGAAGAAGTGGCCGGCGGCGGTCAGCCGTCCGGCGGCCCGGCCCGGCTCGCTCGACCTGTTCGGCGGAACGGTCGATCTCGCCGAGGACGAGGCCGGCGGCGGCTGGCGCTGGACGGCTGTCGGTGCGGACGGGGAGCGCGGCGAGGCCGCCACCGTCCACCGGACCCGGGAGGAGGCCGCGGCGCACGCCGGGGCCTTCCTCGCGGCGCACGCCTAACCGGCGTCCCGCAGCTCCCGGGCGATCAGCTCCGCCAGGTGCAGGGCCCGCCGCCCGCCGGCGAGTTGGGCGATCTGGGTGCGGCAGCTGAAGCCGTCCGCCAGGACCACCGTCCGTGGCCCCGCGGCCCGGACCTCGGGCAGCAGCACCCGCTCCGCGATGGCCTCGGACACCTCGAAGTGGCCCCGCGTGAAGCCGAAGTCGCCCGCCAGGCCGCAGCAGCCGGCGTCCAGCACCCGGTTGTTCAGGCCGAGCCGGGCCTCCACCCGGCGGTCGGCGGCGCTGCCGAGCACCGCGTGCTGGTGGCAGTGGGTCTGGGTGACGGCGTCCAGCGGGATCCGGGGGAGCGGGGCGTCCGGGGCGTACTCGTCGAGGAACTCGGCGAAGGTGCGGGTGCGGTCGGCGAGCGGGCGGCCCTCCGCCCCGAGCAGTCGGGGCAGGTCCTCGCGCAGGGTCGCCGTGCAGCTCGGGTCCAGGCCGACCACGGGGGTGTCGGCCTGGACCCCGGCTGCCGCCAGCACCCCCAGGCTCCGCCGCAACACCCTTCGGGCGGTGTCGAGTTGGCCGGTGGAGTACCAGGTGAGGCCGCAGCAGACCGGGCCCGGGGGCAGCCGGACGTCGAAGCCCAGGTGCTCCAGCACCTCGACGGCCGAGCGCAGGACGTCCGGCTGGAGACGGTCGGAGAAGGTGTCCGGCCACAGCAGCACCGGCCGGGCGCCCGCCGGGGCGGGGCGGGTGGCCCGGTGCCGCCGGTACCAGGCGGTGAAGGTCTCCGGCGGGAGGACCGGCAGCACCCGGCGCGGGTCGATCCCGCCGAGCCGCTTGAACAGCCCGCCGGCCCGGGAGCGGGCGAGCGAGTTGGCCGCGCCGGGCGCGAGCGAGACGGCCCGCAGCCAGAGCGGCAGCCAGCCCATCGAGTAGTGCGCGAGCGGACGCGGCCGGTGCCGGTAGTGCTGGTACAGGAACTCGGACTTGTAGGTCGCCATGTCGACGTGGACCGGGCAGTCGCTCGCGCAGCCCTTGCAGCTCAGGCAGAGGTCCAGCGCCTCCCGGACCTCCTGCGAGCGCCAGCCGTCCGGGATCGCGTCCCCGCGCAGCAGCTCGGCGAGCAGCCGGGCCCGCCCCCGGGTGGAGTGCCGCTCCTCGCCGGTGGCCAGGTAGCTCGGGCACATCACCCCGCTGCCCGGGGCCACGCACTTGGCGACGCCCACGCAGCGGTGCACCGCCTTGACCAGGCTGCCGCCGTCCTGCTCGTACGGGAGGGCCAGCGGCAGCGTGCGGCGCGGGGCGGTGACGAAGCGCAGGTCGGCGTCGAGCGGGCGGGGATCGACCAGGGCGCCCGGGTTGAGCAGGTTCTCCGGGTCCCAGATCCGCTTGAACTCGCCGAATAGGCCGATGACTTCGGGCGGGTACATGCGCGGCAGCAGCTCGGCCCGGGCCTGTCCGTCGCCGTGCTCGCCGGAGAGCGAACCGCCGTACGAGACCGCCAGATCGGCCGCCTGCTCCAGGAACTCCCGGAAGACCAGCACCCCTTGGGGCTCGTCCAGCGGGAAGTCGATCCGCAGGTGCACGCAGCCGTCGCCGAAGTGCCCGTACGGGACGCCGTGCAGGCTGTGCCGGCGCAGCAGGGCGCGCAGGTCCCGCAGGTAGTCGCCGAGCCGCTCGGGCGGGACGGCGGAGTCCTCCCAGCCGGGCCAGGCCTCGCCGCCCCCGGGCAGCCGGGTGACGATCCCCGCGCCCGCCTCCCGGACGGCCCACAGCTGGCGCTGCTCGGCCGGGTCGGTGACCAGGGCGACGGTGGCCGAGCGCTCGCGGCGCACCGCGTCGGCGAGTCGGCGGGCGGCCTGGTAGGCGGCCGGCGGGGTGTCGCCGCCGGCCTCCAGGAACAGCCAGCACTCGCCGGCGGGCAGCCGGTCCAGCGCGGGCGGGCGCGGCCCGGCGGCGAGCAGCGCGGCGATCAGGTCGGCGGCCATGCCCTCGGCGGTCAGCGGACCGTACGGCAGCAGCGCCGGGACGGCGTCGGCGGCGGCGCCCTCGTCGGGGTAGCCGGCCACCACCAGGGCCCGGGCGGGCGGGTCCTCGACCAGCCGGACGGTGGCGCCGAGCAGCAGCGCGCAGGTGCCCTCGGTGCCGGTGAGCGCCCGGGCCAGGTCGTGGCCGTGCTCGGGCAGCAGCGCGTCCAGCGGGTAACCGGAGGTGCGGCGGGGCAGCCGCGGCATGCCCTGCCGGATGAGGGCGAGGTTGCGGTCGGTGAACTCCTGGAGTTCGCCGTGCAGCCGGCCCACCCGGCCGGGCAGGGCGCGCAGCGCCGCGCGCTCGTCCGCACCGAGCCGCCCGCCGACGGTCAGCTCGGTGCCGTCCGCGAGCAGCAGCTCCAGCCGCTCGACGTTGTCCGCGGTGCGCCCCCAGGCGAGCGAGTGCGACCCGCAGGAGTCGTTGCCGATCATGCCCCCGAGGGTGCAGCGGCTGTGCGTGGACGGGTCGGGGCCGAAGCGCAGCCCGTACGGCCGGGCGGCGCGCTGGAGGTCGTCCAGCACGGTGCCCGGCTGGACGCGCGCGGTGCGGGCCTCCGGGTCGAGCTCCAGCACCGCGCCGAGGTGGCGGCGGAAGTCCAGCACCACCGCGCCGGGGCCGATCGCCTGCCCGCCGATGCTGGTCCCGGCCCCGCGCGCCACCACCGGCACCCGGTGCTCGCGGCAGAGCGCCAGCGCGGTGCGCACGTCGTCGAGGTCGGCGGGCTTGACCACGCCGAGCGGCAACTGCCGGTAGTTGGAGGCGTCATGGCTGTAGACGGTGCGCTCGGCGGCGCCGAAGCGGACCTCGCCGCGCAGCACGGCGGCCAGCTCGCGGGCCAGCGCGGCCCCGGGGACGGCGGACGGACGGCTCACCAGGGACCTCCCGGGCGGGTGCGGCGACGGCTCCGCCGATGATCGCAGCCGCGCGGCCTCCCGGGTACCGGGCACGACGGGGGTACCGCCGACGGGGTGTCATGTGACAGTCTCGGCGGTCATGATCGACGAACCCGCGGCCGTGGACCCGGCCGGCCCCGACGCCTATCTCGCCCACCTCCCGATCGGCGAGCCGCTGCCCTTCCCGGCGGACGGCGCGCCGTCCTGGGAGATCTTCCCGTACGAGGGCGAGCTGACCGTCCGGGAGCTCCGGGCACCCGAACTGCCCGAGCCGCCCCGGCAGGGCGAGGACGGCCCGGACGGCTGCCCGGACTGCGCCCGCCCGGACACCGACTTCCTGTGGACGGACGAGCACTGGCGGCTCGGCACCACCGAGCAGCCGGACGGCCTGCCCGCCACCCTGCTGCTCTGGCCGCGCGCCCACCACGACCTGCTGGACCTGCCCGCCGAGCTCTCCGCGCGACTGGGGCCGATGCTCCAGCGGGTGGAGCGGGCGGTACGGTCGCTCGGCGGCGTCGGCCGGGTCCATGTGAACCGCTGGGGCGACGGCGCCGCCCACCTGCACCTGTGGATCCTCGCCCGGCCCGAGGGGATGGCGCAGCTGCGCGGCTCGACGCTGCCGCTGTGGATGGACGTGCTGCCGCCGCTGCCCGCCGGGGTGCGGGCCGAGCGGGCCCGGCGGATCGCCGCCGCGATGGCCGCCGGGGGCGGCACCGCGCACGCCTGAGGCGGGGCGGCCCGGGCTGCCGTCCCACCGCCGCCGCTACTTGCGCCCGGTGAGCGTGCCGCGCGCGATGTGGGAGAGCTTGGCCACCTCGAAGGCCGGGTACGCCCCGCCCGCCAGCAGCGAGAACTTGATCCCCTCGCGGCCGCCCGGCCGGCGGTGCCCGGGCGGCTGGAAGCGGCGGTGGTGCTCGGCGGCGCGGTGGAAGAACTGCGGCCGCTCGGCGCGGCTGACGCAGCCGGCCAGGTCGAAGACGAACAGGTAGTGCCGGACCATCCGGACGAACAGCGCGTCGCGCACCGCGTACAGGTGCGGCTGCTCCTCCAGTAGCGCGAAGCTGCGCTCGTACTGCTCGAACAGGTCGAAGACGCTGCTGCCCGGGCCGCTCGCCGGGTGGACGGTCTCCCGGCGGCGCAGCTGGACGCACTCGCGCGCCAGCACGGCGGCCTTCCGGGCGCCGAGCAGCGCGGCGTGCGCCACCGGGACCTCCTCGTAGCGGCCGGGCGGGAAGGCCAGGCCCAGTTCCTCCCAGTGGCCGCGGCGGACCAGGCGGTCCCAGATCAGCGGTGGCGCGCCGAACAGCGCTGGCCGGTCGAAGGGCGCGAACGGCTCGGGGCCGGCCTCGGCGAGCAGCGCCTCGGCCCCGCCCGGCCAGTCCCGGTCCTGGTGCCGGCGGGAGTGGCCGAACAGCAGCACGTCCACCGGGCCGGTCTGCCGGAGCCGGTCGGCGAGCGTCTGGAGCGCGTCCCGGGGCAGCAGGTGGTCGGCGTCCAGGAAGAGCAGGTACTCGCCGGTCGCCCGCGCCGCCCCCGCGTTCCGGCTCGCCCCGACCCCGACCGCCGCGTTCAGGTGCAGCACCGACACCCGGGGGTGCCGGGCCGCGTACGCGTCGGCGAGCCCACCCGCGGTCTCGGGGGAGCGGTCGGCGACCACGATCACCTCGAGGTCGGCCAGGGACTGCGCGAGCAGCGAGTCCAGGCAGTCGGCGAGCTGTTCGTGCTGGTCGTAGGCGGGGAGCACGACGCTGATCAGGGGTGAGGGCATGACGCCGGAGCGTAAGAGGGCTCGCGAACCGTGGCAAAGGCCTGACGGTGCGTAATTACGGGCAATCAGTGGCAAATCGTACGAGCGTGCGCCATATCTTCACGCCGCCTTCCGGCCGTGTCCACGCTCCGACCTGGGGTGATGGCCCCGGGGTAGCCGACCGGGTCGGCCTACTGGCTCGCCCGGTAGTACGCCAGGAACATGTCGACGCCCCGCTCGATCAGCCGCTCCGTCAGGTCCAGTGACAGGCGGTCGCCGTATGTGCTGTGGACAAGGTGCGGGTACAGCACGAGGGCGTAGAACTGGATGATCGCGACCTCCAGGTCGGGGATCTCCAGATCCGGCGTGGCGTGCAGCGCGGTGCCGAGGGGCTCCGCGAAGCGTTCCGGGCCCTGTTCGCGCCAGGCGCGTCCCAGGCCGGGGAAGCGGCGGGTCTCCGCGGCGATCAGGGTGCGCAGCCGCAGGACGTCGTCCTGGGCGATGCCCTGCACCCAGCCGCGGGCGGTGGCGATCAGGACCTCGCGGATGTCGTCGTCCGCCTCCAGTTGCCGGCTCATCGCCTCGGCGGTGGTGCCCAGCGCCTGCTCCAGCGCGTCGCCGATCACGTCGGCGAAGAGGTCCTCTTTGCTGCCGAAGTGGTTGTACACCGTCATCTTCGACACGCCCGCCTGAGCGGCGATCTGATCGACGCCGGCACCGAAGCCGTGTTCGAGGAATTGTGCGCGCGCGGCGCCGATGATCGCCGCGCGTTTGCGGGCGGCGCGGTCGCCGGAGGGGCGGGTGCGTTCGTTCATCGGAGCCAGCCTAGCAGCTGAAGTGGACTCTTGAGTCCAACTGGACTGTGCCGTACAGTCCAGTTCTGTTCGAGTGACACCGACCCGACGGAGCGGCCTGCCGTGAATCACCTCAACGTCCTTGCCCTGTCCGGAAGTCTGCGCACCGGCTCCCACAACACAGCGCTGCTGCACGCCGCCGCCGAGCTTGCTCCCGAGGGTGTCTCCGTCGACATCTACGGCGGGCTGCGCGCCATCCCCCCGTACGACATGGACCTGGACACCCCAGACGCGCGCCCCGCCGCCGTCCGCGAGCTGCGCGAGCGGATCACCGCCGCGGATGCCCTGCTGATCGCAACCCCCGAGTTCAACTACTCGATACCCGGCGTGCTGAAGAACGCCATCGACTGGGTCAGCACCGACTGGACCGGCACCGAGGGCCTGCCGCTGCACCGCAAGCCGGTCGCAATCGTTGGCGCGTCCCCGTCGGCCTTCGGCTCTGTACGGGCCCAGCTGGCGCTGCGGCAGGTGTTCGTGTGGACCAACTCGGATCTGGTCGTCAAGCCCGAGGTCATGGTCTTCCGCTCGCACGAACGCTTCGACGGGTCCGGCCGGCTGGCCGACCCCGTCACCCGCGAGCTGCTGTCCGACCTGCTCGGCGCCCTGGTGGCCAAGGCCGCGGACCGGCAGCCGGCGGGGGCCTGACGATGACCATCACGACAACAGACACGACAGTGGTGCACGGCACCGCGGCCGAGGAGTTCAGCGCGGTACGGGACGCCTTCGGTGCCGTCGCGGCCGGTGAGCCCGGGCTGAGCGCGCAACTGTCCGTGCGGCTGCACGGGCGGGACGTCGTCGATCTCTGGACGGGGCCCGGGGTGACCGGGGACTCGCTGCTCGTGCTGTACTCGTCCGGCAAAGGCGCCGCCCATCTGCTGGCCGCGCTGCTGGTGCAGGACGGCGCGCTGGAGCTGGACCGGCAGGTCGCGCGCTACTGGCCCGAGTTCGCCGCCGAGGGCAAGGGCGGGTTCACCATCCGCGAGCTCCTCTCGCACCGGGCCGGCCTGATCGGCGTCCCGGAGGGCTTCAGCACCGCGGAGCTCGCCGACGACCAGCGGCTCGCCGAATGCCTCGCGGGGGCGCGCCCGTACTGGACACCGGGGGAGGGGTACGGCTACCACGCCTTCACCATCGGCGCGCTCATCGGTGAGGTGGCGCGGCGGGTCACGGGCAAGAGCCTGCAGCGGCTGTACGACGAGCGGTTGCGGGAGCCGTACGGGCTGGACTTCTACCTCGGGCTGCCGGAGGCCGAGGAGCAGCGCCTGCTGCCCGTACAGGCGCTGCCGCCCGAGCAGCAGGCGCAGGCGGACGCGCAGGCCCCGGCGCCGGACTCGCTCACCGGCATCGCCTTCAACCTGCACGCCGACCCGCCCACCGACCTGGCGGACTTCGCCGGCATCCGGTCCGTGCGGGCACAGGGGCCGGCGTCATCCGGCAGCGTCGGCACCGCGCGCGGCCTCGCCAAGCTCTACGCCGCCGCGATCTCGCCGGTGGACGGCCGCCCGCCGCTGCTCACGGCCGGCACGCTCGCGGAGTTCACCACCCCGCATACGCCGGGGGTGGACCTGGTCACCGGAGAGGAGGGGCACTTCCTGCTCGGATTCGAGGCCCAGCACAAGCGCTATCCGGGCCTGGGCACCCGGGCCTTCGGCCACAGCGGGGCGGTCGGTGCACAGGCCCTCGCCGACCCGGACAGCGGGATCGCGTACAGCTACACGCGGCGGCGGTTCGCGTACGGCGGGGGCGGGGGCGCCGCCGAGAACCGGCAGCTGGTCGCGGCCGTGGCGAGCAGCGTCGCGGCGCTGCAGCGCTGAGTGCGGGGGCGGGCCGCCCGGATCGAGGCGGCCCGCCCCCGGCATCAACTGCGCGCGCCGGCGGCTTCCTTCGCCGCCGTACCCGTCGACCGTGCCGCCGTCTCCCCGCCCAGCGTCCGCTCGAGGCGCCCGGCGACAGCAGCACCGCCATCGCCGCCGCCGCGACGAACACCGCCGTGCGGATGCCGTCCGTCGTCGCCGACCGCAGCGCCTCGCCGGTCTGGTCGTGCACGCCGGAGTTGGCGATAGCGACCAGCACCACGAGGCCGATCGCGCTGCCGACCTGCTGGCCGGTGGAGGCCACGCCGGAGGCGACGCCCTGTTGCCTGCGCCGGCACGGTGGCGGCCGCGACGGCGAACATCGAGGTGAAGACGATGCCCTGGCTGAAGCTGTAGAGCAGCATCGACGCCATCAGGGAGCCGTGCGAGGCGTGTGCTGTCCAGGTCCTGCGGCGGAGTCACCCGGACGGGCGGGAGTACCAAGTGACCGTTGCCAACGGCCTCACAGACTGGCAGCGTGGCCTGGCGGACCGCCCCGAGGCGACGATCCGGATCCACGGGGGTGCCAACCACCCCGTCTTTCGCGGCGGCGGCCTAGCCACGCTAAGGGAGGACGCGCGGCCCAGACATGTTTGGCCCCCGGTAGCGGAGTCGGCAAGATCACGGCAGGTGATGGACAGGAGGATTCCTCACCGGATGTGGACCGGGGTGCCATGGCGTGACCTGTCCGAGCACCCCCGGCCCCTTGAAGACGATCTACGAGCAGGCGCAACAGCGAGCGTACAGACCCAGCGGCCGGCGAGATTCACCACGGAATGGCTACCTCGAAGAGCTGGGGCGCGCGGTCCGTATGCCGCTGGAAACGCGGTGGGGCTACACCGACCGCGCTGGTTAGGGTCGTGGGACGAGTACTCATACCTTCCGTATCACCGTCCGCGGTGTCTTCGGCAGGCTCAGCACTGATCAGCGGGGCGAGCTCCTGGCCCGTGCTGCGGAGCATGACGTCCTGCGGGCGGCCTTCACCTCTGAGGGGCACCTCAGCTACGACCTGGCCGCGCGATCCGCCTTCACCTTCCGCTTCCTGGACTCAGGGGAGGAAGAAGAGGAAATCCTGGAAGCGACCGAACGCGCCGAAGAGTCGGTGAAGACTTGGTCGGCCGAGCGCGGCTACGGCTACAAGAACCTCAGGAGCAATGCCGAGGACCTCTCCCAGGTGCCGTTGGGCAAACGGCAGCGCCGCGCCGCAGCCCAGAACAACCTCTGACCCTGCAGCGGCACTCTCTGCGCCGGCGCGTCGGATGTCTCCCCGCACGATCCGGCTCAGACAGGGCGCTCGTCCCGCTGAGTACCAGCAGGTCCGGCAGCTTTCACACAGGTCGGCGTCCTTGGCCGCGCGACCTGGTTCCGAGCATCGAACGCGAGGGCTCTTTTGCAACCATGAACTTAACGAATCCTTGACTGCTCAAGCATCCTGATATGCTTGAGCAGTCAAGGAGGTAGCAATGCGTGATGCGCGGGATACGTCGCTGCGTCTCGTCCGGGCCCAGGTGGCCCTGGTGAAACGGTTCGACACAAGCCTCTCAGGGCTGCACGGCGTGAGCCTGGCCGACTTCATGATGCTGCTGCGCCTGGGAGAAGCGCCCGGCGGCCGGATGCGCCGAGTGGACCTGGCCGAGAAGTTGGGGCTGACTGCCTCCGGGGTGACCCGGGGGCTGGCTCCGCTGGAGCGGATCGGACTGGTCATGCGCGAAACGGACGCCCGCGACGGACGTGTGGCCTATGCCGCACTGACCGACACCGGCCGCGAACGCCTGACGGACCTTCTTGCCACCGCCGAGCAGGTCGCCACCGAGATCTTCGCCGCCCCTCTGCGGAGCAAGGAGGACATCGGCCACCTGTCCGCCCTGCTCGCCCGCCTCGGCGGCACCGGGCTTCCCGGCCACGGAGCCCCGCCCCCGTAACCCGTAGGAGTACCCCCATGAAAACCGCACCTGCCCTCCGCCAACAGCCAGTCACTCTGGCCGACACCGCGACAGCCATCCGTACGGAGGGCTTGCGCAAGGTCTACCAGCGAGGGCAGGACAGCCTCGTCGCCCTCGAAGGGCTGGATCTCACGGTCAACAAGGGCGAGTTCTTCGGCCTGCTCGGCACCAACGGCGCGGGCAAGTCCACCACGATCGGCATGCTCACCACCCTGGTCACGCCCACCGCCGGAAGCGCGTGGGTCGCGGGCCACGAGGTCAGCGCCGATCCAGTCGGTGTGAAGTCCCGCATCGGCGTCGTCTCTCAGGCCAACACCCTGGACCGCGCGCTCACCGTGCTGGACAACCTCGCCTTCCGTGGACGTTACTTCGGCATGTCCGCATCGGCTGCCCGTCGTCGGGCGCTGGAACTCCTGGAGCAGTTCGCTCTCGCCGACAAGGCCAGTGCGAAGGCCCACCAGCTCTCAGGTGGCCAGGCCCGCCGGATCATGATCGGCCGGGCCCTGATGCACCTGCCCGAGGTGCTCTTCCTGGACGAGCCGACCGCCGGCGTCGACCCCCAGGCACGCGAGGACCTCTGGCAGATCATCGGGAGTCTGCACGAGGACGGCCAGACCGTGGTGCTGACCACGCACTACCTCGACGAGGCCGAGGCCCTGTGCCAGCGTCTCGCCGTCATCGACCACGGACATCTCCTCGCCTGCGACACCCCCGAGGCGATCAAGGCGACCAGCGGCGCGCAGACCGTCATCACGGTCCGCTACGACGCCGCTGCCGACCCCGTCGCAGACGCGGTACGCCGCATCCCCGGCGGCCCGCACGTCGTCATCGTCGACGGCCCGACCATACAGGTGCGCACCACGCGCCCCGACGGCGTGCTAGGTCACCTGTTGCACGAAGGAGGAGCCGCGGGTCTGACCGTCCGCGATGCCGCCACCACACCCCCCAGCCTCCAGACCGCCTTCCTCACCCTGACCGGACGTGACTATCAGCCATGACCACCTCGACCCTCACCGCAACCGCCCCCCGCCTGCAGTCCTCCCGCCGGGCGGCCTGGCGCGCCTACCGGGCACTGACCGCCCGCGACCTGCACGTCCTCGGCCGCAACCTTCCGGTCCTGCTCCTGCAGGTGGGTCTTCAGCCGCTGCTCTTCACCTTCGCCTTCGCGTACGTGATGCCCAGCATCGGCAGTGGACTCGGCGGAGCGACGTCGTTCTCCACGATCTTGCTGCCCGGCCTGATAGCCAGCACCCTGACGCTGCAGAGCATCATGTCCGTCACCGGGCCGCTGGCCGCCGAACTCGGTCCCGGCCGCGAGATCACCGACCGCGCTCTGGCCCCGCTGCCCATCTGGGCTCTGGGCCTCCAGAAGATCACCTCATCGGCGATCTTCGGCCTGGTCTCATCCCTCGTCGTCGTCCCGATCGTGTGGCTCGTGCACGCCCCGGGCGCCGCGCCCCAGGCCCAGGTCGGCAACTGGCCCCTGCTTGTCGTCACCCTGGTCCTCAGCGCCCTGCTCGCGTCCACGCTCGGGCTGCTGCTCGGTACAGCGATCGACGCGTCCGCCTTCGGGGCGCTGCTGGGCCTGCTCCTGGCCGCAGCCACGATGCTGGGCTGCGTCTACTACCCGTGGACCGCGCTGGACTCGATCGGCTGGGTCCAGGTCCTCACGCTCGCCAACCCGCTCGTCTACATGAGCGAGGGCCTGCGTGCGAACCTGACGCCCGCCACCGGTCACATGCCGACCTGGGCCTACCTCGCCGCCCTCACCCTCGGCACGGCTGCCCTCGGCTACCTCGCCCTGCGCCGCTTCACCCGGCGGATCCAGGCCTGAGGACCCATGTCGTAGTAATGCGGGATTTACTGCGGCAGAGCCCCTGCCGTGATCACCGCGACCTGCGGCGGACCAATCCGGCCGCTAGGTGTATTGATCATGAGCGTTGTTGACGATGGTCGGGCTTGATCATGGCGAAGACCTCCGGTGTGGTGGAGGTGTCTAGGCTCCACATCACACACGGAGGCCTTCGTGTCCCACCGTAATGCCCGGCTGACCGTGCACGGCAGGCGGCTCCTGGCCGAACGCGTCCGCGCGGGCCGCCCCGTTGCCCACATAGCCGCCGAGACGGGCGTCTTCCGGGCCACCGCGTACAAGTGAGTCCGCCGCTGGCGCGAGGAGGGCCCGGGCGGCGGTCAGGGACCTGCTCGGCGCCGGGTCCGAGCAGGTCCGCGCAGCCGGGCCGCGCTCCAGTGCCGGTGATGCTCGACCCCAGGTTCGTCGACCCAATCGCGCCCACCTGTGAATCTGCCGCACTGAATACCCAGCCGTCCCGGTCTTCCAGCCCGTTCCGGGATCAAGGAAATTGGGATACATTGACAGCCTAAATCCCCCTACCGTTTCCCGACCCACATTAACCAAAAAACCGAAACGGCCCGACGGATGAACCGGCGGGCCGTCGCGAAAGGTCGAAGTTAGTTCTTGGAATGCGGCAAACTATCAGGTCATTTCAAGATTCATGAACCTCTGCGGCCTCCAAGTCGAGCGGCACCACCTTCCCAAGGAAGGCGATCTTCGAAATCACATGAGGCGACAGCCATTCCTTCATTCGCCCAGAGAATTCTAAGCACTCCGGCAACAAGATCCACTACTTCTTCGCCGCCTCCAGATTCCGCTTCTAGTTCTATAATCACTGGCCAGAGGAGAAAATCTTCCGGTTCGGCACCCGGATCTGAGTCGGGATTTCTCCGGACCTCAATATCGATGCCTTGAATCTCTGCGCCGAGATCGGAGAATTTGCAGCCGTATTCTTGCTCGATGAGCCCAGAGACGGTACTCTGCCTCAGTCTCGAAACGTAGATCTTGCAGTAGGGATCAAATGGCATCACTCTACGGCACCTTAAGGGTGTTGGGGCTGCCAAAGGGCCCGCCCTCGCGAATGATAGAGACGACCTTCATATCGAGCTGAGATTCAAGTGTCTTTCTGAGGCTCTTCAGGCCAGCTTCGCCTGACTGGATTTTGCCTGTGGCAACGGCATGGTTCATGGTGCGCTCCCTTGAACTGCCAGGATTAGGGCTACCAAAGCGCTGAGTGATAATCTCATCGAACCTCTCAGATGGTACCCGGACTCCAAGATTGAGATCGTAGGTCCCGCCAGCATTTTCCCATGCCCGACTTCCCTGTACTACGATATCGAGGTTCTCGCCAAACTGGCGAGTGCCATCTCGGACGGTGTTACTGAGCTTCGCAAAGCTCTCCGCCGTCAGGCCTTGCGGTACGCCTCTGGGTACGATTTCCCCAAATCCGCCAATTCGAATCCCTCCGCCGGGGTTCAGCGTAATCCCCACCCCGGATCCCCCGGTCATGCCAGTGAGAATACCGGCCTTATATGAGGCGTTGGCGGCCACCCGTTGCCAGTCGCCCAGCCCTTCGCTTTTGGGAAAGTCTGGAATATCGAGCGGATTAGACTTGGGCGTATCCCTCACTCCCGCGCATTCAGGATTGAACTGCTGGGCGCCGCCACAGTTGCCAATTGTCCGCGCGGGGGATTTCTTCTTCTTGTCCTGGGAATATATTTCTGCCAGCATATTACCGGTAAGTTGATAGGCTATTCGGTTGGGGCTTCCAATGATCTGAAAATGGCACTTTGTGCGACTACTGCAGAATAGTTGACGCCTTTTCCGTCAACCTTCGTGCCGAGGTTGCTGCAGCTCGTCATACCGCTGGCACATTCCTCCAGTGCCAGTCCTGAGTTCCGAGGTGAGTCGCGTCGGCAACTCGGGGCCCGGGTGATCCGGCCGAGGTCGGCTGCGGCGAGGTTGCCAAGGCGCGCTTGACCAGCGACCGGATGCCCTCCTGCGGGTTCAGATCGTTGCGTGGGCGGACAGTTGGAAGACGGATGGGCCTGGGCGTCGGCGGCCCCAGACAGCCCGACGGCCCAACCCGGCCATCGCCGAGCACGCCGCCTACGGTCTCCCGCTCCCGAGTCCCGGTGAGGGCCTGGCCCGCCTCACCGAGACGATCACCATCCTGCGCGGCATGTGGACCGAGGAGGTCTTCGACCACGACGGCCCCTTCACCGCCCGGTCGCCCGGCTCCTGGAGATCACCGGTGCGGACCAGGTCTTCCCCGTCGATCCGGACGTACCTCGGGTCCGCGCCACCGGCGAGGACGCCGACCGAATCGTCGCCGGGATGACACCGTCCGCCTGCGGACGCGTGAGGACCTGACGGACCGCCAGAGAAGGTGGTGACCGGTCGAATCGCCGACCAGAAGGATCCCGGGGCCGAGGGAGGACCAGCGCGATTGCCGAGTGGCCCCGCTCGCGTTGCCCTGGTCGGGTGATCGGCGCGAATCGGAACTCGGTCGAAGCGTGTCGGATCGGCCCGGATTACGCGCAGACTATAGGTAGATCATATGCCTGGCTGGAAACTGTCCTTCTGCGCGGCCGCCGCCATCCTGATACTGGCCGCTGCGGGCTCCGTCACCGCTCACCCGCGCGGCGGACCGGGCGCCAGCGGGGTGGTGCTGTCGGTGACAGCGACGACGGGGGTCCGAGCCCCCGCAGCGCTCGAAGGCCCTGGGTGCACAGTGCCCACACCGGGTTCGCCGTCGCCCGGGGGGCCGGGTTCGCCGTCGCCTGGTTCCCCGTCGCCCGGTGCGCCCGGAGGTGGGGTGCCCGGGGTTCCCGCGCCGGGTGGTTCTGCGCCCGGGGCGCCCGCACCTGGGGGGCCTGTGCCCGGCGCTCCCGGGGGCGGGGCGCCAGGAACGTCTGCGCCTGGAGGCGGAGTGCCCCTGGTTCCCGTCCCGGGAGCGCCGGCAGGCGGCGTACGGGCTCCCGCACCTGGCGGGCCGGTCCCTGGCGGTGGTGCGCCCGGGATCGGCGGGCCGGGGGGTCCTGCGGGCGGGGCGGCGGGTGCGGGTGCGGGTGCGGGGGGTGGCGGTGCTGGCGCGGCGGGTGCTGCCGCGTCAGGGGCTTCCGGGGGCGGGGCCGGGCCGGGGGTACCTGCGGGCGGTGCCGGGGCGGCGGGAGCCGGTGCGGGCGGTGCGGGCGGTGGCGGTGTTCCCGCGCCCGGCGCGCCCGCAGCCGGTGCTGCCGCAGCGGGTGCTCCCGGGGCAGGTGCTGCTGGTGCTGCGCCCGGTGCGCCCGGAGCGGTGGCCGCGCCCGGGGCGGCGGGTGCGGGTGCGGGGGGTGGCGGTGCTGGCGCGGCGGGTGCTGCCGCGTCAGGGGCTTCCGGGGGCGGGGCCGGGCCGGGGGTACCTGCGGGCGGTGCCGGGGCGGCGGGAGCGGCTGCGGGCGGTGGCGGTGTTCCCGCGCCCGGCGCGCCCGCAGCCGGTGCTGCCGCAGCGGGTGCTCCCGGGGCAGGTGCTGCTGGTGCTGCGCCCGGAGCGCCCGGAGCGGTGGCCGCGCCCGGGGCGCCGGGTGCGGGCGGTAAGCCCGCGAGCTCGCCGAGCGCCTCCGCCGGCGCGTCCGCGACACCCTCCCGATCCCCGGGGGCACACGTCGGGGGGAACCATGTGTCGTCGCCTCTTCTGGGCACCGGTCGCTTCGGCCACAGCAAGCCCCCGCTGTCGCACGCTGTTCTGCTCTTCTTCCTCCTCCTGTTCATTCCCGCGATCGCCGCCGCGGCCATGGCATGGCATCGCTACAAGCCGAGCCGCTCGTCCGACTCAAGCTGAGGGGTGCCATGGAACACGTACTCCCGATGATCGGCATCGTCGTCGGATTCGTCGTCGTCGCCGGGGGCGCTGTCCTGCTCAACAACCGCAGGACGAGGCGGTCGGCGTCGGGGGAGGAGGCACGCGACGGCACTGCCGAGTACCTGACGATGATGGTCAGCGTGTTGTACGCCTTGGTGCTGGGCGTCGCGTTGGTGACGGTGTGGGAGGCCAAGGACAACGCCAGTACCAACATCAGCGCCGAGGCCGGGGCGCTGCACCAGATGTACCTGCTCGCCGATGCGCTGCCGCCCGACGCCGCCCAGCATGCCCGCTCGGCGACGGACACGTATGCCGCCTACGTCCGGAACGAGGAGTGGCCCCTGATGGAGCAGGGCAAACCGCTGGGCCCGCGCGGCTGGGCGCTGCTGCGCGACGTGCAGAACGCGTGGACGTCCTTCGAGCCCAGTACCAACGCGCAGCAGCAGGTGGACCAGGTGGCGTTCGGGGAGCTCTCCGTCGCCTACCAGGCGCGCCACGGCCGGGAGGCCAACCAGGGCATGTCGGGCGTCATGTGGTTCGGCCTGCTCGCCGGCGGCGTGCTCACCCTGGGCCTGATGTTCCTCTTCGGGATCGAGCGCACGGGCACCCATCTGGTTCTGGCTACGGGCTTCACCAGCCTCATCGTCTTCATGGTCGTCCTGATCTACGCCCTGAACTCGCCCTTCGGCGGCCTGCTGGGCCTGACGTCCGCGCCGTTCGCCGAGGTCGTCGTCGGGGTCTGACCGGGGCCCGTCGTCAGCTGCGGGGATCGTCGCTCACAGCGGTCTGAGCATGCTGCTCGGCGACCTGATGACGATCAGGACCCACCGGCTGCCGGTGAAGCTCGTGGTGTTCGACAACCGGCGCCTGGGCATGGTCAAGCTCGAACAGGAGCAGGCCGGGCTGCCGGAGTTCGGTACCGAGCTGGACAACCCGGACTTCGCCGCGGTCGCCACCGCGCTCGGCCTGACCGGAATCCGCGTCACCGGCCCCTCCGAGCTCGCGGACGGCGTGCGGCGGGCCTTCGAGACCCCGGGTCCGGTCGTGCTCGACGTCCTGACCAACCCTCCGCAGCCACGAGGGCTGACGTCCCTCGGCGCCCCCTCGGTCGGGCGCGGGCCTGCGGCGCTCCCGGCCGAGGGGCGGGAACGCCGGTGCGCCTGACCGGTCGCCGGCCGACGGACCGTGAGGTGCGTCGGCATGCGGTCACCGGCTGCGGGCAGGCGGTGACCGCAGGCAGCGTGGGGCCGTCCCCCTGAGCGGTCCGGCCCGGTGGCGGTCCGGCTCAGCCGTAGGCGGTGCTGTCCGCGTGGATGGTGAAGACCCGGTCGAGACCGACGACGGCGAGCACCCGCAGCGTCTTGGCCGGGACAGCGCTCAGGGCGAGGTCCGCGCCGACGGCGTTGGCGAGACGGCGGGCCGCCAGGAGGGCGGTGATGCCGCTGGAGTCGCAGAAGTCGAGACCGGCCAGGTCGATGACCAGGCGCTGGCCCTCGTCCAGGGTGAGTTCGTCGAGGTACCGGCGCAGGTCGGGGGCGTGCTCGTAGTCGAGGTCGCCGGTCACCCGCAGGACGGGACCGGCGTCGTCGTCGTACCGGTTGATGGTCAGGCTCATGGCGTGGAGTGGGTAGGCGGGGCGGGAGTGGGGCGGGCGGCGGGGACGCCCAGGGCCAGCAGGGCGGTGTCGTCGTCCAGACCGTCGCCGAAACCCTTGAGCAGGGCGGTCAGGGCGTCGATCATCTCGCGGGGGGAGGCGGGTGCGTGGCCGGCGGCGAAGGCGAGCAGGGCTTCGTCGCCGAAGAGGCTCTCGCGGGTGGGGCCGGTGCGGGCCTCGGTGAGTCCGTCGGTGTACAGCAGGAGGCAGTCCCCGGGGTCGAGGACCGTCCTGGCGGTGGTGAACGGGGCCTCGGGCAGAATGCCGACCAGGAGACCCCCGGGGGTGGGGAGGAACGCGCTGCTGCCGTCGGCGCGCAGGACCAGGCTCGGCGGGTGTCCGCCGGAGGCGACTCGCACGCTCACCCGGCCTTCGTCGCCCTCGCGTTCCAGGAGGCCGAAGACGGCGGTGCAGTAGCGCGGGTCGCCGGCGGCCGCGTAGTGCTCGTGCAGGACGGCGTTCAGGGTGGTCAGCGCGGCGGCGGGCTCCGGGTCGTGCAGGGCCGCGGCCCGCAGCGTGTAACGGGTCAGTGAGGTGAGGGAGGCCGCCTCGGGCCCCTTGCCGCACACGTCGCCGAGGAAGAACGCCCACCGCCCCTCACCGACCGGGAAGAGGTCGTAGAAGTCGCCGCCGAGCCGGTCGGGGGAGGCGGTGTGGTAGTACACGGCCGTCTCCAGCCCCGGGACGGCGGGCAGTGAGGAGGGAACGAGCGACTTCTGCAGTGCGGCGAGGGCCTCGGCCAGCCGTTGCCGGTCGCGCTGGGCCTGCCGCAGGGCGGCCTCGGCGTCGGCGCGGGCCTGCTCAGCCTCCTCGCGCCGACGCAGGAGCTCGGACTCGTAGGCCCGCCGGTCGGAGGCGTCCGTGACGGTGGTGCGGATCAGCAGCGGCTCCCCGCCGCTGCCGTGCCTGATCACGGAGGACACCAGCACCGGCAGCCGGCCGGCGCTCTTGTCCTTCGTCCTCATCTCCAGGGCGATGCCGTGCACTTCGCCCTGCATGCGCAGCAGCGGTGCGAAGTGCGTCTCGTGGTACAGCTTCCCGCCGATGGTGAGCAGGTCGGTGAAGCGCATCCGGCCGATCACGTCGGTGCGTTCCAGGCCCAGCCAGCCCAGCAGCGTGGCGTTGATCTTGGCGATGGTGCCGTCCATCAGCGTCGACAGGTAGCCGCAGGGCGCCTGCTCGTACAGGTCCTCGGCGCTGTCCTCGAGCAGCGCGGTGAACGCGGCGCGGGTGCTCGCGCTGTCGTCGAAGGGGCCCGGCTCCTCGCCGGCCCTGCACATCACCGCAGCCCTGCGAGGAACCCGAGGAGGGCGTCGGCGGTGGCCTCGGGTGCGCTGAGCTGCGGGCAGTGGCCGGTGGCGTCGAGGGTGACCAGCCGGGAGGAGGGGATGGCGGCGTGCACGTACGCGCCCACCTCACGGGGCGCGATCACGTCCTGGGCGCACTCCAGCACCAGCGTGGGGACCGTCACCTTCTTCAGGTCCTCGCGGCTGTCGGACAGGAACGTCGTGCGGGCGAAGACCCGGGCGACGTCCGGGTCCGTGGCGCAGAAGCTGTTCGTCAGTTCCCGGCCCAGCTCGGGCCGGTCGGCGTTGCCCATGATCACCGGCGCCATGGCGGCGGACCAGCCCAGGTAGTTGGACTCCAGGGTGGCCAGGAGCTCCCCGATGTCCTCGGCGCTGAACCCGCCCCGGTACTCCTCGTCGTCCACGTAGCACGGCGAGGGTGTCACCATCACCAGCGCACCAATCCGCTCCGGCGCCGACTCCGCCGTCAGCACGCCCACCATCGCGCTCACCGAATGCCCCACGAACACCGCGTCGCGCAGGTCCAGCTCCCGGCACACCTCCACCACGTCCTGCGCGTAGCCGTGCAGCGAGGAGTACCGCTGCTCGCTCCACGCCGCCGGGTCCGACCCGCCGCAGCCCACGTAGTCGAACAGCAGGACCCGGTAGCGCTCCGCCAGGGCGGGCACGATCAGGCGCCACATGTTCTGATCGCAGCCGAAGCCGTGGGCCAGTACGACCGCCGGCCCGTCGGCCGGCCCGAGCAGCGTCACGTTGTTCCTGCGCAGAACATCCATGACGGCCATCCTCCCATCAGGCTCGCCCCCGCCCGGACCCGGGAGTCGCTCGGTGGGGCTGCTGCGGCCCGCGGCGTCGAGGACGCCCTCGCCACCGTGCGGGTGCCGCTGTTGCCGCCGTCGAGGATCAGTGGGTCAGGCCGCGCCCGGTGGCGCCAGCCACGGCCGGGTGCTCCTCGGCGGCCGGGCGCAGGTCTCGGCCGCCCCTGGCCGTCCCCGACGCCGCGGCGTCGTCCGGCGGCACGGCGGCGGGGCCGGACCGTCGCTGCGCCGTCCGGGACGACGGCGAACTCACGCTCCCGGCGGTCGCCGTCGCACCGCAGGCCGTTCCGATCGCCGGGCAGCGCCTGCACCCGGCTGTCCGGCTGGGTGCCCCGCGGGCGGATCCACCGCGGGGCACGCCTCCGGCAAGCGGTGGGCGTGGCGACGTGGCATGCGCACCGGTGCGCATGCCACGTCGCCTTCCCCGGGGTTCGGCCGGGACCTACCAGCGGTACCAGCGGCTGCGGCTGCCCGATGCGCCGGTGCCACGGGCCACGAAGCCCAGCAGCCAGACCACCAGGACCACGACCGCCACCCACCAAAGGGCCTTCAGTGCGAAGCCCGCACCGAACAGGAGCAGAGCCAGCAGCAGTACCAGCAGAAGGGGAACCATGTCGACCTCCGTAGTCAGCGTCAGCGAACCGCTTGCCCCGCTCCGTGGCAGATATACGGGGGAATGTTCCCGCCGGACGGGGGCAGGCGGTGGACCGACGACGTTCCGACGAAGAGGAGGCCGCGATGAGTGCCAGCGACAAGATCGAGAACACCGCCGACAAGGCCAAGGGCGCGGTCAAGGAAGGCATCGGCAAGCTGACCGGCAACGAGCGTCTGCAGGCCGAGGGCCGTGCGGACAAGGCCAAGGGCGACATCAAGCAGGCGGGCGAACACGTCAAGGACGCCTTCAAGGACTGACCCTTCACCGTCTGCGGCGGTGGTCCGCCCGGAAGACGGGTGGACCACCGCCGCAGCCGTGACGGCCGGCCCGGCGCGTGGCCGGGGACCGGGCGGCCCGCGCCCGGGCCGCCGACACCGTCCGGCCCGGCTCGCCGTGCCCGCCCCGGCCACGTCGGTCCGGGCCGCGCGGTCCTGCTCCACGACGGCCTCCGGGCGTGCCGGGCATGCCCGCGCCCCGGTGGGGCCGTCAGTCCGTGGCCGGCCGGGCGCTGTCCAGGAGGATCTCCGCCGCCGCCCGCGCGTGTCGGCCGCAGTCCGGCTCGCCCAGCACCATGGCGCGGCTGGCGGCGCCGTCCGCGAGGGTTACGAGTCGCTCGGCGAGGGTGTCGGGCTGACGGCAGCCCAGTTCCGTCACCAGGTCGGCCACCAGTCGCACCATCAGCCGTTTCCGCTCGCGGGCGTAGGAGTGGATCGCGTTCCGCGGGTCGGGGAACTCCGCGGCGGCGTCGATGGACGGGCGAACAGCACCACCCTCGCCGCCGCCGTCGCCGGTTTCGGGACCGGGCTCTCCCTCATCGTGGCCATCGGCGCCCAGAACGCCCTCGTCCTGCGCCAGGGCGCCCGCCGGCAGGCCGTCCTCGCGGTGGTCGCCGTCTGCGCCGCCTCGGACGCGGCGCTGATCGCGCTCGGCGTCACGGGCGTCGGCACGGTGGTCACGGCCTGGCCGGCGGCGCTGTCCGCCGTGGGCCCGGTCGGCGGCGCGTTCCTGCTCCGCTACGGCGTCCTGGCGGCCCGTCGGGTGCTGCGCTCGGACCCGGCGGCCGCGCTTACCGGCGGCGGGGACCGTCCGGCGAGCGGTCCTGACCTGCCTGGCGATGACCTGGCTGAACCCGCCCTGGCCGGGCGGTTCGCCGGGCGACGCCGGGCGTTCGGTTCGACGAACGCCCGGTCGAGGATCGTGCTCCGGCCCCCACTCCCCTCGTGGTGGGGGCCGGAGCGGGCCTCAGTCGCGCCGACGAGAGAGAGCTTGCAACGGGGACGGGCTGGACGGCCATGCATTAGCCTCTGGGCCTAATAGTCAACAACGCGGCAGGTCAGGACGGCTGCGGGGAAGCCGGAGGAAGGTTCGTGATCGCACTGAGGTTCGGGGTCGCGGACCTCGCGAGGACCCGGTTCGTCATATCCCCGCTCGACCACCTGATGGCCGGCGCGGCCCGGTCGGGCGTTCATCAGGGCAGCGGGTCGCGCAGCGAGCGCTGGTGGCGGGACATCCGCCGCCATGTGCCCCACCGGGCCGTGCGCTTCCTCGAGGTGGTCAACGCGAGCCCGGTCGGCGTTCCCGACTTCATGGTGGCGGACCTCGACGCCGTCCGCCGGCAACTGACCGACGAGCTCGACGCGCTCCTCTCCGTCCCGCAGCAGGTCGTGGAGGAGGATGTCGCCATGTTCGGCAGTGGCCCGGAAGTCCCGGCCGCCCTGGCCCGGTTGCGCGAGGACGGCAGCCGGGGCCTGCGCGAGGTCAGCGACGGTGCCTGGGCGCTGTTCCAGGCCTGCCTCGCCCCGGACTGGCCTGACATCCGCCGCGCCCTGGAGGCCGACATCGCCGTCCGGGCCCGCACCGCCGCCCGCTCCGGGATCGGCGAAATGCTCGACTCGCTCCATCCGAAGGCCGTCTGGCGGGACGAGGGAGTGCTGGAGTGCACCCTCGGCGAACTGGAGGGTTCCTTCGAGCTCGGCGGCCGGGGTCTGGAACTGCGGCCCAACTACTTCGTCCAGCGGAGCATCAGCCTGTTGGCCGGGCCGGACCGCCAGAGCCTGCTGCTGCACCCGATCGCGGCCCCGACCGCCGAGCCCGCGGCCCGGACACCGGCCGCCGACGGCCTCGCCGCCGTGCTCGGCCCCGCCCGGGCCCGCGTCCTGCGCGCCATCGCCGGCAGCGCCTGCTCCACCACCGAACTCGCCCAGCGGCTCGGCGTCACCCCGCCCTCCGCCTCCGCCCATGCCGCTGCCCTGCGCACGGCCGGCCTGATCGCCACCCGCCGTGAGGGCAAGCAGGTCCGCCACACCCTCACCGACGTCGGCCACGACCTCCTCCTCGACAACCCGCCGCCTCCGCCCCCGGTCTGAGCGTCGGTCGACGGGCGGCTCGGACGGACCGCGGGGTGAGCACCCTCGCGCCAGGGGCCCGTGAGCCAGGACGAGGAGATGGGCGGGACGCGCTGGAGCCCGTCCAACGGGGTCTCCGCGCTCTTCGTTCGACCGTGTGCTCCGGCCCAGGACGCACCTGAACCCGACGAAGGCCGTCGGGGACGATCCTGCCGCACCACGATGTCGGCGGGCGTCCGCCGTGTCCGAACACTGTCCGGACGGTGCCCGCGCCGGCCGGTGACGGGCAGTCCGTTGCGCCCTCGCCGATCAAGGGGTGTGGGCCGACACCCCCACGCCGACCCGCAGATCCCGGCCACCGATGTACGGTCGGGACCCGCTCGAACGTGGATCCCGACCGTACGCGGCCTCCGGCCGATGTCGCGGAGTCCGGCTGACTCCTACTCGTACTAGCGGCGCTCCTCGATGGGTTCCTCGCTCTCGACCCTGCGGACCAGGCGTCGGCGGCGGAACACGTTCGCGTAGGTGATCAATCCCAGAAGCCCGGCGGCCATGAGGATCCAGCCCACCAGGTGCAGGTTGACGCCGTTCATGTGCCAGTCGGTCGCGAAGGCCATGATGGCGCCGAGGGCGAACAGTACGATGCAGCCGCCGATACCCATGCCGTCTCACTCCTCGTCGATCGGTTCACTCCTCGGGTTCCCTGAATCCGAACTTGAATGTCAGCCACCGACGGATCGAGAACAGCCGCCTGGCCGCGACCGGCAGGCACTGGGCCTTCGCCTCACTCACCGCCTCACCTGGTGCCCACGACCACTACAATCGCCGCCGGGACACGGGCGACCGCTACTACGCGGCCCTCCGGAACCTGTTCAACCGCATGCTCGGCCAGCTCCACCACTGCCTGACCAGCCGCCAGAAGTTCGACGAAGCGATCGCGTTCGCACCGACGAAACCCTCACCACTCGCCGAAGCTGCTTGACCTGATAGCTGCATGGGTGTCTTGTCGGCGGCCAGGCTGTCGGGCGTCTTTCGGGGCCTGCCCGGCCCGGTCCGCGGAACCCGGATCTTCTCCAGCACCGGCTCGAATTGCGTGTAGTCCGCCCGCTGCCCTGGTGTGACGACCAGGGACAGCGGGCGGCAGCGGCCGTCCGCGCTCAGGTGGATCTTGGTGGTGAACCCGCCCCGCGAGCGACCAAGGCCCTCGCCTCCAGCACCACCTCCACCAGGCGGGCGACGAGGCTCTGCCACGGCGTCTCGCCCTGGTGTTCCCCTGGCCCAGCCCCCTTTGGAGCAAGGGCTGGTGGCGGGTCGGTGCGGGCGCCGGCCGCATGCTGGTGAGCCCGCACGATCGTGGAGTCGACCGAGACATCCCAGTCGATGTCGCCGGCCGCGTCCGCTTCGGCCTGCACCTGCCGGAGCAGACGTTCCCAGGTCCCGTCAGCAGACCACAGCCGGTGACGCTCGTAGACGGTCTTCCATGGCCCGAACCGCTCGGGAAGATCACGCCACTGAACGCCCGTCCGCACCCGGTGAAGAATCCCGTCGATCACCTGCCGATGGTCCCGCCACCTGCCACAACGCCTGTTGCTGACCGGCAGGAACGGCCTCAGCCGCTCCCACTCCGCATCCGTTAGATCACCCCGCCCCATGCTCGAACCAACGAGCAAGGCAGGCGATAGTCACATGATCGGGCGGACAAGTCCTAGTACCAGTGGTGGTTCTGCCAGAACGACCAGGCGGCGCAGGGGCTGCCGTAGCGGGTGTTCATGTAGTTCAGGCCCCACTTGATCTGGGTGGCCGGGTTGGTGCGCCAGTCGGCGCCGGCGGAGGCCATCTTGGAGCCGGGCAGGGCCTGGACCAGGCCGTAGGCGCCGGAGGAGGCGTTGACCGCGAGCGGGTTCCAGCTGCTCTCGCGGAACACGATGTTGCTGAAGCACTGGAGCTGGCCGGCCGGGACGATCTGCGCTGCGATCTGCTGCGGGGTGCCGGAGTAGGCGGCCGGGGCGCTGTTGAGGTTCTGGCGCTCCTGGGAGCGGGAGGCGGCGGCCTCCGCGTCGGCCTTGGCCTTGGCGTCCGCCTGGGCCTGCGCCTGGGCGTCGGCCTGAGCCTGGGCCTGCGCGGCGGCGTCCGCCTCGGCCTTGGCCTTGGCCTCCTGCGCGGCCCGCTCGGCGGCGGCAGCGGCGGCGGCAGCGGTGTCGGCCTGGCCCTGGTCGGTGACCGGCGCGCCGTCCACCGAGACGGCGGCCACGGGGGCGGCCTCGGTGGTGCTCCCGGCCTGCGGGACGGCGAGGGCGGCGGTGGCGGCGCTCGCGACCACCAGGGTGGCGACGCCGGTGATCAGGGAGTTGCGGCGGGCATGGCTGAGCTGCATGGGGCGGACGATCCTTCTCCGTCGGGGGCCGTGCCGGTGGCACCGGGGGCGGGCATCGCGTGGGCTCCGGGTGAGCGGGGCCGGTGCGATGCCCTGGACGGCCGTGGCGCCCCGGCGGAAGCGGCGGGGCGGGCGGGCTGCGCGGCGGCGGAGGTGATCGGCCGCGCTGCCTGGCGACGGGCCATTCTTGGCAGGGCCGGGGACGGGTGGCAAAGGCGTCGGCTACTACGCCGGATCGTGGCTGCGGAGCGGTCGTGGCGGGGTCCGGCAGGGAATTAGGGAGGATTTGCCCGGATTGCCCATCTGGGGATCGACGCCGGGGGTGACGGCGGATCGTAAGGGCGACAGGCGCGGTGGCCTGTGTTCTTCAGGCGGAGCTCGGTCGCGGACGGTCCAGCCCGGGCGCCCCAGGTCCCCCGGGGCGGGGGCCCCGGGGTGCTGCTCCACTATCGGGGATCGTAGGTGGCGAACCCGCTGTGGGCGGGCTCACACGTGACCGGGCGCGAGTTCGGCGCAGCGTGAGCGGACGGTCACGGACTCAGGAGGTCGCGTACGGATTCCCGGGGACGGGCCGCGCGGGGGTGGAGTGGTGGTCGGGGGCGGGCGCCTCCTCCTGCTCGTCCTCGCCGGTCGCCGGCACCAGGTCGCGGGCCAGCAGGGTGGCACCGGCGACGGCCCCCGGCATGGCGAGCACCGTGACCAGCGGCACCAGGAACGCCAGCACCAGCGGCGTGCCGAAGCCCAGCGCCAGCCCGAGCCGGGCGCGCAGCAGCCGGATCCGCTCGGGCTGCGGCACCCCGCGCCGCTGCAGGGCGACGGCCGTCAGCTCGACGGTCAGGAAGAAACCGGACACCAGGAAGCCGAGCGCCGGGACCACCGTCTGCCCGATCACCGGGATGAACCCGCAGGCGAACAGCAGCACGCCGAACGCGGCCACCCGCGCCAGCACGTACACGCTGTCGCGAACCGCGATCAGCAGCTCGAGCCAGATCGGGACGTCCGGCGGGGTGGGCGCGCCGCCCTCGCTCTCGTCCACCGCGGCGCAGAGCGCCTCGTAGAAGGGCTGTCCGACCAGCAGGGTGACGGCGGTGAAGGTGAGCAGGGAGAGCAGCAGGCCGCCGCCGAAGACGATCGCGGCGAGCGCGTCGCGCAGCAGGTCCCGCCAGGGCGAGCCCCAGTGGTCGGCGAACGGGGTGGCCCAGTCCGCGAGGTCCATGGACCAGGCGCCGAGGAAGGCGAGCGCGACGACGTAGCCGACCAGGGCGATCAGGGCCGGCAGCATCCCGAAGCCCCACCAGCGGCCGCGCCGGGCCACCCACTTCTGGCCCTCGATCAGGTACTTCATCCCCGCCACAAGATCTCGCATGGCCGATCACCCTAGAGCCTTCCCGCCCGGAACCCCGCATTGCCGTGTTCCTGCCAGTTTCGACCGGCAAGGTCCGGACCCTCCTGCCGCAGCGTTCGCCGGGCCACTCTCGGTGCTCCCCCACCTGTCAAGGAGGAGCTCGATGAAGCGTCAACTCGGCAGAATGACGAGCCTGTTGGCCGGTCTGGTACTCGGTGCCGGCCTGCTCGTGCTGCCCGCCGCCGCCTCGCCCGCACCGTCCCCCGGTGTGGTCGGCGGCACGCGGGCGGCGCAGGGCGAGTTCCCGTTCATGGCGCGGCTCTCGATGGGCTGCGGCGGCGCGCTCTACACCTCGCAGATCGTGCTCACCGCCGCCCACTGCGTCGACGGCACCGGCGCCAACAGCAGCATCACCGCCACCTTCGGGGCGGTCGACCTGCGCAGCGGCAGCGCGATCAAGGTCCGCTCCTCGTACGTCTACCAGTCGCCGGCCTTCACCGGCGCCGAGAACGGCGACGACTGGGCGCTGATCAAGCTGGCCTCGCCGGTGAACAGCAGCCTGGTCAGCACCCTGCCGATCGCCACCACCACCGCCTACGACAACGGCACCTTCACCATCATGGGCTGGGGCGCCGCGAGCGAGGGCGGCGCCCAGCAGCGGTACCTGCTCAAGGCCACCGTGCCGTTCGTCGACGACGCCACCTGCGAGAGCGCCTACCCGGGCCTGAACAAGCCCGGCTCGATCTGTGCGGGCTACGTCGACCAGGGCGGCGTCGACACCTGCCAGGGCGACTCGGGCGGCCCGATGGTCCGCCGGGACACGGCGGGCCGCTGGATCCAGGTCGGCATCGTCAGCTGGGGCAACGGCTGCGCCCGCGCGGGCTACCCGGGCGTCTACTCCCAGGTGAGCACCTACGCGGCCGACATCGCCGCGGCGGCGGCCGGCCTCTGAGCCGACCCGGCGCCGACGCCGGCCGAACCGGTCCGACGGGGCCGGCCACCACTCCCCCAGGTGGTGGCCGGCCCCGTCCATGCCGGTCGCGGGAACCGCCCTCACCCGCGCAGCCACTCCTCGGCCCGCCGCCGCTCGCGGGCGATCCGGCCGGTGGTGTTCGGGGGCAGCCGGGCGAGCAGGGCGGCGGCGGTGTCGGCGCGGCCGGCGAGGGCGTGGGCGCCGGCCAGGCGGGCGGTGACCAGGGCGTGGTCGCGCGGACGGCCGGCCGGGTCGAGGAGGCGCAGGGCGGCCTCCAGCCGGTCGGCGGCGGCGCGGGCGTGGCCGGTGCGGCCGGTGCGGACGGCGAGGTCCCGCTGGCAGGTGCCGTGCGCGACGGCCAGGACCAGGTCGGCGCGCGCCGACCAGGGCGTCGGCTCGCCGGAGCGCAGCGCGGCGCCGGTCAGCCGCCGGGCGTCCTCCAGGGCCCGGGAGACCTGCGGCGCCCGGCCGGCCAGGGCGTGGGCGTGGGCCTGGACGACGGCGGCCCAGGCCCGCGGTCCCGGCAGGGGAGGGGCGGTGCTCCGGGCGGCGTCGGCCAGGGCGAGCGCGGTGGCATCGTCGCCGTGCCACCAGTAGAGGGTGCTCTGCCGGGCGAGCAGAGCCGCCGCGGTGGCCCGGTCGCCGGTGGCGTGGGCCCACTCCAGGCCGGTGGCGTACCAGCTGAGCGCGCGGGCGTGGCGGTCGCCCTCGAAGTGCGCCCAGCCGGCGAGTTCGGCGTACTGGGCGGCGAGCGACAGGTCGGCGGCGGGGTCGGCACGCGGGTCGGGGCGGGCCCGGCCGAGCAGGGTGTGGGTGTGGTGCTCCAGGACGGCGGCCAGTTCCTCGCCGCCGATCCGGCCCGCCGCGGCGCGGTAGGCGGCGAGCAGCTGGGCGAGCGTCTCGACGGTGGCGTCGTCCGGTGGGGCGGGGTCGGCCGGGAGCGGCGGCCGGGTGGCGGCGGCGCGGGCGCCGAGGCGTTCGCGCTCCCGGTGGACGGACTGCCACAGGGCCGCCAACTCGCCGCCGGCGAGCAGGAGTTCGTCGGCCCGGGCGGGCAGCCCGGGCGGCGGCCAGCGGTGGGCGTTCTCGACCCGGCTGATCAGCGAGTCGTGGTAGCCGAGCAGCCGGCCGACCTCGGCCTGGCTCAGGCCGCGGGCCTCGCGCCAGTGGCGCAGCCGGCGGCCGAATCGCAGGCGCGCGGCCTCGGGTTGCGCGCGCGGAGGGGGTGGCGGCGGCGGTGTGGGGGCGGGCAGGGGCGGCACGGGGTCTCCCGGAGGGGGCGGGGGGCTCGTGGGGGAGCGTCATGCCCTGGTATCCCCGTTGACGTGCCTAGGTCAAACTGGGGTGTGCGGCCGGGAACGGCGCCGGGCCCGGGAGCCTCCGCAACGCCTCCCGGGCCCGGCGTTCCCGCGCGGGGCGGACGGGTCAGGAGCCCGCCGCCACCGCGGCCCGCCGCCGTCGGCCCACCACGGCCGAGGCCGCCAGCACGATGGCTGCGGCGACCAGCGACAGGTACATCTGCTTGCGCCCGTCGGCGTCGGTGAACATGTACGCCATGACGAACCCGATCATGCCCATGGCCGTCCAGGTCAGGTACGGGTACAGCCACATCCGGACGGTGTGCCGCTCGGGCATCTCGCGCTCGATGATCTTGCGCATCCGCAGCTGGGTGGCGCAGATGACCAGCCAGACGAAGAGCGCGACGGCGCCGGAGGAGTTGAGCAGGAAGGCGAACACGGTGTCCGGCGAGGTGTAGTTGAAGAACACCGCGACGAAGCCGAAGACCACCGAGGAGAGGATCGCCACCCGCGGCACGCCGCGCGAGGTCACCGTGGCGAAGGCCTTGGGCGCGTCCCCGCGCTGGCCGAGCGAGAAGGCCATCCGGGAGGCCGTGTACATCCCGGAGTTGAGGCAGGACAGCACCGCCGTCAGCACGATCACGTCCATCACCTGGCCGGCGCCCGCGATGCCGATGTGGTCCAGCACCGCCACGTACGGGCTCGCCTTGACCTCGGCGGAGTCCCACGGCAGCAGGGTGACCACGAGCAGGATCGAGCCCAGGTAGAAGATCCCGATGCGCCAGATGACGCTGTTGGTGGCCTTGCTGACCGCCTTCTCCGGGTCCTCCGACTCGCCGGCGGCCAGGGTGACGATCTCGCTGCCCATGAAGGCGAAGACCACGGTGAGCATGCCGGTGAAGACCGCGCCCACCCCGTGCGGCAGGAAGCCGCCGTGGCCGGTCAGGTTGCTGGCGCCGACCGCGTGGGTGCCCGGCAGCAGACCGAAGGCGGCGAGGGTGCCGATCACCAGGAACGCGGCGATCGCGACCACCTTGATCCCGGCGAACCAGAACTCGAACTCGCCGTAGGAGGCCACCGAGAAGAGGTTGGTGGCGGTCAGCACCGCCATCACTATCAGCGCCCAGCCCCACTGCGGCACGCCGGGCACCCAGTTGTTGAGGATCTTCGCGCCGGCCGTCGCCTCGACGGCGAGCACCACGACCCAGAAGAACCAGTACAGCCAGCCGATGGAGAAGCCGGCCCAGCGGCCGAGCGCGCGGTCCGCGTACGCCGAGAACGAGCCGCTCTGCGGGTCGGCCGCGGCCATCTCTCCGAGCATCCGCATCACCAGCACGACCAGTGCGCCGGCCAGTGCGTAGGAGAGCAGGATGCCCGGGCCGGTGGACGCGATGCCCGCGCCGGAGCCGACGAAGAGGCCAGCGCCGATCACGCCGCCGATGGCGATCATCGACAGGTGGCGGTTCTTGAGCCCGGCCTTCAGGTGGCCGTCGCCGCCGTGTCCGATCGGTTCCGGGTGGTGGGGCTTCGTGGCCGTCGTGGGCTTGGTGGTGTCCGCACTCATCAAGGGTGCCCTGTGCCTTTCCAGCGCGGTATGACCCTCGGCTCGTCGCGCCGGAGGGTGGGGGACTTGCCCGCGCATTGCGTCGCAACCTAACTTCTACGCCCGAGTATCGGAACAATCCTTTGATAACTGTTCGCTCACCGAACGCAAAAGGCCTGGTCAGAGTGGGTGGAAAGGTGGCATGGAAACCTCAGATCTGACGCACCGTCAGTGATCGGAGCGGTTGCCAAGCTCTGCTGGGCCTCAAATCGGCCGCAGGTGGGGGCGGTCGGGCCGGCCGCGGGATGGCGGTCAGACCGGCCGCACGTCGAGGACGGTGATCGAGGACTCGTCCGCCGGGCGCCCGGTCAGCCGGGCGGCCAGGATCCGGGGGACGTCCTCCTCCTGTGAGTATCCGGGCAGCACGGTCACCTCCGCGCGTCGTACGCCGGGCTCGCCCCGTACCGCGTACGTCACCAGGTAGCCGTACCGCTCCGGCGGTGGCGCCTGGTCCCGGTCGTGCCGGTCCTCCCGGCTGTGGGCGGTCATCGCATCGACCTCCTCGGCCCATTGTCGGCGCGGTGTGGCCGATCCTCGCAAATCCGGGCAGAGTGGGACTCTCGGGGCATGTCGTAGGAGCATCCCGAGCGTGCTCGGTGCCGGCCGGTACCCGGCGCCGGTCAGGAGCGACCCCATGCAGACCACCTGGAAGGGGACGATCAGCTTCGGGCTGGTCAGCATCCCCGTCCACCTGTACTCCGCGACCCAGGAGCACGACGTCCCGCTGCACCAGGTGCACGCGAAGGACGGCGGCCGGGTGCGGATGAAGCGGTACTGCGAACGGGAGGAGAAGGAGGTCCCGTACGCGGAGATCGCCAAGGGGTACGAGTCCCCCGACGGGCGGACCGTCACGCTCTCCGACGAGGACCTCGCCGACCTGCCGCTGCCCAGCAAGAAGATCATCGACGTGCTGGCCTTCGTAGACGAGGGCGAGATCGACCCGCTGATGTTCTCCAAGGCCTACTACGTGGGCGTCGCCGACAAGGCCGCCGCCAAGCCGTACGCCCTGCTGCGCGACGCGCTCACCGATTCCGGGCAGATCGCCGTCACCAAGATCGCGCTGCGCACCCGGGAGTCGCCCGCGGTGCTGCGGGTGCACGACAACACCCTGGTGCTCCAGACCTGCATCTGGCCCGACGAGGTCCGCCCGGCGGCCGGCATCGCGCCCGAGGACGACGTCACCGTCCGGCCGCAGGAGCTCAAGATGGCGCGCTCGCTGATGGACACCCTCTCCGAGGACTTCGACCTGTCCCAGCTGCACGACGACTACCAGCAGGCGCTCCAGCAGGTGATCACCGCGCGGCTGGAGGGCGTGGAGGTCCCGCACGAGGAGGAGCCGGGCGAGGCGCCGGACAACGTGATCGACCTGATGGAGGCGCTGCGCAGTAGTCTCAAGCAGGCCAAGGGCGGGCGGGGCGGCGGGGCCGGGGAGGCCCCGGAGGCCGGCGACGAGGAGGAGCCCGCGCCGCGCAGGCGCGCCCCGGCGAAGAAGACGGCCGCGAAGGCGGCCCCGAAGTCCTCCGGCGCGGCCTCCGGGAAGAGCTCCACGAAGACCTCGGCGAAGACCGCCGCGAGCGGTTCGACGGCGAGCGGTTCGACGGCGAAGAAGACCACCACCCGGAAGTCCTCGTCACCCCGCAAGGCCTCCTGACCCCACCGGGGCCAGGCTTCCTCCCGTCCAGCCGTCCAGCATTGGAGGCGATCCCGATGGACCTGCTGACCTACAAGGAGATCGACGCCCGGGCCGACGCCGACGCCGACACGGGCCCCGAAGCCCGCAGGGCCCGGGGCTTCGGGCACCGCGTCTGGCACTGGCTGCTCAGCCTCAGCCCCACCGTGGTGACGTTCATGATCGCGCTCTCGGTCGGCCTCGGCATGATCGCCGCCCAGGTGAGCCTGCTGCCGGTGCTGGTGCCGATGGCGGTCTTCTGGGGGCTGACGATCGTCGCGATGGTCGGCGTGGTCGCCCGCTGGATGACCCCGGGGCCGGGCCGGCACCGGATGGCGTCCTGACCCGGCCGCCGGGCCGGGATCCGGGAGGGCTCAACCGATCCACACCGTGGTGACGTTGCAGAACTCCCGGATCCCGTGCCCGGACAGCTCCCGCCCGAACCCGGAGCGCTTGACGCCGCCGAACGGCAGCGCCGGGTGGGAGGCCGTCATCCCGTTGAAGAACACCCCGCCGGCCTGGATGTCCCGGACGAAGCGCTCCCGCTCGGCCTCGTCGGTGGTCCAGACGTTGGCGCTGAGCCCGAACGGGGTGTCGTTGGCGACCGCCACCGCCTCGTCCAGGTCGGCCACCCGGTAGACGGTGGCGACCGGGCCGAAGGTCTCCTCCTGGTGGATCCGCATCGCCGGGGTGATGCCGGTCAGCACCGTCGGCTCGTAGAACCAGCCGGTGTCCCAGCCCTCCGGGCGCCCGCCGCCGCACTCCACCCGGGCGCCACGGGTGCGGGCGTCCTCGACCAGCTCCTCCAGGTCGTCCCGGCCCTGGCGGCTGGCCAACGGGCCGACGTCGGTGTCCTCGTCCATCGGGTCGCCGACCTTCAGGGCGCTCATCGCCGCGGTGAAGGCGGTGGTGAAGCGGTCGTAGACGTCGGTGTGCACGATGAACCGCTTGGCGGCGATGCAGGACTGGCCGTTGTTCTGCACCCGGGCCCGGACGGCGGTGCGCACCGCGGCGTCCAGGTCGGCGCTCGGCAGCACGACGAAGGGGTCGCTGCCGCCCAGCTCCAGGACGGCCTTCTTCACCTCGTCCGCCGCGGCGGCCGCGACGGCCCGCCCGGCCGGCTCGCTGCCGGTGAGGGTGACGGCGGCGACCCGGGGGTCCCGGACCACCCCCTCGACCGCGCCCGAGCCGATCAGCAGGGTCTGGAAGCAGCCCTCCGGGAAGCCGGCCCGCCGGAACAGCTCCTCGATCGCCAGCGCGGTGCGCGGCACGTTGGACGCGTGCTTCAGCAGGCCGACGTTGCCCGCCATCAGGGCCGGCGCGGCGAACCGGATCACCTGCCAGAACGGGAAGTTCCACGGCATCACGGCCAGCACCGGGCCGAGCGGACGGTAGCGGACGTAGGCGCGGGCGGCGCCGGAGTCGGCGACGTCGGCCGGGGCCGGGTGCTCGTCGGCGAGCAGCGCCTCGGCGTTGTCCGCGTACCAGTGCATCGCCTTCGCGCACTTGGCGGCCTCGGCACGGGCGGCGGCGAGCGGCTTGCCCATCTCCTCGGTCATGGTGCGGGCGACCGTCTCCTGGTCCCGCTCCAGCAGGTCGGCGGCGCGGTGCAGCAGTTCGGCGCGGGCGGCGAAGGACGTGCCGCGGTAGCTGTGGAAGGCGGTCTCGGCGCGGGCCAGCCGCCGCTCGACGCCGGCCGCGTCGAGCGCTTCGAAGGTCTGGACGGTCTCGCCGGTCGCGGGGTTGACGCTGGCGATGGGCATGCGGGGCTCCCAGGAGGGGTGAGGATCCGGTGGATCTGCCCTCCCACCCTCCCCGACCGCCCGGCTCCGGGCACGCCACCGCGCGCCCGGCGTGTCCCGGCGGGCGCGCGGCCCGCCCCGGTCACTCCGGCAGCGACTCCACCCGGGCCGCCGCCTCCCGGGCGCGGGCCCCGGCCCTGGTCCGGGCGGCGGTGACCTGCCGGTTGGGGAAGCGGTGCAGGTACTCGGCCTCCAGCTCCCCGGTGCGCAGCGTGTGCCGCTTCAGCGCCTCCTCCGAGCCGTACAGGAAGGTCTCGTGGCGCGTGCGGTGGAGCTGCTCCAGCTCGTGCAGCAGCGTGTCGTTGCCCAGGGCGTGCGGGGAGATGCCCGCGGGCCGGATGTGCGGGTCGTCGGCGTGCCGCATCTCGGTGCCTCCTCGGCGAAGTCCTCTCCTCCAGGGTGCCCGCGGAGCGCCGTCGGTGCACCCGTTCGCCAGCGCTCGGATCATAGGATGAATCCTTCACGACTTCCCAGGACCACCCGCTACAGCTCGGACAGATCGCACATGCCGCTTCCCAAGGCCGAACTCCACCTGCACATCGAAGGCACCCTGGAGCCCGAACTCGCCTTCGAGCTCGCCGCCCGCAACGGCGTCGAACTGCCGTACGCCGACACCGAGGCGCTGCGCGAGGCGTACTCCTTCAGCGACCTCCAGTCCTTCCTGGACCTCTACTACGCGCTGATGGCCGTGCTGCGCACCGAGGACGACTTCGCCGACCTCGCCGACGCCTACCTGGCCCGGGCCGCCGAGCAGGGCGTCCGCCACGCGGAGATCTTCTTCGACCCGCAGGCGCACACCGCGCGCGGGGTGCCGCTGGGCGCGGTGGTGGACGGGCTGACCCGGGCGCTGGAGCGCGGCGAGGAGCGGTACGGCATCAGTACCCAGCTGATCATGTGCTTCCTGCGGGACGAGTCCGCCGAGTCCGCGCTGGAGACCTTCGAGGCCGCCCGCCCGTACTTCGACCGGATCGCCGGCATCGGCCTGGACTCCGCCGAGGTCGGCCACCCGCCGGTGAAGTTCCGCGAGGTGTACCGCCGGGCCGCCGAGGCCGGGCTGCGCCGGGTCGCCCACGCGGGTGAGGAGGGCCCGGCCGGGTACATCACCGAGGCGCTGGACGTCCTCGGCGTCGAGCGGATCGACCACGGGCTGCGCTGCCTGGAGGACGGCGAGCTGGTCGCCCGCCTGGTCCGCGAGCAGATCCCGCTGACCCTCTGCCCGCTCTCCAACGTCCGGCTGCGCTGCGTCGACACCCTCGCCGACCACCCGCTGCGGGAGATGCTGGACGCCGGCCTGCTGGTCACCGTCAACTCCGACGACCCGGCGTACTTCGGCGGCTACGTGGAGGACAACTTCCGCGCCGTGCGCGAGGCGCTCGCCCTCGACCGGGAGACCATGCGCCTGCTGGCCGCCAACTCCTTCCGCGCCTCGTTCATCAGCGAGCGGCGCCGGGAGGAACTCCTCGCCGAGGTGGAGGCGTACGCCTTCTGACCTCTTCGAGCGGCGGCTCCGTGCGGCAGCTCCAGGCGTCGAGCGCGTCGGCCCGTCACCCGTCCAGGGGCGACGGGCCGACGCGCTCGTAGTGGAGCAGGGTGACGCCGTTGGTGAAGCGGTAGGTGTCCTTCAGGGCGAGCGGGAGGGGACGGTCGGCGGGGCGGAAGAAGAGGGTGCCGCGGCCGAGCACGACGGGGTGGACGTAGAGGCGGAACTCGTCGACGAGGTCCTGGGCGAGGAAGGACTCGGCCAGGTTCGCGCCGCTGAGGGAGAGGTCGCCGCCGGGGCCGGCGGTGAGGGCGGCCACCGTCTCGGGGGTGACCTCGCGGACGACGGTGGTGTTCCAGTCGGCGCGGTCCAGGGTGCGGGAGAAGACGGTCTTCGGCATCGCGCGCCAGATGCCCGCGAACTCGACCATCGGGGCGTCGGCGTCGGGATCCTGGTCGGCGGTCGGCCAGACGGAGGCCATCAGCTCGTGCGTCACCCGGCCGGAGACGAAACCACCCATCCGGGCGAGTTCCCGGTTGAAGTGGGTGTGCACCTCGTCGTCGACCAGGTTCCAGCCGAGGTCGTGGTCCGGCCCCTCGAAGTAGCCGTCGACCGAGAGGGACACGAAGAGAACGATCCTGCGGCGCATGGCACCCACCGGGAGGACGGTCCGCCGCCCTCCCCGCGGAACGGGAGGACGGCGGACGGCGATCAGATCAGGGTGCTCCAGTAGTACCAGAACCGGTTGAGGATCAGCAGCGCGATCACCGCGTACCACAGGGCCGGGACGACCCAGTGGTAGCGGGCCGCCTCCCGGACGGCCACCCGCAGCCGCGGGCCCACCGGGATCACGCCCGAGCGCAGGTTGTGCAGCGTGGTGTACCAGAACAGCGGGATCACCGCGGCCCACACCACCATGCAGTACGGGCAGAGCGCGCCGATCCGGTACAGCGCCTGGTACATCAGCCAGGTCACGAAGCCGGCCCCGAACACCGTTCCGGCCTGGAGACCGAGCCAGAACCAGCGCCGGAACGCCGCCCCCGAGAGCAGCCCGGCGCCGACCGCGACGACCACCCCGAAGGCGACCAGCCCGATCAGCGAGTTGGGGAAGCCGAAGGCCTCCGCCTGCTCGCTGCGCATGATCGAACCGCAGCTGATGATCGGGTTGATGTTGCAGTTCGGGACGTAGGACGGGTCCTCCAGCAGCCGGATCTTGTCCAGGGTGAGGACCGCCGAGGCGAACAGGCCGACCGCGCCGCCGATCAGCAGCAGCCAGGCGAACGGGCGGCTCGCGCCGGTACCGGGCCGCACGGCGGGGGAGCCGGCCGTCATCCGGTCACCTGCTCGACCATCGCGGTGAACTGCTCGGGGGAGACGGCCTTGCCGTTGCTCAGGACGTCCAGCTTCCTGCCGTCCAGCTTGACGGTCGGGGTGCCGGTGACGTCGCTCTTGTTGAACTCCTCGTTGACCTTGGCCGCCCAGGGGGCGTAGGTCCGGTCGGTCACCGCCTTCACGAAGGCGTCGGTCTTCAGGCCGGGCACCTGGCCGGCCAGGTCCAGGAGGTGGTTGACGTCGCCGAAGGCGTCGCTGCGCTCGTCGGGCTGGTTGGCGTACAGCACGTCGTGGAAGGCCTTGAACTTGTCCACGCCCTCGTTCAGCGCGGCGCCGGCGGCGGCCAGCGCGGTGCGCGAGCCCTTGCCGCCGAGGTTGTCGTCCAGGAACGTCGCCAGGTGGTACTCGACCTTGTACGTGCCGTCGTCGGCGAGCTGCTGGATCGCCTTGCCGGTGGTGGTCTCCAACTGCTCGCAGAACGGGCAGCGGAAGTCCTCGTAGACCTCCAGGGTGTGCGGGGCGTCGGCCTTGCCGTAGGTGACCACGGTGCCGTTGTCGCCGCCCGCGTTGGCCGGGACGACCAGCGGGCCGCTCGCGGCGTCCGAACCGGAGCCGGAGGAGCCGCCGACGGCGAAGGCCACGCCCGCCGCGAGGGCGAGCACGGCGGCGGAGACGCCGCCGACCACCACCCGGCGGCGAACGCGCTCGGAGCGCTCGGCCTGGGCGCGGGCGGCGCGCATGCGGTCGGTGGCGGCGGTCTTCTCGGCAGTCCTGCGGATGTTGCTCATGGTGTCGTCCTGTGCTCTCGGGCGTACGGGAGGGCGCGCGCGGCCGGTCGGGGCCTGCGCGAGGGGGGAGAGACAGCCGACTGAGCGGGTTGGGGCGGGCGGGAGGCCCGCGGCTCAGACGGCCAGGGCGAACACCGGCGGACCACGCCGGACGGCCGGACGGACGACGACGTCCTCGGCGGGGACCAGCACGCGGCTGGCCCGGGGGAACGGCGCCCGCGCCGGCGGACGGGCCGGCAGCGGGGCGGCCAGCAGCCGCAGCCAGCGGGCGGCGGCCGGGAGGTGGCGGTGCAGGAACTCGCCCAGCATCCGGACGGCGGCGGCCAGGCAGCACAGCGCGGCGTCGGCGCGGCGCAGCCAGTAGGCGCCGGCCAGCGCGATCACCGTGTGCAGCAGCAGGAGCAGCAGCACGCCGGTCCGCGCGGAGACGCCGTGGCCGAGCAGGAAGCCGCCGAGCGAGCCGCCGCCGCACAGCAGCGGTTGCAGGCCGTGCCCGGCGCCGGGCGGCAGCGAGGGACAGCTGCTCTGCGCGAGGTCGAACAGCGCGCCGGCGCCCAGCTCCAGCGGGAGGAACACCGCCGCGATCGCCGGGTAGCCGCGCTCGCGGCCCACCAGGGCGAAGGCCACCGCGAACACGGCGGCCGCGGCCAGCAGCATCGGACCGACCGGCAGCGCGCGGCCGGTGACCAGCACCTGGCCCAGCCCGGCGAGCAGCACGACCAGCGCGGCGAAGACCGCCGCGCGGAGCGTCCTGGTGACCGGGCCGATGTCCATGGGAACCGAGTCTGCCACAGGTTGAAACTGGAACGGTCTGTCGGGCGGGAGGCTGTGAAGAGCCTCACCACCCGTACTGAGCTGGGCTTATCCGGCGCTTACGGGTGGCCGTCGGCGGCGTTCACCCGTGCCTCGACCAGCTGCCGGAAGTGGTCCAGGTCCTCGCGCACCGCCCGCTCGATCGCCCCGGCCTGGGCGAAACCGCGCGGGCCGCCGAACTCCCGGTGCACCGCCTCCGGGTCGTACTCCACCCGGATCTGCACCCGGGTGTGCCGGGCGTCCAGCGGCCGCAGGGCGAAGGCGCCGCGCAGCCGGAGCGAGTCCAGGGTCCGCCAGGCCATCACCCGGCCCCGGCCGCGGTCGGTGATCTCGGCGTCGACCGCGCGCTCGGCGCCGGCGACCTCCACGCCGAGGTGTGCGAGGTTGCGGCCGTGGGGGTGGGCGGTGCGGACGCCGTCGACGAACCGGGGGTACTCGTGCACGCGGTGCAGCTGCTCCCAGGCGGCGAGGACGGGGGCGGCGATGTCGATCTGTTCTTCGAGGGTGCTCATGGGGGTGGGACCTCCCTTGGGTCCAGCGTGCGCCTGGGGGTGGGGGTGGGCAATGGGGGCTCTCGGGAGGGTGGGGGCCGGGGGCGGCTCCGGGGGTGGGTGCTCCGGGGGCTGGATGATTTTCAGACTGCCGATCCTGTGGATGAGGGCTACCGCCGTTGGCAGTCTGAAAATCACCCGTCACGCCCCTCTCCGCACCCACCCCCTACGCCGCCCCCTTCCGCAGCGCGTCCCTCTCGCTGGGGAGGGAGGGGGGAGGGGTGGGGTGTGTGCGTGGGTGGGGGAGGTGCGGGTGGTGGGGGTGTGTGCTGGTGGGTGGGGTGGGGGGTGGGTTCTGGGCGGGCGCGCGGGTGGGGGTGGGGCGGGGGAGACTGGGCGCATGCCGGAGTTGCCTGAGGTTGAGGCGCTGAGTGCCTTTCTGTCCGAGCGGTTGACCGGGCGGGTGATCGCCCGGGTGCTGCCGGTGGCGATCAGTGCGCTGAAGACGTACGACCCGCCGGTGGGTGAGTTGGAGGGGCGGACGGTCGGGGCGGTGACCAGGCGTGGCAAGTTCCTGGACATCGAGGCGGAGGGGCTGCACCTGGTGGTCCACCTGGCGCGGGCGGGCTGGCTGCGGTGGAAGGACGGTCTGCCCGTCGAGCCGCCGCGGCCGAGTCCGCGCAATCCGCTGGCGTTGCGGGTGCGGTTGGAGGGCGAGGCCGGGGACGGGTTCGACCTGACCGAGGCGGGGTCGAAGAAGGGGCTGGCGGTCTACGTGGTGCGGGATCCGGGGGAGGTGCCGGGTGTGGCCCGGCTCGGGCCGGATCCGTTGGACCCGGCCTTCGGCCTGGCGGACTTCGCCGCGCTGCTGCGTGGCGACCGGCGTCGGCTCAAGGGGGTGCTGCGGGACCAGAGCGTGCTGGCGGGGGTGGGCAACGCCTATTCGGACGAGGTGCTGCACGCGGCCCGGATGTCGCCGTACAAGCAGGCCGCCAGCCTGACCGAGGACGAGGTGGCCCGGTTGTACGAGGCGCTCGGTGGCACGTTGCGCGAGGCGGTGGAGCGGTCGCACGGGTTGGCGGCGGGGGAGCTGAAGGCGGAGAAGAAGCTCGGGCTGCGGGTGCACGGCCGGACCGGACAGCCCTGTCCGGTGTGTGGCGACACCATCCGTGAGGTGTCCTTCGCGGACTCCTCGCTCCAGTACTGCCCGACCTGTCAGACCGGGGGCAAGCCGTTGGCGGACCGGCGGTTGTCGCGGCTGCTGAAGTGATCCCCGCCCAGCCAGTGCCGACGCCGAAACGTTCCCACTGGCTGAGTTCGACGTCGTCCTGCGGGCCCTGGCGGGAAGTCCTGACCCGACGTCATGGCCACGTCCGGGTCCGTACGCCGTCGGAGTGGTGGTCGGGAAGGGCGGTGGCGGCCGGGGGATGCATTCAAAATGCTGTCAGATCGTCAGATTACTTCGCGTAGATTGTTGCTGGTTGCGGCTGGAATGTCCCTCCTGGGGGCGGCCGCCGGATGTCGGAGCACCTGGAGCGACGGGGAGGGCGGCGCCGCGGCGGGGGCTACCGACGCGGTCGTCCCGTCCGCCCCGGCGGGGCCCGAGGGGGTGCCGGCCGGGCCGGGGGCCGTGCCGGCCGCGGCGTCGGCGGCCCCGGCGGGCACGCCGTCGGCGGCGCCCTCCCCGGCGGCCCCGTCCGCCGCCGTGCCGAGTGCGGTGCCGGTGCGCCGGGTGCTCACCGAGGCGGAGAGCAAACCGGTGTACGACCTGGACCCGGAGCGGAAGGTGGTGGCGCTCACCATCGACGACGGCCCGGATCCGCGGCACACGCCGACCGTGCTGGCGCTGTTGGAGCAGTACGGGATCAGGGCGACGTTCTTCCTGATCGGCGAGAACGCGGCCGAGCACCCCGCCCTGGTGCGGGAGATCGCGGACCGCGGCCACCACATCGCCAACCACACCTGGACCCATCCGGACCTGCGGCACCTGTCCGAGGCCAAGGTGCGGGACGAGTTGGAGCGCACCTCCGACCTGCTGCACCGGGCGACCGGCCGGCAGCCGACCTGGTTCCGCGCGCCGGGCGGGGACTGGTCCACGGCCTCGCTCAGGGTGGCCGCCGACCTGGGGATGCGGAACATGGCCTGGTCGGTGGACCCGCGGGACTGGGCCCGGCCCGGGACCCCGGCGATCATCGACCGGATCCTCAAGGGCGTCCGGCCCGGGTCGATCGTGCTCAACCACGACGGCGGCGGGGACCGGTCGCAGACGGTGGCGGCGCTGAAGTCGTACCTGCCGGTGCTGGTCGACTCGGGGTACTACTTCACGGCGCCGCCCAACTGAGTCGACCGCCGTCCCGGTCGCGGCTTCAACCTCTAAACCACCCAAAAGGGTGGATTAGAGGAACCGTTTCTGCGGTTTTTTGGCCTCTAGGGTGATCTCGCATCAGTTCACCGGGTACCGCCGAGTACCACCTGAAAGGCCCTCACTCATGCGTCTCCGCAACGCCGTGCTCGCTGCCGCCAGCGCCATTGCCCTCGTCATCGCCGTTCCGGTCTCCGCCGACGCCGCGCAGGGCGAACTCCGCTACAAGGCCGGCCCCGGATCCACGAGCGGGCTGTTCAACCCGCCGAGCGGCGAGTGCATCGACATCCCGGAGGCGACCCCGCAGGAGCCGGCCTTCGCCCCGCAGAACCTCACCCGGTCCACGGCCACGGTCTTCCTGGACTTCGGCTGCGCGGGCGACACCTACTACGTGATGAACCCCGGCAAGAAGCTCGGCGACCGGCTGAAGCTGCGCTCCGTCGTCTTCTCCTGAGCGCGCGGTCACCGCGGATCGGCCCCACCGCACTTCCTGTGGGGCCGTTCGGGTGAGTGGCGTAGCGTGACTGGGGAGGGGGGCGCCGTCCCGGCCGCGGAGGAGGAAGTCATGTCCGTACGGGAACTGGACGCGGAGAAACAGGAGGCCTTCGGCGGGCGCGTGCTGGAGGTCCTCAACGACTCCTGTCTGGGGCTGATGACCAGCATCGGCCACCAGACCGGGCTGTTCGACGTGATGGCAGGGCTCGCTCCCTCGACCGGCGAGGAGATCGCCCGGGCTGCCGGCCTGAACGAGCGCTACGTGCGCGAATGGCTGGGCTGCATGGTCGTCGCCGGGTTCGTGGAGTACGACCCGCAGGAGCGCACCTATGTGCTGCCGCCCGAGCACGCGGCGTCACTGACCAGGGCCGCCGGGCCGGACAACCTGGCCGGGATGATGCCCTTCCTCGCGATGATGGGCGAGGTCGAGCAGGAGCTGCTCGGGCACTTCCGCACCGGCGGCGGGATGCCCTACTCGGCGTACCCGCGCTTCCAGCGGCTCCAGGCCGAGGAGACCGCCCGGGTGTACGACCTGGCCCTGGTGGACGCGATCGTGCCGCTGGTGGACGGGCTCACCGAGCGGCTGCGGGCCGGCATCGAGGCGGTGGACATCGGCACCGGGCAGGGGCACGCCGTCACGGTGCTCGCCCGGGCGTTCCCGGAGAGCCGCTTCACCGGCATCGACATCTCCGAGGAGGGGATCGCCGCGGCCCGTGCGTCGGCGGCCGACCTGGGCCTGCGCAACGCCCGGTTCGAGGTCGCCGACTCGGCCACGCTGACCGGGGAGTACGACCTGGTCACCGCCTTCGACGTGATCCACGACCTGGCCCGCCCGACCCGTACGCTGGCCGCCGTCGCGGGCGCGCTGCGGCCCGACGGCGTCTTCCTGATGGGCGACGTCGCCGCCAGCAGCGAGCTGGCGGAGAACATCGGACACCCGCTGGCGCCGGCGCTCTACACCTTCTCGACCTTCTACTGCATGACGGTCTCGCTCGGCGAGGGCGGGGAGGGGCTCGGGACGGTCTGGGGCGAGCAGACGGCGCGGCGGATGCTGGCGGCGGCCGGGTTCCGGTCGGTCGACGCGAAGCGGATCGAGGGGGACGTGCTGAACCTGTACTACGTGGCGCGGCTCGACGGGGCGGCGGCCAACGGCTGACCGGCCCGGGGTGGCCCGGGCCGGACGGGCGGCGTAGGTTCGAACTGTCCGGCCCGGTCGCCGGCGCCCCGCCGTGCCCCTACGCCCCGCCGTCGTCGTACGGCCCGCTGTGCCCGTGGTCGGGCTTCGCGGCCTGGGCAGAGCGAAGGAGGGCCTGGGATGACCGGCAACGGCTACGCGCACCCCGAGACGTTGGTCCGCACCGAATGGCTGGCCCACCACCTGGACGACGGGACGATCCGGGTCGTCGAGGTGGACGAGGACACGCAGGCCTACGACCGGGACCACATTCCCGGAGCGGTCGGCTGGAACTGGACCACCGATCTGCACAGCCAGGTCGGCCGGGACTACATCGACCGCGACGGCGTCCAGCACCTGCTGCGGGCGGCCGGGGTCGAGGACGACACCACCGTGGTGCTCTACGGCGGCAACAACAACTGGTTCGCCGCCTACGCCTACTGGCTGTTGCGGCTGCGCGGCTTCGGGCCGGTGCGGCTGCTGGACGGCGGGCGCAAGAAGTGGGAGCTGGAGGGCCGAGAGCTCACCCCCGAGGTGATGGACTACCAGCACACCGGTTACCGGCTCACCGGGCCCGAACGGCCGGAGCTGCGGGCACTGCGGGACGAGGTCCTGGCCAAGGCCGAGGTGTTCGCCAAGCCCGGGGCGGACTCGGTGCTGGTGGACGTCCGCTCGCCGGCCGAGTTCCGGGGCGAGCTGATCGCGCCCCCGCACCTGCCGCAGGAGCAGGCGCAGGTGCCCGGGCACATCCCGGGCGCGGTCAACATCCCCTGGTCGCAGGCGGCCAACGACGACGGGTCGTTCCGCTCGGCGGAGGAGCTGCGGGCGCTGTACGGGGGCCGGGGCGTGGAGTCGGAGCGCGAGGTGATCGCGTACTGCCGGATCGGCGAGCGGTCCGCGCACACCTGGTTCGCGCTCACCGAACTGCTCGGGTACCCGCACGTGAAGAACTACGACGGCTCGTGGACGGAGTACGGCTCGCTGGTACGGGCGCCGGTGGCGCTCGGGGCGTGAGCGGAGGGCGAAGTCGTCATTTCCGCTCGTTTCTTTTCATGAACATCTCACCACAGGGGAGTGGAGCAGGGGCTTCCGGGACAAGGATCGATCCGACCCAATCATTCCGGTGATCCCTGGAGGACCACGTGCGCAAGAGGCTGATCGTCTCCGCTGCCAGTGCCCTGAGCCTGTTCCTGGCCGTCCCCGCCTCGGCTTCCGACTTCCAGGCCGGCACGGCCGGGGTCGGCGACTCGTACTACCCGACATACGGCAACGGCGGTTACGACGTCTCGCACTACGACATCCGGCTGAAGTACCAGCCCGCCACCGACGAACTGGAGGGCACCGCCACCATCCTGGCCACGGCGACCCAGGACCTGTCCCGGTTCAACCTCGACTTCGCGCTGAACGTCTCGGAGGTCCGGGTCAACGGGCGGCTCGCGGCCTTCACCACCAGCGGCGAACAGGAGTTGGAGATCACCCCGGCCCGGCCGCTGGCGAAGGGCTCCCAGGCCACCGTGGTGGTGCGCTACAAGGGCGTGCCCTCCACGGTGAAGAAGTACGGCTTCACCAGCTGGCACCGCACCCCGGACGGCGCCGTGGCGGCCAACGAGCCCGAGGCGGCCTGGTGGTGGTTCCCGAGCAACGACCACCCGAGCGACAAGGCCACCTACGACGTCTCGGTGCTGGTGCCGGACGGCAACCAGGTGATCAGCAACGGCGTGCTGGCCGGCACCTCCTCCCAGGCGGGCTGGACCCGCTACAGCTGGCGCGAGAACAAGCCGCAGGCGACGTACCTGGCCACGCTGGCGGTCGGGAAGTTCGACATCACCCGGGACACCACGGCCAGCGGGCTGCCGGTCTACAACGCGTACAGCAAGGACCTGGGGGAGAACGCCGACGCGGCCCGGGCGAGCGTCGAGCGCACCGGCGAACTGGTCGACTGGCTGAGCGGATACCTCGGCGAGTACCCGTTCAGCTCGGTCGGCGGCTACGTCCCCAACGTTCCGACCGGCTACGCCCTGGAGACCCAGACCCGGATCTTCTACAGCCCCCGGCAGTTCGCCAAGGGCTCCAACACCTCGGTGGTCGTGCACGAGTTGGCGCACCAGTGGTACGGCGACAGCGTGTCGCTCTCGCGGTGGAGCGACATCTGGCTGAACGAGGGCTTCGCCCGGTACGCGCAGTTCCTCTGGTCCGAGCACGAGAACGAGGGCACCGCGCAGGAGTTGGCGGACTACGTGTACGCCTCGCACCCGGCCGACGACCCGTTCTGGACCATCAAGCCGGGCGACCCGGGCCCGGACGACCAGTTCTCCAGCGCCGTGTACGAGCGCGGCGCGGTGGCCGTCCAGGCGCTGCGCAACGCCGTCGGGGACGAGAAGTTCTTCCAGATCCTGAAGGGTTGGCCGACCGAGCGTCGCTACGGCAACGCCACCATCCCGGAGTTCCAGGCGTACGCGGAGAAGGTCTCCGGGAAGAAGCTCGGCGACGTGCTGAACACCTGGCTGTTCACCGCGGGCAAGCCCGCCGTCGGGCCGGTGCCGCCGGGCGCCGCGGCCGTGGCCTCGCCGGCGCCGGCGGTGGGTGCTGGTGCGGACGCGGGGCAGCTGCCCGCCGAGCCGAAGTCCTGGAAGAAGATCCAGGACACCAACTCGCTGCACGAGGCGCACAACTGACGGATCCAGATGACCCGGGCTCGCGGGCTCGCGTACGTGTCGTGACGGCTTCGCAGCGCTGCTGCGGAGCCGTCATTTCGGCGCGTTTCCTACCGTGAAGTCCGCCCGGGCCGGGAGTGGGTGGGGGGTCCTCGGGACAGGGATCGATTCAATCCCATCCATCCGGTGATCCCTGGAGGACCACGTGCGCAAGAGGCTGATCGTCTCCGCTGCCAGTGCCCTGAGCCTGTTCCTGGCCGTCCCCGCTTCGGCCTTCGGCTTCCGGCCCGGCGCGGACGGCGTCGGGGACCCGTACTACCCGACCCTCGGCAACGGCGGCTACCGCGTCTCGCACTATGACATCCGGCTGAAGTACCAGCCCGCCACCGACGAACTGGAGGGCACCGCCACCATCCTGGCCACGGCGACCCAGGACCTGTCCCGGTTCGACCTCGACTTCGCGCTGAACGTCTCGGAGGTCCGGGTCAACGGGCGGCTCGCGGCCTTCACCACCAGCGGCGAACAGGAGTTGGAGATCACCCCGGCCCGGCCGCTGGCGAAGGGCTCCCAGGCCACCGTGGTGGTGCGGTACAAGGACGTGCCGTCCACGGTGACGAAGTACGGCGGCTACACCGCCTGGCGCCGTACGCCGGACGGTGCGGTGGTGGCCGGCGAGCCCGTGTCGGCCGGGTGGTGGTTCCCGAGCAACGACCACCCGAGCGACAAGGCCACCTACGACGTCTCGGTGCTGGTGCCGGACGGCAGCCAGGTGATCAGCAACGGGGTGCTGACCGGTACCAGCTCGCAGGCGGGGTGGACCCGCTACAGCTGGCGCGAGAACAAGCCGCAGGCGACGTACCTGGCGACCCTGGCGATCGGCAGGTTCGACATCACCCGGGACACCACGGCCAGCGGGCTGCCGGTCTACAACGCGTACAGCAAGGACCTGGGGGAGAACGCCGCCGCTGCGCGGGCGAGCATCGAGCGCACGGGTGAGCTGGTGGACTGGCTGAGCGGCTACTTCGGCGAGTACCCGTTCAGCTCCGTCGGCGGCTACGTGGCCAACACCCGGTCCGGAGGCGCGCTGGAGACCCAGACCCGGATCTCCTACGGCCCCGCGTTGTTCGCCCGGGGCTCCAACACCTCGGTGGTCGTGCACGAGTTGGCGCACCAGTGGTACGGCGACAGCGTGTCGCTCTCGCGGTGGAGCGACATCTGGCTGAACGAGGGCTTTGCGCAGTACGCGCAGTTCCTCTGGTCCGAGCACGAGAACGAGGGCACCGCACAGGAGTTGGCGGACTACGTGTACGCCTCGCGACCGGCCGACGACCCGTTCTGGAGCGTCAAGCCGGGCGACCCGGGGGAGGACAACCAGTTCTCCGCCGCGGTGTACTACCGTGGCGCGGTGGCCGTCCAGGCGCTGCGCAACGCCGTCGGGGACGAGAAGTTCTTCCAGATCCTCAAGGGCTGGCCGACCGAGCGCCGGTACGGCAACGCCACCATCCCGGAGTTCCAGGCGTACGCGGAGAAGGTCTCCGGGAAGAAGCTCGGCGACGTGCTGAACACCTGGCTGTTCACCGCGGGCAAGCCCGCCGTCGGGCCGGTGCCGCCGGGCGTCGCGGCCGTGGCCTCGCCGGCGCCGGCGGTGGGTGCTGGTGCGGACGCGGGGCAGCTGCCCGCCGAGCCGAAGTCCTGGAAGAAGATCCAGGAGGCCGGCGCGGTGCACGAAGCCCGTCACTGACGGCATGCGGGAACGGGCCGGTGGTTCCGCGCGTACGGCGGAGACCGCCGGCCTCGGCCTACGCCGCTCCCGGGCCGTCCGCCGCCAGCAGTTCGGTGAGGCGGCGGACGGCGAAGGGTATGAGGTCGCGGACCGGGAGCAGTCGGCAGGGCGCGCTGCCGACCAGGACCTCCCGGATGCCCGCCCACTCCTCGAACTCCCGTCCCACGACCGGGAAGTGGGTGTCGTTGTCGTCCGCCACGTCCGGCGCCTCGATCCAGACCCGCTCGCCCTGGATCGCCATCGGGAAGCGGCGGAGCTTGAGCCGGCGGTTGGGCGCGAAGGTCTCGGCGTAGTGCAGGAAGGTGTTGCGGTTGTGGCCGACGCCGACCAGCAGCACGTGCCCGCCGAGGTCGTGCAGTGCGCCGAACGGCGACTCCCGACCGACGGCGAAGCCGAGCGAGCGCCGGGCGGTGACCTCCCGGGCGTGCGCGCCGACGGCGGCGACCGAGACCTGCGGGTGGGTACTGCGCAGGCTCTCCGGCAGGGCGCGCAACGCCTCCGCCACCGCGCCGGTCGCGCAGGGCAGCCCGGAGTGGAACAACGGTACGTTGGAACGGAGTTCGGCGACCTCGGGGCTGGGCGGGCCGGTGTGCCCGGGGGCCGGGTCGCGGACCGTGTCGGCGGTGAAGGTGGGCGCGGCGACGGTGCCGCCGGGCCCGACCGCCTCGCGCAGACTGGCCACCACGGCCGCCGCGCCGCCCTCGACCCGGCCGAGGCTGGAGAGCGAGGAGTGCACGATCAGCGCCATGCCCTCGCGGACGCCCGCCCGGCGCCAGCCCTCGACGAGGCCGGCGGTGGCGAGCCGGCTGGTGCCCGGTGCGGTCATGGTGGTGCCCCCTGGTGACGGTGGTGCTGTTCGTACTGGGATCGTTCGGGGCCGACCATAGCGGGTGGCACTGACATCCGGTCAGGACGGGGCGCGTTCGCGGGATCAGGGGCGGTCGGCGGGCCGGAACCGCGGGTAGTCGGTGTAGCCGGCGGCCTCCTGGCCGTAGAGGTGGGTGGGGTCGACGGGGGCGAGCGGGGCGTCGGCGGCGAACCGCTCGGGCAGGTCGGGGTTGGCGATGAAGGCGCGGCCGTAGGAGATCAGGTCGGCCAGGCCGGAGGTCAGCACCGCCTCGCCGCGCTCGCGGTCGGTGGCGGCGCGGTTCTCGCCGACGTTGCCGATCAGCGGGCCGGACCAGCGCGGGCGCAGGTCGGCCAGGGCCGGGTAGTCGTCGTTGTCGGTGAGGTGGAGGTAGGCCAGGCCGAGGCCGTCCAGTTCGGCGAGCAGCGCGCGGTAGACCGGTGCGGGGTCGGCCTCGTACATGCCGAACTGCGGGTTGCCGGGGGACAGCCGCAGGCCGAGGCGGTCGGGGCCGACGGCCTCGGCGACGGCGGTCACCAGCTCGATGGGGAAGCGCAGCCGGTCGGCGAGGGTGCGGGGGCCGTACTCGTCGGTGCGCAGGTTGGTGTTGTCGGCCAGGAACTGGTGGATCAGGTAGGAGTTGGCGCCGTGCAGTTCGACGGCGTCGAAGCCGGCCGCGAGGGCCAGCCGGGCGGAGTCCACGTGGTCGGCGATCGTCCGGTGGATCTCCTCGCGGGTCATCGCGCGCGGGGTGACGGCCTCGGCCTTGCCACCGTCCCTGATGTGCACCGGGCCCGGCGCGGGCACGGCGGAGGGGCCGGCCGGGACGTCGCCGAGCAGCCGGTTGAGCGGGTGCCCCTGGCGCCCGCCGTGCATCAGCTGGGCGGCGATCCGCCCGCCGGCGGCGTGCACGGCCTCCGTCACCGCCCGCCAGCCGGCCGCGTGCGCGGGCGTCTCCAGGCCGGGCAGGCGCCAGCCGGACTGGCCCTGCCGGCTGGGCCAGATGCCCTCGGTGACGATCAGGCCGGCGCCGGCGCGCTGGGCGTAGTGCTCGGCGACGACGGGCAGCGGCGTACCGTCCTCGGCGGCCCGGTACCGCGTCATCGGGGCCATGACGACGCGGTTCGGCAGATCGAGCCGGCCGAGGCGGTACGGGGTGAGCAGGGAGGAGGTGGTGGTCGTGGTCATGCCGGTACGGTAGAACCTGACACCAGTGTCAGGTTCAAGCGTGATCGGCGGTCGCGGGTCCTGTCGCGGCGGCGTGGGTGGCGGGGACCGTGCGGGCGTCCGGTTCGGCGTCCGTTTCGGTGTCCGATTCGGCCTCGGTGAGGATCAACTCCTCGATGCCGTAGAGGAACCGTTCCATCGCCGGGCGCGGCAGCACGGACGGGTCCGCCGTCATGGCCAGGCTCAGCGCCTCGGCGGACTGCAGGGCGTCCAGGGCGTAGGTCAGGCCCGGGCGGGGCTCGAACTCCACCGGCCAGGTGAGGGTGGTCCGGTCGCCGCCGGGGTCGGCGGTGGCCGGGAGCAGCTCCCGGGTGTCGTTGAACACACAGGAGCGGTCGGCCAGTTCAACCCCCTCGGCGGTGAGCCGGTCGGTCTCGGCGGCCAGTGCCAGCTTGTCGTAGTACGCGTGGCGGTAGGTGCCGATCGCGGCGGCGTGGGTGCGGCGCACCACCTCGCCGAACTCGGCCGTGGCGTCCGGGAGGTGGAACAGCCCGTCGCCCGCGACCACGCTCACCGCGTGGGCCAGTCCGGGCAGGAAGCGGTTGTTGACCACGACGTTCAGCACGGCCTCGGAGGTGCCGGCGAGCCGGGCGGTCATCGCGGCCGTCGCGGCGAGCAGCACCGAGCCGGTGCTGACCCGGTGCCGGGCCGCCACCCGTTCGACGGCTCGGGGCAGCGCGGGGGAGCGGAGCACCGCGTTGGGGAACCGGGCGGGCTGCTCGGCGGCCGGCGGGAAGAGCCGGGCCGGGCCCAGTCGGAGCTTGCGCACGAACTGGGCGCGGGCGCCCGCGTCGCGCCGCTGCCCCCGCTCGGAGGTCTGGAACCCGGCCTCCTCCAGCGGCTGCTGGGCGGGTTCGCGCAGCTCGGCCAGCTCCTCGGGGGTGCTGCCGAGGCAGAGTGCGGACAGGTCGGCGACCAGCCGGCTCATCCCGGAGCCGTCCACCGCGGTGTGCGAGAGCACCAGGCTGATGTGCCGGACCAGCCCGTCCGCCGTCACCGCGCCGATCCGGATCGGCCACTGGGCCGTGGTGTCGAAGGCCTGCGCCGCCAGCTCCTGGTGGAGTCGGGCGCCGAGTTCGGCCGGGTCCTGCTGCTCCCCGGCGGGTTGCAGGTGGACGCCCAGGGTGCCTTCGCCGTCGACGACCTGGCGCAGGCCGCCGGTCCCGTCCGGGAGCAGCCGGGTGTGCAGCGAGTCGTGCAGGTGCAGCAGCCGCTCCAGTGCGGCGAGTAGGACGGGCAGCGGCAGCCCCGGGTCCAGCGGCGCCGCGGTGGCGATGTTGTAGCGCGGCGCGTCGGCCGGCGGCAGCTGTCGTACGGCGTCCCAGATGGCCCGTTGGCCCCAGGTGGCCGGTCCGGAACCGGCCCGTCCGGACGAGAAGGCGATCTCCAGCAGTTGGCGAGTGGTCACCGATCGGCTCTCCGTAGTGCGGTGGTCGTTTCGTCGTGCCGGTGCGTTGGGAGCGCGGGTGCTGCTGGGGAGAGTGTGGCGCACCGGCCGCCGTGCGTCGAGACGGTTCGGGCGGCGGCTCCTCGCCCGGCGTCGCGGCGCCGGCGTTTTCGGGGGTTCCACGAGTCTCTTGATGTGAAGTATCTTGATGTCGAGATTGACACCGGTCGTGCGACCGCCCTACTCACGGACACGCGCGACCCACACCACGGACGGGGGCCTGCCATGCGGGGGAACGGACTGATAGCGCAGCTGAGGCGGCCGCCGGGCGGGCGGGACGCGCGGATCATGCTGCTGGCGCAGTGCGTCGACCGGACCGGAACGGGGGTGTGGGCGGCCGCCTCGGTGCTCTACTTCACCTACGTGTGCGGGATGGACGCGCGGCAGCTCGGGCTGCTGCTCGGGGTGGGTGCGGTGGCGGGGATCGCCGGCTCCCCGCTGGCCGGGCGGGCGGCCGAGCGGGTGCCGGTGCGGTGGCTGCTGATCGGCTGCCACCTGCTGCGGCTGGGCGCGATGGGGCTGCTGCTGGTGGTCGACGACTTTGCCGCCCTGCTGCCCGTGGTGGCCCTGATCTGTCTGGCCGAGCGGGCCGCCAAGACGCTGGAGATGCTGTTCGCGACCCGGGTGGCGGGCGAGCGGCGGGCCACCTACCAGGCGCTGTTCCGCAGTGTGGCCAACGCCGGGTACGCGCTGGGCGCGGGCATCGCGGCGATCGGGCTGGCGGTGGGGACCACGGGCGCCTACCGGGTGCTGATCCTGGCCAACGCGCTGTCCTACGTGCTGGCCGCCGTGCTGGTCTGGCGCACCCGGGAGCCGTCCGGGCGCGGCCTGGTCGCGGCCAAGGCCGGCGACGAGCCCGCCGGGGCGCCGTCCGCCGTGCCGAGCCCCTGGCGCGACCGCGGCTACCTGCGGTTCGTCCTGCTGGACATGCCGCTGAACCTGGACGACTCGATCCTCAACGTCGGTCTGCCGCTCTGGCTGGTCCACCACACCGGCGCGCCGCACGCCGTCGTCCCGGTCTTCCTGGTGCTCAACACGGTGCTCGTGGTGGTGCTGCAACTGCGGGTCTCGGCCCGGGCGGAGGGAGCGCTCGGGGCGGCCGCGGCGGTGCGCTGGTACGGGGTGACGGTGCTGGCCGGCTGCGTGCTGATCGCGCTCGCCACCGGCGCCGGGCCGGTGGTGGCCTCGCTCGCGCTGCTGGCCGCGGCGATGCTGGTCACCCTGGCGGAGCTGCTGCGCTCGGTGAGCTCCTGGGAGCTGGCGGTCGTGCTGGCCCCGCCGGGCGCCCGGGCCTCGTACCTGGGGGTCGCCGGGATGTCCCAGTCGGTGCAGAAGTCGGTCGGGCCGCTGCTGCTGACCGGGGTGGTGATGGCCGCCGGGCCGGTCGGCTGGCTGGGGCTCGGCGCGGCGACCGTCGGCCTCGGCGCGCTCCAGCGCCGGGCCAGTCTGCGGCGGCTGGCGGCGCTGGGCCGGGCGGCCGACGGCGCCGGGGCCGAGCCGGCCCGGTCGGCCACCGTCCCGGTGGGCTGAGCGGCGCAGGCTGAGCGGCGCAGGGCCGAGTGGCGCCGGGCTGAGCCCTGGTGGCTGGGCGGGGCCGCTCAGTGGGCGGCGGCCGTGACCGGGCGGTGGCGGAGCATCCAGGCGGCTGCCGGGGCGGCGCACAGGGCCGCCAGGGCCAGCGCCCCGACCGCCACCAGCCCGACCGGGCGCCACGGCAGCGCCCACGGGCCGGGCGTGCCCATGACGCCCAACGCGGCGTGCATGGCGCCGAGTTGGGCGGCGGCGACGGCGCAGCCGAGCAGCACGCCGACCGCCGCCACCAGCACCGCCTCGGCGGTCACCAGGCGCACCACCTGGCCCCGGGTGGCACCGGCCAGCCGGAGCAGGGCGAGTTCGCGGCGGCGGTCCCCGGTGGTGGTGAGCAGCGTGTTGGCGAGCGCGATCGCGGTGTACAGGAGCGCCAGGCCGAGCACCAGGACGGTCCGGAGCCAGGCGATCCGGCCGGCCGCGGGGGAGGGGGCGAGCCCGTCGGCCCGGTCGAGCACCGTCGCGCCGTACGGGCGCAGGGCGGTGCGGGCGCGGTCGAGGGCGGCCGTGCCGTCGGTGCCGGGGGCGAGCCGCGCCTCGATCCGGTCCACCCGGGCGCCGGGGGCGTTGGCGGCCGTGACGTACAGCCCGTTGTCGCCGAGGCCGTCGCGGAGCACGGCGGCGACCCGCAGGACGGTCCGGCTGCCGTCGGCCCGGACCACCGGGACCGGCTCGCCGACCGTACGGCCCCACTCGGCGGGCAGGACCAGCGAGTCGTCGTCGAGGTCGGCCGGGGAGCCGGCCAGCAGGGGGAGGCGGGCGAGGGCGGCCAGCCCGGCCGGGTCGGCGGCGCGGGCCTCGGAGCGGACGGTGACGCCGTCCGGCTCGACGAGGGCCAGGGGCGTGGGCGCGGTCGCCGAGACGGCGGTCACCCCGGGGACGGCCCGCAGGGCGGAGACCAGCGGCGCCGCCGGTCCGGCGGGGCGGACGACCAGGTCGGCGGCGGTCCGGGCCCCGGCCTCGGCGGCCCGGGCGGCGCCCACCGTGTCCAGCGCGCCGGCCAGCGAACCGGTCAGCGCCACCGCCACCAGCACCGGCGCGGCCACCGCACCCGTCCGGCGCAGCGCGGCGGCGGCGTTGGCGGGCACCAGCCGGCCCTGGTAGCCGGTGAGCCGGGTGGGCAGCAGCAGGCCGAGCGCCCGGACCAGCGGCGGCGCCAGGAGTGGGGAGAGCAGGCCGGCCGCGCAGATCAGCCACATCGGCTGGGTGGTGTACGTCTTGCGGTGCAGCAGGTCGGCAGGGTCGGTGGCGAGCGCGGTGCCGGCCAGCGCGGCCGCGGTGAGGAACAGGCCGAGGCCGAGCAGCAGTCGGCCGCGGGTCAGCACCCCGGAGTCGAGGTCGGCCGCGCGCAGGGCGTCCAGCGGGCCGACCAGGCCCGCACGGCGGGCGGCCGCCGCGACCCCGCCCAGGGCGACCAGCAGGCCGGTCCAGAACGCGGCGTGCAGCGGCCAGGCCGCACCGCTCGGCGCGAAACCGGGCGGGGCCATGCCGACCCCGGACAGCCACCGGACGAGCATGGGCGCGCCGAGCCGGCCGAGCAGGCAGCCGGTGGCCGAGGCGGCCGCGCCCAGCAGCAGCGCCTCGGTGAGCACCGTGCGGCGGACCTGCGCCCGGGTGGCCCCGGCCAGCCGGAGCAGGCCGAGTTCGCGGCGGCGGCGGACGACGGCGTAGGAGTAGGTGGAGGCGACGACGAACGCCGAGACGAACGCGCTCACCCCGCCGGCGGTGCCGAGCGCGGCGACCAGCGAGACCAACTCCCCGCCGCCGGGCGGCGCGTCGAGCGCGGCGGCGAGGCCCAGCAGCATCACGGCGGTCATCGCGACGCCGAGTGCGAGGGCGAGGAAGGCGCCGAGCAGGGAGGGCCAGCGCGTGGCGAGGGAGGAGAGGGCGATCCGCAGCGTTCTCATGGCGTCCAGCGAACCGGCCGGGAGCGGGGGCGGTCAGCAGCCCGGGGCCTACTGCGCGGGGTAGGGGCTGCCCTACCCGTAGGGGAGGTCCCTGGTGGCGGCCGTCCGGTGGGCGGCCGCCCGGTGGCGGGGAAAGGTAGGCCGGGCCCTACCGAAAGGTAGGCCGGGCCCTACCGCGGGACGTCCGTCCGGTGCCTAGGGTGGGCCGGACGGTTTCGCGCGACGGAGGGGGCACGGTGAACTGGGGCACGGCGGCCACGGCGGGTACGACGGGAGGGGCGGGCGCCGGGAGCCGCTGGGCGTCGCCGGTCCGGGCCGGGTTCCTGCGCTCCGACGCCCCCTGGCGGGCGGTCGGCTACCTGCTGGCCACCGGCCTGAGCGGGCTGCTGCTCTGCTTCGGCCTGCTGCTGTCGGGCCTGGTCGCCGGGATCCTGGCGGTGGTGCTGGTCGGGCTGCCGCTGGCGGCCGCGCTGGCGCTGGCCGGGGTGCCGATCGCCGCCTGGGAGCGGCGGCTGGTCCGGTTCCTGGACGGCGGCCGGGTGCCCGACCCGCACCTCGTCCCGCAACATCCGGGCCTGGCCGCCTGGTTGCGGCTGCGCTACCGCGAGCAGGCGACCTGGCGGGAGCTGGGCTTCGCGCTGCTGGCCGCCTTCGTGCTCTGGCCGATCGACCTGGTGGTGGCCGGCTGCTTCCTCGCCGTCCCCGGCTATCTGATCGCGGCGCTGCCGCTGCTGCTGCGGGACGGCGAGCAGGTGAACGTGCTCAAGGTGGTCGTGGTGCACTCGCCGATGGTGGCCGCCCTGCTCGGCCTGGCCGGACTGCTGCTGCTCCCGCTGCTCGCCTACCCGCTGGCCGTCCTGGCGGCCGCCCGGGCGGCGCTGGTCCGGCTGGTGCTGGCGCCGGGCGGGCAGGAACAGCGGATCGGCGAACTGGTGCGCTCCCGGGCCCGGTTGGTGGACGCCTTCGAGGCGGAGCGGCGCCGGATCGAGCGCGATCTGCACGACGGCGCCCAACAGCGGCTGGTGGCACTGGCCATGGCGCTCGGACTGGCCCGGCTGGACGCGCCGACGGACGGGCCGCTGGCCGCCCGGCTGGCCGAGGCGCACCGGGAGGCCGGTGAAGTGCTGGCCGAGCTGCGGGAGTTGATCAACGGCATCCATCCGCAGGTGCTCACCGACCACGGCCTGCCGGAGGCCTGCGCGGACGCCGCCGACCGCTCGCCGGTCCCGGTCGCCACCCGCTTCGAGCTGCCCGGGCGGCTCCCGGCCCCGGTCGAGTCGGCCGGCTACTTCGCCGTCACCGAGGCGCTCGCCAACCTCGCCAAGCACAGCGGAGCGAGCGGCGCGACGGTCGAAGGGCGGTATGCGGAGGGCCGCTTGACGATCGAGGTGACGGACGACGGCCACGGCGGCGCCGACCCGGCGCGCGGCACCGGACTGATCGGGCTGGCCGACCGGGTCGCGGTGGTGCACGGCACACTGACCGTCAGCAGTCCGCCCGGCGGACCGACCCTGGTGCGGGTGGAGATCCCCTGCGCCCCGATCGACCGAGGAGCGGCGTGACGACCGACGGACCGACGACGGACGGCCTGCGGGTGGTGCTGGCCGAGGACGGCGTCCTGCTGCGCGAGGGCCTGATCGGCCTGCTGGAACGGTTCGGGCACCGGGTGGTGGCCGCCGTCGGGGACGCCGAGGCGCTGCGGACGGCGGTCGCGGAGCACCGGCCGGACCTCGTGGTCACGGACGTGCGGATGCCGCCGGGCCAGCGCGACGAGGGGCTGCGGGCGGCCCTCGCGCTGCGCGAGCGCCACCCCGGGCTGCCCGTCCTGGTGCTCAGCCAGTACGTCCAGCACTCGTACGCGGCCCGGCTGCTGGAGGCGGGGGACGGCTCCGGGGTCGGCTACCTCCTGAAGGACCGGATCGGGCAGATCGAGGAGTTCGTGGCGGCCCTGGGCACGGTGGCCGCCGGGGGCACGGTGGTGGATCCGGAGGTGGTGCGGCAGCTGCTGCGCCGCCGCCGCAGCCCGTTGGAGCGGCTCACCCCGCGCGAACGGGAGGTACTGGCACTGATGGCCCAGGGGCGGTCGAACGCGGCGATCTGCCGGGAGCTGGTGGTGTCGGAGGCGGCGGTGAGCAAGCACATCGGCAACATCCTGATGAAGCTGGACCTGCCGCCGGCCGAGGAGACCCACCGGCGGGTGCTGGCGGTGCTGGAGTTCCTCCGGATCTGAGGGCGACCGCCTCGCCGCCATTACCGCCGACCTGGCAGCCGACCGCGGCGCCGACCTCGCCTGAGGCGCCGACCTCGACTGACACCCGGTCGAGCCGGGGCGGTCCGATCCCCCGGACCGCCCCGGCTTCGCCGGCTACAGGGTGCGGCGCACCCCCGCCTGCCGCTCCAGCCGCTGGAGCTGGCCGCCCAGTCCCGCCCGCATGGCGTCCCGCACGGGCCCCGTGCGCCCGATCCACAGGACCTCCCGGCCCCGGAGCTCCTCCAGCATCAGGGCGTAGGCCGCGTACATCGCGACCGCGGCGAGGAGCATGCCGAGTGCGCCGGCGACGTGGCCCAGAGCGGCCACGCCCGAGACGCCGTGGAGGCCGGCGACGAAGTAGCGCGGCACGGCGATCATCAGGAGCACCCACAGCACCCGCTTCGGCCTGGCCACCGAGGCCATCAGGGCCGCGAAGACCGTGAACGCCAGGTTCATCACGCCGAGCACCTGCGCCCCGCCGTGCGCATCCGTGGCGGTGACCAGGCCGTTGGCCAGCCAGGCGCCCGCGAACCCGGCCATCAGGGTCGCCGCGATGACGTCGCGGGCGCCGAAGGCCAGGATGCTGACCAGCAGTTGGAGCACGAAGGCGGAGAAGACCGTGAGCGCCACGGCCTGCCGGTTCGCAGCGTCGATCAGGCCGAGCTGAAGGCTGCTGGTCACGGCGGAGGAGATGGCCACCGTGAAGAAGCCCAGCGGCATCGGCGAGGCGATCGGCCGCAGGGTGATCCGGGTCATGGCGTGCAGGTCCGGCTCGGCCCCGGACCCGGCCTCCGGTTCCGGGCTCGGGCTCGCCGGCGTCTCCGTCCCGGACACCGCCGGGCCCGGCCCGCGCACCCGCTCGTCCTCCCTCACCACTGCCACCATCGACTCGCTCCTCGTTCTCGGTACTCGGCGTCCTCGGGGCCGGCGCCGGCAGAGCGGCGGGCCCTCATCGCTTCGGAGGCTATGAGCGGGGCCGGGGGCGGGTTCGTCCCGACGCGTACGACTCCTGTCGTCCCCGTGCCCGCGGGAGGGACAGCGGACCGCGCTGGCCAAGCGCACGCAAGAGGAAGGCCCGGCGGAAGAAGACGGCGGGCCAAGGCCGCGAGCCCGGGCAGTGACCCGACAGGACCCTCCGGTGCCGCGTGCCACCGGCACCGGGCGCCTGCCCTCGGCCGCCGGGGTGTGACAGCGGGCCGGGAGTCGGCGCTGAACAGGGTACGACCACCTCACCGTCCGGTCCGCCGTGATCGACGGGCGCAGCCGTGGTAGCCCTGTGAACCGACAACCCCTGGAACGACATCGTGCCCGTCACGTCGTACGGCCCGTGGCCGACCGCCGAGGAACAACCTCAGCCTCCGCTGGTCCCGAGGTACTTCCACGGCCCATCGGTCGGCGGACCTCCCGCCGTCGCCCCGGCCGACCGCTTCGGCGCCCCGGCCGACCACTTCGCCCCCGTGGCCGCTCCCCTGGACCACCGGCCGTGGCCCGCCGAGGCGCAGGACCCGCCCACCGCCGAGCTGCCCGTCCTCGCCGACGCCGTGGACCAGCAGCCCGCGCCCGCGCCCGAGCCCTCGTCCGAGCCCGCGCCCGTCCCGCCGCCGGTGTTCGTCGACGCCTCCGGACGCCGTCAGCGCCGGATCCGCCGGCTCGGGATGGTGCTGGCCGTGCCGGCGGGCGGGTACCTCGTCCTGCTGGCCAGCACGCTGCTCGGTGGCCCCACCGTGAGCGCGCCGTTCCTCCCGATCCCCCAGCCTGCCGCGCCGAGCGCGCCGGCCCGGGCGGCCACCCCGTCCGACGCGCCCTCCGCCGCCCCGGAGGCCGCGGCCCCGCCCGGTGCGCCACCCACGGCCGCCCCCGCCCGCCAGACCGGCGCAGGCCCGGCCGGGGACCGTAACGCGCGGCCGACCGGCGCGCCGGCCGAACCGGCCGCCGGCCTGCCGGGTGCCCCCGCGGGTGCCGGCTCGCCCGCACCCGTCGCCACCGCCACGGCACCGCCGACCGCACCGCCCGGTGCCACGCCCATGCCCGGGCACGGCCGCCCCACCAGCCAGCCGGGGAACTCCGGCAACAAACCCGTCAAGCCCTGACCCGCCCCGCCCACGATTCATGACCCGCACACCGAAAGCAGCCCCATGAGCAGCGCCCGCCGACGACGAGCCCCAGCCCCCGACCGTCCCGGAAGAGGCCGGCGCGCCCTGGTGAGGCAGCGCCCGCTGCGCACCCACTGGGTGCTGTTCACCGCCCTGCTGCTCGCCCTCTCCGGCGCCCTGCTGCTCCAGGGGTACACCCAGCACAGCTTCGACGACCGCCCTGACGGGACGGCCACGCGCACGAGCGCGAACACCGTGCCGGCGCCCGTCCTCGACGGCGGTCCGGTGATCGACGCCGCCGGCCCGCAGCCGCGCAGCGCCGCCCCGAAGCCCGGCACCATCGCCCTCACCTTCGACGACGGCCCCGACCCGACCTGGACCCCGCAGGTGCTCGACGTGCTGCGCCGCGAGGGGGTGCACGCCACCTTCTTCGTGGTCGGCACCCAGGTCGCCGCCCACCCGGACCTGGTCCGCAGGATCGTCGCCGAGGGCCACCAGATCGGCGTGCACACCTTCACCCACACCGACCTCGGCGCCGCACCCGACTGGCGCCGCTCGCTGGAGCTGCGCGAGACCCAGCTCGTGCTGGCCGGTTCGGCCGGGGTGACCAGCTCCCTGCTGCGGCCGCCGTACTCCTCCAGCCCGGACGCCCTGGACGACCGCGCGTGGGACGCCGTGCGGGAGGCCGGGCGCGCCGGCTACCTGACCGTGCTCACCACCCAGGACAGCGAGGACTGGCGCCTGCCGGGGGCCGCGCGGATCGCGCGGACGCTCGACGACGCTCCGGCGGGCCCGGGGCGGATCGTGCTCATGCACGACGCGGGCGGCGACCGCTCCCAGACCGTGGCGGCGCTCACCACCGCGCTGCCCCGGCTGAAGGCCCGCGGCCTGCGCTTCGCCACCGTCAGCGAGGCGGTCGGCCTGTCCGACCCGGTCCACCCGGCCGGGACCGCCGACCGCCTCCAGGGGACGGCGTTCATCTGGATCCTCCGGGGCGGCGACTGGACGCTCACCGCCCTGGGCTGGCTGCTGTGGGCGGCGGGCGCGATCAGCGTGCTGCGCGCCGTGGCCGTCCTGGTGGCCGCGCGCCGGCACCGGCGGCTGCGCCGTCGCCGCTGGGGAGCGCCGGTCACCGAACCGGTCAGCGTGATCGTGCCCGCGTACAACGAGTCCGCCGGGATCGAGGCCGCCCTGCGGTCGCTGCTCGCCTCCGACCATCCGGTGGAGGTGATCGTGGTCGACGACGGCTCCACCGACGGCACCGCCGACCTGGTCGAGTCGCTCGACCTGCCGTACACCCGGGTGATCCGCCAGGAGAACGCGGGGAAGCCGGCCGCCCTCAACACCGGGATCGCGGCCGCCCGGGCGGAGCTGCTGGTGATGGTGGACGGTGACACCGTGTTCGAGCCGGATGCCGTCCGGCACCTCGTGCAGCCGTTCGCCGACCCGTCGGTCGGCGCGGTCTCCGGCAACGCCAAGGTGATCAACCGCGGTGGGCTGCTGGGCCGTTGGCAGCACATCGAGTACGTGGTCGGCTTCAACCTGGACCGCCGGCTCTTCGACCTCGCCGAGTGCATGCCCACCGTGCCGGGCGCGGTCGGCGCCTTCCGCCGCTCGGCGCTGCTGGCGGTCGGAGGGGTGGGCGAGGAGACGCTCGCCGAGGACACCGACCTCACCATGGCGTTCTGCCGGGCCGGCTGGCGGGTGGTCTACGAGGAGCGGGCCAAGGCCTGGACCGAGGCCCCGGCCTCGCTGAGCGCCCTGTGGCGGCAGCGCTACCGCTGGTGCTACGGCACCCTCCAGGCGATGTGGAAGCACCGCGGCGCGCTGGTCCAGGGCGGGCAGGCCGGCAAGCTGGGCCGTCGGGGGCTGCTCTACCTGCTGATGTTCCAGGTCCTGCTGCCGTTGCTCGCGCCGGTGGTCGACGTCTTCGCGCTGTACGGACTGGTCTTCCTCGACCCGGTGCGGATCGTCGGGCTGTGGGCGGCGTTCCTGCTGGTCCAGGTGCTGATGGGCGCCTACGCGTTCCGGCTCGACAAGGAACGGCTCGGGCCGCTGTGGAGCCTGCCGCTCCAGCAGTTCGTCTACCGGCAGTTGATGTACCTGGTGGTGATCCACTCGGTCTTCACCGCGCTCGCGGGGTCCCGCCTGCGCTGGCAGCGGATGCAGCGGTACGGAACGCTCCGGGTGCCCGCGGGGGGCTGAGCCTGGCGGGTCACCAGCCGGGCGGAGCACCTGTGTCGGGGCATCCGGACCGGAACTCCATCGGGGGAAAGGCCCGTTCGGGCACGGCCTTGCCCAGCGGTGGCCGAGGGTTGTCGAGATGGTGTGCAGGCCGCGTCCGAGGCCTTGTGCCGCTCCACGGGCCTGCCCATACTTCCCGTCAGCGCCTGTCAGGGGCAGATCATCCGCGGTGGTTCCCCATGGGCACCGGCGGGTGTCCGCGCACTCCCTGATCGCGCCTCACGGCCCCCACACCCTCAGGGGGCCTCTCACTCCCAGGAGGAGACCCAGTGAGGACCACGCGCACCACCCCCCACACCGGCACCCCGAGGACCACCCGGCTGCTCGCCGCCGTCGTCGGCCTGCTGTCCGCCACCGCGGTCGCCGCGCCGAGCGCCGTCGCCGCCCCGACAGCCCTTGCCCCGTCCACCGGCCAGGCCCGGCTGGCGGCGGTGAGCGACGCCGTGCAGCGGACCGACGTCAACGGCATCGCCTGGTACGTCGACCAGGCGGCCGACCGCGTCGTCGTCACGGCGGACGGCACCGTGTCGCCGGACGCGATCGCCAGGATCAGGCAGGCCGCCGGCCCCGACGCGGCCAAGCTGACGGTCCAGCGCACCCCCGGCACCCTCCGCCCGCTGCTCGCGGCCGGTAGCGCCATCTACGGCGGCCAGTACCGCTGTTCGCTCGGCTTCAACGTGGTGAGCGGCAGCACCTACTACTTCCTCACCGCGGGCCACTGCGGGAACGTCGCGAACACCTGGTACACCAACTCCGGTCACACCACGCTGATCGGCGCCACCGTCAACTCCAGCTTCCCGGGCAACGACTACGCGCTCGTCCGCTACGACAACAGCGCCGTGAGCCACAGCGGCGGCTTCTCCTCCGCCCCGGACGCCTACGTCGGCGAGTCGGTCAAGCGCAGCGGGTCGACCAGCGGCACCCACGGCGGCACCGTCACCGGGCTCAACGCCACCGTGCGCTACGCCGACGGCGGCACCGTCCGCGGCATGATCCAGACCAACGTCTGCGCCGAGCCCGGGGACTCCGGCGGCCCGCTGTACGACGGCACCAAGGCCCTCGGCATCACCTCCGGCGGCAGCGGCGACTGCACCACCGGCGGCACGACCTTCTTCCAACCGGCCAACGAGGCACTCGCCCAGTACGGCGTCAGCGTCTTCTGACCCGACCGCCACACCTCCGGCCCGCCCGGCCGGATCCCCGGCCGCGTGCGGCGCCCGGGGCCGGCCGGGCGGCGTCGGGCATCCGTCCGACGGCACCTTGGGGTGCCGAGCAGCGGGCCGCCGGAGGTTCCGGTGGCCCGGAAGGGAGCTCCCAGCAGTGCCGATCACCGACTTCCCCGCAGCCCTCGGACGGGCGGCCGGCGCCGCCCTCGCCGGAGTGCTCGCCGCCGGCGCACTCGTCACGGGAACGACGCCCGCCGCCGCGATCAACTCCTACAACGCCTCACCCGCGCCGGAGCGCACCGAGGTCGGCGCCCTGGTGGTGCAGTGGGACGACGACGGCGACCCCGCCACCCCGGACCGGGTCGACTGGATGTGCACCGGCACCATGGTGGACGCCGACACCTTCCTCACCGCCGCGCACTGCACCAGCGACTGGCCGGCCGGCGCCCGCTTCCACGTCTCGCTCGACCAGGACGTCCAGGCGGGCCTGGACGCCGCCCGGGCCGCCCACCCCGGCGACCCGTCGGCCGTCGCCGCGGCGGTGGCCGTCGAGGGGACCGCCCATCAGGACCCGGCCTACCCGGGGCCCTCCTCGGACCCGCACGACATCGCCGTCATCCAGCTGCCGGCGGCCGAGGTGGCCGCGCGCTGGACCTTCACCCCGGCCACGCTGCCCACCGAGGGCCGGCTCGGCGCGCTCGGGCCGCAGCGGCTCGACGCGACCCCGTTCACCGTCGCCGGCTACGGCACCCAGGAGGCGCGACGCGGCCCCGGCGGCCAGACGCACCCGGGCGGCGGCGTGCGGATGAAGGCGCCGGTGGGCTTCGACGCGCTCAACGCCCCGTGGGTGCGGCTGGCGATGACCGCGCCGCAGGGCAACGGCGGCGCCTGCTACGGGGACTCCGGCGGCCCGAACTTCGCCACGATCGACGGCCGGACCCTGCTGGTCGCGACGACCGTCACGGGCGACGGGCCGTGCTACGCGACCAACGTCGCGTACCGACTCGACACACCGGTCGCCCGGGGGTTCCTCGCCCCGTTCGTCGCGCTTCCCTGACGGAGGGCCGTCGATCGGGCCCGCGGGTCCGGTCGACGGCCCTCCGGGTACGGCTACGAGTCGGACCAGGCGCGGGTGGACAGCACCAGCAGGTAGCCGTCGGGGTCCTGGAACGTCACACCCCAGGTGTCCCAGTACGGATTGTGAGCCGGCACCCGCCTCCCGCCGTGCCGCTCCAGCCGTTCCACGAGGGAGTCGGGCACCGGCTCGCCGAGGTAGACGACCAGGAGGTCCTCGGGGGTCGACCGCGGCTCGACGGGAGCGGCGGGATCGTGCACGAGTTCCAGATGCCAGCCGGCACCGGGCCAGCCGACCATGAGGAGTGAGCTCCGTCCGGGGGTGCCGTCCGCCGCGTGCTGGTACAGGACGTCGAGGCCGAGGCCCGCGACCCAGAAGCGTTCCGCCGCTCGGAGATCGCGTGAGGGCCGGGCCATGCGGATGTGAGCGGTGGAGTCAGCCGGCATTTCGTGGCACCTCGTCATCGGGCGGGCCGGGCGTGGGCCGGCGGCCGCGTTCTCGGGCTTGGACGACAGCGAGCCTAGGGATCACGTGACCGCGTGCCATCGGGCGCTGGTCCTACGCCTGCGTGCCGAGTACCGAACGGCTCCGACCGGTACCTTCGACGTACGACCCCGGAGCAGGACGGCACGTCCGAGGCCTACGGGGCGGCCCTGCTCTCCTCCTGCGGGGAGATCCGACGGCCGGCGCGGGCCCGCGTCCGACCGCTCGACATCACGGCCGTGCTCGCCACCGACTACGACATCGCCGGCCACCAGCCGGTGCTCTTCAGTGCCCGCGCCCTGGCCGAGGTCGCCAACACGCTGGGCGGTTACCTCGAACAGCCCGACGACGGCCGCGCCCCGCGCCTCGGCCGCGCCGCCGCTCCTGACGGGCTGACCGCCGCCTCCCGGCCGCTACTTCAACAGGAAGTCGTACACCGCCTGCCGCCCCGCCGGGTTCTCCGCCCGGTTCTGCACCGAGTGCGCCGCCCCCGGCACGATCACGATCTGCGGGTCGTGCGCCATCTCGGCCAGCTCGTACAGCACCTCGTACGGCGTGGCCAGGTCCCGGTCACCGCCGAGCAGCAGCACCGGCACGTTCGGCAGCTTGCGGTGGTCCGACGGGGTCGGCGGCACCTGCTCGCGCGGCCAGTCCAGACAGACCAGGAGGCTGCCGATCCCGGTCGCGGTCGCGGGGTCGTACGGCCAGGTCTGCTCGGCGGTCAGCTGCTGCCGGGTGCGCTCCAGCGCCGCCGCGCGGCCGGCCACGGGGGTGTCGGTGGTGCCCCACGGGAAGTGCGAGTCGGCGCACAGGGTGGCGGAGTGCAGTCCCTGGCTGAGCTCCTCGGCCGGGGCGGCGTCGACCTCCCGGTGGACGAGCTCGAAGAAGTCCTGGAGCTTCGCGGGCTGCCCGTTGGCGGCCTCGTGCAGGATCTCCGGGACCCCGCCGAAGTCGGGGTCGATGAACTCGTAGCCGGTGAGCGCACTCAGGATCTGCGTCCCGTTGCCGTACCGCCGGACGGTGGCGGCGAGGTCGGCGGCCGGGTCGGTGGTGCAGCCGGTGGCCTGGCAGGCGGCCCGCAGGACCCGGGCGGTCGCGGGCATGGCGGCCAGGTCGAGCGGGTCGAAACCCCGGCGCGGCGCCACCGAGTCGAGCACCAGCCGGGCGACGTGCGACGGGTGGGCGAGGGCGTACCGCTGCGCGACGAAGGTGCCGTACGAGACGCCGTCCAGGGTGAGGCGCCGGGCGCCGAGGGCGCGGCGCAGCAGGTCGATGTCGGCGACGGTGTCCGCCGTGCTGTAGTGGCGGGCGTCCGGGCCGAGGGCGGCGGCGCAGTCGGCGACCGACTGCTTGCGCGGCACGGCGAGGTCGGAGGAGCCCATGTCCTCCTGGAGTCCCGGGCACTGGAGCGCGCCCCGGCCCGTGCCGCGCTGGTCGAACACCACCAGGCGGTAGTCCTTGAGGACGGGCTCCAGCTTGCTCGCCATCCGCTTGATCGTCGGGACGCCGGGCTGGCCGGGGCCGCCGGTGAGGAACAGCAGGTCGCCCTTGGGCGCCGTGGTGGTGCCGGTGAAGGCCACCTGGAGGTCGAGGGTGCCGGGCGCGGCGCCGCTGTGGTCGAACGGGACGGTGAGGGTCCCGCAGATGAACTCGGGTGCGTCCGGGCACGGCGCCTGCCCGGTGATCCCGCCGCCGGGGCGGGCCGGTCGGTCCTGCGCCGCGAGGGCGGGCGTGGTGGACAGGGTGGTGCCGGCGACCATGGCGACGGCGCCCAGCAGAGCGGCCACGCGACCGCGCGTACTCGTCATCTTCGTCCCTCCGTCCTGCCGTGTCCGGGTTGACGCGGCACCCAAACAGCCTGCACCCCAGGGCACTTCGGCGGCGAGCACCGAGGACGGGATTCGACCGGAAACGAACCGGCAGGACCCGGACGGCCCAGCGAGGGGGACGGAACCGTCCTCTCGGCGGTCAGGTCGGGGCGGCGGCCTCCGGCGGTCCGATCGGCGGGAGGGAAGCACTCCCGGTTGGCCGTGGTGCGGTAGATCCTCAGGGTCAGCGGGTGGCTGAGGGGTTCGCGTGTCGGATCTACGCCGACCGAGTCCGCCGGACCGGGGTGTCCACCTTCACGCCGAGCTGTTCGAGGGCGTTGAGTGCCTCGATGAGGCCCGTCCGGTCGTCCTGGCCGCGGCGCATGGTGGTCAGGACGGTTGCGGCGGAACCGGACTCCTCGACGCTCTGCCACAGTGCCGGGGCGAGCACCGGGTGGGCGCTGACCTCGACCAGTACGTCATGGCCCGTCAGCAGCTCGGCGGTGGAGTCGGCCAGCAGGACGGGCTTCCGCAGGTTCTGGGCGAAGTAGCCAGCGGTGGCCTGCTGCCAGTCAAGAGCTCGCCCCGTGACCGAGGAGATCATCGGGATACGGCCGGGCCTGGGGGTGAGCTCGCCTATGGCCCGTTCGAGGTCCGCCAGGATCGGATCGATCGCCGGGCTGTGGGCCGGCAGGTCGACTCGGACCATCGCGCACAGCACGTCCGCGGCCTGGAGCTGGGCGACGATGGCCTCCAACTCGGACCGGTCACCGGCCAGCACGGTGGTCCGGGGGCCGTTCCGCGCGGCGACGGACACGCTCCCCTCAAGCCCTCGCAGGTGCTGTGAGAGGTCGACGGCCGAGAGCTCCACCACGGCCATGCCGCTGTGCGGGCTCGCCACGCGGCGTTGCTGATCGCTGTAGTGGTGGACGAGCCGGACCGCGTCCGGCAGGTCGAGGATGCCTGCGATGACGCTGGCGGCGATCTCGCCGACGCTGTGACCCGTGACAGCGGCCGGCCGGACGCCCGCCTCCTCCAGCCAGCGGGCGATGCCCACCTGGACGGCGAAGACGATGGGCTGCATGACGCCGACGTCGTTCGTCCTGGCTTCGGGTTCGTCGAGGAAGAGCTCGTGGACGAGGGACCATCCGGTGTGCCGGGCCAGCTCGCCGTCGCACTCCTCCAGGGCCGAGCGGAAGGCGGGTTCGGTGCGGAACAGGGTCCGCCCCATGCCGACCCACTGCTGGCCGTAGGGGGAGCAGACGAAGGCGATCCGGGTGCCGTCCGCAGCGGAGGGCACCGGCCCGGCGGACGGGCTGCTGGTCAGCTCATGGACGGCTGCCCCGCCGAGTTCGCTCAGCCGCAGACCCGGAGCGGCGGCCACGGCGTCGAGCAGCTCGGTGAACTCCCGGGCCAGCCGCTCGGCCTCCACGGGGACGAACAGGTCGAGGGCGTAGGTGAGGCTGCCGTCGATGCTGTCCGGTCTCCGCTGTTCGGTGAAGCCCTCGAACAGCTCGAAGCGGAGGTCGAAGCGGGTGATCCCCTCCGTCACCGGCTCGGTCCGGACCTCCAGGCCGGGAAGGTGGAGCTCGGCGCTCGCGTTGTTCTGGAACGCGAGCATCACCTGGATGAGCGGGTGCCACGCGGGGGAGCGCGGCGGGTTGATGGTCTGGACCACATGGTCGAACGGCACCTCCTGGTGGGCGAAGGCCGCCAGGTCCGTGCTGCGCACCCGGAACAGCAGCTCCCGGAAGGTCGGGTCGCCGTCGGTCCTGGTACGCAGCACCAGCGTATTGACGAAGAATCCGATCAGGTCGTCGAGGCCCTCGTCGGTGCGCCCGGCGGTGGGGATGCCGATGGCGATGTCGGTGCCGGCTCCGCGTCTGGTGAGCAGGGTCGCAAGGGCGGCCTGCACGACCATGAAGACGCTGGTGCCGGTCTCCCGCGCCAGCTGGTGCAGTGCCCGGTGGGTCGCCCGGGTGACGTGGAAGGGGACTCGACCGCCCCGGTGTGAGGGGGTGTCCGGACGCGGGGCCGCCACATCGATCCGTAGGCGGTCGGGCATTCCCGCCAACTCGCTCTTCCAGAAGGAGAGCTGGCGGTTGACCAGGCTGTTCGGGTCCTCCGGGGCGCCCAGGAGATCGTCCTGCCAGAGCGTGTAGTCGACGTACTGGACCGGTAGTTCGGGCCGGGCCGGCTCCTGCCCGAGGCGGCGCGCGGCGTACGCGAGCGCCAGATCGCGGATCAGCGGGAGCAGCGACCATCCGTCGCAGGCAATGTGATGGACGGTCAGGAGCAGGACGTGTTCGTCCGCGGCGAGCCGGAACAGCCGGGCCCGTAGTGCCGTCTCGGCGGTGAGGTCGAAGGCGTGACCGGCCGCAGCGCTCAGCGCTTCGGACAGGCCTGCCTCGGTGACGCCGTCGACCGGCAGCTCGACCGGAGCCTCGTCCGGGTCCAGGACGACCTGCTGGGGGCGGCCGTCCCAGTCGGGGTAGGCGGTACGCAGACTCTCGTGCCAGGTGACCAGGTCGTCGAGGGCGAGTCGCAGGGCGGACAGGTCGAGGTCGCCGCGCAGCCGGTAGGCCATCGGCATGTTGTAGTGTCCGGCCGCGCCGTGCAGGCGGTTCAGGAACCAGAGGCGCCGCTGGGTCTGCGAGAGCGGGATCTCCGCCGGACGGTCCCGGCGGCGCAGTGGCGGGCGCCGGCTGCCGGAGCCCTGCTCCAGGTGCTCGGTGAGTCGGGCGACGGTCGGGGCCTCGAAGATCGTCCGGACCGGGACCTCCACGTCCAGGGCGGCCCGGATGCGGCCGGCGAGCCGGGTGGCCAGCAGGGAGTGGCCGCCCAACTCGAAGAAGGAGTCGTCGATGGTGACCCGGTCGAGCCCGAGCACCTGGGCGAACACCGCGCAGAGGATCTCCTCCCGGTGGCCTCGCGGGGCGCGGCCCTTCTTCTCACCCATGGTCAGCTCCCGCTGACGGCGGTGCGGACCTGGGCGGGCCACGCCGTGGTGTCGAGGCCGTACTGGCAGAGGAAGGCGTAGACGAGCCGCTCCAGGCCGAATCCGACGCAGCCGCTCCGGGTCGGGCCGTTCGCACCGTGGTCGATGCCGAAGGCCTTGCCGAAGAGGTCGTCGTGGAAGTTGAAGGAGCCGACGGCGATCGTCCTCCCGGGCGCGACCTGGAGCCGCAGCTCGTACTTGAGCTCCATCAGCCGCTGGGACCAGATCCGTTCGGAGGTGTCCGCGCCGCAGAAGAACGGATCGTTGCCCACCTCGCAGAAGCCGCTCAGGCCGAGCTCCTCGACGAAGGCGAAGACCTTCCGCATGAAGCGCTCACGGGAGTCCAGCACGTCTTCCCGGGAGCCCATGAAGACCATCTCCCGGATGGTGAAGTCCCAGAGCCGCTCCAGGCTGGTGGCGTACGCCGCCTCGAAGCGGAACGACTTGCCGCGCGAGGTGACCACGTGGAGCCGGCCCGCGTCCAGTGTGCGGTCGCTGTACTGGCTGAAGGTGTGGTAGCACATCGTGGGCGGCAGGCAGTAGTCGACGTTGCCGCAGGAGCCCAGCACCGCGGAGTCGATGCCGGTGACGGCCTGCCGCTCCTGGAAGGCGCGGTAGACGTCCAGGTCGTTGCGCAGCCTGGTGACGAACATCAGGTGCTGCGGGAAGGCCTTGAAGTAGCCCGCCGTCTCCAGCGCCTTCGTTCTGATCAGAGTCGGGTAACGGTACTCCCGGACTTCGTGGTCCTCGGCCAGCAGGTCGCAGACGGCCCGGTCGAAGTAGGTGAAGAGGGAGAGCAGCGGCTCGCCGACGGCGACCTGACCCTCACCGACCTCCGTCACCGCGCCGGTCTCGGAGAGGAGTTCGAAGACGTCCTGGTGCGGGATGCGCTGGTGCGGCGAGGTCCAGACGGCCTTGGCCGGCGTCACCCACTGCCTCCGGACGTCGTTGTCCACCATGGAGTTGACCTTCTCGGTCAGGGCGTCGTGCGGGAGCGGTTGCTCGGAGCGGAGGGTCACGGAGCGCACCTCGTCGCCCTCCACGGGTACCAGGAAGCCGGTGATCTCGGGCGACACGAAGAAGAGTCGGCGCTCGATCTCGGCGGCCAGCGCTGCGGGGATCGGGCTGTGAAGGTCGATCCGGGTGAGGACCTCGTCGGGGTGCGTCATCGTGGTTCTTTCCTCGCCGATGGGAGAACGGTCGAACGGGCCGGCGCGCGGCGGCGTGGCCGCCGCGCGTCCGCAGACACGCCCCTAGACCGCCGTAGCCGTCCGCGACGTGACCAGGCGGACGAGACCGTCGACCGTGCGGAAGTTGTCGAAGTCCATGTCCGCCGGGCCGAGGGTCAGGGCGAATTCCTTCTCCACGAAGAGCGCGAGCTGCATCGCGAAGAGAGAGTTGACGTAGCCGAGGGCGAAGAAGTCGTCGTTGTCGGCGAGCGGCTGGCCGGCCAGGTGCGGGGCGAGGAACTCGCGGACCCGGGCGCGCACGTCGTCGTTCGTCATATCAGGTTTCTCCTTGGGTAGTTCGATGATCAGTAGGTGTAGAAGCCCTGGCCGGTCTTGCGGCCCAGGAGTCGTGCGTCGACCATCTTCTGGAGCAGGGGGGCAGGGCGGTACTTGCTGTCCTTGTAGCTCTCGTACATGACCGTGATCGAGTTCAGGATCGTGTCGAGGCCGATCAGGTCGCCGGTCTCCAGGGGCCCCATCTTGTGGCCGAAGCAGCCGCGGAACATCTTGTCGACGTCCTCGGCCGAGGCGATCTGGTCCTGGACGCAGAAGATGGCCTCGTTGATGGTCACCATGAGGACCCGGTTGGTGATGAAGCCGGGGGCGTCCTGGACGACGATGCCCTCCTTGCCCATGTCCGACAGCAGCCCGAGCGCGGTGTTCAGCGTCTCCTCGCCGGTGAAGTGGCCGCGGACGACCTCGACGGTGTCCATCATCGGGACGGGGTTCATGAAGTGCAGCCCGAGGATCTCGGCCGGTCGCCCGGTGACCGAGCCCACCCGGGTGATCGGCACGGCCGAGGTGTTCACACCGAAGATCACTCCAGGGCGGCAGATGGTGTCGATCTGCTCGTACACCGTGCGCTTGACGTCCCAGTCCTCGACGACGTTCTCGACCACGAAGTCGGCGTCGGCCAGCGAGGTGAGCTCGGTGCCGGTGGTGATCCGGGCGAGGACGGTCTCGGCGTCCTCCTTCGGCGGCTTGCCGAGCAGCATCGGCTGGACCAGCAGGTCACGGCCGATCTGGGCCAGCGCGCTGTCGAGCTGAGCCGGTGAGATGTCCACGAGGATCACCTCGAACCCGGACTCCGCGAAGGACTGGGCGACGCCGCGGCCGATCGTGCCGGCGCCGATCACGCCTACGGTTCGGATGCTCACGGGGATACCACCTTTGCGGGGTAGAAGGGGGGTGGGGGTGTCTGGTCAGGCCCGGGCGTCCCTGGTGTCCAGGTGATCGGCGAGATCCGCGATCGTGACATAGCGGAACAGGTCGACCATGGAGACCCGGATGTCCATGACCTTCTGGATGCTCTGGGCGATCCGCAGTGCGGCCAGCGAGTCCACCCCGAGCGCGAACGAGGTGTCATGCACGTTGAGTTCGGTGAGATCGAGCTCGCGGGCCCAGATCCGGGCGAGCGCGCGCTCGGTGTCGCTGAACTCGCCGCTCTCCTTGCCGAAGAGCTTCGGCTCGCCGTCGGACGGCGTGCCGTCCGACGGCGCGGCGGATTCGCCGGCACTGCCGCGGGCCGCGGCGATGGCCTGCTGGATCGGGACGGCCAGCACCAGCGGCGCGCGACGCAGCAGCTCAGTGAGCTCGCCGGACCCGCCCAGCTTGCGGTAGTTGACCTCGCCGACGATCACCGGGGTGCAGGCCGAGGCGAGGATCTCCTCGAAGCTGCTGAGACCGTCCTCGACCGACACCGACCGGAAGAAGCCCTGGTCCTGCTGGACTCCGTGGTCGAAGGCCATGCCGGTTTCCAGCCAGTCGCTCCAGTCGACCGTCACCGTCCGCCGGCCGCGCGCGGAGCGCTGCTCGGCGAAGTGGTCCAGGTAGCTGTTGGCGGCAGTGTAGTCGCCTTGCCCGGCCGCGCCGAAGATCGTCACCGTGGAACCGAAGTTGACCATGCAGTCCGGCGGATCGTCCTGGGTGACGAGGTCCAGCACGGTGGCGCCGAGCACTTTGGGGTTCAGAGTACGACGGAAGGTCTCCGCGTCCTTGCGGAAGAGGAAGCCGTCCCCGGCGACACCGGCCGCGTGGACGACGCAGCCGATCGCGCCGAGATCGGCGCGGATCTTCGCGACGACTCCCTCCATGGCCGTCAGGTCGGTGACGTCACCGGAGTAACTGCGGACTTCGGCGCCGTTCCGCTCCAGTTCACGCAGTGCCTCGATCTGCCCGCGCAGCTTGGCGTCGGTGACCTCGTCCCACCGCTCGCGCGGCGGCAGTTCGGTGCGGTTGACCAGGGCTAGCCGGGCCCCCGGCCCCGAGCGGCTCAGATGGCGGGCGACCGCGAGTCCGAGTCCGCCCAGGCCGCCGGTGATGAGGTACACCCCGCCCGGGCGCACCGGCGCGGACCTCGGCTGCTCCCGCAGCTGCACCGGCGCGAGCTCCGCGACGTAGCGGAGCCCGTCGCGCAGCGCGACGGTGGCGGGTGTCCGGGCTCCGAGCAGTTCGGCACAGACGGCCTCGGCGCCGGTGTCGCCGGCGATGTCGAGGCAGAACACGTCGGTGTTCTCGTACTCCTGGCCGATCACCTTCGCCAGTCCGAAGAGCGTCGCGTGGACCGCGGCCGTCTCGGGCTCGGTGCCGGTCACCCGGGCCACCGAGGGGGCGACCACGCTGAGCCTGGCCGGGCCGACGCCGCGCTCGGAGAGGCTGTGGGCCAGGTGGAACAGGCTGTGGACGCCGTGGTCGAGCCTGGCCTCCAGAACCGCCAGGTCCTGCTGGACGCCGCCGTCGGCAGGGGCTGCGACGTGCACGACCTCGTCCGGGAGCTCCGCACCGAGTGCGTCCAGCAGCCGGCCGAAACCCTCCTGGGTGGGCGGCACTTCGTACCGGTCCGGAGCGGACTGCCGCCATCGGTCCGCGAGGGTCGCCTCGGTGACGCTGACGCCGTGCGCGCGCAGTGCGGCGCTCAGCTCGGCCCCGATGCCGCCCTGTTCGCCGATCACCAGGACCCGGGCGGGTGCGGCCTGGGGCTCCTCGGGTGCCGGTGCCGGGACCCAGCGGAGGGTGTGATGACGGGCGTGCGGGCGCAGCTGGGCGACCGTGCGCTTGGCGTCGGTGACGCGCTTGACGGTGAAGCCGCGGATCTCGGCGGCGGTGGCCCCCGACTCGTCGCAGATCACCACGTCGACCTTGCGGAACTCGGCGTTGTTCACATAGCCCGGATGCGGTCGGACGAAGCTCAGGCCCCGAGCGGGCAGCGGGCCGTGCAGGAGCAGCGAGTCGTAGCCGACCGGGAGGAAGAAGTCCCGGTCGCCGAGAGCGAGTCGACGCTCATCGGGGGTCTCCAGGACGGCGAATCCACTGAAGCCGGTGGCCTGGTCGAGCACGGTCGGGTGCAGGAGGTGGTCCTGGCACTCGGCCCGGTACCGCCCGGGCAGGTCGAGTACGCCGAGGGCGGCCCGGATGCCGACGTGCACGGTCGGGAGGCTGCTCCGCCAGCGGTCACCGAACTCCATCACCTTGTGCTCGGTCTGCCGCCGGGCGATGTCCACGCTCTCCAGCGAGCAGAGCTCACGCAGAGCTGCCGGATCCTGCTGCGGCGCGGGTGCGGCGTGCGGCCTGACGCTGACCGTGCCCTGGACGTGCACCGTCCAGCGGTCGCTCGCCGGGTCGTGGCTGGCGACGGTGAACTCGGCCTGAAGGTCGCCGAGTTCGCGGACGGTCGTGTGCGCGGTGCGCGGGGTTCCCTCCTGCACCAGCAGCGGCACGAGGAAGGTGACGTCGCGGAGCTCGGTGACCGGTCGGCCGAAGTGCAGCGAGGCGGCGGCGCGGGCCATCTCCAGGTAGGTGGTTCCGGGGACGATCGCCTCTCCGAGCAGCTTGTGTTCGGAGAGCACCCAGTGCCGTTCCAGCGAGAACTCGGTGAGGAAGACGGACTGGCCCATCGTCCGGAGCAGGACCTGGTCCAGCAGCGGGTGCGGGCCGGGGATGTTCCGGACCGCGGCCTGCGGGACCTGGGGCTCCAGCCAGTAGCGCTTGTGTTGGAAGGGGTAGGTGGGGAGGGGGATGCGGCGGCGCTGCTGCTGGGCGAAGTAGGTAGCCCAGTCGGGTGTGGTGCCGGTGAGCCAGAGGCTGCCGAGGGTGCGCTGGATGATCTCGGTGGCAGTACGGCGGTCGCGCTTGTGGGGGAGTGAGG
>NZ_JBVKDS010000013.1:0-283651 GCF_055633695.1 Kitasatospora sp. NPDC114501 | reverse complement strand
CCGCGTCCCGCCACCAGCCTCTGGACGCGCTGACGTTCGCCTCGTGAGCGGTGTCGGCGGCAGGCCGGGAGGTGTCGGCCAGGTTCTGGGTCATGATCGGATTCCTCGCGGTCTCGGAGGTGGTGGCGGGATGACGGCGGGACTACTTGACGGCGCCGGCGGTCTGGCCGGCGACGCGGTTGCGCTGGACCAGCACGAAGACGGCGGCTGCCGGAAGGGCGATGAGGACCGAGGCGGGAGACACCATCGACCAGTTCTGCGAGTACTGGTTGACGAAGGTCTGCAGACCGCCGGCGAGGGTCATCCGGTCCAGTCCGGTCATGAACTGGGAGGCGTAGGCGACCTCGCCCCAGGCCGTGATGAAGGAGTAGAACGCGGTGACGGCCGGCCCCGGTCGTGCGAGCGGCAGGATCAGGCGCCAGAGAAGGTGTCGAAGGGGTTGAGGCCGTCGATGCGGCCGGCCTCGTCGATCTCGGTGGAGATGGTGTCGAAGTAGCCCTTCATGGTCCAGGCGCAGAACGGCACCGAGATGGTCATGTAGGTGAGGATCAGGCCGACCGGCTGGTTGAGCAGGTGGAACGTTTGCCGCCGCCGCTGCTACAGGCCGCAGTCGAAACTGCCAGCGCCACGACGAGAGCCGAGGCTGCGATGCCACGCCGCATGTGGAGCTCCTAGGTGGTTGGACCGGGCGGAAGGCCCGGGCGGAACTGCGGAGGCGGGAGGGGAGCGGCGAACGCGTGCCCTGCTCGCTCCTGCCGGGCGTGCCGCCGCGAGGTCGGCGACTTCCGGTGCCGTTCCGGCCGTGTCGTTGGATCGCCAGCGACCGTACCCGGGCACACCCGGCCATGGAAGGTGTTTTCTGAAAGTTTCAGCAAGTGGCGTTCGCCGCGCCTCGGGCTTATGTATCAACTGGACCTTGAAATACCAGCTCTGACGGTCCATCCGATGCCCGATCCAGGCCGCCGCGACGTGCGGGTGACTCGGTTCGACGGACCGTCCGCCCCCGGGGCCGACTCGCCGGGCGTTCCCGCGACGCGCACCGAGGGACTCGACATCGATCCTTCAATTGCCTTGAACACCGGAGAAGTTGATGGCGAACACGGGATTGACGGCCGCTGCGATCACTCTTAGGGTTCGACCGGCTGAAAGGTTTCTGAAAGTTTTCAGCTGTGTTTCATCCGGTTCACACCGGATGCTCGCCCGCCCCCTTCCGGTTCCCGCGTACCCCGGCGTCGGGACCCACCCCCACCCGAAGGAGAGCACATGACTACGGTCCGGTTGGCTGCCGCCGCGAGGCGGCGGACGAAGCGCCGCACGGTCGCGGCACTGGCCGGGTTCGGCCTGGCCCTGGGTCTGGCCACCACCCTGGCGGCTCCCGCCCAGCCGGCGGCCGCCGCACCGACGGGCCCGAACGGCAAGAAGGTCACCGCCGTTCTGTTCGAGTGGAACTTCGACTCGATCGCCCGGGAGTGCACCCGCACGCTCGGCCCCAAGGGCTACGGCTTCGTCCAGGTGTCCCCGCCCCAGGAACGCATCAAGGGCGGCGCCTGGTGGGCCGGCTACCAGCCGGTGAGCTACCGGATCGCCGGCCCGCTCGGAGACCGCACGGCCTTCCGGCAGATGGTGGACGCCTGCCACTCCGCGGGCGTCGACGTCATCGTCGACACGGTCGTCAACCACATGACCTCGGGGTCGGGCACCGGCACCGGCGGTACCCAGTACAGCAAGTACGACTACCCCGGGCTCTACCAGGACCAGGACTTTCACGGCTGCCGCCGCCCGATCGGCAACAACTACGCCGACCGGTACAACATCCAGGAGTGCGAGCTCGGGGACACCGGCAACCCCTCCCTGGCAGACCTGAACACCGGCAGCGACTACGTCCGCAGCCGGATCGCCGGCTACATGAACGACCTGATCTCGCTGGGCGCCGACGGCTTCCGCATGGACGCCGTCAAGCACGTCGCGACCACCGACCTCTCGGCCATCCGCGCCAAACTCACCAAGCCGGACGTCTACTGGGTGCAGGAGGCCGTCCACGGCGCCAACGAGGCCGTCTCCCCCGCCGAGTACCTCGCCACCGGCGACGTGCAGGAGTTCCGCTACACCACCGACCTGAAGCGGATCTTCACCACCGACAAGCTCTCCTACCTGAAGAACTTCGGCGAGGCCTGGGGCTACATGCCCTCCGCGAAGTCCGGCGTGATGGTCACCAACCACGACACCGAACGCAACGGCTCCGGCCTCGGCTACAAGGACGGCGCCGCCTACACCCTCGCCCAGGTCTTCATGCTGGCCCACCCCTACGGCACCCCGTCCGTGCACTCCGGCTACGAGTTCTCCGACCGGGACGCCGGAGCCCCCAACGGCGGAACCGTCAACTCGTGCTACAGCGACGGCTGGAAGTGCCAGCACGCCTGGCCGCAGATCGCGAACATGGTCGCCTTCCGCAACGCCGCCGGGGACACCCCGGTCACCGACTGGTGGGACGACGGCGACAACGCCATCGGCTTCGGGCGCGGGGACAAGGCCTACGTCGCCCTCAACCGGGGCGGCGGAGCGATCACCCGGACGTTCCAGACCTCGCTGCCGCCCGGCACCTACTGCGACGTGCAGCACGGTGACCCGACCTCGACCAGCGGCTGCACCGGCACCACCTACACCGTCGACAGCAGCGGCAAGTTCACCGCCACCGTCGGCTCCAACGACGCCGTCGCCCTCCACGTCGGCGCACGGGTCACCCCGAAGCCCGGTGACAACACCGCCACCGTCTACTACAGCACCGACCGGAACTGGACCGCCTACGACATCCACTACCGCGCCGACAAGGGCAGTTGGACCACCGCGCCCGGTGTCGCCATGGACGCCGCCTGCGCCGGCTGGGTGAAGAAGACCATCGCCCTCGGCTCCGCCACCACCCTCACGGCCGCCTTCAACGACGGTTCCGGGACCTGGGACAACAACAACGGCGTCAACTACACGCTCGGCACCGGCAACACCACCGTCAGGGCCGGCGTCATCGCGCCCGGCGACCCCTGTGGCGGACAGCAGACCGTCTCCGGTGCCTCGTTCGCCGTGACCGCCACCACCGTGCCCGGCCAGAACGTCTACGTCGTCGGAAGTCTCGCAGGCCTCGGCAACTGGGCCCCGTCGGGCGGCGTCAAGCTGGACCCGGCCGCCTACCCGGTCTGGAAGCTCGACCTGGACCTGCCCGCCGGCACCTCGTTCGAGTACAAGTACCTCCGCAAGGACACCGCCGGCAACGTCACCTGGGAGTCCGGCGCCAACCGCACCGCGACCGTCCCCGCCAACGGCAGGATCACCCTGTCGGACACCTGGCGGAACTGATCCACCACGAGAACCGGGCCCGCCGTCGCCGGACGGCGGGCCCGGTTCTCGCTTCCGGCCGGGCCCAAGGCGTGTCTGACACCGCTCAGCCAGGAGGATCCGCTCCCCCGGGCCCGGAAGGCGTTGACGGCGCCGGCGACGAGTGGCGTGCGGTGGCCGTCCGCCACCCCCGCCGAGAAGTACCGGTCGAGGCAGGCCCTGACCGGCGCGTGATCAAGCGATGTGACGTCGGACACATCCGTTCCATCCGCAGAGAAGCGGCCGCCGTTCGCAACACCCCCACGTGCAGGCCGAATTCGCGGATCGCAGTCCCGGACGGGCCCGGCGGCCGTCGAAAACGATCTGGCTCCCCGCGGACGGTTGGGCCTAGCCTGCCCGCCATGTCCCAGAACACGAACACCCCCGGTTTCCCCGGGCAGCCGGCCGCTCCGGTCGGCGGCGCCGCCGACGTGCAGTACCAGGTGCAGCACCAGGCGGGCGTCGGCCCCGTCCACGGTGGCGGCGGCACCCTCTTCTCCGAACCCGTCCTGGTGGTGAACCAGAAGGCCAAGCTGATCGAGCTGACCAACGAGTACGCGGTCTTCGACCAGCGGGGCGCCACGCTGGGCTCGGTGGTCCAGGTCGGCCAGAGCGGTCTGCGCAAGCTGGTACGGCTGCTCTTCTCCATCGACCAGTACCTGACCCACAAGCTGGAGATCCGTGACGCGCAGGGCACTCCGGTGCTGCTGCTGACCCGCCCGGCGAAGCTCATCAAGTCGCGGGTGATCGTGCAGCGTCCGAACGGCCAGGAGGTCGGCCAGATCATCCAGCAGAACGCCATCGGGAAGATCAATTTCGCGCTGGAGGTCGGCGGTCAGAAGATCGGCGCCATCAAGGCCGAGAACTGGCGGGCCTGGAACTTCTCCATCGTGGACGGGACGGACACCGAGGTCGCCCGGATCACCAAGACCTGGGAAGGCCTGGCGAAGACGATGTTCACCACGGCCGACAACTACGTGCTCCAGATCCACCGCCCGCTCCCCGACCCGCTGCTCAGCCTCGTCCTGGCGACCGCGCTCACCGTGGACACCGCGCTGAAGCAGGACGCCCGCGGCTTCGGATAACCACGAACCGTACGTCGCCCAGCGGCAGTCGGGCCGGCCCTGCCACCACCTGGTGGCGAGGCCGTGCCAGGGCACCCGGGGTGTCCGGGCCGGCGGTGTGCACTTCCACTCGACAGCACGGCCGGCGCGGCCGGCCGGTACCGGGGCGGTGGGCGTCCTGGCCTGGCAGTGGGACAGGGAACCGCCGGCGTTCGAGGCCTCCGAGGCCTGGCCCGACTGGTGCGGCCCCGGCGATCAGACACCGGAACTCCTCCAAGCCCCATACGAGTCGCGCAGGCCGGCCGGGCGCTTCGGCCCACACGTGACGCACTTCCCCAGCACCGGCACCAGGGGCCCGGAGCAGCGGCTCAGGCTCGCCGCGAAGCTGCCCGCCGTACGGCCGGCCGTCGACCTCGTCGCCGCCGAACCGCGCGGGCGGTTCCCCCAGGCGACCGTGGAGCAGGCCCTCACCGTCGCGCTGCTCGCCGCGGGCCTCACCCACGGGGTCCCACCCGCCGAACGGGAGCAGCTCACCGCCCGCCTGACGCCCACCCCCGCCGCCCAGGTCCTACAGCCGATGTCCGCCGCCGTCGCGCGGCGGTAGCGACAGGTGCAGGAGCAGGCCCTGGAGGGGCGCGGGGACCCGGTCGAGGTCGAGGGCCTCGGTCAGGAGGCGGCCGTAGCGGATCTTGCGTCCCTTCTTCGTGCCGAGGAAGCGTCGCATCCGCTGGTGCGGCGTACGGTCCTGCTGGGCGGGCTGACGCACGAAGATCCGCCAGGCCGGGAGATCGCCCTCTGCCCGGACGATCTCCTCGACCCGTGGCACGCCCAGCACCCGGATGAGCTCGTCCTCCAGGTCCGCCGCACACACGAAGAACCCGTCACCCGGCGCACCGGCCCGTTCGAGTCCGCGCTCGTACCAGCCCTGTTCGCGCTCGTCGCACAGCCCGGCGAGGCGCAGGCCCAACCCCTGTGGTCCGAGCAGGCCGACGAACCGGCCGACACTCATCGCCCCGCCCATCGGGATGACGCACACCCCCTCGGCGGCCAGGTCCCGACCGTGGCGTGCCGCCAGCGTCTCGACGGCCGCGAGGTCGCTCGGCCCTTCCAGCAGCACCGCCGTCCGTACCCGCAGCCGCTCGGCCAGCTCACCCGCCGGCCCGCCGTCCTCCCCCGCTGCCCAGCCGATGACCGCGTCCCGGAACGCCTGCATGTCCGCCATGGGACGATTCTGCTCCGGTCCGGGCCGCCCCTGCGCGGGATTTTCACCGTCCGCCCGGTGAGGCGGACCACGCGCCGCAAGGGCGGTTCGTCCTCCGGATGCGGCTCGGTGCACACGGGCCGGGGCTCGTCGGCCGGCCACAGCAGTGGGCCGCCGATCGAGCAGCCCGGCCGACGAACGACCCACGCGCGCTCTACGGAGTGGAAAGTCGGACCAGCCGACTTCCCACTCCCCCGGCCCCAGCCCTACCCGAGGCAGGGCGCCGGTGCCCTCGTACGCGGCGAGCATCTGCGCCCCGGTGGCCGCGTCGAACGGGGGCGCCTGCCCGACGAGGTCGAGGGTCCTGAACAGCTCGACGTGGATGAGGCCCCGTCTGCCCGTCCCCTCGCCGTCCCGCCGCGCGCGCCCGAGTCCGACCGCTCGCGGCGGCACCGCCGGGCGAGTATGGAAGAGCCGGGAGGTTCGCCGGCTCCCGGCGGGCCGCGGACGTCGAGAACGCGTCACCGGCTCCGTCCCCGGGACGTCAGCGGCCACCACGGCCGCGCGAGGAGAAGCGGAGGAATCGGCATGGCGATTCAGCGGATGGACAACGTCGGCATCGTGGTCGAGGACCTGGACGCCGCCGTCGCGTTCTTCGAAGAACTCGGCATGGAGGTGGACGGCAGGGCAGAGGTCGAGGGCCCCTTCGCCGACCGGTGCACCGGACTCGACGGCGTCCGCTGCGACATCGCGATGCTCCGGACCCCGGACGGCCACAGCCGACTGGAGCTGGCGAGGTACCGCAGCCCCGCACTGGTCGACGCCGGACCGCGCAACCGGCCGCACAACGTCCTCGGCACCCACCGCGTCATGTTCGCCGTCGACGACATCGAGGACACCGTCGCCCGCCTGCGCCCCCACGGCGCCGAACTCCTCGGCGGCATCGCCCGGTTCGAGGACAGCTACCTGCTCTGCTACCTCCGGGGCCCGGCGGGGATCATCGTCGGACTGGCCGAGCAACTGCGCTGAGAGGCGGGCACCGGATCGGGCGGCCCGGCGCGGCCGGCGCCGCGACGTTCACCGTCGCCTCCGCACCGGCCCCCGCCGTGGCCGGCCCCCTTGGCGGAATCTTGGCGACCAATGGCATTCACGCCACTCGTGGGACGGGCCCAGGCACCGGAGGATGGAGCCGTCGCCGACCGGGGGAAAGCCCCCAGCGGCGCACCGGAACCGTCCCGACCAGCAAGAACACGAGGTACCCCGTGCCCGCCACTGCTTCCGCCGACACCGCCGAGACCACTGGCGCCGTCCTGAGCGTGCCCGCCGCCACCCCGGCCGAGGCCGCCGCACACTTTGCCGCCCGTCTCGCCTTCGAAGCGGACGTCTCCGACGTCCACGCCGATCTGAAGTCCGGCGCACCCGGCATCGTGGTGGTCGACACCCGCAGCGACGTCGCCTGGGACCAGGGACACATCCCCGGTGCCCTCCACATCCCCACCGCGCAGATCGCCGACCTCGCTCCGCGGCTGATCGACCCGGCCCGGACCGTCGTCACCTACTGCTGGGGCCCCGGCTGCAACGGAGCGACCCGTGCGGCGCTGGCCTTCGCCCGCCTCGGCTACCAGGTCAAGGAGATGCTCGGCGGCTTCGAGTACTGGGCACGCGAGGGCTTCGCCTACGACTCGGCCGCCGGCACCGAGCAGCGCCCCGTCGACGACCTGACCGCCCCGCGGTCGGGCATCTCCTGCGCGTGCTGAGCGACGCGGCGCGGCCGGGCGGCACGATCCGCCCGGCCACCCCGGCCGACCTGCCGGCGATAGCCCGCCTGTGCGCCCTCCACGCCGCCTTCGAGCGCGCCGAACCCGTGGCCGCCGACCTCGCCACCCGGCTGGAGAGCGTGATGTTCTCGGCACATCCGAGAGCATGGTGCCTCGTCGTCGACCACGGGGGTGAGCTGACCGGCTACGCGACCTGTTCCCAGGAGTTCTCCACCTGGCAGGCAGCCGACCATGTCCACCTGGACTGTCTGTTCATCACCGAACCGCACCGAGGAGAGGGTTGGGGGCGCGCCCTGCTCAACGCGGTGCGGGAAGCGGCGGCAGCCCGCGGCGCCACGCAGGTCCAGTGGCAGACGCCCGACTGGAACACCGACGCCATCCGCTTCTACCACCGCGCCGGGGCCCGGGCCCGGCCCAAGGTCAGGTTCTCGCTCCCCACCCGCGCAGGAGCCGATGGACTCCCCGGGCCCGCGTGAACCGCGGTGGCGCCCCGGAAGCCGAGCCACCCCGGGCACGCCCCCTCACGGGTGTCACGGTGTGCGGCGCGCCCCCGGAGCGGGCGCGCCGCCGATGGCGGCGGGGGCGGGAGCAGCGGCGGTTCGCGGCCCCGCGGCCGTGTCACCGGCGGCGGACGTGAGCCCGCCGGCGGAAGGAAGCCCGGCAGCAGACGGGAGCCCGGCCGCGGAGCGCCCGCCCGCCGCAGCCGGGCGCAGGAGGACGGCGCAGACGAGCGCCGCCAGCAGGGCCAGCGAGGCCGACACGATCAGGCAGAGCCGGAGACCGTCCAGGAAGGAGCCGCCCAGCGCTGCGAGGGCCGGTTCGGTCGCGGCCCCCAGGTCGAGCCCGGCCACCGCGCCGAGCCCCTGGTCCCGGGCGACGGCCAGGACACGGCCGCCGGCCTCCGTCGGCACCGCGGCGTCGGCGAGGCGGCCGGGCAGGGCGTCGAGGGCGCGGGTGGTCAGCAGGGCTCCGAGCACGGCGGGGCCGAGGGCCCCGCCGACCTGGCGGAAGGCGTTGTTGCCCGCGGCGGCCATACCGGCCAGGTGGTGCGGTACGGAGGAGACGGCGGAGGCCGTCATCGGGGTGAGGACGGCGCCCATGCCCAGGCCGAGCAGGACCAGGCGCCAGGCGATCGACCCGTAGGACGTGCCGGCGTCGACGCCGGTCAGGGACAGCAGCGAACCCGCCATCACCACCAGCCCGGTGGTGATCATGACCCGGGCGGAGATCCGGTGCATCAGCCGTCCGACCGGGACACCGACGACGAGGGACGTCCCGGACACCAGGACCAGCCGCAGTCCGGCCTCCAGCGTGGTCAGGTGCTGCACCAGCCCGAAGTACAGGCTCAGGACGAAGAAGAAGCCGATCAGCCCCAGGAAGCTGATCATGGCGACCAGGGAGGTGGCGGCGAAGGCGGGGCTGCGGAACAGGGCCAGGTCGAGCATCGGGCTGCTGCTGCGCCGCTCCACGACGACGAACGCGACCGCAGCCACGGCGCCGAGCGCCAGCGCCGCCACCACGTGCGGCGTACCGAAGCCGTCGGCACCGCCCTCGATCACGCCGTAGACGACCGCGGTGACCGCGACGGCCGCGCTGATCTGCCCGGGCCAGTCGAGCCGACGGCCGTGCGGCGCCCTCGAGTCGGGCAGCAGGAAGGCCGCGACGACCAGCACGACCAGGGACACCGGGACGGGCAGGAGGAAGATCCAGCGCACCCCGACGTGCTCCAACAGCGATCCGGCGATCAGCGGCCCCACGGCCAGCGAGGCCAGCATGGACATCGCCCACAGGCCGATGAACCTACCCCGCTCCCGGTGGTCGGGGACCGCGTGGCTGATCAGGGCCAGCGTGGTGGGCAGCAGTGCCGCCGCCCCCAGGCCGGAGGCCGCCTGCCCCGCCCACAGCACCCGCACCGAGTCCGACGCCAGCGAGACGGCCGCGCCCAGGGCGCAGAACACCATGCCCGCCTGGAACACCCGCTTGCGGCCGTGGACGTCGCCCCACACCCCGGTGGTGAGGATCAGGGCGGCCATCGGCAGTACGAAGGCGTCCGACACCCAGGACAGTTGGGAGGTCGAGGCGCCCGTCGCCCGTTGGATCGCCGGCAGGCTCACCGACACGGTGGTCACGGGAAGATAGGCGACGAAGACGCCCAGGCAGGCCATGACGAGCGTGACGCCTCGTCCGGCTCCGGGGCGCTGCACCGTTGCGGAGTTCACGGGGTGGTTCCTTCGACTGCGGGATGCCGCTCGGGCACCGGCTGCTGTGTGGGCGCGGACCAGCCTCACCCAGACGGTCGACAAACCCACAAGCGATCCTGGCGGGCGTGCGGAAACTTCCACAGCGTCCCGCCAGTGTGTGACCATTCCTCCGTGCACGACGACCTCGACCGCAAAATCATCCACGGGCTCTACTGCGCCCCGCGTACCTCCTTCCGCCGCCTCGGCGAGATCATCGGGGTCTCGGAACAGACCGTGGCCCGCCGCTACAACGCGCTGCGCCGCGCCGGGGTCATGCGCGTCGTCGGGCTGAGCAACCCGACCGCCCACGGACGGGCGGACTGGATCGCACGCCTGCGGTGCCGCCCGGACGCCGCCGGGCCCGTGGCCGAATCGCTCGCCCGCAGGCCCGAGGTCGGCTACGCCAGCATCGCCTCCGGCGGGTCGGAGATCATCTGCACCATCCGCTCGGCCGACGGCACCGGACGCGACGACGTCCTGCTGCGGCAACTCCCGAAAGCCGCCTCGATCCTCGACATGAGCGTGGACCTCCTCATCCACCCCTTCCGCCCCCCGGGCACGGTCGGCTGGGCCGGCGGCCAACGGTCCCTCACCGACGAGCAGGTCCGACAGCTGGCGGCACAGCGCCCCGCACCCGCCGGGCCGCCGCTCGCCCCGACCGACGAGGACCGCCCCCTCTTCGACGCCCTGGCGGAGGACGGGCGCGCCTCCCACACCCACCTGGCGCAGGCCACCGGCTGGTCCACGGCCCGCGTCGCCCGCCGGCTGGAGGCCCTGGAAGCCACCGGCTCCCTCACCTACGGCATCGACATCCTGCCCGAACGCCTCGGCTACGAACTCAACGCCGTCCTCTGGCTCCAGGTCCACCTGCCCGAACTCCACCGGATCGGCGAGGAACTCGCCCGGCACGACGAATGCGCCTTCGTCTCGGCCACCAGCGGCACGCACAACCTCATGGCCGTCGTCATCTGCGAGGACACCCCCGCCTTCTACCGCTACCTCAGCGGCCGCCTGGCCGGCGTCGACGGCATCAGGGGCTACGAGATCAGCGTCCGCGCACACCGCCTCAAGCAGTCCGTCTCCCTCATCCACCACGGACGGCTGGTCCACCCCACGGCGGGCTGACGCGACCGCGCCGCCCGCCACCGCACCGGGCGGGGCCGGGCCGGGCCGGGCCGAAAAGGCGCCGCCGTCGGACGGCGTCCGGCGGCGGGGTCTGCGGCCCGGGGTTACGGTCGAAAGGCCGTCGACGGCCGGCCGCCGGAACCGGCGCCGCGCCGCGGCCGCGCCGTCGGCCTCGTCCAACCGGTTCACGACCGGGCATCCGGGGCAGCCGCACGGTGTCCCATCCGCCGCAGTCCAGGACCCGGAAAGGGGAACGAGCCCATGACCAAACCCGACGACCACGGAACGCGGCCGGACGAACCGGCGCAGGAGCGGTCCGCCGAGGAGCGCGCGATCACGGCCCCGACCCCAAGCGACGTCCGGGCGAAGGCCGAGGGCCGGGTCGGAGCCCGGGAGCGGTCCGCGGAGGAGCGCTCCATCACCGCCCCCACCCCGGCCGACGTGCGGAGGAAGGCGGAGGACGACGAGGAGCCCGAGCCGCCCGCGGCCGACGCCGTGGCACCCTGAGGCGGCTTCCGAGACCCCCGCGGTCACCGGCTGACTCCCGAAAGCCCCGTCCCGGCGACCGCAGCCGGGGCGGGGCTCCGGCGTCCCGGCGGGCCGTACCCGGCGAAGCGGCGCGATTCCGCGCCCCCCGCCGGGAATGCACCCCGGACGGGCGGGTAACCGAGCGCTGTCGTCACCGGCCTCCGGCGCCGCTGTCATACTGCGGCGCCACCGTCAGAATGGGAGTTCGCCGCATGACCGTCGCCACCTCCTGGTCGACCGCCGTCACCCTGCCCGAGGGACCGTACCCCGACGTGGCCGTCGAGGCGGAGCTGCGCTTCGACAGCGCCTCGCCGTACGCGGTGTGCCTGGCCTTCCCACCGCTCGGCGACGACGACCGCGCGCAGTGGACCTTCGCGCGCGACCTGCTCGACGAAGGCCGCCACGGCCCGGCCGGCTGCGGGGACGTGACCGTCGCGCCCGGACCGGAGGACCGCGTGCTGATCACCCTGCGCTCCCCTTCCGCACGGGCCGTCATCAGCGTCCCCGCGGCCGTCGTGACGGCGTTCCTGCTCGACTCCTTCCGGCTGGTCCCGGCCGGCACCGAGACGGAGCACCTGGACGTCGACGCGGCGCTCGCCCGGCTGCTCGCCTGACCCGCCGCCGTCCGGGCGGGGCATGCCCCCCGGCGGGCGGGGTAGGCGGGCGTCACCGGCGGGCCCGACCCGCTCCCCCGGGGAACGGGCCCGCCGCCGGATCCAGGAAAGGAGAAGACCATGGCCACCCAACCGCTCCCGGCCACAGCCGACGGCCCCTCCCTGCTCGCCGTCGCGGTGCCCGCCCTGGCCATCGCCGTGCTGCTCATCGGCGCGTTCGCCTGGGGCAGCCACCACCTGAACCGCCGGCGGCCGAAACCGCCCAGGGGCGCCCCCGCCGCCCGCGCCGACTCCTGGAGCACTCCCGGCGGGGACGGTCCGCCGCCTTCCCGCCCCGAGCGCGGCGACCACGGGACCCACCGCCGCCCGGCGCAGCGGGGGTCACACCGCGCGGAGCCGCCCCGGCGCTCGTCGTGAGGGCCGGGGTTGTCCGTGCGATCCCCGGTTCACCGTGAGGGCCGCGCCCGGTGCCGGCGGCCGGCCGTCACCAGCGGGCGTGCACCTGCGGCCGGATCCGCCGGTCGTACAGCTCGCGCACGGCGTCCAGGGTGGCCGGCGGCAGGGCCGGCAGCTCCGCGGCGGCCGCGTTGGCCCGGGCCTGCGCCACGTTGCGGGCGCCGGGGATCACCGTCGTCACCCCCGGTTGCTGGGTGATCCACCGCAGCGCCGTCTGCGCCGCGCTCGCGCCCTCGGGTGCGAGCGCGGCGAACTCCACCGCCGCCTCGACGCCCGTCGCGAAGTCCACCCCGGAGAAGGTCTCGCCCTGGTCGAAGGACTCGCCGTGGCGGTTGTAGCTGCGGTGGTCGTCGGGGGCGAAGACGGTGTGCTCGTCGTACCGGCCGGACAGCAGGCCCGAGGCCAGCGGCACCCGGGCGAGGATCCCCACTCCGGCCGCCTCGGCCGCGGGCAGCACCCGCTCCAGCGGCTTGAGCCGGAAGGCGTTCAGGATGATCTGCACGCTCGCGACGTTCGGGCGGGCGATCGCGGCCAGCGCCTCGTCGCAGGTCTCCACGCTCACCCCGTAGGCGGCGACGCGGCCCTCCTCGACCAGGGTGTCCAGGGCGTCGAACACCTCGTCCGAGGAGTAGACGGGCGTCGGCGGGCAGTGCAGCTGCACCAGGTCGAGCCGCTCCACCCCCAGGTTGTCCCGTGAACGATCGGCCCAGGCACGGAAGTTGGCGAGGTTGTAGTGCTCGGGCCGCTGCTCGACCCGGCGGCCGAACTTGGTGGCGACGAACACCTCCGCGTCCGGACGGTCCTTCAGGAAGCGGCCGATCAGCCGCTCGCTGCGGCCGTCGCCGTACACGTCGGCGGTGTCGAAGAGGGTGACGCCGGCCTCCACCGAGGCCTCCAGCACGGCCAGGGCGTCCTCCTCCCGGACGTCCCCCCAGTCCGCGCCGAGCTGCCAGGTTCCGAGTCCGACGATCGAGACGGGACGGCCGGTGCGGCCGAGTACACGCTGTTCCATGGGATGAGCCTCTCACGCGGCGGTCCCGCGGGCGGCACGCGGCGGTTCCTGCGGGCGGCACGTCCCGCCGACGCCGGGTCATGTGCCCGCCGGCCGGGGCCCGCGCGGTACCTTCGGTCCCGGCCGCCGGTCCGATCCGGGTCGCGGGCGGCTCCGAACACCGGGGCAGGACTGTCCGGACCCCGACGGCACCACCTGCGAGGCTCCACCCGTGACCGTATCGATCGCCCTGTTCACCCAGGACCTGCGGCTGCACGACAACCCCGTGCTGCACGCCGCCCGGTCCGCGGCCGACCGGGTCGTCCCCCTGTTCGTCCTGGATCCCGCCGTCGAGGGCGCGGGGTTCGCCGCGCCCAACCGGCGGGCGTTCCTCGCCGACTGCCTCGCCGACCTGGACGCCTCACTGCGCCGGATCGGCTCCCGGCTGGTCGTGCGCCGCGGCGAGCCCGCCGAGCAGACGGCCGGGGTGGCCGCCGAGGCCGGGGCCGCCACCGTGCACGTCGCCGCGGGTGTCAGCGCCTTCGCGCAGCGGCGCGAGGAGCGGCTGCGCCAGGTGTTCGGCGACCGCCTGCACGTCCACGACGCCTCGCTGACGGTCGTCCCGGCGGGCCGGATCACCCCGTCCGGCCGGGACCACTACGCGGTCTTCACCCCGTACCACCGCGCCTGGCAGCAGGTGCCGCGCCGTACGGTGCTGGGCGCGCCCCGGAAGCTCGACACCCCGAGCGGCCTCGGCGGCGAGAGCCTGCCGCCCACCGGGCCGCCGTCACCCACCGGGCCGCTGTCGCCCGCACTGCCGCCCGGGGGCGAGACCGCGGCCAGGGAGCGGTGGCGGCGCTGGGACGTCAGCACCTACGAGGACGTGCACGACGACCTCGCCGCCGACGCCACCTCCCGGCTCTCCCCGTACCTCCACTTCGGCTGCCTGTCCCCCACCGAACTCGTCGAGCGCGCCCTGCGGCACGACGACGAGGGGGCCCGGGCCTTCGTCCGGCAGCTCGCCTGGCGCGACTTCCACCACCAGGTCCTCGCCGCCCGCCCGGACGCCGCACACCGCGACTACCGGCCCCGGGACGACCACTGGCACCGCGACGAGCGCGAAGCCGAGGCCTGGCGACAGGGCCGCACCGGCTACCCGATCGTCGACGCCGGAATGCGCCAGCTCGCCGAGGAGGGCTGGATGCACAACCGGGCCCGCCTGCTGACGGCGGGCTTCCTCGCCAAGTGCCTGTACCTGGACTGGCGGATCGGCGCCGCCCACTTCCTGTCGCTGCTGGTGGACGGCGACGTGGCCGACAACCAGCTCAACTGGCAGTGGGTCGCGGGCACCGGCACCGACACCCGTCCCAACCGGGTGCTCAACCCGCTGCGCCAGGCCGAACGGTACGACCCGGACGGCGCGTACGTGCGCCGGTGGGTGCCCGAACTGGCCCATCTGCCCGGGCCGGCCGTCCATCGCCCCTGGCGGCTCGACCCCGCCCCCGACTACCCGGCACCGCTCATCGCCCCGGACGCCCTCGCCTCCCGCTTCCGCCACGCCCGCGGCCTGGACTGAGCCCGCGGGCCCTCGCCTGAGACCGGCGGCTCCCCGGGGGGGCGCACCGGCGACGGCCGTGGCAGGTCCCCCGCCCGGTCGCCGCCGCCCCGGGGCGCGTGGGTGCCCGGGGCGGCGGTGCGAGGGGAGGGGCGCCGTCAGTAGGTGACGATGCCCGGGTCGGAGAGGCCGGGGGCGCCGGTCTCGACGTGGCCGGCCAGGCGGCGCACGAAGTCGGCGCCCGTGCCCGCGGTGACGGTGACGTCGTACCAGCTGCGGCAGCCGCTCAGGTCGACGGTGCAGGTGACGGTCGCGCCGCGGCGGACGGTGAGGGTCTGCGGAGCGCCGCCGTAGGCGTTGGTGAGGGTGAGCACGGCGTCCGCGGTGCCCGCGTTGGTGAGGGTGAGGTCGAGGTTGCCGGTGGTCGCGTTGTGGCGCGCGGTGACCTCGGGCCCGGCGGTCTTGCCGGGGTTGCGGAAGCGGCGCAGGAAGCCGTTGGGGCCGAACACGGTCAGGTCGGTGACGCCCTTGGAGTACGTGGTGTTCCAGGCGTCCGCGATCGTCCTGCCCGCCTCGGTGGTGTACGTCCACGGGCCGTCGGTCCGGTTGGCCGAGGTCACCAGGAACTGGGCGCCCGCCGCCGCGCCCGAGCTGAAGGTGAGGCGGTACTTGCCCGTGGCGGTGTCGGCCGCACCGTCCACGGACGGCGCGTACGCCAGCGGGCGGGTGGGCCTGGCGCCCGCCTCCTGCTTCGGCATGGTGCCGGTGGCCGGCGGGGTGGGCACGTAGTCGGGGTGCCGGTTGCGGTCGGGCGGGAGGTAGCCGGCGGTGGAGGGCAGCGCCGCCGGTGCAGCGTTCGAGGCCGTGAAGTCGAAGGCGGAGGTGAGGTCGCCGCAGATGGCGCGCCGCCAGGGCGAGATGTTGGGCTCCTGGACGCCGAAGCGGCGCTCCATGAAGCGGATGATCGAGGTGTGGTCGAAGGTCTCCGAACAGCTGTAGCCGCCGGTGCTCCAAGGGGAGACGACCAGCATCGGCACCCGCTGGCCGAGCCCGTACGGCCCGGCCGCGTAGCCGATGGTGCCGCCGTAGTGGTCGGCGGTGGTCGCCACGGTGGACAGGCCCTGGGAGGCGGAGGAGGGCGGGAACGGCGGCACGACGTGGTCGAAGAAGCCGTCGTTCTCGTCGTAGGTGATGAACAGCGCCGTCCTGGCCCACACGGCGGGGTTGGAGGTCAGCGCGTCCAGCACCTGCGCGACGTACCAGGCGCCGTAGTTGGCGGGCCAGTTGGGGTGCTCGGTGAAGGCCTCGGGTGCGGCGATCCAGGAGATCTGCGGCAGTGTGCCGGCCTGTACGTCGCGCCGCAGGTGGTCGAAGAGGCCGTCGCCCGCCTTGGCGTCGGTGCCGGTGCGGGCCTTGTCGTACAGCGGGTCGCCCGGCCTGGCGTTGCGGTAGTTGTCGAAGTAGAGCAGCGAGTTGTCGCCGTAGTTCCCGCGGTACGCGTCGCCGATCCAGCCCCAGGAGCCGGCCGCGTCCAGTCCGTCGCCGACGTCCTGGTAGATCTTCCAGGAGATCCCGGCCTTCTCCAGCCGCTCGGGGTAGGTGGTCCAGGTGTAGCCGGCCTCCTGGTTGCCGAGGACCGGGCCGTTGCCGCTGACGCCGTTGCCGGTGCAACCCGTCCACATGTAGTAGCGGTTGGGGTCGGTGGAGCCGATGAACGAGCAGTGGTAGGCGTCGCAGATGGTGAACGCGTCGGCGAGCGCGTAGTGGAACGGGATGTCGTCGCGGGTCAGGTAGGCCATCGTGGTGGCCGTCTTGGCGGGCACCCACTGGTCGTACCGGCCGTTGTTGAAGGCCTTGTGGCCGCCGGCCCAGTCGTGGTTGAGGTCCTGGACGAACTGCATCCCGAGGTCGCTGATCTGCGGCCGGAACGGCAGCACCTCCCGCTTGAGGGCGTCCGTCTGGTGCCACACCGACTTGCCGCTCGGCAGGGTGACCGGGCGGGGGTCGCCGAAGCCGCGGACGCCCTTCAGCGAGCCGAAGTAGTGGTCGAAGGAACGGTTCTCCTGCATCAGCACGACGATGTGGTCGACGTCCTGGATCGTGCCGGTGGTCCCCAGCGGGGCGATCGACGCGGCTCGGGCGATGCTCTGCGACAACGACGAGAACGCGGCGGTCGCGCCCGCGAGTTGGAGGAAACGGCGGCGGTTCAGCTCGACCATGGGTGGTTGACCTCTGCATGTCAGGAGGGTGGAGGACGGCGCCCCCAAGGACAGCGCGTGCGGGGTACCGGCCGGCGGACCATTCATGACTGCCCGCCGTACGGCAGGCGAACGCCTCGAGTTGTCCGTACAGGATCCGGCAGCGGACCGGCCGGACCCGGCCGACCTGACCGGAGTCACCGACTGACCGGACAGCCGCCGGAGTGCCGCCCGGCGCCCTTTCCCGGGTCAGGAACCGGTCGCGGCGCGGACGGCGGCCGTCGACGACGGGTAGTCGTCGCGCATCGCCCGGAGATGGCGTTCCGCGGCGTCGAGGTCGCCGGCCCGACGCGCCCCGAGGGCGAGGCCCATCACGGCGAAGACCTCGCCGAAAAGGTGACCCTGCTCGGCGGCCGCGCGGCGCGCCCGCTCGTGGAGCAGCCGGGCCCGCTCCCAGTCGCCGGCGAGGAGCGCCAGGCGGCCCAGGCCCGCCAGGCAGGCGGAGGCCTCCACCGCCAGGCCGAGCTGCTCGGCGAGGCGCAGTCCGACGGTGTGGCGGGACTCCGCGTCGGCGTAGTCGCCCGCGATCTCGGCGAGCGCGGCCAGGACCGGTACGGCCTGCGACTCGCCCCAGGCGTCACCGAGTTGGTGGAAGTCGGCGGCGGCGGTGCGGCCGTCGCGGCGGGCTGCCGCCAGGTCGCCGGTGGCCAGCGCGGCCCGGGCCAGCAGGGCGCGCGAAGCGGCGGCGCCCCAGCGGTCGCCCGCGGCGGCGCAGTGGTCCAGGGCCCGGGTGCCGACGGCGTGCGCCGCGGCCGGGTCGCCCGCGTGGTGGAGGCCGTAGGCGAACAGCCACAGCGCCCGGCCGCGCCGGACGGGGTCGGCGATGTCCGCTTCGGGGCAGTCCCGCTCGGGCGGGCGGTGGCCGGTGAGCATCGCGAACGCGCCGTGCAGGAGGTGTCGCCCCGTCACCGGTACCGCTGCCCGGCACCATCGTCACCCCGTCCGGGCACCGCGAGAACGTCGTACCGCGCGAGATGACCGAGCGGGAGATCCACGCCACCGTGGCCGACTTCGCCGCCGCCGCGCGCCGGGCGGTGGACGCGGGCTCGCCGGGGTCGAGGTCCACGCCGTGAACGGGTACCTGCTCCACCAGTTCCTCTCCCGCCACACCAACCACCGCACCGACGGCTACGGCGGGTCGGTCGCCAACCGCATCCGCCTGACCGTCGAGGTGGTCCGCGCGGTCGCCGAGGTGATCGGCGCCGAACGCGTCGGGGTCCGCATCGCCCCCGGCGTCACCGCCAACGCCATGACGGAGGACGACATCGACGAGGTCTACCCCGCGCTCCTCCGCGAACTCGACGGCCTGGCCCGGGCCTACCTCCACGTCGTCTTCGCCGACCCGGACCAGCCGCTCTTCCACACCCTGCGCCAGACCTGGTCCGGCACACTGATCGCGAACCCGGCCCTGCCCTGGCCCGGCCCCCTGCCCGCCGACGGCGGCCGCGCCGCCGCCGAACACCTGCTGGACGCCGGCGCCGACCTGGTCTCCCTCGGCCGCTCCTTCCTCGCCAACCCCGACCTGGTCACCCGCCTGCGCACCGGCGCACCGCTCAACCCCATCCGCGACGCCCACCTGATGTACGTCGGCGGCGAGACCGGCTACACCGACTACCCCACCCTCGACTGACCCACCCGGCCGCACACCTGCCTGCGGCACGGATGCCACGAAGGGCTGCCCCCGGCCAACGCGCCGATGGTGCGGTCCCGCCGTTTGCCCACGGAGCGCATCACAATGGGTCGCGACTCGACTACGGGAGGCAACCCATGACCATGACCCTCATCAAGGGCACCTACCGGATCAAGGACTACGAACCGGACGGCGACACCGTCCACTTCCTTCCCGACGACATCACCATCTGGTCCCAACTCCCCGGCGAGCACAAGGTCAAGCCGGACGACCACGGTGGCGCGAACCTGCGGCTGGACGGGATCGACGCGTTGGAGACTCATTTCCTGGGCGTCGGTCCCGACTTCGTGCACCAGCCGCTCGACCTGGGCGCGCACGCCGCGCGGGACGCCCTGCTGACCTGGCTGGGCTTCACCGACGTCGAGCAGGGGGCGGACGAGAAGGTCACCTCCGCGACCCCGGAGGCCGTCTCCGGGTTCATCCTCACCAGCGGCGCCGACACCTACGGGCGCTGCGTCGCGATGGTCGGCAAGGGGGTGCCGATCCCGGACGTCGTGAGCGGAACCGTCCTCCGGGTCGACGTGCCGATGCTGCACCAGACCGCCAACCACGAACTGCTCTCCCGCGGCCTGGTCTACCCGACGTTCTACAAGAACCTGCCGAAGGAACTGCGCCTCGACATGGCCGCCACCGCCCAGCGGGCGCGGGCGGAGAAGGCACCCGAGAGCGTGTGGGCCAACGACGTCACCCACAGCGGCGCCACGATCGCGGACCTGAGCTCCCTCACCGACCAGCTGGTCATCATGCCGAAGCTGTTCCGACGCCTGGCCGACTACCTGCGGCTCTTCGGGCCGTCCCTCGACCACCTCCCCGCCTTCCTGGCCGGCGGGGACGACGAGTACGTCCTCTCGGACCAGAGGGACTCGACCAAGGGCCTGCACCGCATCATCGACGTCATCGGTGACACGATCAAGCTGCGCCCCCGGATCGAGGACATCGTCTTCGTCGAGAAGTGAGCCGGTGGGCACCCGCCGCGTGCCACCGCCGCTGACTTCCACGGCCCCTCCGACTCTTTCCGGCAACGCCTCCCCGCCGCCTACGGACTTCGGCTTCGACCCGGTCGTCACGGGCGCCGGCGTCGCCGGGCGCTCACCGCCGCACCGGGAAGACCGCGAGGCCCGGAGCCCGCGTCCTGATCCTGGACGCGGGCGACAACGGCCCCGGCCCGGCCGACAGGCCGCGTGCCACAACGTCGCGGTGGTCCCGATCACCACGCCGCAGGCCCACAACTCCCGGCAGTACCAGGGGCACAGCTCCTGCCAGGGCCACTCCAGCGGCCTGCCGATCCGCCCCTCCGGGGCCGAGAGCCCCGTGACCACGGGCTGGGACGCTCGCGCGGCGGCTTCACCACCAAGCTGCACCTGGCCGTCGAGCAGGGGCGGAAGCCCATGTCAATCGTGGTAACGGCAGGACAGCGTGGAGACTCGCCGCAGTTCGAAGCCGTTCTGGACGGGATCCGCTGCACCATCCTGGACGAGGCCGATCAGGCGCGAAATCGCCGGCAGCTCGGCACTCGCGGTGGTCGGCCGCCGCGCTTCGACCGGGCCGACCACCGCGAGCGCCACACGGTCGAATGCGGCATCAATCGCCTCAAGAGACATCGCGCCGCCGCCTCGCGGTACGGCAGCTGACCGGCACTGTCAGGAAGACGGCGCAGGGCGCGTGGAGTCCGGACCGGTCAGGGGCTGACGGCGTGTTCGGTGAACTGGCCGCAGGGGCGGAACCCCAGACGGCGGTAGACGGGCTCACCGTCCGCTGACGCCTGCAGGACGGCGATGCGGTGGTCGCGGTCGCGGGCCGTGTGGAGTGCCGCGAGGGTGATGGCACCGCCGTAGCCGCGTCGGCGGTGGGCGGCCAGGGTGGAGATGTTGTAGACGCCGGCGACTCCCGCGTGGTGGAACACCTCGGCGGAGCAGACCGGACGGTTCTCCACGTAGCCGACCAGGTACCGGGCCGGGCACTGCGCGGCCAGTGCCTGCGGGGCGGCCTGGGCGAAGAAGCGGCGGACGGTGTCGGCGGGCGGGTCCCAGTTCGCGGCGAGGACCATCGCGTAGTCGGCCAGTTGTTCAGGCGTGGTGACCTGCTGGATGTCCAGTCCGGGGGCATCCGGTGGGGGCAGGGTGTCGTTCAACTCGGCCCACATCGCCGTCTCGTGTTCGGACGCCGGAAGACCGGCCGACGTCAGGCGGGTGGTGAGGTCCGCCGGTGTCGAGGAGGGCCCCACCCACCAGGAGAAGGGACGGCCGGTGCGGGCCAGCGTCCCAGCGGTCTCGGTGATACGGGCGGTAGCGTCGTCGGCGGTGAAGCGGGCCGCGGCCACGATGTTGAAAGTGTCGTCGTCCAGGCCACTGTCCGCGATCAGGAGGTCACCAGCCTCTTCGACGGTCGCGCCGGTCATGTTCCGGTGCAGATGACAAGCGTGTTCCGCCAGGTTCCGCTCCATCCTGTCCGTCACATCGGCTTCATCACGAAAACGATCGTTCATAGCCATTGATCCCAGCACGACCGGGTGCAGGTTGCATGCGTTTTTTGGTTGTCCGCCGATAGTGCCGCGCCGTCGGCCATGGCGGGTGGGTATGCCAACCCCTTCCACGACGACGGGAGCAGTACGCCCCGCCGGGACGGGCGGCCCGGCCGTGGACGTTCCGAACGGCCGGTGGGGGGCGCGGCCGGCTGCCGAGACCACCCCGTCCGTCGGTTCCGGCCGGTCAGCCGTGGTGGCTCCGGCGGCGGCCGAGGACGAGGGTGAAGCCGCCGAGTACAGCAGGACGCCGACGATCCCCGCGCGGCGAGCACGGTGGCACCGGTGCCGGCGAGCATGCCCGATGCCCGCGGGACCGGCGGTGCCCGGGGTCCGGCCGCCGTCGCCGGGGGTCGGTGTGGGCGGACGGGGTGCTTGCGGCCGGGACCGTGAGGTCGGTCGCGCAGCCACTCGCGGTGTCGCGGGTGCCGCGCTCGCTGTCGGGGGTGGTGACGGCGTCCTGCTGCCTGCTGTCCCCCTCACCCCGGAACCGCCGCCCGGTCGCTCACGGGTTCGGCGTGCGAAGGGCCCCGGGCCTCCCGCGCCGGACCGGCCCTCGGCCCCGGTCCCGAGGGACCGGGGCCGAGGGCCGGGCTGGCCGGAGTGGCCGGACCGCGATCAGCCGGGGCTGATCCGCCCCCGCCAGCCGCCCTCCTCGTGGCCGTGTCCCTCGATGAATTCCTTGAACCGCTCCAGGTCCCCCTTGACCCTCCGGTCCACCACGCCCAGCGCGTCTCCGGCCTTCTCGACCATGCCCTCCGGGCGGAAGTCGATGGCCATGTTGACCCGGGTGTGCTGGTCGTCGAGCCGCTGGAACGTCACCACGCCCTGCTGCTGCACGTCTCCGCCCACGGTCCGCCAGGCGATCCGCTCGTCGGGCAGCTGGTCGACGATCTCGGTGTCGAACTCGCGCGTGACCCCGCCGATGCTCGTCCGCCAGCGGTTGTGACGGTCGTCCACCTGGGTCACCGAGTCGACGCCCTCCATGAAACGCGGGAACTCCTCGAACAGCGTCCACTGGTTGTAGACGGCGCCCAGGGGCACGTCGACGTCGACCGATTCCTTCACCATGCTCATCTGTGCTCTCCTCGTTCGGCGCGGCCGGGGTTCTTCCCCGGTCATCCGCGCGTCTGCCCGCCGCTCACCGACGCAACCCTCCCGGCGACCCGACGAATTGACGTGATCCGATGTGATTCGACGTGGTCCGGACGTGGTCCGGCGGAGGACGCGGGCACCGCGCTCTTCTCCTCCTCGTCCACTCCTCGGCCGCTGTGCCGGCCGTGACATGAGCCGGTGTCAGTCGCGGCGCCCGGGGTGTGCCTCGTGCCCCTGAGCAGGAGGACGCGGTGCGCTCCGTCGACGACGTGCCCGTGCCCGTGCCCGCTTCGGACGCGTGGGAGCCGTGGCTTGCGTACCCGCACGCCCTCACCGCGGCGGGTGGTGCACGAGGAGAGGCGATCCGGCTGGAACACCTTCACGAGACGTCTACGGGGAACCGGGTCGACCCCGAGGAGTGGAGCGTCGGTCGTCGGCCGACGACCGATTCGCGACGACCGCGTCGGTAGCCCCGCCCAGGGGCCCGGTCAGGCCGCGGACGGGACCGGGTCACCGGTGAACAGGGCGCGGCGCTCCTCCGCCGTCAGGCCGCCCCAGACCCCGTGCGGCTCGCGGGCCGCGAGGGCATGGCGCCGGCACTCCACCCGGACGTCGCAGCCGGCGCAGACGGCCTTCGCCGCCTCCTCCCGTGCCCGGGCCGCGGCGACGGGTTCGTCGGCGGACCGGCCGAAGACACCGCCGTCCGCGGTGTGACAGGCCCCGTCGGGCTCACGGCTCCACCGGTACTGCGGGGCTTCGGGAAGGTGGGAGAGGTCGGCCACGGCGGTTCCTTCCGATCGGGTTCGTTTGCCCCCCTCGTCTAACCCCGTCCCGCCCGTTCATGCCTCCGGCCCCGCCCGGCCGTCGTGCGGCGATCGGGGGAAGTCCGGCCCGCGCAGGTGGAGAACGGGTCCGGACCGGGCAGGCGCGGAGGCATGGTGCAGATCGGATACACGATGATGACGGAGCAGCGGGGCCCGCGCGGCCTCGTCGCCGACCTGGTGCTCGCCGAACGCGCGGGCTTCGACTTCTCGGTGGTCTCGGACCACTACTTCCCGTGGCTGGACGAACAGGGCCACGCCCCGTACGCCTGGGCGGTCCTGGGCGCGGCGGCGCAGGCCACCTCGCGGATCCCGCTGATGACCTACGTGACCTGCCCGACCTTCCGCTACCACCCGGTGGTGGTGGCGCAGAAGGCGGCGACGCTCCAGCTGCTCTCCGAGGGCCGGTTCCGGCTGGGGCTGGGCAGCGGGGAGAACCTCAACGAGCACGTCGTCGGCCGGGGCTGGCCGGCCGCCGCGGTGCGCCTGGAGATGTTCGGCGAGGCGGTGGAGATCATCCGGGCGCTGTTCGAGGGCGGGTACGTGACCCGGCACGGGAAGCACTTCGACGTGGTCGGCGCACGCCTGTGGGACCTGCCGGAGCAGCCGCCGCCGATCGGCATGGCGGTGTCCGGGCCCGCTTCCTGCGCCCTCGCGGGGCGGCTCGCCGACCTGGTGATCGCCGTCGAGCCGGACGCCGGGCTGGTCTCGGGTTTCGCCGACCACGGCGGCGCCGGGAAGCCCGCGGTGGGCCAGCTGCCGGTGTGCTGGGACCGCGACCGCGACGAGGCCGTGCGCCGGGCCCACGAACAGTTCCGCTGGTTCGGCGGCGGCTGGAAGGTCAACGCCGAGCTGCCGGGGACGGCGGGCTTCGCCGCGGCGAGCCGGTTCGTCCGGCCCGAGGACGTCGCCGACGCCATCCCGTGCGGCGACCGGGTCGAGGACTTCGTGGAGGCCGTCCGCCCGTTCGCGGACGCCGGTTTCGACGAGGTCGCCCTCGTCCAGGTCGGCGGGGACTCCCAGCCCGCCTTCCTGCGGTGGGCGGAGGAGACTCTGCTGCCGGCCCTGCGCGCGGCGTTCTGACGGCACGGCGGGAAAGGGGGCATGCACCGACGGTCCGGGGGCAGAAGGGCGGGCACACCACCACCACCGAGGAGGTCTCAACCATGGTCCCCGTCCTTCTGGTCCTTCTGCTCGCGCTCATCCTGTTCGGTGCCGGATTCGCCCTGAAGGTGCTCTGGTGGGCGGCGGTCATCGTGTTCGTCGTGTGGCTGCTCGGCTTCGTCGCCCGGGGCACGACCGCCGCCGGTGGGCGGGGCCGCTGGTACCGCTGGTAACCGCCCGGCGTCCCGTGGGCCGCGGCACTGCGGCCTACGGGACGGTTCCGGCGTCGGCACGCGGAAGGCCCCCGGTTGCGGGACAGGTCCGCGCACTCGGGTTGCGGGCGCGCGGATCCGTTTCCGGACGGGGCCGCCGGGTTACCTGCGCAGAGTCCCCCGAGTACCGGGTACCGAGTACGAGGAGCATCCATGAACGAATCCGGACCGATGAAGAAGATCGTCGACGCCGTCACCGACGTGGTCCAGCACGCCACCCCGACCGACCGCCCCGAGGTCCCCGGCGCGCCCGGCGCGGTCTCGCCGGGCGTCGCGGAACCGACCGAGGTACGCGACCCCCTGCCTCCCAAACCCGACCAGGCGGCTCCGCGGCCGGTGACCGCGACCGGGCGCGACACGGGTGCCGGCCCCCGGGTGCGGTCGCAGAGCGGCGCCTTCCTCACCACCGCGCAGGGCGTGCGCCTGCCCGACAGCGACCACTCCCTCAAGGCCGGGCCCCGCGGTCCGGTGCTGCTGCAGGACCACCACCTGCGGGAGAAGATCACCCACTTCGACCACGAGCGCATCCCCGAGCGGGTGGTCCACGCCCGCGGGGCGGCCGCGCACGGCGTCTTCCGCGGGTACGGGAGCGCCGGCGCCGTCTGCAAGGCGGCGTTCCTCGGCGAGGACGTCGAGACGCCGGTGTTCGTCCGGTTCTCCACCGTGCTCGGGTCCCGGGGCTCGGCGGACACCGTCCGTGACACCCGTGGCTTCGCGACGAAGTTCTACACCTCCGAGGGGGTCTTCGACCTCGTCGGCAACAACATCCCGGTGTTCTTCATCCAGGACGCGATCAAGTTCCCCGACGTCGTCCACGCGGCGAAGCCCCACCCCGACCGGGAGATCCCGCAGGCCCAGTCCGCGCACGACACGTTCTGGGACTTCGTCACCCTGCACACCGAGGCCACCCACCACACCCTGTGGAACATGTCGGACCGGGGCATCCCGCGCTCCTTCCGCACCATGGAGGGCTTCGGCATCCACACCTTCCGGCTGATCAACGCCGAGGGCGCGAGCACGCTCGTCAAATGGCACTGGAAGCCCAGGCTCGGCGTCCACTCCATGGTCTGGGAGGAGGCGCAGCTGGTCGCCGGGGCGGATCCGGACTTCCACCGCCGGGACCTCGCCGACGCGATCGAGGCGGGCGCGTTCCCGCAGTGGGAGCTCGGCATCCAGACCTTCCCGGACACTCCGGAGCAGACCTTCGAGGGCATCGACCTGCTCGACCCGACCAAGATCGTTCCGGAGGAGCTCGCGCCGGTGCGCCCGGTGGGACTGCTCACCCTCAACGCCAATCCGACCAACTTCTTCGCCGAGACCGAGCAGGTCGCCTTCCATCCCGGGCACCTGGTGCCGGGGATCGACATCACCGACGACCCGCTGCTGTCGGGACGCCTGTTCTCGTACCTCGACACCCAGATCACCCGGCTGGGCGGCCCGAACTTCGCCCAGATCCCGATCAACCGCACCCACGCCCCGGTCAACGACATGCTGCGCGACGGCTTCCACCAGGACGCCGTCCACTCGGGCGTCGCGCCGTACAAGCCGAACTCGCTCGACGGCGGCTGCCCGTTCTTCGCCGGCGCCGGGGACCGTCCCTTCATCGAGTACCCGACGCCGGTGGCGCCCGCCACCAAGGTGCGCGAGGCGCCGGCGTCCTTCGCGGACCACTTCAGCCAGCCCCGGCTGTTCTGGGCGAGCATGAGCCCGGTGGAGCGCGAGCACATCATCGCCGCCTACACGTTCGAACTCGGCAAGTGCCACGAACAGGCGATCAAGGAGCGCGGCCTGCGGGTGCTGGCCGAGATCGACGGCTACCTGTGCGCGCAGGTGGCCGCGGGGCTCGGCCTGCCGGCGCCCGAGCCCACCGAACCGCTCGCCCCGGTCCGGCCCAGCCCGGCGCTCTCCCAGGTCGGGCGGACCTGGCCGCTGGACGGGCGGGTCGTCGGCCTCGTCGCGGGCACCGATCACGGCGCGCTGGCCACGGTGCGCCGGGCCGTGCTGGACTCGGACATGGTCCCGCTGGTGATCTCCGCCGCCGGGGGCGACCTCCGCCCCGAGGGCAACCACGAGCCGCTGGCCGTGCAGCGCACGTTCGCCACCGCCCGCTCGGTGGAGTTCGACGCGCTGGTCCTGGCCGGTGCCCCCGGCCCCGCGCCCGAGGGCGAGGCGGCCCGGGACGCCAAGGCGGCCAACCCACTGCCGACCTCCTCCCCGGTCGACGCCCGGCTCGTGCTGATGCTGACCGAGGCCTACCGCCACGCCAAGCCGATCCTCGTCCTGGAGGGCGGGCAGGCCGCTCTCCAGGCCGCGGGCATCGCCGCCGACGCCCCGGGCGTCCTCACCGGCGTCCGGCCCGACCAGGCCGTGGACCAGCTCGGCCTCCTGCTCGCCGCCCACCGCGTCTGGGACCGCTTCCCGCCGCCCACCGCCGGCTAGGAATTCGGTGCGCCGGGGCGGCGTCCGCGAGGGACGCCGCCCCGGCCTTTTAGCGCCGGTGTTTCCGAGCAGACGCCCGGTATGGGCATTCTCAGTCCGCCCGGGGTCCCGTCGCGGCGCTTCGCCCCGGCCCCCGAGAACGTCGCGGTGGCGCGGCGGTTCGTACGCTCGGCGCTGGCCGGCGTCCCACCGGAGGCGGTGGACACCGCCGAACTGCTGACCGGCGAACTGGCGGCCAACGCCGTCCTGCACGCGCGCACCGAGTTCGAGGTGCAGGCCTGGTCGCAGGACGGCCGGGTCAACGTGCGGGTCAGCGACGGGCGGCCGGAGGTCGGTCTCGTCCCGCACGACCGCCACCCGTACGCCTCCACCGGACGCGGTCTGGGCCTGGTGGAGGACCTCGCGCCCAGCCACGGCGTGCACAGCGACGCGGACCGCAAGACGGTCTGGTTCGAACTGTGGCCCGGGCAGCCGGACCCCCCGGCCTCCGCCTGGGAGACGGTGCCCCCGGTCGGCCCGACCGCGAACGTGACGCTGATCGACGTGCCGTACGCCCTGTACTGGGCGGCGCGGCAGCAGTGGGAGGGCCTGCTGCGGGAGCTGTACCTGGACGGGTGCGCCGGGGAGCGCGTGGGCGTGTCCGCGGCGGACCTGACGGTCGCCCGGGAGGCCGGGAGCATGATCTGCGAGTGCATGACGGCCTCGGTGCAGCAGGAGACCCCGGACAGTTCGACGCTCTCCGTCCTCGTCGCCTTCCCGGCGGACGCCGCCGAGGCCGTGGTGACCCTGGACCGGGTCCTCGACCAGGCGGAGGCCGCCGCCCAGCAGGGGACCCTGCTCGCCCTCCCGGCACTTCCGCAGATCCGGGCCTTCCGGGAGTGGCTGTTCGACCAGGTCACGTCCCAGCTGTCCGGCGCGGACCCCACCGCGTGGACGCTGAACCCCGACGCGCCGAGCGGCACCCCGACCGAGCTGGCCCCGTGGGACGCGAGCGAGGTGGAGGCCGCCACCGAGCCGACGGTCGCGGCCGACGACCTCAACCGGATCATCGCCGTGAACGCCGCCGCGGCGAACCTGCTCGGCTGGTCCCCGCGGGAACTCGTCGGGGAGCGGCTGACCGTGATGATCCCCGAGCACCTGCGCGGCCGGCACGAGGCCGCCTTCACCTCCCTGCTGCTCACCGGGCAGCCCCGCATCCTGGGCCGTTCCGTCCCGCTGCCCGCCCTGCACCGCGACGGCCGGCTGGTCCCCGTGCGGCTGCGCGTGCAGACCCAGGAGGCGATCGACGGGCGCACGGTGTTCGTCGCCCAGCTCACCGCGCGGACGGGCCCCACCGGCACCCCGCAGGACCCACAGGAGCTGCGGAACCTGCACGGCCCCCGGATGGAGCCCGGGCCGGTGAGGCTGCCCACGACCACCAGCAAGTCCCGGCGGGCGAGCATCGAGCGGAGCGCCCTGGAGCGGCTCTCGCTGCTGGCCGACACCGGCCTGGCGCTGAGCAGCACCCTGAACCTGCACGAGCGGCTGCACCGGGTCTGCCAGGTGCTGACCCAGCGGCTGGCCGACTGGTGCGTGGCGGACCTCCTGGACGACGCGCCCGACCGGGTGGAGCGGGTCTGCGTGGTCCACGGCGAGCAGCGGGTGCCCGTGCCCGAGGCCCTGCTCGGCCGGCTCCCTCCGCTGGCCGAGGACACCCAGGGCTCCCTGCCGCGCGTGATGCGCGGCGCGGGCCCGCTGCTGATCACCGACTTCCCGCCGCCGGAGCGGGCCCAGAGCCCGCTGGAGGCCCGGCAGCTGGACATGTTCGAGCGGCTGGGGGCGAGCAGCGCCATCGTGGCCCCGTTGCGGGCCCGCCGGGAGGTCCTCGGCGCGCTGACGCTGGTCCGCACCCGCGACGAGTACCCGTTCACCGCCGAGGACGTGCCGCTGGTGGCGGAGCTGGTCCGCGGGATCGCCCTCGGGGTGGACAACGCCCAGCTGCACCAGCACACCCGGCGCACCGCCGAGCGCCTCCAGCGCGCCCTGCTGCCGGACGTGCCCCGGGTCGGCCCCGTGGACCTGGTGGCCCGCTACGTGCCGTCCAGCACCACCGCCGAGATCGGCGGGGACTGGTACGACGCCTTCGTCCTGCCCACGGACGACCTGGTGCTGGTCATCGGCGACGTGGCGGGGCACGACCTGCGGGCCGCCGTGGCCATGAGCGCCCTGCGCAACATGCTGCGCGGGATCGCCGTCGACCGCCGGGAGCCGCCCGGCGAGGTGCTGCGCCAGTTGGACCGGGCGAGCAGCACGCTCACCCCCCAGTCCACCGCCACCTGTGTGTACGCACTGCTCAAGGGCGGCGAGTCGGGCCCCTGGGAGCTGCACCACTCCTCCGCCGGCCACCTGCCGCCGCTGCTCACCACCGAGGACGGCGGGACCCGCTACCTGGACGGGGCCGCGGGCCTGCTGCTCGGCATGGACGCCGACATGCCCCGGCCCACGGCCCGGGAGGCCCTGGCGCCCGGTTCCACCCTGCTGCTGTACACCGACGGCCTGATCGAGCGCCGCGGACAGTCCCTCGACGACGCCATGGACAGGCTGCGCCGGCACACCGCCGCCCTCGCGCGGGCGCCACTGCACGTGTTCTGCGACGAGTTGGTCATCGCGCTCGGTGCGGAGAGCGACGACGACATCGCCCTGCTCGCCGTGCGCGTCGCGCCGCCCGGCTGACCCCGCGGGGCGAGCGGTCCGCCGCCCGGCACCGGAGCGGTGCCGGGCGGCGGGCCGGGCTCAGGCGCCGCGGGTCAGCCGGTGGGCATCGAACTCGGCCCAGATCGACTTGCCGCGGGCGTGCGGTTCGGCGCCCCAGCGGTCGGCGGTCCGCCCCACGATGAACAGCCCGTGGCCGCCGGGAAGGGCGGGCATGTGCGGGTGCCGCGGCGCGGGCAGCACCGGGCTGCGGTCGCTGACCTCGACCCGCAGGCGCGCCCGGGTGAGGTCCAGGACCAGTTCCAGCGGGCCGTCCCCGTGCAGCACGGCGTTCGCGACGAGCTCCGCGACCACCAGGACCACGTCGGCGGCGAGCTCCGGTGCGGGCGCGTACCAGTCCGCGAGCGCCTCGGTGGTGCAGGCCCGGGCGCGGGCGACCGGCGTCGGCATCCCGACGAGCGTCAGCCGTCTGCGCTGTCCTCCGGCCGGCAGGACCGGCCCGGTCGGCTGCGGGTCGCCGTCCAGGGTGCCCCGACTCATCGTCATGTGAGGGTTCCCCTTCGGATCGACGGCGGTTTCGGATGCTCGGGTTCCCCGTGCCTCCCGGATTATGCCTCGTGCCCCCGACACCGCGGCGGCCGACGCGTCGGGCAGGGCGGCCTCCGTTGTCCGGCTCAGGACGCCAGCGCCGACTCGACGGAGCCGTGGAGGGAGAACACCGTTCGCGCGCCGGTCAGTTCGAGGACGCGCATGACGGTGGGCGGCACCGCGGCCAACCGCAGCTCCAGGCCCTCCCGCTCCGCTTCCGCGCGGATCCGGAGCAGGAGGTTCAGGCCGGAGGAGTCGCAGAACGCCACCCCGCTCAGGTCCACGACGATCACCGGCGGACGTCGCGCGACGAGACCGGTGAGCGCGTCGGCCACCGGCGCGAGCGTCTCGATGTCGAGATCGCCCGCCAGTGCGCACACCACCGCCCCACCGCCCGCGGTGCGGGTCTCCACCGCCGCCTCCGGACGGGGCGGCGGGACCGCGAAGGCCAGGTTTCCAGTGTCGTTGTCGGAAGGCGTCATCGTCGTCCCCTCGGTGTCGGATGCCCTCCGACCCTATGCAGGTCAGGGCGGTCGGCCAAAACGGACCGGACGGGTCGCGCCGGCGCACCAGGGGTCATCCCCCGGCGGGCGCCCGGTCAGTCCTCCTCCAACCCCTCGCGCAGACGCCGCAGGGTACGCGAGAGCAATCGGGACACGTGCATCTGCGACACCCCCAGGCGCTCGCCGATCTGCGACTGGGTCAGGTCCTCGCAGAAACGCATCGACAGGATCAGCCGCTCGCGCTCCGGCAGAGCGGCGACCAGCGGCTTGAGCGCCACCAGGTCCTCCACCTTGGACAGGTCCCGGTCCTCCTCCCCGAAACGCTCGCCCAGCGACCCCGGCTTCTCGTCGTCCTCCGCGCCCCCCAGGTCCAGGGAACCCGCCGTGTGCCCGTTCGAGGCGGTCAGCCCCTCCACCACCTCCTCCTCCGACAGGCTGAGGTGCGCGGCCAGTTCGGCCACCGTCGGCGCCCGGTCCAACTCCTGCGCCAGGCGCTCCTGCGCCTTGGCCAGCACGATCCGCAGCTCCTGGAGGCGGCGGGGCACGTGGACGGCCCACGTGGTGTCCCGGAAGTGCCGGCGGATCTCCCCCAGCACCGTCGGCAGCGCGAACGTGGTGAACTCCACACCGAGATCCGGATCGAACCGGTCGATGGCCTTGATCAGCCCCACCGCCCCGACCTGCAACAGGTCCTCCTGCGGCTCCCGGTGCGCGGTGAAACGGCGGATCGCGAACCTCACCAGCGACAGGTTCATCTCCACCAGGGTCGACCGCACGTACGAGTACTCCCGGGTGCCCTCCTCCAGCCCGGCGAGCCGGCGCAGCAGCACCCGGCTCAACTCCCGGGCGTCGGCCGGCGCCACCTCCCGCAGATCCCGCGCGTCCGCCAACTCCGGCGGCAGCAGCTCACGCAGCCCCGCCGTGGCGGGCGGGGGCGCGGGGGTGGAGACGAGCGGTTCACGAGTGGTCGCGGCCATCGGGGTCCCTTCGTCGTTTCGGCATGTCGCAACGCCCGCTACCCCGGTTCGGCCGATCGATGCCGCCACCGGGCGTGAAGATTCCGAGAAGGAGGTTCGTACACTTCGGGTACATCGCGGATCCGCCCAGGCTAGCGCGCCGAACCGCCGGGCCCGACGCGGCGACCAGTCGTTTCGGTGCGGCGGAGAGCTGGGATAGCCTCCGGAGGGGAACACACCCCGTTTGCGACCGCGGACCCTTCCGTGGTGCCCACGACCGGATGCGGGCCTGCGGCCCGGCGTTCTACGGAGGCGACGTTTCGATGGCTGGCCCGACCCTGCCCCCCGGCTCGCAGGACCGCTCGCAGAACGGGCCGGGCACCGCGCTGGTGAACGAGGCGGAACTGCGGCAGCTGCTGGCCGGGTTGACGGCCGTGCGGGACGGCGACTTCAGCACCGAGCTACCCGACGACGCGGACGGGCTGCTGGGTGAGATCGCCACCGTGTTCAACGGGATGGTCGACCAGCTGTCGCACTTCACCTCGGAGGTGACCCGGGTGGCCCGCGAGGTCGGCACCGAGGGCCGCCTCGGCGGCCAGGCGCAGGTGCCGGGCGTCTCGGGCACCTGGGCGGACCTCACCGACTCGGTCAACGCGATGGCCGGGAACCTCACCTGGCAGGTGCGCAACATCGCCCAGGTGACCACGGCGGTGGCCCGGGGCGACCTCACCCAGAAGATCGAGGTCGACGCCCAGGGCGAGATCCTGGAGCTGAAGGACACCGTCAACACGATGGTCGACCAGCTGTCCTCGTTCGCCGGAGAGGTGACCCGGGTGGCCCGCGAGGTCGGCACCGAGGGCCGCCTCGGCGGCCAGGCCAAGGTCGAGGGCGTCTCGGGGACGTGGCGCGACCTGACGGACTCGGTGAACTCCATGGCGGGCAACCTCACCGGGCAGGTCCGCGCGATCGCCCAGGTCGCCACCGCCGTCGCCGAGGGCGACCTCACCCAGAAGATCACCGTCACCGCCCGGGGCGAGATCCTGGAGCTCAAGACCACCATCAACACCATGGTCGACCAGCTGTCCTCGTTCGCCGACGAGGTGACCCGGGTGGCCCGCGAGGTCGGCACCGAGGGGCGGCTCGGCGGCCAGGCCCGGGTCGAGGGCGTGTCCGGCACCTGGAAGCGGCTCACCGCGAACGTCAACGAGCTGGCCGGCAACCTCACCCGGCAGGTCCGCGCCATCGCCGAGGTCACCGGCGCCGTCACCGCCGGGGACCTGACCCGCTCGATCACCGTGGACGCCTCCGGCGAGGTCGCCGACCTCAAGGACAACATCAACGCCATGGTGGAGTCCCTACGCCAGACCACCCGCGCCAACGAGGAACAGGACTGGCTCAAGACCAACCTCGCCCGCTTCTCCGCCCTGATGCAGGGCCGGCGGGACCTCTCGGTCGTCGCCGAGTCCGTCATGGACGAACTCGCCCCGCTGGTGGGCGGGCAGTGTGGCGCCTTCTACCTCGCCGAGGAGAGCCCCGAGGGAACGGTGCTGCGGCTCGTCGGCTCCTACGCGTTCCCCGACGGCGAGCGCCCGACCAGTTTCCGCCTCGGCGAGTCCTTCGTCGGCCAGGCCGCCCGCAGCCGGCGGACCATCGCCGTCGACTCCCTGCCGCCGGACTACCTGGCCGCCTCCTCCGGCCTGGGACGCACCGGGTCGCTCTCGCTGATCGTGCTGCCGATCGTGGTCGAGGAACAGGTGCTCGGCGTCATCGAACTGGCCTCCGTCCGGCCGTTCACCCAGGTCCACCGGGACTTCCTGGAGCAGCTGCTGGAGACCATCGGCGTCAACGTCAACACCATCATCGCCAACGCCCGCACCGACGAGCTGCTCGGCGAGTCGCAGCGCCTCACCGCCGAACTCCAGGCCCGGTCCGAGGAGTTGCAGGCGCGACAGGAGGAGCTCCAGGCCTCCAACGCCGAGCTGGAGGAGAAGGCGGAGCTCCTGGCGACGCAGAACCACGACATCGAGGCCAAGAACCTGGAGATCGAACAGGCCCGCCAGGAGCTCGAGGAACGCGCCCACCAGCTGTCCCTCGCCTCCAAGTACAAGTCCGAGTTCCTGGCCAACATGAGCCACGAACTGCGCACCCCGCTCAACAGCCTGCTCATCCTCGCCCAGTTGCTGGCCCAGAACCCCACCCGCAACCTGACCGCCAAGCAGGTCGAGTACGCCGGGATCATCCACTCCGCCGGCTCCGATCTGCTCCAGCTGATCAACGACATCCTCGACCTCTCCAAGGTCGAGGCCGGGAAGATGGACCTCAACGTCGAGGCGGTGCCGCTGCAGTCGCTGCTCGACTACGTGGAGGCCACCTTCCGCCCGATGACCGGGCAGAAAAACCTCGCCTTCGCGGTCCGCACGGCCAGCCGGGTTCCGGCCGAACTCCACACGGACGACTACCGGTTGCGCCAGGTGCTGCGCAACCTGCTGTCCAACGCCGTGAAGTTCACCGAGCAGGGCCGGGTCGAGCTGCGGATCGAGCCCGCCGACGAGGACGCGATCCCCGACGGGGTGCGCCGCGACGGGCCGGTGCTCGCCTTCCACGTCACCGACACCGGCATCGGCATCGCCCCGCAGCACCTGGAGACCGTCTTCGGAGCCTTCCAGCAGGCCGACGGGACCACCAGCCGCAAGTACGGCGGGACCGGGCTGGGGCTGTCGATCAGTCGTGAGATCGCCTTCCTGCTCGGCGGCGCCATCACCGTGGAGAGCACCCTCGGCCGGGGCAGCACCTTCACCCTCTACCTCCCCGCCGAGGCCGCCGGTCTCCCCGCCGGCGGCCCCGGCGCCGCGCCGCGGACGGCCGAGCGCCCGGCCACGGTGCCGTCGCAGGGCGCCGGACACCACCCGGAGCACTCCGCCGCCGGCCGGCCACGGCGCCTGCTCGTGGTGGAGGGCCGCCCGAACGGCCTGCTCTCCCTGGTGGCGGAGAACGCCGTCGCGGACCTCGCCCGCTACTCCGGCGCGCAGCGGCCGGTGGAGATCGTCGCCGCGGTCGGCGCGCAGGAGGCCGCCACGGCCCTGGCCACCGCGCCGTGCCACTGCGTCGTCCTGGAACTGGGCCTGCCCGACGGGACCTCCGCGACCCTCCTGAAGGAGATGGAGGGCGACCCGGCCCTGTACACGGTCCCGGTGCTGGCCCACGACAACCGGGGGGTCGTCCCGGAGCAGGAGCAGGCGCTCCGCCGCGCGGGCGAACGACCCCTGGAAGTCCTCTCCAGCCTCGACGAGTTGCGCGAGCGCATCGCCCTGCACATGAGCGCCGACCGGCCCGGGAGCGTCGTGCAGCTGGTCCGCGACACGGGCCGCGAGCCCTCCTGGAACCCCGGCGCCGACCCGGCGCTCTCCGGCCGCACGGCGCTGGTCGTCGACGACGACGACCGCAACCTCTACGCGATCACCAGCATCCTGGAGCTGCACGGCATGCACGTCCTCCAGGCCGAGAACGGGCGGGCCGCCCTGGAGGCGCTCGCCGTCCATCCGGGGATCGACGTGATCCTGATGGACGTGATGATGCCGGAGATGGACGGGTACTCCGCCACCGCGGCGATCCGCGCCATGCCGGAGCACGAGGGCCTGCCGATCATCGCCGTGACCGCCAAGGCCATGGTCGGTGACCGGGAGAAGAGCCTCGCCTCGGGCGCCAGCGACTACATCACCAAGCCCGTCGACGCCGACGAGGTGATCAGCCGGATCAAGCGCCACCTCACCGCCTAGCACCGGCGCGCCCGCCCGCGTCACCCCACCACCCGTACGAGCCGCCGCATCCCAGGAGTCCCGACCGTGCACCAGCCTCCGGAGCAGTCCGCCGCCGGCCAGCGCCCGTCGACCGGACCGATCGCCGGCTCAGTCGGCGCCGGGCCCCCGGGCGGTCCCACCGCGGCGGGAGCGCCGCCGGCCCGGGACTCGGAGCGTGAGGCGACGGCGGTCGGCCGGCTCGCCGGCACGGTGGAGCGGCTGCGCCTGGAACTGGACCGGGCCGAGGCCCACGCCGCGGGCCGCGCGGTGGTCGAGATGGCCGTCGGCGTGCTCGTCGAGCGGCTGCGGTGCGGCCCCACCGAGGCGGCGAGGCAGCTGGAGAGCCTCGCCGAGCGGTCCGGGACCTCGACCCTGGCCTTCGCCGCCGACCTCGTCAACCAGTCCGCGGCGGACGAGATATCCGCGCTCGCCCGCGGCTTCGTGGCCGGTGCCTCCGAGCCTTCGGCCGACGCCCCGCCGGCCCCGTCGGCCCAGCCGGTCGCCGTCCGTCTCCGCAGCACCGAGGCGGACGCGCTCGCCGGCGACGCGGCGGCGGCCGCGCGGTCCATGCTGGAGCACGCGCTGCGGCCGCTCGGCGTGGCCGCCGTCGCGGTCTGGGCCGCCCACCCCGACCTCTCGCTCTCCCTGGCCGGCAGTGCCGGCTTCCCCGACGAGGAGGCCCGCCGCTGGCGGCACGTCCCCCCGGGCGTCCCCACCCCGGCCCGCAAGGCGCTGGACGAGCGCTCGGCCGTCGGCTACCCGACGCTCGCCGACGCCTCGCTCCCGTCGATCGGCCAGCACGAGGTCCGGGGCGGCCGGCTGGCCGTTCCGGCCGGCACCGGCGGCCGGCTCATCGGGGTCCTGGAGGTCTGCTGGCACGACGCCCTGCCCGACCAGTCCCAGTCGCTCCAGCGGCAGTTCGAGGCGCTCGCGCAGCTGGCGGCCGCCACCCTGGAGACCTGGGGCGGCCAGGAACCGCCCGGCCCCGAGCCGGACGACCGGCAGTTCGGTGAACTGCGGCAGCTGGTCGACGGCCTGCTCGACCCGTGCCTGGTCCTGCGGCTGTCGCCCGACGACGACCACCTCCCCCGGTTCGTGATCCGGCACGTCAATCCCGCCTTCGTCGACTTCGCCGGCCGGCCCACCGGCGCCATCGTGGGCACCCGGCTGCTGGAGGCGTACCCCCTGGCCGCCGAACCGGGCGGGCTGGCGGAGAAGGTCGAGCACGTCTTCGCCACCGGGGAGCCCTTCCGCACCCACGACATGCGGCTCGCCGCCCTGGTCGACGGCGTGCCGCTGACCACCCGGGCCCAGGTGAGCATCAGCCGGCACGGCACCCACCTGGCGCTGGTGTGGCGCCTCGGGGACGGCACCCCGCGGGTCGCCCGGCTGCTCCAGCACGCCCAGCGGCTCGGCCGGATCGGCGGCTTCGAGGAGAACCTGGGGACGCGTCAGATCGCCTGGAACGAGACCCTGTTCGAGCTGCACGGGCTGCCCCCCGGCGCGTCGCCGATCCCCCTGGACCAGCTGGCCGAGCACGCCCACCCGGACGACCGGCACACCATCGGCCGGTTCCTGCGCACCCTGCTGCACCACCGGCGGCCGGCCTCCACCGCCTTCCGCCTCCTGCGCCCCGACGGCGTCACCCGCCACATCCGCGTCGTGGCGGAGCCGGTGCCCGCCCCGGACAGCAGCCTCCACATCGTCCGGGGCGCCTACCAGGACATCTCCGCCCAGCACTGGACGGAGGTCGCCCTGGCCGCGACCCGTGACCAGCTGGCCCAGAGCGAGCAGCAGGCGGCGGAGCGCAGCCGTCTCGCGCTCCAGCTCCAGCACGCCATCATGCCGCCCGCCCGCGGCCCGCTGGACCTGCACGACCTGCACGTGGCCGTGCGCTACCGCCCGGCGGAGAAGGACCACCTGGTGGGCGGCGACTGGTACGACGCGCTGACCCTGCCCTCCGGGGACGTCCTGCTGTGCGTGGGCGACGTCTCCGGGCACGGCATCGAGGCCGCCACCGGCATGGTCGCCCTGCGCAACGCGCTGCGCGGACTGGCCGCCACCGGCGCGGGCCCGGCCCAGCTGCTGAGCTGGCTCAACAGCGTCACCCACCACCTCACCGACAACGTCACCGCCACCGCGGTCTGCGGCCTCTACGAACCCGGGAGCGGCAGGCTCCGCTGGGCCCGGGCCGGGCACCCGCCGCCGGTCCTGCTGCGCGGCGGGCGCGCGGCCGCCCTTCCGCAGCTGGGCGGCATCCTGCTCGGCGCCGTGGACCAGGCGGACTACGAGGAGGGGGAGTTCACGCTGGAGGCGGGCGACACCCTGGTGATGTACACCGACGGGCTGATCGAGCGCCGCGACGAGTCCCTCCAGGCCTCGCTGACCAATCTGACCGGCCTCGTCGAGCAGGCGCACCGCGGTGCGGCCGCGGGCGTCGAGGGACTCCAGGACCAGCTGGACCACCTGCTGCGGTACAGCAGCGCGGACACCGACGACGACACCTGCCTGGTCGGGGTGGCGGTCCGGTAGGCCCGCTCCGGGCGGGCCCACCGGACCGGACGGTCAGGAGGTGACCGGCGGGCGGTACACGGTCAGCGCCGCCGGGTTCTTGGACAGCCGCAGGGCGCCGCGGGCGGGGACGCTCTCGCCGTCGACGGCGATCCGGTCGGCGTCGCCGAGGAAGTCCAGGTCCAGGACGCGCAGCCGGGCGGTCCGGTAGACCCGGGAGCGGTGCAGGGTGCCGGACAGGAAGGCGGCGGCGAGGCGGGTGCGGGCGAAGGGCGTGCCGCCGTCGACGACGCGGACGTCGAGCTTCCCGTCGGCCAGCGCGGCCCGGTGGGTGGGCGCGAAGCCCGCCGGTTCGTACGCCCCGTTGCCTGCGAACAGCAGCCACAGCCGGTGCGGGCGGCCCCCGGCGTGCACGGTCACCGGTTCGGCGGTCGGCAGCAGCTTGGCGACCGCCACCGCGAGGGCCGGCCACTTGCCGATGCGCTTCTCCAACTTCTCCCGCTGATGCACGAGTTCGGGGTAGATGCCGAGGCTGAAGGTGTTGACGAAGGTGCGGGACCCGGTGTGGTCGACGGCCACTCCGAGGTCCACGCCGACCGCGGTGCCGGCCTCGACGGCCGTGGCGGTGTCCGCGTGGGTGGCGGCGCCGAGGTCGATCGCGAAGTGGTTGAGGGTGCCGCCGGGGAAGACCGCCAGCGGCAGCGCGCGCTCGACGGCCAGGCCGGCGGCCAGGTTGACGCTGCCGTCGCCGCCGCACACCCCGAGCGCGCCGCCGTTCCGGGCCGCCCGGTCGGCGGCCTCGGTCAGCAGTTCGGCCAGGTCGTCCTCCGGCCCGCACACCCGGACGTCCGCCTCGGGCAGCAGGCCGCGCAGGGTGTCGGCCGTCTCCTCGGGGCCGGTGGCCGTCACGGAGCCGTTGCCGGAACCGGAGTTGACCACCACGGACAGGCCCCGGCCGCGCGGCAGGGCCGGAGCCGGGAAGGCGGCCGGGGCGGCGGGCGGCGGCTCGTCGGACGAACGGGGCCACCAGCGCAGGGTGGTGGCGGCGGCCGCCGTCCCCAGCGCCGCGCCCGCGAGGACGTCCCCCGGGTAGTGCACCCCGGTGGAGACGCGGGAGAGCGCCACCGCCGCCGCGACCGGGGCGACGGCCGCGCCCAGCAGCGGGGACTCGATCGCCACTCCGGTGGCGAAGGCGGCCGCGGAGGCGGAGTGGCCGGAGGGGAAGGAGGTGGTGACGGGCTGGCGCAGCAGCCGTCGCACCGACGGCACGCCGTCCAGCACCGGCCGGGGTCGGCGGGTGGCGTGTTTGGCCACGGTGTTGGCGGTGGCCGAGGCGATCGCGAGCGAGCCGAGCCCGCGCAGGGCGGCGCGCCGGCCGCGGCGTCCGCCGACCGCGCCGAGGACGGCGGCGACGCCCGTCCAGAGCACTCCGTGGTCGGCGGCCCGGCTCAGCGTCCGCAGCCACGGACCGGTCCCGTGCAGCGGGGCGGCGGCGATGCGGTCGAACAGGGCCCGGTCGATGGCGTCGAGTCGTGAGGTCCCCAGTCGTGTCATCCGACGAGCCTAACGGCGTTCGGTGGTGCGGCGCGGGAAGGCGGCCGGCCGGTGTGTCATCCGAACGGAGGCGGGCTGGACCCGCGGCGCGAGCGAGCGTGCCGCGGGGTGGGGCAGGGCGGAGCGAGGGCCGGATCAGGCCCGGTCGGTGGAGATCGCCAGCAGCAGCTCCGTCACCGAGCCGTCGTCACTGACCACGTCGCGCAGGTGACGGAAGCCCAGCCGCCGGCACATCGCGAGGCTCGGGGTGTTCTCCGCGCCCACCAGGCCGTAGACCTCCTTGAGTCCGAGCTCCTCACCGGCGTAGCGGACCAGGCCGCGGACCACCTCGCCGCCCAGGCCCCGGCCCCAGAACTGCGGGGCCAGCGCGGTGACCAGCTCGTGGCCGTCGACGTTCCCGGCGCGCTTGACCTCGGCGTGGCCGGCGTACGCCCCGTCCAGCCAGATGCCCCAGACGTCGAAGAGGTTCTGCGGGTAGACGTCGGACAGGATCGCGCGGAACAGGGTGCGGATGTCCGGCTCGGGCACGAGGTCCTGGCCCATCCAGCGGCACACGTCCGCGTTGCGGAGCAGGGAGACGAAGGCGTCCTCGTCCTCGGTGCGGTAGGGGATGAACTCCAGGTGCTCGGTGCGCAGCGGAGGGGTCATGCGGCTCTCCTCGGGGTGGTGGTGGTGCGGTGGTGCGGTGGCCGGGGCGGGCCCGCCGGTCGGCGCGGGTGCGACCGGCGGGCCGTCCCGGCGGCGGTCAGGCTCCGGCGTTCTCCATGCGCTCGCGCAGGCTCTTCGGGCGCATGTCGGTCCACACCTCGTCGACGTAGGCGGTGCACTCGGCCTCGGTGCCCTCGGTGCCGACGGGCTGCCAGCCGGCCGGTACCTCCAGGTCGGCGGGCCAGAGGGAGTACTGCTCCTCGTCGTTGCGCAGCACCTGGTAGCGGGTGTTCTCGTCCATGTCGGTCTCCTTCGTCACGTGGGCGGGTCGTGTCGGTCGGTCGGTCGGGTCGTGGCGGATGGGGTGGGCTCACCGGCCTTCCCGGGCGTGCCGGGCGATCTGCCGCAGGGCGGTGGCGAAGTCCTCGGCGGCCCGGCGGACGGCTTCGGTGGCGTGGACGGCGGGCCGGTGGTGCCAGGTGAAGGCGAGGCGGCCGTGCTGGGCCGCGCCGACCACCTCCAGCGGGTGGGAGCCGCCGTCCCGGGGGTCGTGGTCCTGGCCGAAGGAGCCGAGTTCGGCGCGGACCAGGCCGTCTCCGGCCGTCCCGGGCCGCGAGTCCCACTGGCCCAGGTAGTTGAAGACCACCTGGCCGTGCCCGCCGGCGGCGAGGCGCTCGCGGACCTCGGGCGGGCCGAAGGTGCGCAGGGCGCCGAAGCCCAGGCCGTTGCCGGGCACCGCGCGCAGCCGGCGGCGGACGGACTTCACCAGGGCGCGCCAGTCGCGGTCCGGGCCGAGGTCGGCGGGGTCGGGGACGTCGAAGGCGACGGGGTGGACGGTGGTGAACCAGCCGACCGTACGGGACAGGTCGACGCCGTCCAGCAGGTCCTCGCGGCCGTGCCCCTCCAGGTCCAGGGCGACCCGCGGCCGGCCGGTCCAGCGGGCCAGGGCGAGCGCGAGGGCGGCCAGCAGCACGTCGTTGACCCTGGTGCGGTAGGCGGCGGGGGCGGCGCGCAGCAGCGCCTCGGTGTCCGCCTCGTCGAGTTCGACGGTGACCGCCGCCCGCTCGCCGTCGTCGTCGGCAGCGGGGCGGACGCCGGGCAGGGCCGCGCGGGCACCCACCGCCTCCTGCCAGTACGAGAGTTCGTGGTCCAGGCCGCCCTCGGCGACGTGGGCGGCGAGCCGGTGCGCCCAGTCCCGGAAGGAGGTGGTGCGCTCCCCCAGGGTGATCGCCCCGCCCCGGACGGCCTGCCGGTGGGCGCTCTCCAGGTCGTCGCGCAGCACCCGCCAGGAGACGGCGTCGACGACCAGGTGGTGGGCGACCAGGAGCAGCAGGGCCGGGTGGTCGGGGTGACCGGTGAACAGGGCGGCGCGCAGCAGCGGGCCGTGGGCGAGGTCGAAGCCGGCGTGCAGTTCGTCGGCCGCCTTGGCCATGGCCGCGTCGGCGGCCTCGGTGTCCTGGCCGGTCAGGTCGTAGCGGGCCAGGAGGTCCTCGACGGGGGCGGGCGGCGGGTTGAACTGGTGCCAGCCGGCCTCGTCGCGGGTGAAGCGCATCCGCAGGCCGTCGTGGTGTTCCAGCAGGGCGTAGAGGGCGGCGCGCAGCGCCCGGGGGTCGGGGTCGGCGGTGAGTTCGAGCAGGGTGGACTGGTTGAAGTGGTGGTGGGCGGCGCGCGGGGTGGTGAGGAACCACTCCTGGATGGGGGTGAGCGGTACGTCGCCGGTCACCGGGCCGTCGTCCGCGTGTTCGGCGGCGGTGCGGACGACGGTGGCCAGTTCGGCGACGGTCTGGTGGCCGAACAGGTCGCGGGTGGCCAGCTGGAGGCCGTCCCGGCGCAGCCGGGAGACCACCTGGAGGCTGAGGATGGAGTCGCCGCCGAGCAGGAAGAAGTTGTCGTCGGCGCCGACCTCGTCGAGGCCGAGGACGTCGGCCCAGATCCGGGCGATCCGGCGTTCGAGGTCGGTCTCCGGAGCCCGGCCGGGGGCCGCCGGGGCCTGGGCCGGGCCGGGGTCGGGCAGGGCCCGCCGGTCGAGCTTGCCGTTGGGGGTGAGCGGGAGCCGGTCCAGCGCGACGAAGGCCGAGGGGACGAGGTAGGACGGCAGGAACTCGCCGAGGTGGAGCCGGAGTTCGAGGGCGGGTACGCCGACGGTGGTGTCCGCGGGGACGACGTAGCCGACGAGCCGGCCGCCGGCCGGGCCGTCGGTGCGGACGGTGACGGCGGCGTCGCGCACCAGGGGGCTGCGGCGCAGGGCGCTCTCGATCTCCCCCGGTTCGATCCGGTAGCCGCGCAGGGTGATCTGTTCGTCGGCGCGTCCGGCGAAGCGGAGCAGGCCGTCGGCGTCGCGGCGGGCGAGGTCGCCGGTGCGGTACATCCGCTCGCCGGGCGGGCCGTAGGGGTCGGGCAGGAAGCGCTGGGCGGTGAGGCCGGGGCGGCCGAGGTAGCCGCGGGCGAGGCCGGGGCCGGCCAGGTAGAGCTCGCCGGTGATGCCGGGCGGCACCGGCCGCAGGGCGGTGTCCAGGACGTACGCGCGGGTGGCGCCGCTGGGGCGGCCGATGGCGGGGCTGCCGGTGCCGGGGGCGAGCGGGCCGGTCCAGGTGGCGACCACGGTGGCCTCGGTGGGGCCGTAGGAGTTGATCATCCGTCGGCCGGGGGCCCAGGTGTCGACCAGGTCGGCCGGGCAGGCCTCGGCGCCCACCACCAGGGTGCGCAGCCCGGGCAGGGCGGCGGCCGTGCCCGGTTCCACGGTGGCGAGGGCCGCCGGGGGGATCAGGGTGTGGCTGATCCGGCGTGCGGTCAGCACCTCGGCGAGCCGTTCGCCGACCAGCGGGCCCTGTTCGCCGGTGACCAGGGCGGCCCCGGAGAGCAGGGAGATGCACAGTTCCAGCACGGAGGCGTCGAAGCTGGGCGAGGCGAACTGGAGCACCCGGTCGCCGGGGCCGACGGCGTACTGCTCGGCGGCGGCCGCCGCGAAGACGGCGAGGCCGGCGTGGGTCACCAGGACGCCCTTGGGGGTGCCGGTGGAGCCGGAGGTGTAGATGGCGTAGGCGGGGTGGGCGGGGGTGAGCGGGGTGCGGCGGTCGGCGTCGGTGGGCGGGGTGTCCGGTCCTTCGGCGGCCCAGACCCGGGCCGGGTCGTCGAGCACCAGGTGGGCGCCGGCGTCGCGGACCATGAACTCCCGTCGGGGCGCCGGGTAGTCCGGGTCGACCGGGAGGAAGGCGCCGCCGGCCTTGCTGACGGCGAGCTGGGCGACCGTCATGGCCGCCGAGCGGGGCAGGGCGAGGGCGACCAGCCGCTCCGGCCCGACGCCGCGTCCGATCAGCTGGTGGGCCAGCCGGTTGGCGGCCCGGTCCAGTTCGGCGTAGGAGATCTCGCGGTCGCCGTCGAGCAGCGCCGGCGCCTCGGGGGTGGCGGCGGCCCGGCGCTCGAACAGCTCGGGCAGGGTCGCCTCGGCTACCGGGCGGAAGGTGCCGGCCGGTTCGGTGGCGGGCTCGTCCGCCCCGGCCAGTGGGAGTGCGCCGACGGCGCACCCCGGGTCCCGGGCGACGGCGGTCAGCAGGGTGGTGAGCTGGGCGGCCATCCGTTCGACGGTGGCCGGTTCGAACAGGTCGGTGTTGTAGGTGACCAGGCCGTGCAGCGCGCCGTCCTCGGCCTCGCCGAACTCCAGCACCAGGTCGAAGACCGTCCGGAGGGTGTCGGTCTCGATGCCGGTCACGTCGAGGCCCGGCAGGTCGAGTTCGCCGGACGAGGCGTTCTGGAGCACCACGTGGACCTGGAAGAGCGGGCTGCGGCTGGTGTCGCGCTCCGGCTGGACCGCGTCGACCACCTTCTCGAAGGGCACGTCCTGGTGGGCGAAGGCGTCCAGGACGGTCTGCCGCACCTCGCCGAGGAGGGCGTCGAAGGGCTGCCCGGGCTCGACCCGGGAGCGCAGCACCAGGGTGTTGACGAAGAATCCGACCAGCTGCTGGATCTCGGGCCGGTGGCGGCCGGAGGTGATGGTGCCGACGGCGATGTCGGTGTCCCCGGCGAGCCGGGCCAGGTAGGCCTGGGCGGCGGCGACCAGGGTGGTGAACAGGGTGGCGCCGCGTTCCCGGCCGACCTCGGCCAGCCGGCGGGCGGTGTCGGCGGGCAGCTCCAGCCGGACGGTGGCACCGGTGCCGGTGCGCACGGCGGGCCGGGGCCGGTCGATGGGCAGCCGCAGGGGGACGAGGCCGGCCAGTTGGCGCTTCCAGTAGCCGAGTTGCTCGTCGGCGGTGGCTCCGTCGGTGCGCTGCCAGTGGGCGTAGTCGGCGTACTGCACCGGCAGCGGCGCCAACGGGGCCTGCGCGATGCCGAGTTCGGCGCGGTAGAGGTGGGCCAGGTCGGCGAGCAGCACGCCGGTGGACCAGCCGTCGGTGACCAGGTGGTGCAGGGCCAGCGCGAGGGCGTGGTCGCCGTCGGCCAGCCGGACCAGCACGGCGCGCAGCAGCGGTCCGCGGCGCAGGTCGAAGGGGCGGGCGCGTTCGGCGGTGAGCAGTTCGCGCAGGGCCCGCGGCCGTTCGTCCGCGGGCCGTGCGGACAGGTCGTGCAGCGGCAGCGGTACCGTCCGCGGCGGGTGGACGTACTGGATGCCGTGGCCGTCGACGCTGTCGAAGGTGGTGCGCAGCGCCTCGTGCCGGGCCGTCAGGGCGGTCAGGGCCGCGCCGAGGGCGGCGGGGTCGAGGGTGCCGCGCAGCCGCAGGGCGAGCGCGACGTGTTCGGCGCTGTCGGGCGCCAGCTCCTCCAGGAACCAGAGGCGTTGCTGGGCGTAGGACATCGGGGCGGCGCCGTCGCGGGCCACCGGGAGCACCGGCGGGCGGGCCGGGGCGGCGGGCGCCTCGGTGAGCAGCCGGGCCAGGCCGGCCGGGGTGGGGTGGTCGAAGACCGCGCGGGGGCCGAGGTCGGTGCCGAAGGCGTCGGCCAGCCGGGCGGTGAGCCGGATGCTGAGGATGGAGTCGCCGCCCAGGTCGAAGAAGCCCTCGTCGACGCCGGGCGGGCGGATGCCGAGGACCTCGGCGAAGACCTCGGCGGTGCGGCGTTCGGCCGCGGTGCGCGGTTCGGTCCGGGCGCGGCGCCCGCCGCCGGGTTCCTGTTCCGGCGCGGGGAGGGCGGACCGGTCGACCTTGCCGTTGCGGCTCAGCGGGAGGGCGTCGAGCGGGACCACGGCGGCCGGGACGAGGTAGTCGGGCAGGGTGCGGGCGGCGAAGGCCCGCAGCTCCTCGGGGTCGACGGCGCCGACCGGGTAGGCGACCAGCCGGCGGGCGCCGGGCCGGTCCTCGCGGACCACCACGGCGACGTCGGCGACCTGCGGGTGGGCGGCGAGGGCGGACTCCACCTCGGCGGGCTCGACCCGGAAGCCGCGGATCTTCACCTGGTCGTCGGCGCGGCCGAGGAACTCGACGGTGCCGTCGGGGCGGCGGCGGGCGAGGTCCCCGGTGCGGTACATCCGGGCGCCGGGCGGGCCGCAGGGGTCGGCGAGGAAGCGGGCGGCGGTCGCGCCGGGGCGGCCGAGGTAGCCGCGGGCGACGCCCTCGCCGGCCAGGTAGAGCTCGCCGGCGCAGCCCGGCGGGACGGGCCGCAGCCGCCGGTCCAGGACGTGCACCCGCCGGTCGTCCAGTGGGCTGCCGATCGGGACGGGGTCGGGTACCGCGGCGGCGTCCGGGAGGGCGTGGGCGGTGGCGAAGGTGGTGGTCTCGGTGGGCCCGTAGCCGTCCACCACGGTCAGCCCGGGGCAGGCCGCCAGGACGCGGCGCACGGCGGCGGCGGGCACCACGTCCCCGCCGGTCCACAGGGCGCGCAGGCCGGTGAAGCAGTCGGGCGCGTCCTGGGCGAGCAGTCGGAAGAGTCCGGCGGTGAGCCAGAGCGCCGTCGGCCCGTCCGGTCCGGCGAGCCGGCGCAGCAGCGCGGCGTCCACCGGGCCGTCGGGGGCGACCAGGACGCAGCCGCCGTTCAGCAGCGGTGCCCACACCTCGAAGGTGGCGGCGTCGAAGGCGACCGGCGAGTGCAGCAGCACCCGGGCGCAGCGGCCGTCGGTGAACCGGCTGTCGGTGGCGAGCGAGGCCACGTCGCGGTGCCGGACGGCGACGGCCTTGGGCTCGCCGGTGGAGCCGGAGGTGTACATCACGTACGCCAGCCGGTCGGGGTCGGCGGGCGGCAGGTCCGGGCCGGCCGGGTGGTGCTGGGCGGCGGCGACCTGTTCGGCGGTGAGCAGCACCTCGGCCCCGGCCCGGTCGAGCAGGGCGCGGCGGCGCTCCTCGGGGGCGCGCCGGTCGACGGGCAGGTAGGCGCCGCCCGCCTTGAGGACGGCCAGCTGGGCGACGACGAGTTCGGCGCCGCGGTCCATCGTCAGGGCGACCCGGCCTTCGGGGGCGAGGCCGTCGGCGAGCAGCCGGGCGGCCAGCCGGTCGGACCAGTCGTCGAGGCCGCGGTAGCTCAGTTCGCGGTCGCCGTCGCGCACGGCGGGGGCGTCGGGGGTGCGGCGGACCTGCTCGGCGAGGACCGCCAGCGGGCTGCGCGGCGCCGGCGGGCGGGCGGTGGCGTGCCAGGAGGCCAGCAGCTCGCGGTCGGCCGGGGTGAGGGGGTCCAGGGCGGCGAGGTCGCCGTCCAGGCCGTCGGCGAGGGCGGTGAGCAGCAGGGCGAGGCGGTCCGCGGCGTCCTGGACGGTGCGCCGGTCGAAGAGCGCGGGGTCGTACGCCAGGTCGAAGGCGAGCTGCCCGCTCAGGTGGGCGCGCAGGCACCAGGGGAAGGTGGTGGCGTCGTCGGCGCGCACCTCGGCCACCCGCACGCCGGTGCGGTCCGCGGCCGACTCGTCGACGGGGTAGTTCTCGAACACCAGCATGCTGTCGAACAGCGCTTCCCCGGCGGGCAGTTCGCTCAGGGCCTGGATCCGGGACAGCGCCAGGTGGTCGTGGCGGCGGGCGTCGCTCTGCCGGTCCTGGAGTTCGCGCAGCCAGGGCGCCACGGCGCCGCGCGCGGGCAGCCGGACCCGGGCCGGCACGGTGTTGATGAACAGGCCGATCATCGTCTCGACGCCGGGCAGTTCGGCCGGGCGCCCGGAGACGGTGGTGCCGAAGACCACGTCCCCGGTGCCGCCGTAGCGGCCCAGCAGCAGCGCCCAGGCGCCCTCGACCAGGGTGTTGACGGTCAGCCCGGCGGCGGCGGCGTTCTCCCGCAGCCGGGCGGAGAGCGCCTCGCCGAGGGTGCGGTGGACGGCGGCGGTGGAGCGGGCCCGGTGGGCGCCGGCGGGCCGGCGGTCGTAGGGCAGCGCGGTCCGTTCGGTGAACCCGGCCAGGGCGCCGCGCCAGTGGTCCTCGGCGGCCTGCCCGTCCTGCTCGCGCAGCCAGGCCAGGAAGTCCGCGAACGGGCGCCGGACCGGGCGGGGCGCCTGCGGTCCGCCGGTCAGCGCGGCGTACTCCTCGCACACCTCGGTGAGCAGCTGTCCGGTGCTCCAGCCGTCCAGGATCAGGTGGTGGGTGGACCAGAGCAGCAGCACCTCCTCGCCGGGCAGCGCGGCCAGCGCCAGCCGGGTGAGCGGCGCGGTGCCGAGGTCCATCCCGGCGGCCCTCTCCTCGGCGAGCAGCCGTTCGGTCTCCGCGGCCCGCTGGTCGGGCGTCAGCCCGCGCCAGTCGAGGTGCCGGACGGGCAGCGCGGCGCGGCGGGCGACCAGTTGGACGGGGTGCGGCAGGCCGCGCCAGTGCACGGCGGTGCGCAGCGCCGGGGTGCGGTCGGCGACCAGCTGCCAGGCCTCGGCGAAGGCCGCCGGGTCGGCGACGCCGGCCAGCCGTACGGCGATCCGGTCCACGTAGGCGCCGTCCTCGTCGACCAGGCCGTGGAAGAGCATGCCGGACTGCAGGGGGGTCAGCGGCAGCACGTCCTCGGTGTCGCGGCCGTCGCCGACCAGGCGGTCCAGCTGCCGCTGGTCGAGGCCGGCCAGCGGGAAGTCGGACGGGGTGCGGCCGCCGGCGCCGGGGGCCGCGCAGTGCTCGGCCAGCTCGCGCAGCGCCTGGAGCGTCTGCTCGGCGAGGGCGCGGACGGTGGCCTCCTCGTAGCGGGCCGCGGGGTAGGTCCAGCCCAGTTCGAGCCGGCCGTCCTGGACCGCGCCGACGACGTCCAGCAGGTACGGGCGGGGCTCGTCGGGGTCGGTGTCCCGGCCGGCCGGGGGCAGCGAGCCGCGCACCAGTCCGTCGGCGCCGGTGCCGGTGTCCCACTGGCCGTGGTAGTTGAAGCCGACCTGCGGAGCGGCCGCGTCGGCCGGCAGGGCGGACGGGCGCAGGTGGCGCAGGGCGCCGTGGCTGAGGCCGCGCAGCGGGACGGCGCGCAACTGCTCCTTGACCGAGCGCAGGGTGTCGTGCCAGCCGGCCTCCGGGTCGACGCGTAGGGCGAGCGGGAACTCGGCGGTGAACCAGCCGACCGTCCGGGAGAGGTCCTGGTCGGCGAAGAGGTCCTCGCGGCCGTGGCCCTCCACCCCGATCAGCACGGTGTCCCGGCCGCACCAGCGGGCCAGGGTGCGGCCCAGGGCGCTGAGCAGGACGTCGTTGACCTGGGTGCGGTACGCCTCCGGGACCTGCCGCAGCAGCGCCGCGGTGGTCGGCTCGTCCAGGGTCACGGTGACGGTGGCGGCGGTGCCGTGGGTGTTGGGGCCGGGCCGCCCGGCGGGCAGGTCGGCCGGGGCCCGGCCGGTGCGGGTCCAGTGGGCGGTGTCGCCGTCCAGGGCGCCGGAGCGGGTGTGCCGTTCCAGCCGGGTGGCCCACCGGGCGTAGGAGGTGCCCGGCTCCGGCAGTCGGACGGGTGCGCCGGTGCGGGCGGCGCGGTGGGCCGCTTCGAGGTCGGCCAGCAGGATGCGCCAGGAGACGCCGTCCACGGCCAGGTGGTGGACGGTCAGGACGAGTTGGTCCGGCTGCTGCTCGCCGCCCTCGAAGTGGAGGGCGCGCAGCATCCGGCCCTCGACCGGGTCGAGGGAGCGCTGGGCCTCCTCGGCGGCCTGCTGCACCTCGTCCTCGGAGCCGGCCCGGTGGTGGGTGAAGACGCCGTCCGGCGCCTGCGCCAGGACCTCCTGGTGCCAGCCCGTCCCGCCGCGGCGGAACCGGGTGCGCAGCGCCGGGTGGTGCTCCACCAGGGCGAGCACCGCCCGGCGCAGGTCGGCGGGGTCGGTGCCGGGGGCCAGGGCCAGCCGCTGGGTCATGGTGAAGCGCAGCGCCTCGCCGGGGCGGCGGCCGTCGAGGTACCAGTGCTGGATCGGGGTGAGCGGCGCCTCGGTGGGCTCGACCTCCCGGCCCTCCGCGGACTCCGCCAACTCTCGTACGCACAGGGCGAGTTCGGCGATGTTCTGGTAGCGGAAGACGTCCTTGGTGGTGAGGGCGAGTCCGGCGGCGCGGGCCCGGGAGACGATCTGGATGCTGAGGATGGAGTCGCCGCCGAGCGCGAAGAAGTTGTCCCGGGCGCCGACCCGCGGCACGCCCAGCACCTCGGCCCAGATCGCGGCGAGCCGCTCCTCGGTGCCGGGGCGCGGTGCGACGTACGGGGTGGTGCGGTCCGGCTGGGCGGGCGGCGCGGGCAGGGCGCGCCGGTCGGTCTTGCCGCCGGTGGTGCGCGGGATGCGGGCCAGCGGGACGAAGGCGGTGGGCACCAGGTGGTCGGGCAGGGTGCGCCGCAGCCAGGCCCGCAGTTCCTCGGCGGGCGGCACCCGGTCACCGGCCGGCACGGGGTAGCCGACCAGCACGGTCCGCCCGCCCTGCTCGCGGGCGGCGACGGCGCAGTCCGCGACGTCGGGGTGGGTCAGCAGCGCGGCCTCCACCTCGCCGGGCTCGATCCGGAAGCCGCGGACCTTGACCTGGGCGTCGGCCCGGCCGAGGAACTCCAGCTGGCTGTCCGCGTCCCAGCGGGCCAGGTCGCCGGTGCGGTACATCCGGGCTCCGGGCGGGCCGTACGGGTCGGCGAGGAAGCGGGCGGCGGTCAGCCCGGGCCGGTCGAGGTACCCGCGGGCGACCTGTTCCCCGGTCAGGTACAGCTCCCCCGGCATGCCGGGCGGCACCGGGCGCAGCGCGCCGTCCAGCACGTGGGCGCCGAGGTTGCGGCCCGGCCGGCCGATCACCGGGCGCTCCGGGTGGTCCGCGCAGCGGGTGTAGGCGGCGTCGACGGTGCACTCGGTGGGGCCGTACATGTTGTAGGCGGTGATCCCGAGCCCGGCCCGTGCCGCGGCCAGTTCGCGCCAGGTGGCGGCGGGCACGGCCTCGCCGCCGACCAGCAGCAGCCGGGGGTGGTGGGGGGCGGGGGCGAGCAGTCCGGCGGCGGTGAGTTCGCGCAGGTAGGACGGGGTGACGTTGACCAGGTCCAGCCGCTGGTCGACGATCTGCGCGCAGAAGGCCTGCGGGTCCAGCCGGACGTCCTCGTCGATCAGGTGGAGTTCCTGACCGAAGGCCAGCAGCAGCGGGCCCTCCCAGCTGGTGTCGAAGGAGAAGGAGGCGCTGAGCGCGATCCGCAGCCGGCCGCCGTCGGCGGTGTGCGGGGCGAGCAGGCCCTCCCGGTGGTCGTGGGCGAGGTTGACCAGCTGGCGGTGTTCGACGACCACGCCCTTGGGGCGGCCGGTGGAGCCGGAGGTGTGGATCAGGTAGGCGGCGTTCCGGGGCAGCAGCGGCGCGGTCCGCTCGGCGTCGGTCAGGTCGTGGCCGGGCAGCTCCTCCCACGGCACCTCGCGCAGGGCGTGCTCGGTCAGCACGGTGCGCGGCCGGGTGTCGTCCAGCAGCAGGGCGGCGCGCTCCTCGGGCAGGTCCGGGTCGACGAACTGGAGGACGGCGCCGGCCTTGAGCACTCCGAACAGGGCGACCAGCAGCTCCGAGGTGCGCGGCAGCCGCACCGCGACCACCTGCTCCGGGCCGGCGCCGAGGGCGGCCAGGTGGCGGGCGAGCCGGTTGGCCCGGGTGTTGAGGGCGGCGAAGTCCAGGGCGGCGTCCCGGGCGACCACCGCGGTCGCGTCCGGGGTGCGGGCGGCCTGCGCCTCGAACAGGGCGGTGAAGGTGGTGTCCGGTACGGGCAGCGGCTCGCCCCGGCCCTGGCGCAGCACCTGCCGCCGCTCCTCCCCGGTCATCAGCGGCAGCGCCCCGACGGCGGTTGCGGGCGCCTCGGCGGCGGCCGCCAGCAGGGTGGTCAGCCGGTCGGCCAGCTGCTCGGCGGTGCGCGCGTCGAACAGCCCGGTGTCGTACTCCAGGTAGCCGGTCAGGCCGCCGTCGTGCTCGGCGAAGTCGAAGGAGAGGTCGAAGGTGGCGTTGCGGACCGGCGGGGTGACGGCTTCCACCGTCAGGCCGGGCAGCCGGGGCACCTCGGCACCGAGGTTGTGCAGCGCCACCATCACCTGGAACAGCGGGGTGCGGCTGGTGTCGCGCTCCGGCTGGAGGGCGTCCACCAGCCGTTCGAAGGGCACCTCCTGGTGGGCCAGGGCGTCCAGCACGGTGCGCTGCGCGGCGGCCAGCAGCTCGTGGAAGGGGAGTTCGGGGCGGACGTCGCCGCGCAGCACCAGGGTGTTGACGAACATGCCGACCACGTCGTGGAGTTCGCCCTGCTCGCGGCCGGAGGTGACGGTGCCGACGGCGATGTCCTGCTGCCCGGACCAACGGGCCAGCAGCACCTGGCAGGCGGCCAGCAGGACGGTGTAGAGGGTGCCGTCGGCCTCCCGGCCGCGCTCGCGCAGCCGGGAGGTCAGCTCGGCGGGCAGCGTGAAGGTGACCAGCGCGCCCTGCCGGGTGCGCACCGCCGGGCGCGGCCGGTCGGTGGGCAGCTCCAGCGGGGCCAGGCCGTCCAGCGTCCGGCGCCAGTGGTCGAGGTCGGCCTCGGCGGCGGCGGTGCGGGTGCGCTGCCAGGCCGCGTAGTCGGTGTACCGGACGGGCAGCGCGGGCAGCCGCGGCCGGCGCCCTTCGACGGCGGCCGCGTACAGCTCGCCGAGGTCGCGGCCCAGGACGCCCATCGACCAGCCGTCGGTGGCGATGTGGTGCACGGCCAGGGCGAGGACGTGCTCGTCGGCGGCCGTGCGGGCGAGGTGGGCGCGCAGCACGGGGCCTTCGGCGAGGTCGAAGGGGGTGGCGGCGATCCGCTCCAGCAGGGCGTCCAGGTCCTGCGGCCGGACGTCCGCGCAGGGCAGCTCGACGGGGTACGGCGGGCGCACCACCTGGCGGGCCCGGCCGTCCCGTTCGGCGTAGCAGGTCCGCAGCGCCTCGTGCCGTTCGACCAGGGCGTCCAGCGCGCCGCCCAGCGCGGCCCGGTCGAGGGCACCGCGCAGCCGCAGCACGGACAGCGCGGTGTACTCGGTGCTGCCGGGTTCGAAGCGGTCGAGGAACCAGAGCCGCTGCTGGGCGTGGGAGAGCGGCGGCTCGGTGTCCGGGTCGGCGGCGGGGATGACGGCCCGCACGGGGTCCTGGCCCGGTGTGCCGAGCGCCTCGGCGAGGTCGGCGAGCACCGGGTGGGTGAACAGCAGCCGGGGCGAGAGGTCCGCGGAGCCGAAGGCGGCGCGCAGCCGGGCGGTGACCCGCACGGCGAGGATGGAGTCCCCGCCGAGGGCGAAGAAGTCGTCCTCGGCGCCGATCCCGTCGGTGTCCAGGACCTCCGTCCAGGCCTCGGCGACCAGCCGCTCGGCCGGGGTGCGGGGCGCGGTGCGCTCGCGGCCGGCCGCGTAACCGTCCGGGCCGGGCACCGGCAGGGCGCGCCGGTCGAGCTTGCCGTTGGGGGTGAGCGGCAGGGCGTCCAGCGGGACGTAGGCGGCGGGCACCAGGTAGGCGGGCAGCAGCCGTTCCAGGTGGGCGCGCAGTTCGGCCGCGGACGGGGCCCGCGCCGGGTCCCGGCCGACCACGTGGGCCACCAGCCGGCGGGTGCCGGCGGCGTCCTCGTGGACGCCGACGGTGGCCAGGGCCACGCCCGGGTGGGTCTGGAGGGCGGCCTCGACCTCGCCGGGTTCGATCCGGTAGCCGCGGATCTTCACCTGCTGGTCGGCGCGGCCCAGGTAGCGCAGGGTGCCGTCGGCCTGCCAGCGGGCCTTGTCGCCGGTGCGGTACATCCGGGTGCCGGGGGCACCGAACGGGTCGGCGAGGAAGCGGGTGGCGGTCAGGCCGGGCCGGTTGAGGTAGCCGCGGGCCAGGCCCTCGCCCGCCACGTACAGTTCGCCGACGGCGCCGGGGGGCACCGGGGCCAGGTCGCCGTCGAGCACGTACAGCCGCAGGTCGGCGATGCCGGTGCCGATCGGGCCGGGGCCGCCGGCGGCGGCGGTCCGCCGGTCCAGTGCGGTGTGGGTGACGTGCACGGTGGTCTCGGTGATGCCGTACATGTTCACCAGGCGCGGTGAGTCCTCGGGGTGGCGCCGGTACCAGTCGGCGAGCCGGCTGACGTCCAGTGCCTCGCCGCCGAAGACCACCGTGCGCAGCGCCAGCCTGCCGGAGATGTCCGGGTACTGGGCGTCGGCGCGGGCCAGCTGGTGGAACGCGGACGGGGTCTGGTTGAGGACGGTGACCCGCTCGTCGGCGAGCAGCCGCAGGAGGTCCTCCGGGGAGCGGGCGGTGTCCTCGGGCACCACCACGAGCCGGCCGCCGTGCAGCAGCGGGCCCCAGAGCTCCCAGACCGAGAAGTCGAAGGTGTAGGAGTGGAAGAGCGTCCAGACGTCCTCGGCGCCGAAGCCGAACAGCTCCCGGGTCCGCTCGAACAGCCGCACCACGTTGGCGTGCGGCACCACGACGCCCTTGGGGCGGCCGGTGGAGCCGGAGGTGAAGATGGCGTAGGCGGGGCTCTCGGGCAGCGGGCGGTGGCCGGGGCCGAGCGGGACGGCCGGGCGCCGGGCCAGGTCGGCGCGCACCCCCGGGTCGGCCAGGGCGAGCACGGGGAGGTCCACGCCGATGGGCTCCGCCGCGGTCACCAGGGCCACCGGGGCGGCGTCGCGCAGCAGTTCGTCCCGGCGTTCGGCGGGCAGGCCGGGGTCGAGCGGCAGGTAGGCCGCGCCGGTCTTGAGGACGGCGAGGACGGCCACCACCAGGTCGGCGGTGCGGGGCAGCGCGAGGGCGACGTAGCGTTCGGGAGCGGCGCCGAGTTCGGCCAGCCGGTGGGCGAGCCGGTCGGCCCGGGCGTCGAGTTCGGCGTAGTCCAGGTGCTCCTCGCCGCAGGTGACGGCCTCGGCCCGCGGGGTGCGGGCGGCCTGCGCCTCGAACAGCTCGACCAGGGTGTGCCCGGGCCGGCCCTGCGCGGTGCCGTTCCAGTCGACCAGCAGCCGGTGCCGCTCCTCGGCGGTGGTCCAGGCCAGCGCGCGCAGCGGGCGGTCCAGCCCGGCGGCCAGCTCGGTGAGCAGCAGGCAGAGCCGCTCGGCGAGGGAGCGCACGGTCGCGGCGTCGAACAGCCCGGGGTCGTAGCCGAGGTCGAAGCCGAGCTGCCCGCCGTGGTGGGCGCGCAGCACCAGCGGGAAGTTGGTGGCGTCCCGGGAGGAGACCTCGACCAGGCGCACCCCGGTGCCGGCGGCGCGGGCGTCGTCGAAGGGGTAGTTCTCGAAGGCGACGATGCTGTCGAACAGCGCGCCGCCGGACGGGACGTCGCTGAAGCCGGTGAGTTCGGCGAGCGAGACCGCCGAGTGCCGGCGGGCCTCGGCCTGGTCCTCCTGGAGGTCCCGCAGCCAGTCGGCGGCGGTGCGGTCGCCGTCCACCCGGACCCTGGTGGGCAGGGTGTTGATGAACATGCCGATCATCGACTCGACGCCGGGCAGTTCCTCGGGCCGGCCGGAGACGGTGGTGCCGAACAGCACGTCCGGCTCGCCGCTGTAGCGGGACAGCAGCAGCGCCCAGGCGCCCTGCACCACGGTGCCGAGGGTCAGCCCGGACTGCCGGGCGGTGCGGGCGAGTCGCTCGGACACCTCCTCGGACAGCGCGGCGCCGTGGGTGCCGGCCGAGCGGGCCCGGTGGGCCTCGCGCCGGACCCGGTCGGCGGGCAGCGGGGTGGCGGTGGCGAAGCCGTCCAGGACCGCCCGCCAGTGGGCGCGGGCGGCCTCGGTGTCCTGCTCGGCCAGCCAGCGCACGTAGTCGGCGAAGGGGCGGCGCACCTCCGGGGCGGGCGCGCCGCCGGTGGTGAGCGCCGCGTACTCGGCGAACACGTCGGTGAGCACCTGGGCGAGGCTCCAGCCGTCCAGGATCAGGTGGTGGGAGGTCCACAGCAGTTGGAGCCGGGCCTCGGGCAGCCGGACCAGGGTGAGCCGGGTGAGCGGGGCGGTGGCGATGTCCAGGCCGAGCGCGAGGTCGTCGGCGCGCAGCCGGGCCAGCCGTTCGGCGCGTTCGGCCGGGTCGGCGTCCCGCAGGTCGAGGTGGGTCACCGGCAGCCGGACGCCCCGGCGGACCACCTGGAGCGGGGCGGGGACGCCCTCCCAGACCACCGAGGTGCGCAGCGCGGGCGTCCGGTCGGCGACCCGCTGCCAGGCCAGGGCGAGGGCCTGCGGGTCGGTGACGCCCTCCAGCAGCAGGGCGGCCTGGTCCAGGTAGACGTCGTCGGGGCCGCCGACCAGGCGGTGGAAGAGCATGCCCTCCTGGAGCGGGGTGAGCGGGAGCAGGTCCGTCACGTCCCGGCCGTCGCCGACGAGCCGGTCCAGTGCGGCCTGGTCGAGGCCGGCCAGCGGGAAGTCGGAGGGGGTGCGGCCGCCGGCGCCGGGTTCGGCGCAGTGCTCGACGATGGCGCTGAGCGCGGTGGCGGTGGCCCGGGCCAGCGCCCGGACGGTGTCCTCCCGGTGCGTCCGGTCGCTGTAGTGCCAGGTGAGTTCCAGCTCGCCGTCGGCGACCACGGCGGAGACGTCGAGCAGGTGGTCCAGCGGTTCGTCCGGGGCGAGGTCCCGGCCCGGGGCCTCGCCGGCGGGGGCGAAGTCGCCGCCGGCGGGGGCGGTCCACTGCCCGTGGTAGTTGAAGCAGACCTGCGGCAGCGGGACGTCCCGCAGGGCCGCGGCGCCGGGGGCGGGCGAGCCGAGCCGGGCGAGGGCCTCGTAGCCGAGGCCGCGGCGGGGCACGGCGCGCAGCCGTTCCTTGGTCTGCTTGAGGGTGGCGGCCCAGTCGGGGGCGTCGGCGGGGCCGGCCGGGGCGAGGGTGACGGGGTACTGGGTGGTGAACCAGCCGACGGTGCGGGACAGGTCGAGGTCGTCGGACAGCTCCTCGCGGCCGTGGCCCTCCAGGGCGACGGTGACCCGCCCGGTGCCGGTCCAGTCGGCGAGGGCCCGGCCCAGGGCGCTGAGCAGCACGTCGTTGACCTGGGTGCGGTAGACCTCGGGGACCTTGCGCAGCAGCGCCTCGGTGGTGGCCCGGTCGAGCCGGGTGCGCAGGGTGCGCACCGAGCCGGCGGTGGGGGTGCCGGGCAGGTCGACGGGCAGCGGCTCGGCGGGGGTGGCGGTCTCGGCGGTCCAGTACGGCAGGTCCTGGTCCAGGCCGCCGGCCCGGACCAGTTCGGCGAGCCGGCGGGCCCAGTCGGTGAACGCGGTGGGTTCGGGCGCCAGGTCCGGGGCGGCGCCCTCGGCGGCCTGCCGGTAGGCCTGTTCCAGGTCGGCGAGCAGCACCCGCCAGGAGACGCTGTCCACGGCGAGGTGGTGGGCGGTCAGGAGGAGCTGGGGACGGTCGTCGTCGGCGGGCCGGAACAGGACGGCGCGCAGCAGGGTGCCGGTGGCCGGGTCCAGTGCGGCGCGGGCGGCCTCGGCGGCCTCGGTCCGGTCCGCGCCCGGTTCGAGGACGGCCGGCAGCCCTCCGGCGTCCGCGACCGGCTCCTGGCGCCACCCGTCGACGGTGCGGGTGAAGCGGGTGCGCAGCGCCGGGTGGGCTGCCACCACGGCGGTCAGCGCCCGTTCCAGGGCGGCTTCGTCCAGGTCGTGCGGCAGGTCGAGCAGCATCGACATGGTGAAGTGGCGCAGCGGCCCGTGGGCGGCGAGGAACCACTCCTGGACGGGGGTGAGCGGGGCGGGGCCCTCCTCGCGGCGGCGCTCGACGGCGGCCGGCGACCCTGCGGTGCGGGCCGCGGCGGCGAGGTCGGCGACGGTCTGGTGGCGGAAGACGTCCTGGGAGCCGATCCGCAGGCCCGCGGCGCGGGCCCGGGAGACGGCCTGGATGCTCAGGATCGAGTCTCCGCCGAGTTCGAAGAAGTTGTCGGTGACACCCACTCCCGGCACGCCCAGCACCTCGGCCCAGATGGCGGCGAGGACCTCCTCCTCATGGGTCCGCGGAGCAATGAACTCCCCCGCCCGGCCGTCGACTTCGGGGTCGGGCAGGGCGCGGCGGTCCAGCTTGCCGCTGCTGGTGAGCGGCAGCGCGTCCAGCACGGTGAAGGAGGACGGCACCAGGTGGTCGGGCAGCACCCGGCGCAGGGCCGCGCGCAGCTCGGCGGTGGGACGGGCGGCGCCGTCGGCGAACACCAGGTAGGCGGCCAGCCGGTGGTGTCCCCGGGCGTCGGGTACGGCGCGGACGGCGGCTCCGGCGACCTCCGGCAGGTCGAGCAGGGCGGCCTCGACCTCGCCGGGTTCGATCCGGTGGCCGCGCACCTTGACCTGGTCGTCGGCGCGCCCGAGGTACTCCAGGCGCCCGTCGGCGGTCCAGCGGGCCAGGTCGCCGGTGCGGTACATCCGGCTGCCGGGCGGGCCGTACGGGTCGGCGGTGAAGCGGGCGGCGGTCAGGCCCGGGCGGCCGGCGTAGCCGCGGGCGACCTGCTCGCCGGCCAGGTGGAGTTCGCCGCTCACCCCGGGCGGCACCGGCTGGAGCCGCCCGTCCAGGACGTAGGCGCGGACGTTGGGCAGCGGACGGCCCACCAGCGGCCGGTCGCCGCCGTCGATCCGGCAGGCGAGCGCGTCGACGGTGCACTCGGTGGGGCCGTAGTAGTTGTAGGCGGCCACCTCGGGGCGGGCGGCGAGTTCGCGCCAGAGCCGGGGGGTGACCGCCTCGCCTCCGAGCATCAGCACCCGGGGGCGGTGGCGGGGGTCGTCGAGCAGCCCGGCGGGCAGCAGTTGGCGCAGGTAGGAGGGGGTGAGGTCGAGGAAGTCGATCCGGTGGCGCACGACGTACTCGACCAGGGCGGCCGGGTCCATCCGGGTGGTCTCGTCGACCAGGTGCAGCGGGTGGCCGTCGGCCAGCAGCAGCAGGCCCTCCAGCGAGGTGTCGAAGGAGAAGGAGGCGGTCAGCGCGACGTTCAGCGGCCCGCCGCCGGCGTCGGCGACGAAGCCGGCCCGGTGGGCGGCGAGCAGGTGGGCCAGGGCGCGGTGCGGGACGGTGACGCCCTTGGGGCGGCCGGTGGAGCCGGAGGTGTAGAGCACGTACGCGGTGGCCGACAGGTCCGGCGGGGCGAGCGGGCCGGCGTCCTGCGGGCCGGTGCCCTCCGGGTCGCTGTCCTGCGGGTCGCTGTCCCGCAGGGCGTTCAGCGTCTCCTCGTCCAGCAGCAGGGCCGGGCGGGCGTCCTCCAGCAGGAGCCGGACGCGCTCCTCGGGCAGCGCCGGGTCCAGCGGCAGGTAGCCGGCGCCGGCCTTCCAGACCGCGAGGACGGCCACCACCAGGTCGGCGGTGCGCGGCAGCCGCAGCGCGACCAGCCGCTCGGGGCCGGCGCCGCGGGCGGCGAGGTGGCGGGCGAGCCGCTCGGCGCGGGCGTCGAGGGTGGCGTAGTCGAGCCGCTCGTCCCCGGCGACCAGGGCCGGGGCGTGCGGCGTCAGGGCGGCCCTGCGGCGGAACAGTTCGGGGTGGCTGACGGCTTCGACGGGCAGCTCGGTGCCGTTCCACTCCTCGGTGACCTGCGCGGTCTCCCGCGCGGAAAGCAGCGGCAGGGTGCCGAGCGGACGGTCCGGTTCGGCGGCGGCGCCCTCCAGCAGCCGCAGCAGCTGGTCGGCCATCCGGCGGGCGGTGGGTGCGTCGAAGAGGTCGGCGCGGTACTCCAGGACGCCGGTGAGCGCCTCGCCGTCGGGGACGAACTCCACGCTGAGGTCGAAGGTGGCGGCCTGCCGGGGCACGGTGACCGGGGCGGTGGCGAGGCCGTGCGGGTCGCCGGCCGCGGGCGGGGCGGGGTGCAGCAGCACCAGTACGTCGAACAGCGGGTTGCGGCCGGCCTCGCGGGGCGCGCCGACCGCCTCGACGAGCTGTTCGAAGGGCGTGTCGCCGTGCGCGAGGGCGTCGTTGCCGGTCTCGGTGGCGGCCGCGAGCAGGTCGCGGAAGGAGCCGCCGGACTCCACCCGGGTGCGCAGCACCACCGTGTTGACGAAGCAGCCCACGGCCCGTTCCAGCTCGGTGCGGGAGCGCCCGGCCATCAGCGTGCCGACGGTGACGTCCGGCCGGCCGGACCAGCGGGCCAGCAGGGCCTGGGTGCCGGCCACCAGCGCCGTGTTGAGGGTGCCCTGCCGTTCGGCCGCGAGCTCGCGCAGCCGGGCGGTGAGCGGCGCGGGGACGGTGAAGGTGTGCAGGCCGCCGGGGCCGGCCTCCTCGCCGCGCCGGGGGTGGTCCAGCGGCAGTTCGGGCGGCACCGCGCCGGCCAGCTTCTCCCGCCAGTGGGCGAGCTGCCGCTCCAGCCGGTCGCCGGAGAGCTGTTCGCGCTGCCAGAGCGCGAAGTCCGGGTACTGGGCGGCGACTTCGGGCAGCCGCGGCTCGTCGCCGCGGGCCAGGGCGTCGTAGGCGGTGCACAGTTCGTCCAGGACGACGCCCATCGACCAGCCGTCGGTGACGATGTGGTGGGCGGTCAGCTGGAGCACGTGGGAGTGCTCCGCCTCGGCGACCAGCAGGGCGCGCAGCAGCGGCCCCCGGGCGAGGTCGAAGGGCCGGGAGTACTCCCGGAGCAGGACGTCGTCCAGGCTCTCCCCGGCGGCCGGGGTCAGGACCGGCAGCTCCACCGGCCCGGCCGGCTCGACGGTCTGCACCGGCCGGCCGTCGTGCTCCGCGAACACGGTGCGCAGCGCCTCGTGGCGCGCGACCACGGCGGTCAGCGCCGCGGCGAGCGCCGTACGGTCCAGCGGCCCGGTGAAGCGCAGGGCGACGGCGCTGTTGTAGCGCGGGTCGCCGGGGCGCAGCCGGTCCAGGAACCAGAGCCGCTGCTGGACGAAGGAGGGCGGCAGCGGACGGCCGCGGTCGGCGCGCGGGATGGTCCGCTCGGCAGCGGCCCGGGCGCCGCCGGCCCGGCCGGCCAGCCGTTGCCGCAGGGCCTCGCGCAGGTCGGCGGGCAGCGCGGCGGCGCGGTCCCGCTTCGAGGGCGTCGAGGGCGTCGGCGGCGTCGAGGGCGTCGAAGGCGTCATGGTCGGCTCCTCAGCGTTCGTCATCGTCGGGGCTGCCGGAGGCGGCGGCTTCGTCGGGGCCACCCGGCGCGGCGGCTTCGAGCTCGCTCAGCACCAGGTCCTCCACCAGGTCCGCCAGGGCGGCCACGGTGCGGGAGACCAGCACGTCGCGGGGGGTGAGCGTGACGCCGAAGGCATCGTTGGCCCGGGAGGCGATCAGCAGGGCGCGCACGGAGTCGCCGCCCAGCTGGAAGAAGTCGTCGGTGGCGCCGACGGCGGTGTGCAGGGTTTCGGCCCAGATCTCCGCCACCGCCTCCTCGGTGGGGGTGCGGGGTTCGACCCGTCCGGCCGGTTCGGCCTCGCCCGGGCCGGGAGCGGGCAGCGCCGCGCGGTCGGTCTTGCCGCTGGCGGTGAGCGGGAAGCGCTCCAGCACCGCGAAGGCGGCGGGGACCATGTGGCCGGGCAGCGAGCGGGCGGCCAGGGCGCGCAGTTCGGCGCCGGTCGGCGGTTCGGTGCCGGGGGCGGCGAGCAGGTGGGCGACCAGCCGGGGCAGCCCGGGTTCGTCCTCCCGGACGCTCACCACGGCGTCCAGCACGGCCGGGTGGCGCGTCAGGACGGCCTCCACCTCGCCCGCCTCGATCCGGTGGCCGCGCAGCTTCAGCTGGTGGTCGGTGCGGCCCAGGTAGTGCAGTTCGCCGTGGCGGTCGCGGCGCACCAGGTCCCCGGTGCGGTACATCCGGGTGCCGGGCGGCCCGTACGGGTCGGCGGTGAAGCGGGCGGCGGTCAGGCCCGGGCGGCCGAGGTAGCCGCGGGCCAGGGCCGGTCCGCTCAGCCACAGGTCGCCGGGGACGCCGTCGGGCACCGGCCGCAGCCGGGCGTCCAGGACGTACGCGCCGGTGCCGGGCAGCGGGCGGCCGATCGGCGGGGCGGCGCCGTCCGCGGTCAGCGGCGCGGACCAGGTGGCGACCACGGTGGCCTCGGTGGGGCCGTAGGAGTTGACCATGCGGTGGTGCGGGGCCCAGCGGGCGACCAGGTCGGGGCCGCAGGCCTCCGCGCCGACGATCAGGGTCTTCAGCGCGGGCAGGCTGCCGGGGGTGTCGGCGGGCAGGGTGGCGAGGGCGGCGGGCGGCAGCAGGGTGTGGGTGATCCGCTCCGCCCGGAGCAGCCCGGCCAGCGGGGCGCCGAGCAGCGGGCCGGGCTCGGGCACCACCAGCCGGGCGCCGTGCGGCAGGGCCAGGCACAGTTCCAGCACCGAGGCGTCGAAGCCGGGGCTGGCGAAGGTCAGCACCCGGTCCCCGGGGGCGAGCTGGTAGTGCTCGGCCTCGGCGGCGGCGAAGGCCGCGAGCCCTCGGTGGGTGACCACGACGCCCTTGGGGGTGCCGGTGGAGCCGGAGGTGAAGATGACGTAGGCCGGGTCGTCCGGGTCGAGCGGGCGGCCCCGGTCGGTGTCGGTGGGGCGGTGGCCGGGGGCGCCGGCCGGGTCGGCGGCCAGGAGTTCGGCGACCTCCTTGGCGTCCAGGGTCAGCGCGGGCGCCGCGTCGCGCAGCATCGCCTCGATCCGCTCCTCGGGGTGGTGCGGGTCGACGGGCAGGAACGCGGCGCCGGTCTTGGCCACCGCCAGTTCGGCGAGCACCGTGTCGGCCGAGCGGGGCAGCAGCAGGGCGACGGTCTCCCCGGGGCGGGCGCCGCGCGCGATCAGCCGGTGGGCCAGCCGGTTGGCGTGCGCCTCGGCCTCGGCGAAGGTCAGCCGCCGGTCGGCGGCGCTGAGGGCGACGGCCTGGGGCCACCGGTCCACGGCGGCCTCGACCAGGGCGGGCAGGGTCGCCGGGGGCACCGGGGCGAGCGCCGGGCGGGCGGGGCCGCGCAGCAGCCGCTCCCGTTCGCCGGGCGGCAGCGGGTCGAGGTCGTCCAGCCGGGTGGTGCCGTCCGAGGCGGCCAGCGCGGACAGGGTGTGCAGCAGTTGGTCGGCGAGGCGCCCGGCGGTCTCCCGGTCGAGGTGCCGGGGGTCGTGGCCGAGTTCCACGGCGAGCCGCTCGCCGGGCGAGACGACCACAGTGAGCGGGTAGTTGGTGGCCTCCCGGGCGTCCAGTTCGCGCACCAGCAGGCCGTGCGCGCCGGCCGTGGCGTCGCCGACCGGGTAGTTCTCGAAGACCACCAGGCTGTCGAACAGCTCGGTGCCCGGCGGGACCCGGCTCAGCCCGTGCATCCGTGCCAGCGGCAGGTGGTCGAACCGGCGGTCCTCGGCCTGCTCCTCCTGGAGGGTGCGCAGCCAGTCGGCGCAGGGCCGGGCGCCGTCGACGGTGACCCGGGCGGGCAGGGTGGTGATGAACAGGCCGACGATGCCGTCGGAGCCGGCCAGGTCGGCGGGCCGACCGGAGACGGTGGTGCCGAAGCAGACCCGCCGTTCGCCGCTCCAGCGCGACAGCAGCAGCGCCCAGGCGCCCTGCACCACGGTGTTGAGGGTGAGGCGGTGGCGGCGGGCGAACGCCTGGAGCCGTTCGGTCTCGGCCTCGTCCAGCCGGTGCGAGAGCCACTCCTCGGAGCGGGCGGTGTCGCCGGGGGCGGGCCGGCGGTCGTACGGCAGCGCGGTGGGGGCGGTGAGGTCGGCCAGCACGCCGCGCCAGTGCTCGACGGCGGCGCCGGGGTCGCGGGCGGCGAGCCAGCCGACGTAGTCCGCGAAGGGCCGGCGCTCGGGCAGGGCCGGCCGTTCGCCCCGGGCGAGCGCGGCGTGGGCGGCGAGCACGTCTGCGAGGACGTGGAAGACGCTCCAGCCGTCCAGCAGCACGTGGTGGAAGGCCCAGACGACGCGGACCGCGTCCGGGCCGAGCCGGATCAGGTCGAGCCGAAGCAGCGGGGCGCGGTCCAGGGCCGGCGGGTGGGCCCGCCGGTCGGCGAGCAGCTCCTCCAGCCGGGCTTCGCGCCGGGCCTCGGTCAGGCCGCTCCAGTCGTGCTCGGTGACCGGGAGCACCGCGTGGCGGTGGACCACCTGGAGCGGCACCGGGACGTCGCGCAGCACCACCGAGGTGCGCAGCACCGGGGTGCGGTCGACGACGTGCTGCCAGGCGGCGGCCAGAAGGCCCGGGTCGCGGGCGCCGTCCAGGACGAAGGTGATCTGCTCGACGTACAGGCCGTGTTCGGCCTCGTCCAGGCCGTGTACCACCATGCCGGTCTGGGTGGGGGTGAGCGGCTGGATCTCCGTCACCTCCCGGCCGGTGCCGGCCAGCCGGTCGACGGCGGCCTGGTCCAGGCCGGCCAGCGGGAAGTCGGAGGGGGTGCGCCCGCCGGCGCCGGGTTCGGCGCAGTGGCGGACGATCTCCCGCAGTTCGTCCCGGAGTTCGGCGGCGAGCCGGGCAACCGTCCGGCGGTGGTGCACCGCGCGGGAGTAGGACCAGGTGAAGGAGAGCCGGCCGTCGGCGACCTGCCCGAGCACGTCCAGCAGGTGGGGGCGGCAGGCGGTGCGGTCCATCCCGCCGGTGAGCGGGCCGGCCGGGGCGAGCAGCAGGCTGCCGGGGGCGGCGCTGCGGTCCTGTCGGCCCAGGTAGTTGAAGCCGATCCGCGGCAGGTCCAGCCCCGGGGCCTGCCGGAGGTGGCGCAGGGCGCCGTGGCCGAGGCCGCCGCCCGGGACGGCGCGCAGCGCCTCCTTGACGGCCTTCAGGGCGGTGCCGGTGCCCGCCGCCCGGGGCACTTCCAGGGCGACGGGGTACATGGCGGTGAACCAGCCGACCGTGCGGGACAGGTCGAGGCCGTCGAAGAGGTCCTCGCGGCCGTGGCCCTCCAGGGCGACCAGTACCCGGGGCCGGCCGGTCCAGCGGGTCAGCACCCGGCCGAGGGCGCAGAGCAGGACGTCGTTGACCCGGGTGCGGTAGGCGTCCGGGACGTCCTGGAGCAGGCGGCGGGTGTCCTCGGCGCCCAGCGCGACGGTCAGCGACTCCTCGGTGTCGGCGGTGTTGGCACCGTCCAGGTCCACCGGCAGGTCGTCGTCCACCAGACCCTGCCAGTACGGGAGTTCGGCGTCGAAGCCGCCGGCCGCGGTGTGCGCGGCGAGCCGTTCGGCCCACGCCCGGAAGGAGGTGCTCTTGGCGCCGAGGTCGGGGCGTTCGCCGGCGGCCAGCGCGCGGTGGGCGCGCTCCAGGTCCTCCAGCAGGATCCGCCAGGACACCGCGTCCACCACCAGGTGGTGGGCGGCCAGCAGCAGCACCGGGCTGGGGTCGCCGGCGAAGCGGCAGAGCGCGGCCCGCAGCAGCGGTCCGGCGGCCAGGTCGAAGCCCTCGGCGAGCCGCTCGGCCAGCTCGTGCAGGACGGCCGCGCGCTCCTCGCCCTCGGCCGCCTCGTGGACGCGCAGTTCGGGAGCCTGGCCGGGTTCGCTGCCGTACTGGCGCCACCGGCCGTCGGCGAGCGGTTCGTAGCGCAGCCGCAGCGCGTCGTGGTGGTCCAGGACGGCGGCCAGGGCGGCCCGCAGGGTGCCCTCGTCGGTGTCGGGGGCGAGGGTGAAGGAGACGGACTGGGTGAGCCGGGCCGGGTCGCCGTCGAGGGTGTCCAGCAGCCAGTGCTGGACGGGGGTGAGCGGGGCCTCGCCGGTGACGGCGCCCTGTTCGGCGTCCGCGCCGGGGAGCGGCGCCCGCTCGGCGGCGCGGGCGAGTTCGGCCAGCGTCTGGTGGGCGAACAGGTGCCGGGGGGTCAGCGCGAGGCCGGCCCGGCGGGCGGCGGAGACGATCCGGATGCCGAGGATCGAGTCCCCGCCGAGGGCGAAGTAGTTGTCGTCCGCGTGCACGTCGGGCACGCCGAGCACCTCACGCCAGATCCCGGCGAGGGCGCGCTCGGTGTCGGTGCTCGGCGGCCGCTCGCCGCCCGTGCTCCCGGCGGCGGGGACGGGGACGGGCAGGGCGCGCCGGTCCAGCTTGCCGGTGGCGCCGAGCGGCAGCCGCTCCAGCGGCACCACCAGGGCGGGCACCAGGTGGTCGGGCAGGGTACGGCCGAGGAAGGCGCGCCACTCGGCCGGGTCGGGCAGGGCGCCGTCGCGGGGCACCGCGTAGCCCACCAGCCGCTTGTGGCCGTCCTGGTCGACCACCCGGGCGGCCGCCGCCGACACCCGGGGGTGGCGGGCGAGCGCCGCCTCGACCTCGCCGAGTTCGATCCGGAAGCCGCGCACCTTGACCTGGTCGTCGGCGCGGCCGAGGTAGTCGAGCCCGCCGTCGGTGCTCCAGCGCACCCGGTCGCCGGTGCGGTACATCCGGCTGCCGGGCGGGCCGTACGGGTCGGGCAGGAAGCGCCCGGCGGTCAGCCCGGGGCGGCGCAGGTAGCCGCGCGCCACACCGGTGCCGGCCAGGTACAGCTCGCCGGGCGCGCCGACGGGCACCGGGCGCAGCCGCTCGTCCAGGACGTAGGCCCGGGCGCCGCCGACCGGCCGGCCGATCGGCGGGTCGCGGTCCGGATCGGCGGGGTCGCAGAGGTGGGCGGTGGCGTACACCGTGGCCTCGGTGGGGCCGTAGACGTTCAGCACCCGGCAGCCGGGGACGGCCTCGCGCACCCGGCGCACGGTGCGGGCGGGCAGTCCTTCGCCGGCCAGGACCACGGTGTCCGCGTCGAGCCGGACGGCACCGTCGGCGAGCAGTCCGTCGAGCGCCGAGGGCACCGCGCTGAGCAGGCCGGCCCGCCAGGGGCCGGGCTCCGGCCCCGCGTCGGCGGGGCGTTCGGCCAGGGCGAGCAGGTCGCGGAGGAGTTCCACGCATCCGCCGGACAGCAGCGGTGCGAAGATCTCGAACACCGAGACGTCGAAGTTGAGCGAGGTGGCGGCGACCACGTGCTCCAGGCCCCGGCCGGTGAACTCGGCGGCGGCCCAGTCGGTCAGGGCGAGCACCGAGGCGTGGGTGACCACCACGCCCTTGGGCCGGCCGGTGGAGCCCGAGGTGTGGATGACGTACGCGGGGTGCTCGGGCCGCAGGGCGCCGTGCCGCTCCCGGTCGTGTACGGCGCCCGCGCGGGCGGCGGCCAGCCGTTCCCGGCACGCCGGGTCGTCCAGCACGATCCGGGTGGACGGGCCGTCGGGCAGCCGCTCCGCGGTCGCCGCGCGGGTGACCACGGCGTCGGGCCGGACGTCCTCGAAGAGGTAGGCGATCCGCTCGGCCGGGTACCCGGGGTCGACCGGCAGGTAGCCGGCGCCGCTCTTGAGCACGGCGAGCAGTGCCACGGCCAGTTCGACGGTGCGGGGCAGCGCGAGGGCGACGAACCGCTCGGGGCCGGCCCCGGCCTCGATCAGCAGCCGGGCCAGCCGGTCGGAGCGCTCGTCCAGCTCCCGGTAGGTCAGCTGTTCGGCGCCGGAGCGGACCGCCGGGGCGTCGGGGGTGCGGGCGGCCTGCCGGGCGAAGGCCGCGGGCAGGGTGTCCCGGGGCGCCTCGCGCACCGTCCCGCCGAGGCGCGCCACCAGTGCGCGCCCCTCGGCCAGGTCCAGCAGCGGCGGTTCGCCGGTCGGCCGGTCGAGGCCGGCCGCCATCCCGGCGAGCAGGGTGCGCAGACTCGCCCCGAGCCCTTCGACGGTGGTGGTGTCGAAGGCGGCCGGGTCGTGGTCCAGGGCGACCTCGATGGACTCGCCGGGCGCCACCACCACGCTGAGCGGGTAGCTGGTCGGTTCCAGCACGTGCTCGGTCTCCACGTCCAGGCCGTGCCGGGTCAGCGCCTGGGCGTCGAAGGGGTAGTTCTCGAAGACCACGATGCTGTCGAACAGGGCGGTGCCGCCGGGCAGTTCGCTCCAGCCCGGGAGCTGGGCCAGCGAGACGGCGTCGTGCCGCCGGGCCTCGGACTGGTGGTCCTGCACCTCCCTCAGCCACTCCAGCAGCGGGCGCCGGGCGTCGATCCGCACCCGGGTCGGCAGGGCGTTGATGAACAGGCCCACCATCGAGGTGACACCGGGGAGTTCGGCGGGCCGGCCGGAGACGATGGTGCCGAACACCACGTCGTCCCCGCCGCCGTAGCGGGAGAGCAGCAGCGCCCAGGCGCCCTGGAGCACGGTGTTGACGGTCAGTCCGGCCTGCCGGGCGGTGGCGCGCAGCCGCTCGGACAGCTCGGGGCCGAGGGCGACCCGTACCGAGGCCGAGGAGGAGGCGCGGTGGGCGCCGGCCGGGCGGCGGTCCCTGGGCAGTTCGGTGGGGGCGGGGAAGCCGGCCAGGGTGTCCCGCCAGTACCGTTCGGCGCCCGCCCGGTCCTGGCCGGCCAGCCAGCGCAGGTAGTCGGCGTAGGGCGCGCGCTCGACCTGGGCGGAGCGGCGTCCGGCGGTCAGCGCGGCGTAGCGCTCGCAGACCTCGTCGAAGACCTGGGCGGCGCTCCAGCCGTCGAGCAGCACGTGGTGGAAGGTCCACACCACCCGCACCCGGGTCGGCGTCAGCCGGATCAGGGTCAGCCGCAGCAGCGGCGCGGCGCCGAGGTCGATCCCGGCGGCCCGGTCCTCGGCGAGCAGCCGGGCGGTGTCCCGCTCGACCTGCTCGGCGGGGCGGCCGGTCCAGTCGTGGTGGGTCACCGGGACGGCGGCCCGGTGCTGGACGACCTGGAGCGGTTCGGCGCCGTCCTGCCAGCTGAGCCGGGTGCGCAGGATCGCGTTGGCGTCGGCGGTCTGCTGCCAGGCCTCGGCCAGCGCGTGCGGGTCGGTGACGCCGGTCAGCACCAGCTGGACCTGGTTGACATAGGTGTCGCCGTCCGGGTCGAGCAGGCTGTGGAAGAGCATCCCGGCCTGCATCGGCGTCAGCGGGTGGACGTCGGCGACCGACCGGCCGTCCCCGGCGATCCGGTCCACCGCCGCCTGGTCGAGGCGGGCGAGCGGGAAGTCGGAGGGGGTGCGGCCGCCGGCGCCGGGCTCGGCGCAGTGGGCGACGATCTCCTCCAGCGCGCGCAGCATGGCCCGCGCCAGGCCCTCGACGGTGCCCGGACGGTGCCGGCCCGCGCTGTAGTACCAGCCGATCTCCAGCCGGCCGTCCTCGACCCGGGCGACCACGTCCAGCAGGTGGGGGCGCTCGGCGCCGGGGGCCTGCGCACCGCCGAGGCCGCCGGGGACGGCGCGGACCAGGGCGGCGCCGTCGGCGGACCAGTCGAAGCGGCCCAGGTAGTTGAAGCTGATGCCGGGGGCGGGCGCGTCGGCGAGCGCCTCGTCGCGGGCGAGGTGGCGCAGCGCACCGTAGCCGAGGCCGCGGTCGGGCACCGCCCGCAGCTGCTCCTTGACGGCCTTCAGGGTGGTGCCCCAGTCCCCGGCCGGGACGTCGAGGGCGACGGGGAACAGCGAGGTGAACCAGCCGACCGTACGGGACAGGTCGAGGCCGTCGAACAGCCGGTCCTCCCGGCCGTGGCCCTCCAGGCCGACGGCGACGGTGGTGTGGCCGGTCCACTCGGCGAGCACCCGGCCGAGCGCCGTGAGCAGCACGTCGTCGATCCGGGTGCGGTAGACCCCGGGGACCTCGCGCAGCAGGGCGTCGGTGCGTTCGCGGTCCAGCCGGACGGTCACCTCGCGCAGGTCCGCGGCGGTGTTGCCGCCGTCGCCGTCCACCGGCAGCGGCCGGGCGCAGGCCCGGGCGGCGGCGGCCCAGTGGTCGCGCTGCCCGGCGAAGCCGCCGGCCGCGGTGTGCTCGGCCAGCCTGCGGGTCCACTCCCGTACGGAGCTGGTGCGGGCGGGCAGCCGCAGCGGGCGGCCCTCGACGGCCTGCCGGTAGGCGGTCTCCAGGTCCTCCAGCAGCACCCGCCAGGAGACGCCGTCGACCACCAGGTGGTGGACGGCCAGCAGCAGCCGGTCGGGGCCGCCGGCGGCCGCGGTGAAGAGCCGGGCGGTGAGCAGCGGGCCGCCGTCCAGCCGGAAGGAGGCGTGGGCGGCCGCCGTCACCTCCTCCTCCGTGCCGTGGTCGTGGACCTCCAGCAGGTCGGGGGCCGCCTCGTCGGCGGGGGCGCAGTGCTGGCGCCAGGTCCCGTCCGGGGAGCGGGTGAAGCAGGAGCGCAGCGCGTCGTGGTGGGCCCACAGGGCGGCCAGCGCGCGGCGCAGGGCCCGCGGGTCGACCCCGCCGGGGGCCTCGACCACCAGGGACTGGTCGAAGTGCCCGGCGGACGGCGGGTTCGGGTCGAGGAACCAGTGCTGGATCGGCGTCAGGCCGACCTCGCCGCTGACCGGTTCGGTCCCGGCGACGGTGACGGCGCTGCCGGCGGCCGCGGCCAGGGCGGCGACGGTGGGGTGCCGGAACAGGTCGCGCGGGGAGAGCGCGAGGCCGGCGGCGCGGGCCCGGGAGACGACCTGGATGCTCAGGATGGAGTCGCCGCCGAGCAGGAAGAAGTCGTCGTCCAGGCCGACCCGTTCGACCCCGAGCAGGTCCGCCCAGATCGCGGCGAGCAGCCGCTCGCGCGCGGTGCCGGGGGCGCGGTGGGGGCGGTCGCCGCCCGCCGACCAGTCGGGGGCGGGCAGGCGTCGGCGGTCCACCTTGCCGTTGGCGGTGAGCGGGAGTTCGGGCAGCGTGACGAAGGCCGCGGGCAGCATGTAGTCGGGCAGGTCGGCGGCCAGGTGGGCGCGCAGTTCGGCGGCTCCGGGCGGTTCGGCGCCCTCGGCCGGCACCAGGTGGGCGGCGAGGCGCTTGCGCCCGGCGTCCTGGTGCAGCGAGACCACGGCCTCGGCGACGGCCGGGTGGGCGGTGAGCCGGGCCTCGATCTCGGCGGGTTCGATCCGGAAGCCGCGGATCTTGATCTGGTCGTCCGCGCGGCCGACGAAGTGCAGTTCGCCGTCCTCGCTCCACCGGACGGTGTCGCCGGTGCGGTACATCCGTTCGCCGGGCGGGCCGAAGGGGTCGGCGAGGTAGCGGGCGGCGGTCTCGCCGGGGCGGCCCGCGTAGCCGCGCGCGAGGCCGGCCCCGGCGATGTACAACTCCCCCGTGATGCCCGGTGGTTGCGGCTGGAGCGCGTCGTCCAGGACGTACACCCGGGTGTTGTCCAGCGGGCGGCCGATCGGCAGGACGGCGGGCAGCTCGTCGCCGGACCGGAAGGCCCGGCGGGTGGCGAAGGTGGTGGTCTCGGTCGGCCCGTAGCCGTCGACCACGGTGAGGCCGGGGCAGGCCGCCAGCACCTTGCGGACGGCGGCGGCGGGCACCGCCTCGCCGCCGGTCCACACCTCGCGGGCGCCGCGCAGGCAGCCCGGGTCCTCCTGGGCGAGCAGCCGGAACAGGCCGGCGGTCAGCCACAGGCAGCGCACGCCCTGCGCGGTGACGGCGTGCCGGACGGCGGCGGCGTCCAGGTCCTGCGGCGGGGCGAGGACCGCGGTGCCGCCGCGCAGCAGCGGCACCCACAGTTCGTAGGTGGCGGCGTCGAAGGCGTGCGGGGAGTGCACCAGCACCCGGTCGTGGCCGGTGAAGGCGCGGTCCAGGGCGAGCGCGGCGACGTCCCGGCGGCGCACCGCGACGCCCTTGGGGGTGCCGGTGGAGCCCGAGGTGAACATCAGGTACTGGACGTTGTCGGGGTGGACGGCCGACGGGGCCGCCGGTGCCGCCGGAGCGGCCGCCGGCGGAAGGCCGTCGGGCCGGTCCACCCGCAGCACCCGCTCGGCGGGGAGCAGTTCGAGGGCCTGCTCGGCCCGGTGGGCGTCGGTGAGCAGCAGGTCGGCGCCGGCCTCGGCCAGCATCCGGTGCAGCCGCTCGCGCGGCGCCCGGCCGTCCAGCGGCACGTGGACCCCGCCGGTGCGGACCAGCGCCAGCTGGGCGACGACCAGCTCGACGGAGCGCTCCGTCAGCACCCCGACCGGCTGCTCCACCCGGACTCCGAGCGCGGCCAGCCGTGCGGCCAACGCGGCTGCGCGGGCGTCGAGTTCACGGTACGTCAGACGCTCGTCGGCGGTCTCCAGGGCGACCGCCCCTGGGGTGCGGAGCACCTGCGCGGCGAACAGTTCGGCGATGTCGGCGGCGGGCTCCTCGGCGGCGGTGGCGTTCCAGTCGACCAGGACGCGCCGGCGCTCCTCCCCGGTCAGCAGCGGCAGCCGCGCGGGCGGCCGGTGGGCGCCCTCGGGCAGGGCGGTCAGCGCGGCGGTGAGCTGCCCGGCCAGCCGCCGCACCGTGGACCCGTCGAACAGCCGGGGGTCGTAGCAGAGCCGCAGGGACAGCTCCGGGCCCGGGTAGGCCAGCAGGGCGAGCGGGTAGTTGGTGGTCTCGATGCCGTCCAGGTCGCGCAGCCGCAGGCCGTGGGCGTCGGCCGCGTCCTCGTCGACCGGGTAGTTCTCGAAGACCACCAGGCTGTCGAACAGGGCGGTCCGCTCGGGCAGCGCGGTGCCGGCCCGCAGCCGGGTGAGCGGGACGAAGCCGTGCCGCCGGTCCTCGCTCTGCTCCCGTTGCAGGGCCCGGAGCCAGTCGAGCAGGGTGCCGTCGGCGGGCACCGTGGTGCGGGTCGGCAGCGTGGTGATGAACAGGCCGGTCATCGTCTCGACGCCGGGCAGCTCGGGCGGCCGCCCGGAGGAGGTGGTGCCGAAGACCACCTCGGCCCGTCCGGCCTGGCGGCCCAGCAGCACCGCCCAGGCGCCCTGCACCAGGGTGTTGAGGGTCAGCCCGGAGCCGCGTGCGAGGTCCTCCAGCGCCCTGGTCGCGGCGGCGGGCAGGGTGAACGGCACGGCCCGGGTGGACTCCGCGCGGTGGTCCTGCACCGGCTCGCGGTCGTACGGCAGCGGCGTCGCCTCGGCCAGCCCGGCGAGGCGGGTGCGCCAGTGCCGTTCGGCCTCCGCGTGGTCGCGCTCGCCCAGCCAGGCCAGGTAGTCGCGGTAGGGCCGGCGCTCCGGCACGGTGCCGTACGGGACTTCGCCGTCCGCTCCCGGGCGGGCCAGGGCGGCGTGCGCCGCGAAGACGTCCGAGAGCACCTGGAACAGGCTCCAGCCGTCCAGGACCAGGTGGTGGAAGGACCAGAGCACCCGCACCCGGTCCTCCGGAAGGCGGATCAGCAGCAGCCGCTGGAGCGGGGCCCGCGCCAGGTCGAGGCCGCGGGCCCGGTCGCGGTCCAGCAGTTCGGCCAGCCGGTCCCGGCGCTCCGGTTCGGGCAGCTCTCGCCAGTCCAGGTGGGTGACCGGCACGGCCACCCGGCGGTGCACCACCAGCAGCGGCTCGGGCACCTCCTGCCAGCGGACGTGGGCGCGCAGCACCGCGGTGCGGTCGGTGACCCACTGCCAGGCCTCGGCGAGCCGCGCCGGGTCGGGCACCCCGTCCAGGACGAAGTCCAGCTGCTGGAAGTAGGCGCCGCTGTCCTCCTCGGCGAGGCCGTGGAAGAGCATGCCGGACTGGGTCGGGGTGAGCGGCAGGACGTCCTCGACCGCGCCCGGGTCGGAGCCGGTGACCCGGTCCACCGCCGCCTGGTCGAGCCGGGCCAGCGGGAAGTCGGACGGGGTGCGCCCGGCCGAGCCGGGCCGGGCCGCGTGGCGGGCGAGGTCGGCCAGCTCCTCGGCGAAGCGCCGGGCCAGCGCCTCGACGGTCGCGCGGCGGTGGACGGCGGCGGAGTGGAACCAGGTGAACTCCAGCGCGTCGCCGTCGAGGCGGCCGACCACCTCCAGCGGGTGGGGGCGTTCGACGGCCGGGTCGGCGTCCAGTTCCAGTGGCCGGAAGGTGCCGCGGAACAGCCCGTCCGGGTCGTCCGGCAGGGCGATGCGGCCCAGGTAGTTGAAGCCGATCCGGGCGTCCGAGGCCGCGGGCGCGGTGCCGGGGCGGCCGAGGTGGCGCAGCGCCTCGAAGCCGAGGCCGCGCCGGGGGACGGCGCGCAGCTGCTCCTTGACCTGCTTGAGGACGGTGTCCCAGTCGGCTCCGACGGGGACGGCCAGGGCGACGGGGTGACGGGTGGTGAACCAGCCGACCGTCCGGCCGAGGTCCAGCTCGGCGAACAGCTCCTCGCGTCCGTGACCCTCGACGTCCACCACGACCTGCTCCAGCCCGCTCGCCCCGCACAGCGCCCGGCCGAGCGCGCTCAGCAGCACGTCGTTGGCCTGGGTGCGGTAGGTGTCGGGCAGGGTGCGCAGCAGGGCGGCGGTGTCGGCGGGGCTCAGCCGCACGGTGACGGAGCGTTCGGAGGCGTAGGTGTCGGGGCCGTCGAGCTCGGCGGGGAAGGGCTCGGCGGGGAAGGCTTCGAGGGCGCCGCTCTGCGAGGGGATCGCCCGCGCCCAGTACGCGCACTCCTCCTCGAAGCCGCCCGCGGCCGCGAAGGCGCTCAGCCGCTCGGCCCACTGCCGCAGCGGCGAGGACTTCGCCGGCAGGGCCCGTGCGCCGTCCCGGCCCTCGCGGCGGGCGCGGTAGGCGGTGTCGAGGTCCTCCAGCAGCACCCGCCAGGAGACCCCGTCGACCACCAGGTGGTGCACGGCCAGGTGCAGGACCGGCGGCCGGCCCCCGGCGCGCTCGTGCAGCACGGCGCGCAGCAGCGGTGCGCCGCCGCCCAGGTCGTACGGGCCGAAGTGCGGGGTGTCCTCGTCCGGGCCGGTGTGCCGGGCCAGGGTGATCCGGCGCGCCGGCTCCTGGATGTGCCAGCGCACGGCCCCGGCGCCGTCCGGGGCGGTGAAGGCCGAGCGCAGCGCGTCGTGGTGGGCGACCAGGTCGTTCAGGGCCTCCTCCAGGGCCGCCCGGTCCAGGTCGCCGGGCAGCAGCAGGGAGAGCGCCTGACCGAAGTGGCCGGCCCGGTCGCCGGCGCGGCCGAGCCACCAGCGCTGGATCGGGGTCGGCACGGCCTCCCCGGTGGCGGCCACCGGCGCGGGGGCGGCCGGGGCCTCGGCGTCCTCCGCGGCGCGGGCCAGGGCGGCGACCGTCTGGTGGCGGTAGAGGTCGCGGGAGGTCACCGCCAGCCCGGCCTGCCGGGAGCGGGCCACCACCTGGATGCCGAGGATGGAGTCGCCGCCGAGGTCGAAGAAGTTGTCGTCGGCGCCGACCCGTTCCAGCCGCAGCACCTCGGCCCAGATGCCGGCCAGCGCGCGTTCGGCGGGGGTGCGGGGGGCGACGTGGCGGACGGCGGGCGCGGCCGGGCCGGGGTCGGGCAGCCGGCCGCGGTCGAGCGTGCCGTCGGGGCCGAGCGGCAGGGCGGGCAGCGGCACCACGACCGCGGGGACGAGGCGGTCGGGCAGGGTCAGGGCGAGGGTGCGGCGCACCGCCTCGGGTTCGATCCGGCCGCCGGGGGCGGGCACCGCGTACCCGACCAGCCGCCGGGTGCCCTCAGTGAGGACGGCGGCCGCCTCGGCCACGCCCGGGCAGCGCCGCAGCGCCTCGGCGACCTCCTCGGGGTCGGTCTCCTGGTGGCGGGGCCTGGCCCACTGCTCGACCCGGCCGAGGTGCTCCAGTTCGCCGTCGGCGGTCCACCGGACCAGTTCCCCGGTGCGGTACAGCTGCTCCCCGGGCGCGCCGTACGGGTCGGCGACGAAGTGCTCGGCGCTCTCCCCCGGCTGCTGCGGGAGGCCGCCGGCGAGGTACAGCTCGCCGGGGACGCCGTCGGGTTGGGGGCGCAGCGCGCGGTCGAGGACGTAACCGCGGGTCCACCCCGGCCGGGTGACGCCTTCGGGCGGTACGGGCGCGTTCCTGGAGTCCAGCAGCGCGCGCTGCTCGTCCTGCGGGATCATCGGCAGTTCGGCGAGGGTGCGCTGCGGCCCGTCCGCCATCCCGGCCAGCAGGCGGTGGAGGTGGCGCGCCAGCGCGGTCGCGGTCCGCCGGTCGAACAGGTCGGTGTTGTACTCCACCGTCAGCGTGCAGCCGCCGGCCTGCTCCGGGGTGAACTCCAGCACCAGGTCGAAGCGGGCGGCGGGGCGGGGCAGCGGGTGGTCCGTGAAGCGCAGGCCTCCGGTGGGCGCCGGGGCGGCGGGGGTCTGCTGGACGACCACGACCTGGACCAGCGGGGTCCGGCTGGGGTCGCGCGGCGGGGCCAGTTCCTCGACGACCCGGTCGAAGGGCACCCCGGCGTGGGCGAAGGCGTCCAGCAGGGTGGTGCGCATGCCCTCCACGAAGCGGTCGACGGTGGCCCGCTCGTCCACGTCGCCGCGCAGCACCACGGTGTTGACGAAGAAGCCGGTCACCTCCTCCAGTTCGCGGCGGTCCCGTCCGTTGGTGACGGTGCCGAAGGCGACGTCCCGCTGGCCGGTGTGGCGGGAGAGCAGCAGCGCGCACGCCCCGGCGAACAGGGTGAACACGGTGGTGCCGCGGCCGGCGGCGAGGTGGCGCAGCCGGCCGACCAGGTCGGCCGGGAGGTGGTGGCGGTGCGCCGCGCCGTTGCCGGTGCGCCGCTCGGGCCGGGGGCGGTCGGTGGGCAGCCGCAGGGTCGGCAGGTCCGCCAGGGTGCGCTTCCAGTAGGCGAGGTCCGGTGCGTGGTCGGTGCGGTGGTGCTGCTCCCAGTGCGCGAAGTCGGGGTACTGGAGGGCGGGGGCGGGCAGGCCGTCGGGTTCGCCGGTGGCCTCCGCCCGGTAGAGGGCGGCCAGTTCGCGGGTGAGGACGCCCACCGACCAGCCGTCGGTGACGATGTGGTGCTGGGCCAGCAGCAGCAGGTGCTCGTCGGCGGCGAGCCGGACCAGCAGCACCCGGGCGAGCGGGCCCCGGGTCAGGTCGTACGGCCGCTCCAGTTCCTCGGCCAGCAGCCGTTCGGCGGCCTCGGCGCGCTCCCCGACGGGCCGGTCGGCGAGGTCCTCGGTGCGCAGCGGCAGCTCCGCCCGGTCGTCGACGTGCTGCACCAGCTGCCCGTCGACGGTGACGACGGTGGTGCGCAGCGAGTCGTGCCGGGCGGTGAGCCGTCGCAGGGCCCGGCCGAGGGCGTCCCGGTCGAGGGGGCCGTGCAGCCGCAGGGCGACGCCGGTGTTGTTCCCGGTGCCGCCGGGGGTGAGGTCGTCCAGGAACCAGAGTCGGCGCTGGGCGCTGGACAGCGGCAGCGGCTCGCCGCGCGGGGCGGGCGGGATCGGACCGGCCGGGGCGGCGGCCGGCCGGTCGAGCAGCGGGGCGAGGGCGGCGACGGTGCGGGCGGTGAAGACGTCCCGCAGGGTGAGCCGGACGCCCAGCCGCTCGGCGATCCGGGTCAGGGTGCGGGCGGCGAGGATCGAGTCGCCGCCGAGGTCGAAGAAGTCGTCCTCGGCGCCGACCGCGTCGAGGCCGAGGACCTCGGCCCAGACGGCGGCCAGGGCGCGTTCCCGTTCGGTGCGCGGGGCGAGCCGTCCGGTGCCGCCCTGGCGGGCGGGCGCGGGCAGCGCCCGCTGGTCGACCTTGAGCTGCGGGGTGAGCGGGAACGCGGCCAGCACGACGACGGCGGCGGGCACCAGGTGGGCGGGCAGCGCGGCGGCCAGGGCGGCGCGCAGTTCGGCCGGGTCGGGGGCGCGCTCCGGGTCGGCGGGGGTGGCGTAGCCGACCAGCCGGGGGTGGCCGGGTTCGTCCTCGCGGACCACCACGACGGCCTGGTCGACGGCGGGGTGGGCGCGCAGCGCGGCCTCGATCTCGCCGGGCTCGATCCGGAAGCCGCGGACCTTGACCTGCCGGTCGAGCCGGCCGAGGAACTCCAGCTCCCCGTCGGCGTTCCGGCGGGCCCGGTCGCCGGTTCGGTAGAGCCGGGCGCCGGGCGGGCCGAAGGGGTCGGCGACGAAGCGGGCGGCGGTCAGGCCGGGGCGGGCCAGGTAGCCGCGGGCGACGCCCTCGCCGCCGAGGTAGAGCTCGCCGTCGGTGCCGGGCGGCTGGGGCCGCAGGGCCTCGTCGAGCACGTACGCCCGGGCGTGCGGCAGGGCGCCGCCGATGGTGGGCGATCCGGTGCCGGCGGTGAGCGGGCCGGTCCAGGTGGCGACGATGGTGGCCTCGGTCGGGCCGTAGGAGTTGACCATGCGTCGGCCGGGGGCCCAGCGGTCGACCAGTTCGGCGGGGCAGGCCTCGGCACCGACGATCAGGGTGCGCAGGTGGCGGCCCGCGCCGGCGGGGACGGTGGCCAGGGCGGCGGGCGGTATCAGGGCGTGGGTGATCCGGTGCTCGTCCAGGACGGCGGCGAGCTCCTCGCCCAGCCACGGGCCGTCCGGGGGGACCACCAGGGTGGCGCCGGTGAGGACGGAGACGAACAGTTCCAGCACGGAGGCGTCGAAGCTGGGCGAGGAGAACTGGAGCACCCGGTCCCCGGGGCCCACCGCGTAGTTCCCGACGGCGGCCGCGGTGAAGCCGGCGATCCCCCGGTGGGTGACGACCACGCCCTTGGGGGTGCCGGTGGAGCCGGAGGTGTAGATCACGTACGCCGGGTGGTCGGCGGCGGCCGTGGCCGGGGCGTCCTGGCCACCCGGCTCATCCGTCGCGGGCGTCTCCAGGACCCTGCGGGCCCAGCCCGGGTCGTCCAGCACGATCGCGGGGGCGGCGTCGGCGAGCATCAGCGCCCGGCGCTCGGCGGGGTAGGCCGGGTCGACGGGGAGGAAGGCGGCGCCCGCGCGGGCGACGGCCAGTTCGGCGGCGATCAGCTCCATGGAGCGCGGCAGCACCAGTGCCACCGTCCGTTCCGGTCCGGCGCCGCGCCGGCTCAGCTCGCGGGCCAGCCGCTCGACGCGCTCCGCCAGGCCGCGGTAGCTCCAGCTGCGCCGGCCGTCGGTCAGCGCGGGCGCGTGCGGGGTGCGCGCGGCCTGGTCGGCGAACAGCGCGGCGAGGGTCCGGGGGACGCCGTCCCCCGGGGTCGCGGAGGCGCCGCCGGCCTGCGGCGGAGCGGACGGACGCACGGGCTGGGCAGGCCGGTCGGCCATGGCGGAAGGTCCTTCCGAGGGGGGCGACGACGCGGGCACCGGGGCAGGCGGTAGCCGGCCCTCGGGCCCGGGAACGGTGCGGTGGCGGCTGTACGGCGGTGGTGCGGTGGTGGCTCTCCGGCGGCGGGCCGGCCGGCTCAGCCGGCGGCGGTCCGGCGGGCGGTGCGTCCGGAGACCTGCACCCGGTCGATCCGTCCGGTGGCCGGGTCCCGGTGGAAGCGTCCGCCGGGCTCGGGGCGGCCGGTGTCCGGCGCGATCAGGTCGTAGCGGAGGTCGGCGTGGCAGCGCAGCGGGATGGGCAGGTCGCCGTCCACCGCGAGGGTCGGCGGTCCGTCGCCGGTCGACTCGACCCGGTAGTGGATCGAGCCGTTGCGGTAGGTGCCCGCGCACTCGGCGAGGGTCGCGGGTCCGGCGAGCGGCACGGGCCCGCCGGCGCCCACCGGCGCGATCGACGCGGGCACCCGGATCCCGGCCAACTCGTCGAGATCGGCCGCGAGTTCGCGCCACAGGCCGGTGGCGGCGCCGGCGTTGCCGGTGAAGGCGACCACCACGCCGCTGTCCGGGTCGGCCCGCAGGTGGCAGGAGGTGCCCATGGCGTTGCCGTCGTGGCCGCACCACAGCCGCCCGTCTCGCCGGTAGAGCGCGACTCCGGCGCCCCAGCCGTCCGCGAGCGTTCCGGGCCGGGCGCCGGGCTGCGGGCGGCGCATCCGCTCGGCGACGTCCGGGGGCAGCGCTCCGGCCCGGCCGACCAGGGCGGCGCCGAGCGCGGCGAGGTCCGCGGCGCTCGCCAGCAGGGCGCCGGCCGGGGCCTCCAGCAGGGCCAGGTTCTGCCGGACGGCCCGGGCCCGGCCGGTCGCCGCGTTGAGGGCGTGCCCGGCGGCGACCGGCCGCCCGGGCGCGGCCGTGTCGACGAACACCGGCCCGGTGCCGAGGGGTTCGAGCAGCAGGGCGCGCACGGCCTCGTGCCAGGGCATCCCGGTCACCGCCTCGACCAGGCGCCCGGCGGCGACGTAGCCGGCGTTGGAGTAGGAGAAGTCCGTCCCGGGCGGGAACAGCGCGTCCCGGGCGGTGCACACGGCGGACAGGTAGCGCGTCACGGTGGTGCGGGCGGCGGCGTCGGAATCCGGTCCGGTGGGCAGGCCGCCGGTGTGGCCGAGTAGGTGACGAATCGTTACTGCGGGCAGTTGCCGGAGCTCCGATAGGTGCTCGGCGGCCGGTTCGTCGAGGTCGAGGTCGCCGTCGTCGGCGAGCAGCATCACCAGGGCGGCCGTGTAGGGCTTGGTGAGCGACCCGACCGGGACGGCGGTCTCCCCGGTGAAGGGCGCCCCGGTGCCGGTGTCGGCCACCCCGGTGTGCAGGACGACGGCCTCCGCACCGGTGTCCAGCGCCAGTTGGGCTCCGGGCACCCGGTGGGCGCGGGCGAGGACGTCGAGGCGGTGCTGCAGTTCGCGGCGCGGGAGGACAGGCGCCCGCTCACGGGTGGGCGCCGGACTGGCGTACGGCATGGCGGTAGCTCCCGTCGACTGGTTCTCGGGTGCGGGCGCACGGGCGCCCGGGGCGGAATCGCGGATCGGGTCGTCACGGCACGGTGGGGAATTTCCGGCCGCCGGCGCCGCCCGCTCCGGGACGCGCGGAACGAGGCGGAATCGGCGCGGGACCGGTCGGCCACGGCTGCCGGGCGGGTCCGGGAACGGGAATCCCCGCCCTCGCGGAGCCGTTCCGGAGCCGTTCCGAGCCGCCTCGGCGCGTCCGGGCCCGGACGGTGCGAATGCGACCCGAATTCCCCGCGACCCGGTGACCGGCGGATCGGTGACCGGCGGAGCGGGGAACGGCGCACGGTTCACCGGGAACGGCCGAATACCCTTACCCCGCCGGAACGCTCGAACAGAAATCCGCTCGCCGCCGACCGGCCACTCTTCCGGCCTCCACCTGCGCAATGCCCGTATCCGGCATGTCCATCCCCCTTATTCGCGATCCGCCCCCGCAACCGTCGCGCGGAACGCGCCGACACGACCGGGGAGTCGCGGAATCCTTGCCGTCCCGAACGTCCGGACGACGAACGCGCAACAGTCTTCATGGCGGCTCAGCCGCTCGCAACCCCTTCCGATTGAACGGAAAGCGACTCCACCGGGAATCGGAACCACAAAATCCCTGGTTGCCTCCCAGCCGCGCCCCGGAACGCCCGATGACGAGTGCGAATTCTTTGGCCGAAAATGTGGGGTTCAGACCTCACCATCCACTCGAACAACTATTCGCGGAAATATCCGAGTGATTTCCCGGACGGCTGTGACAGCTGTGACGGAACGCGACGGAATCAGTCGGATGGGCCGCGAGTGAAACCACCCGGGGCCGACAGCAGCTCCAGGGCCGCGTCGACGAGCACGCCGGGGGCCGGGCCGACGTCCAGCGCGGCACCCCGCTCGTCCGGTTCGAGCGGTTCGAGCGCGGCGAGCTGCGAGCCGAGCAGCGACTGCGGCATGAAGTGCCCGCTGCGCCGGCCGATCCGGTCCGCCAGCAGTTCGCGGCTGCCCGTCAGATGCAGGAAGAAGGCGTCCGGACTGGCTTCCCGCAGGGTGTCCCGGTAGCGCCGCTTCAGCGCGGAGCAGGTGACCACACCGCCCCCGCCCGCCGCGTCCCGCTCGCGGAGCCACCGCCCGACGGCCCGCAGCCAGGGCTGGCGCCGGGCGTCGTCCAGCGGGACACCGGCCGCCATCCGGGCGATGTCGGCCGGCCGGTGGAAGTCGTCCGCCTCCGCGAAGGGGACCTCCAGCCGCTCAGCGAGCAGCCGGGCCACCGTGGACTTGCCGGTACCTGCCACCCCCATCACCACCACGCACGGGGCCCGGCGCTCGGAGCCGAGGGTCATCGCGGCACCTACCACCACCGCGGGGGCGGCCCCGGCGAGCCGGCCGGGTACTCCTCCAGCGGCACCAGGTCCCGCTCCCAGGCGGACAGCACGGGCTCCAGCACCCGCCAGGCCTCCTCGGCCTCGTCGCCGCGGATGGACAGCGCCGGATCCCCGGTCAGGACGTCCAGCAGCAGCCGGCCGTAGGCGGGCAGCTCCTGCGGGTCCATCCGCGCGGTCAGCGACACCGGGACGAGCTCGTGGGCGTGGGCGCCGATGCCGGTCAGGTCCAGGGTCAGTCCCTCCGGCTCCAGCTCGAACCGCAGCACGTTGGGGTGGGCCTCCCCGCTGTGGCCGAACGGCAGGTGGGGCACCGGGCGGAAGTGCACCGCGACCTCCTTGCGGTCCTCCCCCAGCGCCTTGCCGCTGCGCAGCCGGAACCGCGTCCCGGCCCACCGCCAGCTGTCCAGCTCCAGTTCCACCTCGGCGAAGGTCTCGGTGCGGCGCTCCGGGCTGACGCCCTCCTCCTCGGCGTAGGCGGGAACCTCGCGGTCCCCGATCCGGCCGGGCCGGTAGCGGGCCCGCCGGGTGCGGTGCACCACGTCGTGCTCGGTCAGCGGCCGTACCGAGCGCAGCACGTCCACCTTCCGGTCGCGCAGGTCCCGTTCGCCGAGCGTGAGCGGCGGTTCCATGGCCACCAGGCAGAGCAGTTGCAGGAGGTGGTTCTGCACCATGTCCTTGAGCGCCCCGACCTGGTCGTAGTACCCGGCCCGGCCCTCCAGCGCCAGCGTCTCGTCCCAGACGATGTCCACCTCGGCGATGTGGGTGCTGTTCCAGATCGGCTCCAGCACCCGGTTGGCCAGCCTGCTGCCGAGCACGTTCTGGACGGTCGTCATGGCCAGGAAGTGGTCCACCCGGAACACCGCGCGCTCCGGCACCAGGTCGGCGAGCAGCCGGTTCAGCTCCCGCGCGCCGGCCAGGTCCTCGCCGAACGGCTTCTCCAGGACGATCCGGCTGCCGGCCGGCAGGCCCGCCGCGTGCAGGGCGGTGATCACGGCGGGGAACAGCGCCGGCGGCAGGGCGAGGTAGACGGCCACCGGCCCCTCGCCGGCGACCACCGCGGCGACGTCGGCCGGGTCGGTGACGTCGGCCCGCAGGTAGCTCACGGCGTTCAGCACCGCCTCCCTGGCCTCGGCCGGGAGGTCGCCGCCGTGCCGGTCGAGTCGGGTCGCGGCCCACGTGCGGTACTGCCCGGTGTCCCAGTCCTCCCGGCTCGCGCCGGTCACCCGGAGCGCGTCGCCGACCTGTCCGGCCGCGCGCAGGGCGGCCAGCGCCGGCAGCAGGAAGCGGGCGCTGAGGTCCCCCGTCGCGCCGAGGATCGCGAGCCGGTCGATCATCCCCGGCCACCCGCCCTCGCCCGGCCGAGGTTGACGCCGCTGGCGATGATCCCGATGTGGCTGAACGCCTGCGGGAAGTTGCCCATGAACTCTCCTGTGGACGGGTCGATCTGCTCGGACAGCAGCCCGAGGGGGCTCGCCCGGGAGCAGAGCGAGGCGTACAGCTCCTCGGCCTCCTCGATCCGGCCCTGGCCGACCAGGTTGTCGACCAGCCAGAAGCTGCACAGGACGAAGGCGCCCTCGTCGCCCGGCAGGCCGTCCGGTGACTCCTCGTGCAGGTAGCGGTGGAGCAGCCCGCCGCCCGCCGACAGCCGCTCGGCGACGGCCGCGGCGGTGGCCACCATCCGCGGGTGGCCGGCCGGCACCACCTGGCGCAGCGGCAGCGCGAGCAGGCTCGCGTCCAGCGCCCCGCCGCCGTCCAGGTGGGCGCTGAGGGTCTTGGCGTCCTCGTCCCAGGACCGCTCCAGGATGAGCCGGCGCAGTTCGTCGGCCGAGGCGCGCCACCGGGCCGTCCCGGCGGGCAGGCCGAGCCGCTCGCCGATCTGCGCGGCCCGGTCCAGGGCGACCTGGCACAGGGCCGCCGAGTAGGTGAACACCCGGCCCTCGCTGCGCACCTCCCAGATGCCCTGGTCAGGCTGGCGCCAGGCCTGCCCGGCGGTGTCGGCCAGTCCGGCCAGGCCGGCCCACAGCGCGGGCTGGATCTCGCCGCCGGCGCGCAGCCACTGGTCGGCGCAGTCCAGGATCTCGCCGTAGACGTCGTGCTGGCGCTGGTCGGCCGCGCCGTTGCCCCAGCGCACCGGGGCGGAGCGCTGGTAGCCCTCCAGCTCCCCGTCCTCGACCTCGTCCGGCACCGGGCCGCCCCGCAGGTCGTACATGATCCGGGGCCGCCGGCCGGACTCGAAGGCGTCCAGGACCCAGCCGAGGAAGGCGTCGGCCTCGCCGCGGAAGCCGATCCGGCGCAGCGCGAACACGGCGAACGCCGCGTCGCGGATCCAGCTGTAGCGGTAGTCCCAGTTGCGGACCCCGCCGACCGGCGCGGGCAGCGAGGAGGTGGGCGCCGCGACCAGCGAGCCGTTGGCCCAGTCGTCGCAGAGCTTCAGGGTGATCGCGGCCCGCCGGACCAGCGGCTCCTGGGGGCCGTCGTACGCGAAGTGGCCCATCCAGCGGCGCCAGGCCTCGATGGTGCCCCGCAGGGTCGCGTCGGTGTCGAAGCGGTGGTGGCGGTGGAAGCGGCCCCAGGACAGCACCAGGTCCAGGCGCTCGCCCCGGCGCAGCTCGTGGGTGCTGTGCAGGCCGGTCAGCGGGCGGTTGGAGCGCAGGTGCAGCCGCAGGTCCGGGCGCCGGTTCGGGCGCACCTCCAGCCCGCTGAACAGGGCCCGGGTCTGCGCGCCGCCGCGCGGCTCCAGCTCCGCGCGCAGCCGGACGGTCCCGTCCAACACCACGGCGGAGCGCACGAGTTCGGCCCGGTCGGCCGGGGCGTCGTCGGTGAGGTCGGCGCCGGAGCGCAGGGCCAGCGCGTCGGTGACGCGCACCAGGCCGGTGGGGCTCCGCAGTTCGGTGGTCAGCACGCCGGTGTCCGGTTCGTAGCGCTGCCTGGCCTCCGCCAGGTCCTCGGGGGCGAGGGTGAAGTGCCCGCCGCGCGCGTGGTCCAGCAGGCCGCAGAACAGCGGTTCGGAGTCGAACCGGGGCAGGCACATCCACGGGATGGCGCCGTCCAGGCCGACCAGCGCGGCGGTCGTGCCGTTCCCGATCAGGCCGAGGTCCTCCAGCGGCGGGTAGCCCTTGCGCCGGCGGACCGGCCGGAACGGTGGGTCGGGGTCGTGCATGCCGCCTCGCTTCCGCGGTGTCGGTGGGTCGGTCGGGGGGTGCCGGAGCTAGAAGGTGATCATCACCTTCACGACGTCCTCCAGCTTCTTGTCCGACACCTCGAAGGCCCGTTCCATGTCGTCGAAGCGGAACTCGTGGGTCGTCAGGTGCGAGGGGTCCACCCGGCCGCCGGCGAGCACCCTCAGGAGCCGCTCCATCCGCAGCCGGCCGCCCGGGCAGAGCCCCGTCGCGATGGTCTTGTCCGCCATGCCGACGCCCCACTCGACGCGCGGGATGCGGACGAACTCGCCCTCGCCGAAGTAGCCGGTGTTGGAGACCGTGCCACCCGGCTTGGTGACCTTGACCGCGGTCTGGAAGGTCGCGTCCGCGCCGAGCGCCTCGATGGCGGTGTCCACGCCCTGCCCGTCGGTCAACTCCAGGATCCGCGCGACGACGTCCTCCTCGGTGAAGTCCACGATCTCGTCCGCCCCGTACGTCCGGGCGAGCTTCTGCCGGCTGGGCACCGACTCGACCCCGATGACCAGCCCGGCGCCGCGCAGCCTGGCGCCGACCGTCGCCATCAGGCCGACCGGCCCCTGCGCGATGACGGCGACCGTCCCGCCGATCGGGATGGCGCCGTGCTCGGCGCCCATGAAGCCGGTGGAGAGCATGTCGGCGCAGTAGACCGCGTCCTGGTCGGAGATGGCGTCGGGGATCAGCGCGAGGTTGGCGTCCGCGTCGTTCACGTGGAAGTACTCCGCGAAGACCCCGTCCTTGAGGTTCGCGAACTTGAAGCCGCCGAGCGGGCCGCCCGACTGCGAGGGATGGCCGTTCTGGGAGGCCCGGTCGCCCCAGTCGGGCGTGATGGCGCCGACCAGCACCCGGTCGCCGGGGCGGAAGTCCCTCACCTCGCCGCCCACCTCGTGCACCACGCCCACCGCCTCGTGCCCGAGGGTCAGGTTCTCCCGCGGGCCGATGCCGCCCTTGACGGTGTGGGAGTCGGACGTGCAGATGAGCGCCTTGGTGGTCCGCACCACGGCGTCGTTCGGACCGGGCCTCGGTACGGGCTTCTCCAGGAAGCCCACCTGCCCGATCTCCTTCATCACGAAGGCCTTCACCGGCCGTTCCCTCCTGCCGTCGCACCACCACCACGGGCGTGCGGATCGATGCGGTTCCCTCCCCCGCCGACACCCGCGGCGACCGGTGACGGGCCGCGCGGCCGACGGCTCCCACCTTCCCGGGAACCGGGCCGGTCCGCGATCCGACCGCCCGGGCAGCGGTGCTTTCCAGTGAAAGAGCGCGGCCGCGGTACCGGACCGCCGTCCGTGTGGTCCGGCCGGACCGCGCGGGTACCTGCTAGGGTCCGAGCGCAACGGCGGACTGCGGAGGTTGCGGTGGTGGACAGGGGCGCGGAGCGGGCCTTCATCGGGTCGTTCACCTCGACGGGCGGGCGCGGGATCGTCCTGGCCTCGCTGGACCCGGACACCGGGGCGCTGACCGCCACCGGTGCCGTCGACGCGGTGGACCCGTCCTACCTCGCCGTCGGGCAGGCCGCGGAGGGGCCAGTGCTGTACGCCGTGTCCGAGACGGAGCCCGGCGCCGTCACCGCCTACGACATCGCCGGCCCCGTCCCCCGCCCGCTCGGCGCCCCGGTGCCGGTGGACGGGGACCACCCCACCCACCTGAGCCTCGACCAGGGCCACCTGCTGACCGCCAACTACGGCTCCGGCAGCGTCAGCGTGCTGCCGCTCGCCGCCGACGGCACCCCGCGGCCCCCGAGCGACGTGCTGCGCCACCGGGGCAGCGGGCCGCACCCGGACCGCCAACTCGCCCCGCACGCCCACCAGGTGCTCCCCGACCCGTCGGGGCGCTGGGTGCTCAGCGTCGACCTCGGCACCGACTCGGTACGGGTCTGCGCCCTGGACCCGGCGACCGGGGAGCTGGCCCCGCACGCCGAGGCCGCGCTGCCGCCCGGCACCGGTCCGCGGCACCTCGCCTTCCACCCCTCCGGCCGGCACGCGTACGTGCTCGGCGAGTTGCGCCCGGTCGTGACGGTCTGCCGCTGGGACGCGGCGGCCGGGGCGCTCGACCCGGTCGAGGAGGTCCCGCTGTTCCCCGACGGCGTCGAAGGCCCGGTCTCCCCGTCGGCCCCGGTGGTCTCCCCCGACGGCCGGTTCCTGTGGGCGGCGGAGCGCGGCACCGACACCATCGTGGTGCTCGCCCTCGACGGGACGGGCGAGGGCGCCCGGGTGGTCACCTCGGTGCCCTGCGGGGGCCGCTGGCCGCGCGACCTGGTGCTCGGCCCCACGGGCACCCGCCTGTACGCGGCGAACGAGCACTCCGGCGACGTCACCTGGTTCGACGTGGACGCCGTGACGGGCGTCCCGCGCCGGGCGGGCTCGCTGGCCGTCCCCTCGGCCTCGGCGGTCCTGTTCGACTGAGGGCGGGTGCCCGGGCCGGGCCCGGACACCCGCTCGCTCACTCCTCCTCACGGACCACCACGACCGGGACGGTGGCGTGCCGGGTGCAGTGCTGGGCCACCGAGCCCAGCAGCATCCCCGCGAAGCCCCCGAGGCCCCGGCTGCCGACCACCAGCAGGTCCGCCCCCCGGGCCGCCTCGACCAGTGATCCCGCCGGGGAGCCGTAGCGCGCCTCGGTGCGCACCTCGACCGGCGGGTCCTCGCCCACGGCCTGCCGGACGGCCCGGGCGACCTCCTGCCGCGCCCGGCTCTCCAGCGCCGCCTCGTCGGTGATCCCCGGGGGGAACCAGCCGCGCGCCCCGTGGTAGGTCGGGTACTCCCAGGCGATCACCGCCACCACCGCCCCGCCGGTGAGCTCCGCCTGGCGCACGGCCCAGCGCAGCGCCCGCTCGGACGGCTCCGAGCCGTCCACCCCGACCACGATCCGGCGCTTCTCCTCAGGCTGGTCGGCCATGTCTCCTCCTCGACTCGACGGCGGCGGAGGATCGCACCGGGCGGTGGCCCGCCGTCACCGGGCTCGGGGTCCAGCCTGGTACCGACCGCACCGGGCGCGCAGTCCGGGCGGGTCCGGACGGGGCCCGGTGGAAACCTTCAGATGAAAACGGATATCGTTTCGCCAGAAAACCCGCGCCGAACCGGTTGCAGATCTGGATGAACATGACAAACATTGTCGGTAAGTCAAGCCTCGAACGCGCACGGGACACCGCGGGAGTCGGGATGCGAGTGGACGCCGCCCTGGCCGGCGCCTGGGTGGACCGCTGGGAGCGCCAGCAGGAGCGGTACGCGGTGGAGCGCGAGGAGCGGTTCACCGTCATCGCCGACGTGCTGGAGCAGACCGTCGGCCACCGCGGGCGCCCGCTCGTCGCCGACCTCGGCAGCGGCCCCGGCTCGCTGTCCGCGCGCGTCGCGGCCCGGCTGCCGCACGCCGAGATCCTCGCGGTCGACATCGACCCGCTGCTGCTCGCCCTCGGCCGCGCCCGGCACCCCCGGATCGCGCGCTGGGTGGAGACCCTGATCGGCCGCCCGGGCTGGGTCGAGGCGCTCGAACTCGACCGCCCGCTGGACGCCGTGATGTCCACCACCGCGCTGCACTACCCGCCGCCGGACGCGCTGCTCGGGATCTACCGCGACCTCGCGGGCCTGCTGCGGCCCGGCGGCGTCCTGGTCAACGGCGACCACCTCATCCCCGAGGACCGGCCGCTCGCCGAACTCGCCCTGGCGATCGGCCGGCGCCGCGCCCAGCGCCGGGGCACCGGCGCCGCCGAGGACTGGTCCCAGTGGTGGGCCGCGGCCGGCCAGGTCCCCGAGTTCGCCGACCTGCTGACGGCCCGCGAGCGGCAGCTGCCCCCGACCGACGGCCCCGGCAACGGCCTCTCGGCGGCCCGGCACTGCGAACTGCTGCGCGAGGCCGGGTTCCGCCAGGCCGGCCCGGTGTGGCAGTACGGCACCAGTTCCGTCCTGGTCGCGCTTCGCTGACGATCCGTCAGAACCCCAGCCGGAACGCCCGGTTCCCGATCGGCACAGTCGTTGCGATGGTGTGACAGAAGCGCCCTTTTGATCACCCGGGGAAACGGTTACCGTTTCCCTCGGCTCGGCCCCCCTCATGCCGACTTCTCATGGAGAGCTGGTTTCGCATGCGGCCCCTACCGCTGTATCTCGAACCACGGCTGGAGACCCCGCTCCGCTCCCTCCTGGAGGAACGCGAGCTCCTGCACACCCTCGCCGACGCGCTGGGCTCCCCGCTCAACCTGCTCCTGCCCGAGCAGATCGCGGACAACCTGGCACGCTTCCAGGCCGTCTACCGCAAGCACCGGCTCACCGGCCGGATCCACTTCGCCCACAAGGCGAACCGCTCCAGCGCCCTCGTCCGCCGGCTCGCCGCCACCGAGGCCGGGCTGGACGTCGCCTCGCTCGCCGAACTCCAGCACGTGCTCGGGGCCGGCTGCCCGCCCGACCGGATCATCGCCACCGGCCCCAAGAACCGCGAGTACCTCTGGCTGGCGGCCCGCACCGGCGTCACCGTCCACCTGGACTCCCGCGCCGAACTCGACGACCTGGCCGACCTGGTGCGCAAGCACGCCCTGCCGCCGGTGCGCGTCCTGCCGCGGCTTTCCGGCTTCCGGGCACCGGGGGTCACGGTGCTCACCCGGCCGAGCCGGTTCGGCACCGACGTCGGCGAGCTCGACGAGCTGCTCGACGCGCTCGAACGCCACCGGGACGCCGTCGAGACCACCGGCGTCGCCTACCACCTGGACACCACCGGCGTGGCCGAGAAGGCCGTCGCCCTGGAGACCTGCGTCACGGTGCTGAACGAGTGCCGGCGCCGGGGCCTGCGACCGCGCACCATCGACATCGGCGGCGGCTTCGGCGTCGACTACCTGGCCGACGCCGCCCAGTGGGAGCGGTACACCACCGAGCTGACCGAAGCCGTCCTGGGCCGGCGGCCCCCGCTCACCTGGCAGGGCCACGGCTACGGGCTGCGCGCCGAGTCCGGCCGGCTGCGCGGCTCCCTCGGCCTCTACCCGGCGCACCGCCCGGTGGCCGCCGAGGCCTACCTGGACGAGCTGCTCTCGTACCCGGCGCCCACGCTCGGACGGCCGCTCGGAACCCTGCTGCTGGAGAACCTGTACGACCTGGTGGTGGAACCCGGCCGGGCGCTGGCCGACCAGTGCGGGGCGACGCTCGCCCGGGTCCTGGAGGTCCGGCACACCCCGGCCGGCGAGTGCCTGGTCCGGCTGGAGATGAACGCCCGGGACGTCGGCCTGGAGGAGCACGGGGTGCTGATGGACCCGCTGCTGATCCCCCGGCCCGGCGGCCCGGCCGCACCGGACGGCCCGGACGGCCCGGACGGCCCGGTGGGGGTGTACCTGATCGGCAACCTCTGCCTGGAGACCGACCTGATCACCCGCCGGACTGTCTTCCTGCCCCGCCTCCCCGCCCCCGGCGACCTGCTCGCCTTCGCCAACACCGCGGGCTACCTGATGGACTTCAGCGCGGGCCGGGCGCTCCGCCAGCCCGTGGCGCGCAAGGTCGCCGCGTACCGGCAGGACGGCGCCTGGCGGTGGCGCCTGGACGAGCAGTACTGGCCCGTCGACGCGACGGCGGCCGCAGGACACCGGGGGGACGGACGGGCATGAGGTACGACAGCATCACCGACGCGATCGGCAACACCCCGCTGCTCCGGATCGACCCGGCGGTCACCGGCCTGCGGCACATCGACCTGTACGCCAAGCTGGAGATGCTCAACCCCTTCGGCTCCGTCAAGGACCGGGCCGCCTGGAACATGACCCGCGAGGCGCTCCCCGGCGCCGTCGAACGCGGCGACACCGTCGTGGAGCTGTCCAGCGGCAACACCGCCAAGGCGCTCGCGCTGATCGCCGGCCTGCACGGACTGCCGTTCAGGAGCGTCACCAACCGGATGCGGGTCCCCGAGATCAAGGACCTGCTCCTGCTGCTGGGCGCCGAGATCGAGGAACTGCCCGGCCGCACCGAGTGCCTCGACCCGACCGACACCGACGACCCGCTCACCCGCATCCACCGGATGCTCTCCGAGGCCGACTCCGGCTACCTGCACACCGACCAGTACTACAGCCGGCTCAACGTCGACGCCCACCTCACCGGCACCGGCCCCGAGATCGTCCGGGACCTCGACGGCCGCGCCCCGGACCACTTCATCGCCTGCGTCGGCACCGCCGGCTCGTCCACCGGCGTGGCGGCCGTGCTGCGCGCCCACAACCCGGCCGTCGACGTGCTCGGACTGGTCGCCCACAAGTCCGACTTCATCCCCGGCATCCGCACCATCGACGAGGTCCACGAGGTCGGGCTGTTCGACCCCGCCACCTACGACGCCATCGAGTCGGTGACCGCCGACCAGGCCATCGACGGCATGCTCACCCTGGTGCGCCGCTGCGGCCTGCCGGCCGGCCCGACCGGCGGCGGCGCCTTCCACGGCGCGCTGCGCCACCTGCGCACGGTGGACGCCGAGTTGGCGGCCCGGGCGACCGGCGAACGGCACACGGCGGTCTTCATCGTCTGCGACCGGGTGGAGAGCTACCTGAGCTACGTCCGCCACCGGCGGCCCGAGCTGTTCCACCGGCCCGCCCGGCCCGACTCGGTGCAGACGGTGACCCCGGCCGAACTGGCCGCCGCCCGGACCGTCGAGGTCGACGCCGCGCGCAAGTGGATCGCCGAGGAGCGGCCGCTGGTGGTCGACCTGCGCGGCCCCCACGCCTTCGCGGCGCTGCACATCGAGGGATCGATCAACATCGTCGACGAGCTCTTCGACGAACTCCTTTACGGCGGGCTGCCGTTCGGCACCCACCAGCCGGTCCTGCTGGCCTGCCCGGTCGGCGAGAAGTCCGTCCGGTACGCGGCGCTGCTCACCCGGATGGGACACCGGGACGCGCGCAGCCTGACCGGCGGCGTCATCGCCTGGCGGGACGCGGGCGCCCCGCTGGTCCGGGACTGAGCGGGGACGGCCATGACCACCATCGACGGACCGCTCGCCGAACTCCACGACTGGCACCGCGGGTTGCGGGCGCAGTTCCCCATCGTCACCGGCAACCCGGACCAGGCGTACCTGGACAGCGCGGCCACCTCGCAGAAGCCCCGGGCGGTGCTCGACACCGTCCAGCGCTACCTGACCACCGCCAACGCCAACGCCGGACGCGGCACCTACACCTGGGCCAACGCCACCACCGCCCTGGTCGACCGCACCCGCGCCCGGGTCGCCCGCTTCCTCGGCGACCCGGCCCCGCAGCAGCGCTCCGGCGTCCACTTCGTCAGCGGCGCCACCGAGGGGCTGCGCACGGTGGCCCGGGACTGGCTGCCCCACCACCTGCGGGACGGCGACGAGATCATCGTGCCGTTCGCCGACCACCAGGCCAACGCCCTGCCCTGGCTGGAGGCCCAGCGGTTGCTGGCCCGTCAGGGCGTGCGGATCACGATCCGCGAGCTGCCGTACGACCCGGCCTCGCACGACTACGACCACGTCGCGCTGGCCCGACTCGTCACCGACCGCACGGCGTTCGTCGCCGCCACCCACGTGCACCACGTGTACGGCGGCGACATGAACGTCCACCGCGTCCGGGCCGCCGTCGGGCCGCGGGTGCCGATCTGCCTCGACGCCGCGCAGAGCGTCGGCCACCTGCCGGTGGACGTCGGCACGCTGGACGTCGACTTCGTGGTCTTCTCCGGGCACAAGGCGATGGCCCTGCCCGGCACCGGCGCGGTGTGGGCCCGCAACACCCGGGGCCCGGAGTTCACCCCCGGCGGCTGGAGCGGCACGCCCAACACCTGCGGCATCGCCAGCCTGGAGGCCGCCCTGGACTGGCTCGACGACGCCGGGCCGGAGCGCATCCAGCGGTGGAACACCGCCCTGGCCGCCCGGCTCACCGAGGGGCTGCGCACGCTGGCCCCGTACGAGGTCCTCGGCTGCCAACTGAGCCTCGCCGCCGACTCCGTGGTCCAGCGGCGGGAGGGCATCGTCACCTTCCGGCACCACGGGATCGGCTCCAACGACCTGGGCTTCGTCCTCGCCAGCCACGGCCTGATGGTGCGCGCCGACGGGCACTGCCAGGGGCGGGCCGGGGAGAGCGAGAGCTCGGTGCGGGTGAGCCTGCACGTCTACAACACCCCGGAGGAGGTCGACCGCCTGCTCGCCGTCCTGGCCGGGCTGTAGCGACTCCGTCCGGGCCGGGTCGTGGCGGCGCCGGGCCCGGCGCCGCTCACATCCGCAGGAGGTTCCGCACCAGCCCGGTCATCTTCGGCGAGGGGGCGACGTTGAGCTCCCGCTGCAGGAACGAGCGGTAGTGCTGGTAGGAGCGCAGCGCGCTGGCGAGGTTGCCCTCGGCGAGGTGCACCTCGACCACGATCCGGTGGGCCGTCTCCCGGACGGGGTCGATGGCGATCGCCGCCAGCGCGGTCTGCAACGCCGACAGGTAGTGCTCCGCGTCGCACAGTTGGTGGGCCAGGCTCTCCAGGGCGTACAGCCGCAGCTGATCCCACCGCTCGCGTTCCAGGGTCAGCCACTCCTCCTCCCAGCCCGGCAGCAGTTCGGCGGCGAGGTCGTCCACGATCGTGTCACAGCTCGTCGGCAACTGGTCGAGCCCGGCGACGACTTGCCGTGCCGAGCGGCGGGCGGCGCGCAGGTCCACCCGGACCGACGGCGCCAGGCGCAGCCACTGCCCCGGGCTCTCGACCGGGACGGCACGCGCGCGCCGCCGCACGTGGTAGAGGGCGGTGCGCAGGTTCGCGGCCGCGCGGCGCTGGGTGCAGTCCGGCCAGAGCCGCTCGGCGGCCGCGCCGCGCGGCACACCGTCGTCGTGCAGGGCGAGGAAGGCCAGCAGGTGCTGCGCACTCATCGGGAGGGCGATGCGGTGTCCCTCACCGGTGGCCTCGAAGCCCCGGAGCAGTTCGATGCTCGGACCGTCCCACAACACACCCCCACTCTGGCGCGGCACACCGCCGCCCGCACCCGTTCGGACGCGATCCGGTTGCGGCCGGGGCCCGTCACGACGGTGTCCGTCCGGCCCCGGTCCTCCGTCGCGCGTGCGTCGCACGGATGTTGCGACCACGTCGCCGTGACGCCGCCCGGACGTCACGGCCGTCGTCGCCGACCGTCACGACCACGCCCCGCGACCGACCGCCCGACACCCTAATGGGCCGCCCCCGAACGGGTGTTGGAGCAACCGTCGGTCCACCGCGAACACACCGTCCGGTCCGCGGACGCGCCGGCGGTCACGGTGCGTGCATCCACCGGCCCGTGGCGCGGACAAGGGCCACGGCGGATCCGCCACGAGGACGCGACGCGTCCGCGACGGCGCCCCCGCACCGGCTGTGACGCTCCCCGGCACACCCGCGCGACGGCCGGCCCGTTGACTGGCAGCACCTGCTGAACGGCGGAGCGCACCCGACGCCCCGCCCGCCATCGGAAGGCGATCCCCCATGAAGGCCAGATCGGTGCTGCGCGGTGTCCCCGCCCCCGAGGACGGACTCCTCGGCGACCCGGCCGTGTGCATCGCCGTCCTGGACGGTCCCGTCGACCTGTCACACCCCTGCTTCGACGGCGCGGACCTCACCCGGCTGGACACGCTCGTCGCCGAACCGGCCGGCAACGGCCCGATGTCCCTGCACGGCACCCATGTCGCGAGCCTGCTCTTCGGCCGGCCCGGCGGCCCGGTCGCCGGGATCGCCCCGCGCTGCCGCGGACTGGTCCTGCCGGTCTTCACGGACGCGGGCGAGGGCCGGGTGCCCCAACTCGACCTGGCCCGGGCCGTCGAACGCGCCGTGCAGGAGGGTGCGCACATCATCAACATCAGCGGGGGCGAACTCGGCCGGGACACCCAGCCGGACCCCATGCTGGAGCGGGCGCTGCGGCTGTGCGACGGAAGCGGGGTCCTGGTGGTCGCGGCCGTCGGCAACGACGGCTGCGACTGCGCCCAGGTGCCGGCCTCCGTCCCGACGGTGCTCGCCGTCGGCGCGGCCGGCCCGGACGGCGAGCCGCTGGACATCAGCAACTGGGGCTCCGCGTACGCGGCCCACGGCCTGCTCGCCCCCGGGCGCGACGTCGAGGGCGCCGCCCCGGGCGGCGGAACCGCGGTCCTGACCGGCAGCAGCTTCGCCACACCGCTGGTGTCCGGGGTCGCCGCCCTGCTGGTCGGCGCGCAGCTGCGGGCGGGGCACCGGCCCGACCCGCGGGCGGCCGGCCAGGCCCTGCTGCGGGGCGCGCGGTCCGTACCCTGCGCACCCGCCGACGCGCCGGAGTGCCGGCGCCGGCTGGTCGGCCACCTGGACGCGGCCCGGGCGTACGAGCTGATCACCCGTGGAGACCTGACGGAACGTCCGGCCGGCACCGGGCCCACGGCGGACGGCGTCCGCCGCACCACCCTCTCCCCCGAGGTCGGGGTCGCCACGGCCGGCGCACCCTCGCTGCTCGGGACCTCCCCTTACGACTCGCACGAGGGAGCCAGCACCATGGACACCCAGAGTGTTCCCGCCGCCACCGCAGAGGCCGTTCAGGCCGCCCAGCTCGCACCGGCCGCGCAGCCGGCCCCTGTCGCCCAGGCCGCACCGGGCCAGGAGGCCGTCCAGGCCCTCCAGGCCGTACCGGCAGCTCAGGCAGCACCGTTCGAAGCCGTCGCCCCGGCCGCAGCCGCCGGGGTGACGGGCGCCACCGCCGCGGGCGTGCCGCCCGTGAGCCCCGTCCCCGTCCCACCGCCCGCCCCGGCCGCGCCCGCGCCGCCGGTCGGCGCCACGGCGCTCGGCCAGGCCCCGGCGGCCCCCTGCGCGTGCCAGGGCGGCGGGGCCGCGGGGGCCGGGCCGTCGGGCGGCGCACCGGCCGGCGGCGGCGTCCGGCCGTCCTGTGCCTCCACCAACAACCGCCCGCTGGTGTTCGCGATCGGCCAGGTCGGCGTGGACTTCCGGACCGAGGCCCGCCGGGACAGCTTCCGCCAGCTGATGGACCCGGTCGAGAAGCCCGTCGAGGGCCAGCCGGGCGTGACGAGGGAAGTGCCCGCCAACCCCTACGACGCCGAGCAGCTGCACAGGTACCTGACCGTCAACCCGTGGGCCTCCGACAAGGTCACCTGGACCCTGAACCTGGAGAGCACGCCGGTCTACGCGTTGGAGGCCGAACCCGCGGCGGGCATGGACTGGAGCGGTACGCCCCTCGTGCAGCTCGGGGCCACGAAGGCGGACGTGGAGGCGATGATCAACGATCGCGGCAAGCTCGCGGACGCCCTGATGGCACTCGCCTCGCCCGCCCCGCCCGTGTCCACGGTCTACCGGTCGTTCCGGGACGCGTACCTCGGCCAGAACAGGTACACCCAGGACGAGGACGGCTACATCTCCCGGATCTCGGTACCCGGCCGACTGACCGACCGGACCGTCCGGCTGTTCTCCGGACAGGTCGTGCCCGTCGTCGAGGTGAAGAGCCGTGGCGTCTACATCTGGTACCAGAAGCAGCTGGTGGACGCCGTGGTGAAGGCCGTCCTGGGCCAGGCGGTGCACGAGTCGCTGACGATCGACGAGGACTACGTCCGCAAGACCATGGACGCGTTCCTCGACAAGGTCTACTACCAGTTCCGCAACCTCGGGCAGACCTCCGCCGACCGGGCGCTGAACTCGGCCGGGACGAACGCGTTCTCGATCGCCGGCCCGATCAGCAAGGCCATGCTGCTGGGCCAGAGCGTCCCCAGCAACGTCAGGCGTCCCGACACCCCGGTCTCGCTCTACTGCATCGACACCATCTCGGTCGCGAAGAGCCCGTACTGCCGCATGGGATCGGACTGCCAGGACGTGAAGGTGACCTTCTTCGACCCCGAGGACGACCGGCACGCGCGGGTCAGCATGCTGTTCACGGTGGACGTCAGCGACGAGTTCCCCGTCACCCTGGCACCGGCCCACCAGTTCCTCGAGTCCTGAACACCCGGCGCCGTCGGTGCCCACGCCGACGGGACGACCCCACGCCATCCGTCAGGAGGAGGCGGATCATGAGAACCCCCGCAGCACCCCCCAGGCCCACACCCAGACTGCCGGTCCTCGCCGCACCGGTCCGCAGGGACGGCCGGGACGAGGCCGGCCGGCTGCCCGCCGACCCGGGCGTCGCTCCGGCCCGGTCCGCCTGCGCCGGTCTCACCGGCCCGGCCAGGAGCATGTGCTACGCCGCCCTCTGACGGCCCGCCCCGACGGGCCTGCCGCAGGACGGGGTGCAACCAGCACGACGAGAAGGGATGAGCAGAAATGACCAACGAAGAATTCCGTGAGGAGCACCGGGCCTGGTCCCCCACCCCGCAGCTCCCGAAGCTGGCCGCGCCGGTGGACCGCACCGGCCGCACCGGCGGCGCCCTGGGCGACTCCCCCGGCGTCGAGGCCGACATCAACTGGGGCAAGCTCATCAGCGGCGGCGCGGACCTGCTCGGGACGCTCTTCTGATGACCCGCCCAAGCGCCGGCGACGGGCCCCAAAGGGTCCGGCGCCGGCCACCCCGCCCGGTGACACGGCCACGCACGACCGCTCACCGGAGCACCGGACAGGAGAGGCACGACCATGTACGAGCAGCCGCCGCCCCAGGTGCCGTCGATCGACCGCACGGTCGGCTACGAGGCGTACCTGAAGGTGTACAAGGAGACCGTCGACGTCGGCGAGGACCGGAACGCGGCCAGGTCGCCGATGAGGGCGATGGTCGGATTCACCGGTGGCCCGCGGCCGGCGGCCGTCGTGGCCCCCGTCTCGCGGGCGGGCGCGGCGTCCACCGCGCACCCGACCACACTGATCATGGACGGCCCCGGGGGGCTCTACGGCCCCAGCTTCGCGGACCCGTCCCCCTGGGCCTGCGGCGGTGCCCCCACCCCCGGTTGCATGCCGCCACCGCCCCCCGCCATCGGAGGCCTCCACTGACCCCTGCCGGCGGTCCCCGCACACACGAAGGGAAGAACGACCATGACCATGGAAGACGTCCGCGCGGAACACCGGGCGTGGTCCCCCACCCCGCAGCTCCCGAGGCTCGCCCCGCCGATCGACCGCACCGGCCGCACCGGCGGCGCCCTGGGCGACTCCCCCGGCGTCGAGGCCGACAGCTTCTGGGACGACGCCTGGAGCGTCGTCAAGACGGTGGCCCCGATCGCCGGCGGCCTGCTGCTCTGACGGGATCCACCCGCGGACACCGAGTCCGCGCCGCGCCGGCCGCGAGGCCCTTCCACCCCGCGGCCGGCGCACCGTGCCGAGGCCCGGGGTCAGCGCAGGCCGGCGAAGAGGTCGTTCTCGGGGACGGCCGCGCCGGTGGTGTCCCTGACCCGCAGGAACGTCTCCACGCCCATCAGTTCGGTGAACCGTTCCTTCCCCATCTTCAGGAAGAAGATGTTCTCGCCCTGGCTGGCGTGCGCGGCCAGGGCGTCGAACTTCTGCCCGCCGAAGGCGGTGGTGTCCACCCAGGTGGTGATCTCCTCGTCGGGCAGGCCGATCTCGGACATGTCCGGCATCTCCTCCGCCTCCGCAGGATCCGGCTGCTCCCCGCCGGCGCCGAACTCGCGCATCACCTCCCCGAAGCGCCGCATCGCCGAACGCGGCGCCGTGGTCCAGTAGACCTTCGGCGCCAGGTCGGTCAGCTCCAGGGCCGCCATCGTGATGCGGTGGGCCTGGATGTGGTCGGGGTGGCCGTAGAACCCGTTCTCGTCGTAGGTGACGACCACGTCGGGCCGGTAGTGCCGCATCAGTTCGGCGAGGCGGGCGGCGCCGTCCGCCACCGGGGTGCGCCAGAACGACCCGGGCTCGTCGTTGCTGGCCCAGCCCATCATCCCGGAGTCGGCGTACTCCAGCAGCTCCAGGTGATTGACCTTCAACACCTCGCAGCTGGCCTCCAGTTCCTGCCGGCGCATCGCGGCGACGGCCGCCGGGTCGTGGCCGGGCTCGCCCGGCTTGGCCCCGCCCGGTCCGTCACCGCACCTGCCGTCCGTACACGTGACGAGCACCGTGCGGATGCCCTCCGCCGCGTAGCGGGCGAGGACACCTCCGGTCCCGGTGGCCTCGTCGTCGGGGTGGGCGTGCACCGCCATCAGGGTCAACGGCCGGTCAGCCATGTGGTCCATCCTTCGCTCCGGAAAGTCATCTCCCCCAGTCTGCGCCACGGGGGCGGGTGGTCGCTCGCGGTTTGTCCCGTCCCGCGGCGGCCCGGCGGCCTCACCCGGCCACCCGCCGCCGACGAGCCGGGCCGGGACGGCTCTCCTACGATCGAGGCGACAACGGCTCCCAGGGACGGGTTGGTTCCCATGCCCGATCACACCGCCAGGATCGATCAGTCGAAGCCGAGCATCGCCCGGGTCTACGACTACCTGCTCGGCGGCAAGGACAACTACGCCGTCGACCGCGAGGTCGGCGACTTCTTCCTCCGGCAGCTGCCCGGTTCGGCGGCCATGGCGTTCGCCAACCGCCGGGCGCTGATCCGCGCCGTGGGCGCCATGGCCCGCGACGGCATCCACCAGTTCGTCGACCTGGGCAGCGGTCTGCCCACCGCCGAGAACGTGCACCAGGCGGCCCGGCGGCAGGACACCGGCGCCCGGGTCGCCTACGTCGACAACGATCCGACCGTCCTCGCCCACGGTCGTGCCCTGCTGGCCGCCGACCCCCGCACCGCGCTGGTCCGGGCGGACCTGCGCGAGCCGGCGGAGATCCACCGGCACCCCGACGTCCGGCGGCTGATCGACTTCGACGAGCCGGTGGGGGTGGTCTTCAGCGCCGTCCTGCACCACCTGGAGGACTCCGAGCGGCCCGCCGACCTGGTGCGCTGGTGGGTGGACCGGGTGCCCTCGGGCAGCCTGGTCTACCTCTCCCACTTCCGCTCCCCGGGGGACACCGGCGGGAACACGGAGGTCGGACGCGCGGAACGGAAGCTGCAGGAGAGCTTCGGCCGCGGCCGCTGGCGCACCGACGAGGAGATCCTCGCGCTGTTCGACGGCCTGGAACTGCTCGAACCGGGGCTGGTCCCCTGCCCGCTGTGGCGTCCGGAACCGGAACCCGACACGGGGACCGAAGCGGCGCGGGCGGTTCCCGTGGGCGAGGGCGACCTGCCGGTGTGGGAGCGGCTGATCTCCTGCGGGCTGGCCCGCAAACCCTGACCGGCGCGGGCCCGGCCGCCCGCCCTCGGCCGCCGACCGGGCCCCGCGCGGACCTGGGTCAGGACAGGTAGTCCTCCAGCCCGCCGTCGCGCCGGATGTCCAGGGTCACGCAGTGGAAGCCGCCGCCGAGCACCCGGGAGTGCCGCAGCCGGTGCGGCAGGACGGTGATCCCGGCGTGCTCCAGCAGCTTGATCAGGCCCTCCTGGCCGGCCTCGACGATCGCCGTGTCCGGCGAGACCATCAGCAGGTTCATGCTGATCCAGCTCTCGCTGAGCGCGTGCTCCGGCGCGTCACCCGAGGGCTCGGCCGGCGGGCACCACAGGACGTCCCAGCCCCGCAGCGGCTCCGGGACGGTCTCCGGACTGATCCGGTCCGGGTTGAGCAGCACCAGCCCCGGCCGCAGCAGCGCGATGGTGCTGTCGATGTGGGTGTAGCCGTAGACGTCGCGCAGCGGGTGCAGCCGCAGCCCGCCGTCGCCGAGCAGGCCGAGGGTGGACTCCAGCCAGCGCAGGCCGAGTTCGTTGCCGCTGCGGGAGACCTGGTAGAACACGTCCCGGCCGAGCCGCAGCACGTTCGCGGCGTCGAAGACCGGCTCGGCCTCGCCCAGCAGGGGGAGCCCGTCCGCGTCGAACTCGAACAGCTCGTCCGCCAGTTGCGGCCGGGGAGCGGCCAGCCAGCGCGCGCCGCGGAGCAGGTAGTCCTGGAAGAGTCCGCGCAGCCCGAAGACCTCGAAGTAGCGCTGCCGCATCGGGCTCGCCACCTCGATCAGCGTCTCGCCGACCACCAGCGTCAGGTCCCGCGGGCAGTAGGAGTGGAAGCCGCCGTCGGCCCGCCAGAGCGGGGAGGCGAACTCGGCCGCGTGGTCGACCGTTCCGGGCTGGTGGACGGTGACGCCGAGGCCGCGCAGGGTGGCGACCAGCGCGTCCAGGTCCTCCTCGGTCTCCTCCACGACCTGCCGCGAGTAGGGGCCGGCCTCGATCGAGGCGAGCTCGGCGGCACTGGTCTTCGGGAAGCAGGACAGCCAGGAGGACGGCTCGGTCTGCTCGGGCAGCCGGGCGCCGACGGCGGTCCCGACCACGATCTCCCGCAGTGTGGTGAATTCGTCCCAGCTGTGGACCGGACGGGCCGAATCGGACATGACTCCCCCTTGACAAGGGTCGAGGAAACGCGGAGAAAGGACTGCGAACACGACGGTTTCGAACCGCACCGCAGGACGGACGGGGCCCGGTCGGCGCCGAACCACCGCGAGCCGTCGGCGCGGTGAGATCCCCCCCCTGGGCGTGCGGAGCCGGCGACGGAAATCGGAACCCGTTGATCCCCGGCCGGCTCCGGCCGACCACGGCGTACGGTAAATCCCCGGCCGGGCAGCCGAATTCGCTTTTCGAAGGGCCGGGATCGCCTGTCAAGCTACCCGGACGACCGACGGCGGCGCAAGGACCGTGATCGGCACCGGACGCGCCGCCGGGACGAGCCCGCGAGGGGCCGCCCGTTGTTCAACTCCCCCCGTCCGAGGCCGATCAACACCCGGGTGGCCCGGTTCCGGCGTCACCACCGCCAGGCCCGCCGGATCCGGTTCCCGCCCGCCAGCGCCAGCAGCGCCCCGCCCGCCGCGGCGACGCCGGCCACCGCCAGGTTCTGGCGCTGCGCCCGGCGCCGGTCGGCGACCGCCGCCCGGGCCGAGGCCGCCAGGAAGGCCCGTTCGACCCCGGCCGCGGCCAGCTCCCCGGCCGCCACCCGCCGCATCAGCTGCTCCAACCGGACGCCCCGGTAGAGCAGTTCCGGATCCCGGTCGGCGGCCGCCCAGCCCCGGGCGGCCGAGCTGAGCCTGCACTGCTCCCCCAGCGCCGCGCGGTCCTCCGCCAGCCATCCGCGCAGCCGGGGCCAGGCCTGCGGCAGCGCGTGGTGGGACAGCTCGACGGTGTCCCGGTCCACCACCACCAGCCGGGCCCGGACCAGCCGTTCGATCACCTCGGGCACCCCGGGGTCGTCGAACTCGGCCCGCCGCACGGGCTTGCGGGTGCCCTCGTCGCCACCGGGCCCCAGGTCGCCGGCCGGCCCCAGCCCGTCGCCCAGGGCCGTCGCCCCGCCGGCGGCCTCCTCCCCGGCGCCGAGCAACTCGCCCCCGAGGCGCAGGAACACCGCCTGCGCCCGGGCCTGGTCGGACGCCTCCAGCCCGTTGTACAGCGACTCCGCGGTCCGGGCGAGCGCGCCCTCGAATCCTCCGGTGGCCTGGAACCCGGCCAGGGTCAGCGCGTTGCCGCTGCGCCGCCGCCAGGTCTCCAGCAGGGCCGTGGACACCAGCGGCAGCGCGCCCGGCTGCTGCGCGGCGGTCGAGATGAGCACCGCCAGCAGCGCACCCTCCACGGTGCAGCCGGACCGTAACGCCGGCTCGGTGATCGCCCGCCGTAACTCGTCCGGCGCCGGGCGCCCCACCGACAGCACCGCGTGCCGGCCGGCCCCGGCCAGTCCGGGGTGTTCGGCGAACAGCGGCCCGCAGTGGTCCGAGCGGAGCACCAGCACCACCCGGCAGCGGGCCGGCGCCGCCACCGGCAGCCCGTCCGGCGCCTCGCCCGCGCCGCCTCCGGCGGTCGCCACCAGGGCGTCCAGGAAGCGCGCCCGCTCGGCACCGTCCCGGCAGCGGGTGTACAGCTGCTCGCCCTGGTCCACCACCAGCACCGGGTCGCCGGCCGTCGGTCCGGACGCGCCGCGCCGCGCCTCCCCGGCGCGCTGCCCGAGCCGGGCGAGCGCGAGGGTGTACGCCTCCATGGGCCGTTCACCGGGGGTCAGCAGCGCCACCGGGACACCGCCCTCGGCCGGGGGCCGGCCCGTCCCGCCCCCGGCCCCGCTTCTCGCGGCAGCCGCACCGGCGGCGGCCGGGGCCCCGCCGAGCCGGGCCAGCAGACCGGCTCTGACCAGCGAGGACTTGCCCGCCCCGGACGGCCCGGCGAGGATCACCAGCCGCCGTTCGGCCAGCAGGGCGACCAGCCGCTCCAGCAGCGCCTCGCGGCCGAAGAACCGCTCGGCGTCGACCGCCTCGAACGCCGCCGCACCGGGGTAGGGGGCCCGTCCGACGTCCTGGGCGCGCCGCCGGGCGGCGGTGTCGGCGGCCAGTTCGGCGGCGAGCAGCTGCCAGCGGTGCCGCCACTCCCGCACGTCCCCGCCGCAGGCCTGGACGTACCCGAGGGTGACGGCGAGGCTGGGCAGCCGCCGGCCGCCCGCCGCCACCGACAGGCTGGCCGCCGAACAGTGCGCCCGGAGGGCGAGTTGACGGTACGGCGGACTCCCGGCGCGCGCCCGCAGAGCCCGTAGGTCGCCCGCGAAGCGCAGCAGCGGCCCGTCCCCAGGGTCCAGTGGACTCTCCCGACGCGGCACTACGGCCCCCCTTCTCCGTTGAAGCTGTGTCCTGAAACCCCGGATTTCCCGTTCGCCACACATGCCACACACACCACACGCGCCACACACGACGCGCATGCCTCGTTTCCATCCCCCCCGTTGATTCATCATGCACAGCACCATTGGCATCAAACAATGGTGCGTGCGGGTCGGTTGTTCCGAGTTGATGTTCAATGTCCAGCCGCACGGCGCCGAACAAAGCCGGTGGGATAGAACCGGAACCCGCAGCCCTCGCTGACTTCGGAGATATCCATGAGGTTCACGCGGTACTGCCGTTCCCTCCTGTCCACACCCGCGATGGCGGTGGAGCGGTACACCAAGAGCCACCAGTCCGGGGCCGACATCGCCATGGTCGATCTGGAGGATTCGGTCCCACCCACCCGGAAGGAGCAGGCCCGTCGGCTCGCCGAGGAGTTCTTCGCGCTCCCGTCCACCAAGCTCGCGCGCAGTGCGGTGCGCATCAACACCCTGTCCGGGCCGGACGGCCTGCGCGACCTGATCGCCATCGCCCGGTACCGGGTCAAACCGGACCTGGTGCTGATCCCGATGGCGGAGTCCCCCCGGGACGTCGAGATCGCCGCCGGCGCGCTCGCCGCCGACTGCCCGGAGACGGAGTTCCTGGCCGTCGTGGAGACCCCGCTGGGCATCGAGCACGCGCCCGCCATCGCGGCCGCCGGGCACCGGTTGCGCGGGCTGGTCTTCGGCTCCGCGGACTACGCCTTCGCGGTCGGCGCCCGGCTCTCCTGGGAGGCCCTGGCCCACGCCCGCGCCCGGGTGGTCAACAGCGCCCGCGCCGCGGGGGTGGAGGCGATGGACGCGCCGTTCTTCGAGGTCTCCGACCTCACCGGGCTGCGCCGGGAGGCCGGGCTCGCCCGGGACTTCGGGTTCAGCGGCAAGATCGCCGTCCACCCGCGCCAGCTACCGCTGATCAACGAGATGTTCAGCCCGGACGAGGCACTGCTGGAACGCGCCCGCCGGGTGGTCGCGGCGGGCCTGGAGAACGGCCGCTCGGTCACCGTGGTGGACGGGGTGATGGTCGGCATGCCGTTCTTCGAGGCCTCGCAGCGGCTGATCGAGCAGTTCGACCCGCCGCGGCCCGAGATCCCGGCCCAGTCCGGCGTCCCGGCCCGGCCCGACGGTCCGCACCACCCTCAGGGCGACCCGCCAACCGACATCCCGACCATGACGGAGAAGTGACGATGACCGAAGAAACCGTCCTCGGCCCGCGCCGGTACCGCAACGCCGAGGCCATGCTGGCCGCCGCCGACCCGGTCTGGCAGGCCGCCGCCGCCAACGGCCTGATCGGCATCACCGCGGACTCGGAGTCCAACAACCGGCTGATCGTCCGCGAGACCGGCCACGAGTTCGCCAACATGGTCTCCTGCTCGTACCTGGGCCTGAACAACCACCCCGCGGTCCTGGCCGGCGCGGTGGACGCGCTCACCGAGACCCGCAGCACCTCGCTGGTCCTCTCCACCACCCGGATCCGGCACAACCTGCTGGTGCGGCTGGAAGAGGAGCTCGGCGAGCTGTTCGGCGCCCACATCCTGCCGGGAGCGTCCTGTACCACGCTCACCGCCGGCATCCTGCCGCTGATCGCCTCCGGCCACCTGGACGGCACCTGTCAGGGCGGCGGCGGGCCCCGGGTGATGGTCTTCGACCGCTTCTGCCACTTCTGCATGGCGTACATGAAGCCGGTCTGCGGGGACGAGTCGCTGGTGCTGACCTGTCCGCACAACGACCTGAACTACCTCGAGGACGTCTGCCGCAAGTACCCGCGCGTCGCCTACGTGGCCGACGGCGCCTACTCGATGGGCGGCACCGCGGCCCTCGACGGGCTGCTCGAACTCCAGGACCGCTACGGGCTGTTCCTCTACATCGACGACTCCCACTCGCTGTCCATCGCGGGCGAGCGCGGCGAGGGCTACGTCCGCTCCCGGCTGGAGATGAACCCGCTGACGGTGATCACCGCGAGCCTCGGCAAGGCCTTCGGCACCAGCGGCGGCGTCGCGATGCTCGGCAACCGCGAGCAGTTCGAGTTCCTGCACCGGCACGCCGGCCCGATCGGCTGGTCGCAGAACATCCCGCTGCCGATGGTCGGCGCCTCGCTGGCCAGCGCCGCCATCCACCGTTCCCCCGAACTGGGCGAGCTGCAGGCGAAGCTGGCCCGCAACATCGAGCTCTTCGACGAGCTGCTGCCGACCACCTTCGCGGGCAACGGCCTGCCGGTGCGCCGGGTCGACGTCGGGGAGGGCGAGCGGGCGGTCAAGCTGTCCGCCCAGCTCTTCGAGCGCGGCTTCTACAGCTCCGCGGTGTTCTTCCCGATCGTGCCCAAGGGCGAGGCCGGGCTGCGGCTGATGCTGCGCGCCGACATGGACGAGCGGCTGATCCGCGAGTTCGCCGGCCACGTCAAGGAACTCACCGCCGACCTCTAGGACCTGGGAGCAGCCGCGATGGACAGCACCGAACCCGCCGGCTACCGACGGATCGGCGATCGCCGCTACCGCGAGGTGGTCGGCCGCTACTACGAGGAGTTCGAGGTCGGCGAGGTGGTCGAGCACCGCCCCGGACGGACCGTCACCGAGCTCGACAACGTGCTGATGAGCATGCTGAGCATGAACGACGCCCCGCTGCACATCGACGCCGCCTACAGCGCGCACACCCCCTGGGGGAAGCCGATCGTCTCCAGCCTGGTGACGCTCAGCATCGTCGGCGGGATGACCGCCCGCTCGACGAGCGGGCGCACCATCGCCAACCTGGGCTGGGAGAACATCCGGATGACCCACCCGGTGTTCGCCGGCGACACCCTCTACGCGGAGACCGAGACCCTCGCCAAGCGGCTGTCCGAGAGCCGCCCCGGACAGGGCATCGTCCGCTGCCGCACCACCGGGACGAAGTCCACCGGCGAGGCCGTGGTGGTGTTCGAGCGCAGCTTCCTCGTCCCGCTGCGCGGCCACGGCCTGGACGAGGTCGCCGGGTACTGACGCACCACCGGGCCCGACGGTCTCCGCCGTCGGGCCCGGTCGCGTCCACGGGGACGGCGGCCGCGACCTGCGGGGAGGGCGGCCGACCGCCCTCCCCGCGGGTCACTCACGCCTCGCGGCGGACGTCCACCAGCACCTTGCCCATGGTCTGCCGCGCGGCCATCGCCCGGTGCGCCGCGGCCACCCCGGACAGCGGTACGGTCCGGTCGATCCGCGCCACCAGCCGGCCCTCGGCGGCGAGCCGGAACATGTGGTCGGCGACGCGCTCGAACAGCGCCCGGTCCGCCAGGACGTGCTTGAGCCAGAAGCCCTGCGCCCCCGCCGAGCGCTCGGTCAGCTCGTTCATCGTGAAGCCGTCCTCCACCCCGCCCCGCGCCCCGACCGACACCAGCCGCCCGAAGGGGGCCAGCCCGGCCAGCCCGGCGCGCAGCAGCGGGCCGCCGACCGAGTCGAGGTACAGGTCCACCCCGCCCGACTCCGCGAGCCGCGCGGCCAGGTCGGGGTCCGCCGGGTCGAGCACGAGGTCGGCGCCGAGCTCGCGCACGAACTCCCGCTTCTCCGGGGTGGAGGCCAGGCCGACGATCCGGCCCGCGCCCAGCTCCCTGGCCAGTTGCACCGCGAGGTGGCCGACCCCGCCCGCGGCCGCGGTCACCGCGACGGACTCGCCCGCCCGCAGCCGCCCCGCCAGGGTCAGCGCGCCGTAGGCCGTCGCCCCCTGCTCCAGCAGCCCGAGCGCCTGCTCGTCGTCCACGCCGTCCGGTACCTCCACGGTGTGCGCCGCCTCGGGGACGGCCGCCTCGGCGTACCCGCCTCCGGTGCGCAGCAGCGCGACGACCCGCTTCCCGTCCGCGCGGCGGCGCCCGACCACGTCGACGCCGAGCACCGCCGGCAGCGGGAGCCGCAGGTACTCGCCGGCGCGGATCTCCAGGTCGGCGTAGTTGAGCCCGGCCAGGGTGACGTCCACCAGCACCCGGCCAGGGGCGGCCACCGGCTCCGGCACCGTCTCGGTGCGGAGCTCCTCCGGGCCGCCGTAGCGGTGGATCACCACGGCGCGCATCCCGGTCCCGGTCCCGCCCCCGTCCGCCACGGCCACCCCGTCCACGGCCGCCTCGGACGCCTCCGACTCGGTCCCGTCCACCACGGCCCCGTCCGCCACGGGCTCCGTCCCGGCGAACAGCGCGAGCAGCGCGGTCTCCAGGGCGCGGGCGCCCTCCGGGCTCTCGGCGACCACGCAGTACATCACCGAGCCGTCGGCGGGCCCGAAGTCGCTGCTGAACAGCACCCCGGTGCCGGACCGCGGGTCGAAGGCCAGCCCGGCCGCGCCGACCGCCGCCAGGGCCTCGGCGAAGGAGGGCACCCGGAGGCCGCCGAGCTCCAGGAAGGAGCGCGAGCCGCGGTGCTCCTCGCGCAGCAGGCGGCCGAGGTAGACGTCGTGCAGGTGGCTGGAGCCGGTGAGCCGGGCGTTGGTCTCGTGGAAGTAGATCTCGCCCTTGGGGGTGAGCACGGCGTCCGCGCTGACCGTGCCCCGGTAGCCGATCGCCCGCAGCGCCTCGCACAACCGGGCGCCCTGGTGGACGAGTTCGGCCCTGGCGTCGGCGTCCGGGGTCACCGGCGGGGTGATCTCCCCGGCCACCACCGGCCGCATCACCATCTCGCCGCAGCCGGCGAGCACCACGGCCGCGTCGTCGAGGAGGAACTGGGCGTACAGCGGCGCGGAGTCGGCGAAGTACCGTTCCACCACCACCCGTTGGCCACGCCCGCCGGTCAGCCAGGTCCACCGCTCGGCCACGTACGCGGCCACCGCCGCCCGGTCCGGCAGCGGCACCACCCGCTCGGCGCCGACCGCCTCCACCCGCTCGTCCCGGGCCAGGATCTCGTTGCCCAGGCCGCCCGCCTGGTACTCGACCTTCACCATCACGCTGTGCCCCTGCGCCAGCAGGTGCTCGACGGCGGCCTCGACCTCGGCGGGCGAGCCGGCCACCGTGCCGGGCGGGATCGGCACCCCGGCGCCGGCGGCCAGCGCCCGGAACCCGGCCTTGCTGTTCACCAGGGCGTTGCCGCCCTGCGCGGCGAAGGGCAGGCCCGGCATGGCGTGCGCCACGCCGAGCGCGGCCGCCAGCTCGGCCACCGCGGCGTTCGGCGAGATGGCCAGCACCTCGTCGACGGAGCGGCCCTTCAGGGCGCGGCGCAGCTCCGCGCGGAAGCCCGGGTCGGCCAGCCGGTCGGTGGTGAGCACCTGGTCGCCCCGGGCGCCCGGCGGCGGCACCACGAAGGTCAGGCTGTCGGCCCGCACGCCGGTCAGCCCGGTGACGTACGCCAGGAACTCCGGGTCGGGGCCCCAGGGCAGCACCAGGACGTCGCCGTCCCGGGCCCACCAGAGCATCCGCTGCGCCCCGCATCCGGCGAGCAGCTGCTCCAGCGGCGTCATGCCGGTGAGGTCCCCGACCATCTCCTCGGTGCGGTTGTTCGCGATGCAGAGCGTCGTCATCTGGTGAAATCCCCATGGGCCGGTGTCCGACGCGCGACACGGGTGTGGCGCGCGCTACCGGTGTAGCGCACCGGGGTTGTTCTGGTTCGGCCCTCGGTCATTGAACAAAACGCCGAACAACCTCGGGCCTGTCCCCTACCGGAAGGAGACCCGGTGGGTGCCCGTCACGGACACCACCAGGGAGTAGAGCGAGGTGGTGGCGGTGATGAACAGCCGGTTGTTCTTCGGGCCGCCGAAGGTGAGGTTGGAGACGGGCTCGGGGACGAGGAGGCGGCCGATGAGGGTGCCGTCGGGGGCGTAGCAGTGGACGCCGTCGCCGAAGGCCGCCGCCCAGAGCCGCCCGTCGCGGTCGAAGCGGATGTTGTCGAAGCGGCAGCCGACGCCCTTGACGAAGATCCGGTCGCCGGTGAGGGTGCCGTCCTCCTGGATGTCGAAGAGCCGGATGTGCCCGGCCCGGCTGTCGTTGACGTAGAGCTGCCGCTCGTCGAGCGAGAGGACCAGCCCGTTGGGGCCGTCGAAGCCGTCGGCGGCGAGCTGGACCTCTCCGCTGTGCGGGTCGATCCGGTAGAGGTTGCGGGCGCCGATCTCGGACTCGGCCTGGTGGCCCTCGTAGTCGGAGGTGATGCCGAAGTCCGGGTCGGAGAACCAGATCGCGCCGTCCGAGCGGACCACCGCGTCGTTGGGCGAGTTGAGCCGCTTGCCCCGGTAGCGCTCGGCGAGGACGGTGATCCGGCCGTCGTGCTCGGTGCGGGTCACCCGGCGGTTGCCCTGCTCGCAGCTGATCAGTCGGCCCTCGCGGTCGAGGGTGTTGCCGTTGGGGTGGCCGGCCGGGGAGCGGAAGACGCCGACCGTTCCGGTGGCCTCGTCCCAGCGCAGAAGCCGGTCGTTGGGGATGTCGCTCCAGACCACCTGGCGCCAGGCCGGCAGGTAGACCGGGCCCTCGGCCCACCGGCAGTCGCCGTACAGCTTCTCCAGCCGGATGTCGCCGTTGGCGCAGCGGCGGAAGCGGTCGTCCAGTACCTCGTACAGCCCGAACTCGGTGGAGCCAGACATCGTTCACCACGTTTCGACTTCTGCCGGATCTGTTCCGGCGAGTCGCAGTATGACAGAACGCGGTATGGTCCCACCATGACTTCCGATCAGCTCGACGACACGGACCGCGCGTTGCTCGCCCTGCTACAGGAGGACGCCGGACAGCCCTACGCGGCGCTGGGCAGGGCCGTCGGGCTCTCCACGGCGGCGGCGCACGAGCGGGTGCGCAAGCTGCGCGAACGCGGCGTGGTCCGCCGCACCACGGTGGAGGTCGACCCGAAGAGCCTCGGGCTCGGGGTGCTCTCCTTCGTGATGGTGGACTCCACGGCCTGGATGGGCGATTCGGCGCAGGCGTTCACCGCGATACCCGAGATCGAGGAGGCCCACGTCATCGCGGGCAGCGCCTCGGTGCTGGTGAAGGTGCGGACGGCGACCACCGAACAGCTCCAGGGCGTCCTGCGGCGGCTCTACGCGATCGACGGCGTGAGCGGCACCCAGGCGACCGTCGTCCTGGAGACCTTCTTCGAGCGCCCGCCCGCACCCTGAACACGGCCGCGCCCCGGCTGCGGCCGGGGCGCGGGATGCGTGTCAGCGGTGGATCAGTGGATCAGTGGTCGGCCGGGGGACGGCCTATGGGACCTCAACGGCCCTGGAGGCGCCTGACGTTGTCGCCGAAGCTCCAGCCCTTCGAGCCGTCCCAGTTGATCGACCACGTCATGAGCCCCTTCAGCGAACCGCTGAAGGCGTTCCACGACTGGCCGACCAGCCCCGGATCCATGTAGCCGCCGCCCGCGCCGGGCTGGGCCGGCAGGCCGGGCACCTGCTTGTCGTAGGGCACCCTGATCGTGGTGCCCTGGATGGTCAGGCCGTTGTTCAGGCAGGTGGTCTGCGCGGTGAAGCCCTGGACGGTGCCCGCCTGGTAGGAGTCGCCGGAGCAGCCGTACATGCTGCCGTTGTAGTACTGCATGTTCAGCCACCACAGCTGCCCGTTGTCGGCGTACTTCTTGACGATCGGCAGGTAGGCGCCCCAGATCGACCCGTAGTTGACGCTGCCGCCGGTGACGTAAGCGGTCTCGGGGGCCATCGTCAGGCCGAAGCCCGCGGGCATCTGGGCGAGTACGCCGTCGATGATGCGGATCAGGTTGGCCTGGGAGGCGGAGAGCGTGTTGATGTTGCCGCTTCCGGACAGGCCGGTCTCGATGTCGATGTCGATCCCGTCGAAGTTGTACTTCTTGAGGATCGGGACCACGGTCGCCACGAACCGGTCGGCGACGGTGCTGGAGCTCAGGTCGATGCCCGCGGCGGCGCCGCCGATCGACATCAGGATCGTCGCGCCTGCCGCCTTGGCCTGGCACATCTCGGCGGGCGTCGAGACCTTGACGTTGGCGTCCATGCCGTCCTGCCACAGGACGGTGCCGTCCGAGAGGATCACCGGGAAGGCGGCGTTGATGACGTTGTAGCCGTGCGCGGCCATCCGGCTGTCCGTGATGGGGACCCAGCCCATGCCGGGGTGGACGCCGTTGAGGGCGCCGTCCCAGTTCTCCCAGTAGCCCTGGAGGACCTTGCCCGACGGCTTGGGCTTCGTGGGGCAGGTCTCGTTCGGCGGCGTCGTGGTGGTCGGCGTCGACGTGGGCGTGGCGGTCGTGGTCGGCGTGGCGGTCGCCGTCGGCGTGGGCGTGGTGGTCGGCGTGGCGGTCGCCGTCGGCGTGTTGGTCGGCGTGGTGGTCGGCGAGGGGCTGCTGCCGCCGGGGCCGGTGAGCGAAACGTCGTCCGCGAAGAACGCGGGCTGCCCGTACCAGCCGTGCAGGTAGACGGTCACCGAGGTGGTGTTCGCCCCGGTGGTGAAGCCGACGCTGAGCCGGCCGTACGACGCGCTGTTCGCCGTCCAGGTCGAGGCGTTGGTGACGCCGGTGCCGGTGGCGCCCAGGTAGACGTAGCTGCCCTGGACGTAGGCGCTCAGCGTGTACTGGGAGTTGGGCTGCACGCTGACGGTCTGGGTGCACTGGGCGGTGTCCTGGCCGGTCGGCGTGGCCTTGAGCGCGGACGCCCCGGAGTGGACGGGGCTGCCGACGGCCGTGCCGGAGCCACCCGTGCAGCTCCAGTCGGAAAGCCCGTTCTCGAAGCCCGGGTTGGCCACCAGGTCGGGGGTGGCGGCCCCGGCCGTGACGGTCCCGGCCACGGCGATGCCCGCCCCGATCAGGGCGGCGGCGCTCACCCCGGCGAGGGAGCGCCGCAGGACGGTCGGCCCGGACGCGGCGCGACCGGTCCGGTTCACCCGCGCCGCGCGCTCCACGGCCGCCCGCCGCGGGCGAGGAGCCGGGAGCGGCCCGCCGCCGGCCTGGTCGGCGTCGAGGCGGCCGGGGTCCGAGCTGGGGCGGAACCCGCCCGACGGGCGTGGAGTGCGCGACCTCCGACGGAACATGGTGCTCCCTTTCCGCCGAGCGTCATGGACATGACCGACGCGTGGGGGCGTGACGCCCGGCTCTGGGTGAAGTGGGGGAAACAGGTGGGGCTGTGCCGGTCCGGATCGTAGGAGGGGCGGCAAGGCGCGTCAATAGGTCTGGACCATTTGAGGTCTGGACCAATCACCCCAGGGCATCCTGAGGCCCCGCACGTCGAGCGGCCTCCGGCAGTGCCGGGGGCGGCGCGCTCGGTTAGCGTCGAGTCGACCGCCAACCCCCGCCGGAGGCCGCAGATGCCCGACCCGATCAACGCCGTCCACGCCGAGCTGGACCGCCGCGCCGCCCGGGGAGCCGCCCAGGTGGTGGCCTGGCGGCGGCACCTGCACCAGCACCCGGAGCTCTCCAACCGCGAGAGCGACACCGCCGGCCTCATCGCCGAGCACCTGCGCTCCCTCGGCCTGGACGAGGTGCGCACCGGCATCGCCGGTCACGGCGTCGTCGGCGTCCTGCGCGGTGGAGCGCCCGGGGAACGCGTAGTGGCGCTGCGCGCCGACACCGACGCGCTGCCGGTCAGGGACCTGTGCGGGGAGTCCTTCGCCTCCGCCCTGGTGGACGCGGACTACCCCGGCGGCCCGTTCCCGGTCTCGCACGCCTGCGGCCACGACGCGCACACGGCGATGCTGCTGGGCGCCGCCACGGTGCTGGCCGGGGTCCGCGAGCAGCTGCCGGGCACGGTGGTGTTCGTCTTCCAGCCCGCCGAGGAGGGGCCGCCGGTGGACGAGCCGGGCGGGGCGCGGGAGATGCTGCGCCAGGGCGTGTTCACCGACCCGGCCCCCACCATGGTCTTCGGCCTGCACGTCGTCCCGCTGCCCAAGGGGTACGTGGGCTACCGGGAGGGCAACCAGTTCGGCGCCTCCTGCCTTGTCAAGATCGTCATCAGCGGCCGGCAGGTCCACGGCTCCACCCCGTGGGAGGGCATCGACCCGATGCCGGCCGCCGGCGCGGTGCTCACCGGCATCGGCCAGCTCTACCGGCAGGTGCCGGCCGTCGACCCGGTCACCGTCACCATCGGCCACATCGAGGACGTCGGCCGCTTCAACATCATCGGCGAGACCGTCACCCTGTGGGGCACCATCCGCTGCTCGGTCGAGGCCGACATGGCCGACCTGCGGAAACGGCTGACGACCCTCGCCGAGAACACCGCCGCCGCCTACCACTGCACCGCTACCGTGGACTACCTCCAGGAGGTGCCCGCCGTGCACAACCGCAGGGAGTGGCTCGACGCCGCGCTGCCCACCTTCCGCCGCGTCGTCGGCCCGGACCGCGTCGTACCGACCCCTCCCACGCTCGGCTACGACGACGTCTCCGAATTCGTCAACGCCTACGGCGGCCTCTACGTCCTCCTCGGCGTCCAGGACCTGGAGTTCACCTCGGACGGCGGGCTCCGGCCCACCCCCGGCGGCCGCGGCGCGGCCGTCAACCACAACCCCCGCTTCTACGTGGACGACGACACCCTGGTCACCGGCGTCCGGCTGCACGCCCACGTCGCCCTCGACCACCTCACCGGCACCCTCGCCCCCGCATCCGGCTGAACCGGTCCGGGGCCGCCCGGCCGGGCCGCGCTCACCCGGTCGCCCCCTCCCGAGACCCTCTGATGCCCCGGCCCCCGCCGCCACGGCCCCCGCTACGCGCCCGCCGTCGCGGCGGCCACCGCGAGCGCGGCCACCTGGGGCTTGCGGATGTCGGAGTGCGCCCCCGCGAAGGGCTGGCCCTCCACGTCGTTGATGACGGCGGCGGCGTTCACCCGGTAGAAGGTTCCGGGCGCGAAGCCGTAGTCGCCGCCGCCGTCGGCCGGCATCAGCCGGTCCTCGGCCGGCGCCACGGCCTGGTACCCGTCCGCGCCCATGCCGCCCCAGCGCCCGGCGACATCGGCCTCGGAGTCCTGCCGGGCGAGGAAGGAGGCCTTCGGGTACCAGACGCCGACCGCCCAGTCGTGGACGGTGTGGGTGGCGACGAGCGGGCCGTGCACCCGGTCCGCGAGGGTGTTCAGGGCGCCCGCGCTGCCGAACGGGTTGTCCTGGGCGTGGGCGAAGGACCAGTGCGAGAACGCGCCCTGGATCAGCAGCAGCGAGGCCACCGGGCTGTCGGCTGCCGCGCCGACGCCGGCCAGGGCGAAGGAGACCAGCCGGGCGCCGAAGCTGTGGCCGACCAGGTGCACCCGCAGGCCGGGCGAGCGGCCGTGCAGGGTGCCGAGCAGCGGCCCGAGGCCGCCCCGGCCGATGTCCCCGGCCCGGGCCTTCATGATCGAGAACGAGAGCACCCGCAGCGCGTCCTTCGCCCCGTTCACGGCGTTGCGGAACCAGTCGCCGACGCCCTGGGTGGAGGAGCCGGGCGGCGCGCTGCCGAAGGCCTCGGCGGCGGCCTGGTACGCCGTCTTCGGATCGGTGTCCAGCAGCAGCGCGGTCTCGCCCGAGTCCTCGAACTCGCCGTGGGGCGCGGGCGGCGGCACCAGGGACTGGATCAACTGGTGGATCCGCGCCAGGCGTTGCTCCTTGGCCGGGTCGGTCTCCCCGGTACCGGCCGCCGCCTCCCCCTCGTCGATGAGCCGGCCGATCTCCGTCACCGTCCGCCGCTGAACCGGGTCGGCGAAGCCCTCGGCCAGCGACAGCGCGATGTCCGTCCCGGACACGGCGGCCGTTCCGGCGTCGGGGCCCGCCACGGCGCCGCCGCCGGCCTGGGGCGCGGCGACCGCCGTCGGCGGGGTCGCCGGGGTGGGCGGGAACCAGAGCGAGGGCCAGTAGACGCCCGCGAACCCCACCGTGCCGAGCTTCGCCGCGCCGCTTCCGGCCTCCCGGATCAGCGGGAACATCGCGTCGTAGAGCTCGCGGGCCTGCTGTGCGGAGTTGCCCCACCCGTGGCTGAACACGAACAGGTCCGTCACCTCCTCGGCCGTCACCTCGTCGAGGAAGTCACCCGCCGCCGGTGCGGTCAGCACCCCCTTCTCGTCGAAGGTGAGGTCCCACACGGGCTCGTTGGTCGGCAGTCGCCTCATCGCACGTGACCTTTCGGGTGGCTTTCCGGGTGACCGTTCGTCGGTTCGTCGGTTCGTCCGCTCGTCAATTCGCCCGTTCGTCCGTTCGTCGATTCATCCGCTCGTCCGTCAGACGTTCGCCAGCATCCGCATCAGGTCCACCAGGCCCGCCCCCTGCGCGTACCGCTCCCGGCCGAGGTCGGTGGCGGAGGAGGTGAGCAGGCTCTTCACCTGCCGCGGCCGGCCGATGAACTCCGGCCGGGCGGACAGGAAGGCCGCGATCACCCCGGAGACGTGCGGCGCCGCCATCGAGGTGCCCGACTGCTCGGCGTACGTCAGCAGGCTCTCCGGAACCGGGTCCCCCGGGGCCGGGGTCAGCCCGGCGGTGGCCCGGACGTCGCCGGTGGCGGCCGAGGCGATCCACTCGCCGGGCGCCACGACATCGGGTTTCATCCGCCCGTCGAGCGTCGGCCCCTTGCCCGAGGTCCAGGTGACGCCGAAGGCGTGCGGCGCCTCCCGGTGGGTGGACCCGACCGCGATGCAGTCCTCGGCGTGGGCCGGTTCGGTGATCGAGCCCATGACGGCCGAGGTGCTGGCGGCCTCCCGCCGGGCACCGTAGTTGCCGGTGGAGACCACCACGACCACGCCGGAGGCGACCACCTGGCCCACGGCCTGGCAGAGCGGGGACTGGCCGGCGGCGTACTGGTCGGGCCGCCACTCGCAGCCGAGGCTCATGTTGACGCCGTGCACGCGCAGCACCGCCGGGTCCACGTTGACCTCGGTCCGCAGGTAGGTCAGCGCGCGGATGACGGCGCTGGAGGAGGTGACGAAGGTGCCCTGGCGGCTGCGCCTCATCACCTTGATGCTGACCAGTTCGCAGGCCGGCGCCATCCCGGACAGCCGGTCCGCGCCGGCCCGCGCGACGTATCCGCTGTCCCCGGGCTCGTCCGGCGTCGCCACCCGCGGCGTCATGCCGTCCGGGGTGCAGCCCGCGATGATCCCGGCGACGTGCGTGCCGTGCCCGCTGTCGTCCACCAGCGGCGGCGCGGGGTTCCGCGGCGAGGCCGGGTCCTGGTCCGCCGCCGCCCCGGTCGGCTGCGCCGAGGGGTCGTCCGGGTTCACCAGGAAGCTGAAGTCGCGGTGCAGCCGACTGGTCCGCCCGTGCGGCAGATCCTCGCCCCGCCCCTCGGCCGCGAGCTCCAGCTGGGAGAAGTGCGGGTGGGTCGCGTCGATGCCGCTGTCGATGACCGCCCACACGATCCCGCTGCCGCGCGCGTCGTAGGCGCGCCAGGCGGCGTTGGCCTTCACGGTGGGCGCCGAGCGGTCGATCTGCGGGTACAGCGGGTAGTCCGGCCACACCCGGAAGATGATCGGCGGGCGGCCGGTCAGGATCGCGGTCCGCCGGTCGTCCTCCACCAGCTCGCCGAGGTCCGCACGGGAGAGAACCGTCTGGTACAGCTTCGGCGCGACCAGGGCGAGCCCCTGGGGCACCTCGGGCTGCACATGGCTCCCCGAGCTGACCTCCTCGGGCCACCACCCGTGGGACCGTCCCGCGTAGTGCCCCCAGAGCGCGTAGAACTCGTCCCGGACCACCTGTAGCCCGCCGGGGTAGCGCAGGTTCAGCTCGATCAGCATCGGCACCTGCCGCTCCGCCTCGTCCTCCCCCGCCGCCCGGAACGCGACCCCGGGCGGGGCCAGGTTGAGGTCACCCACGATCGGTGACCGGAAGGGGCTCTCGGGCTCGTACGCCATGACCGTTCCCATCTCCCCCGGTCTCCCCCGCCGGCGGGCGGGACGGCCGACCCCCGTCGGCACGACCGCTCCACCTGCGAGTGTCAGCCGGTCCCCCACCCGCTGCAACTCGCCGGAGGCGGGGCCTGCGCCGGGGCCCCGGACGGATGGTCCCGTCCGGGCCCCCGGCGCAGGTGGACGCGGGCCGGTCAGGCGCCGGGCACGCTGACGTAGCCGGAGATGTGGACGTTCTTCGCACCGGCGCGGGCCTCGGCGGCCTTGATGTGGCGGTGCGTCACCTTGTCGCCGAAGTTGCCCTCGACGGTGTCGATGGTTCCGTCGTGGTCGACGGCGACGACGACCCCGACATGGCCGCCCGTGGCGTACGCCGGCGCACCGTAGACGACGAGGTCGCCGGGCACGGGGGTGTACGGGCGCTCGCCGCGCGCGGGCAGGCGGTTGTGGAAGAGGTGGTGCTCCTGGCCCCACTTGCCGACGCCGCGCCCGAGCAGGGTGGTCGGCGCGGGCTTCACGCCGGCCTGGTGCCAGGTCCAGTCGACGAACGCGGCGCACCAGGAGGTCTTCACGCACTTCGCCTTCGGGCTGCTGGAGTGGGCGAAGTACTTGTCGCACGCGCCGGTCCGCTCGGGCTTCTGGCCGGCCGGGGTGATCTGGCCCCGGGCGATGGAGACGATCCGCTCGCGCAGCGCGGAGCGGGCCGCGTCGGCGGTGGCCGTGGAGTCGGTGGCGGTGGTGTCGGTGGCGGCCGCCTGGACGGTGCGCACGCCGGTCGCGAGGGCCGCGTCGGCGGCGGTGGCGGCGGTGCCGAGGCCGCCGAGCGTCCCGGCGGCCACCAGGGCGACGGCGGCGGTCCGTCCGGCGCGCCCCTTGAGGGCGGCGAGCATCCGCGAGCGTGTCATGTTCATGATCTCTCCTTGGGCGTCTTCTCCACCGGCCCGGGCAGGACACGGCCCGTCCGGGATGCGGAAGAGGGGGGTTTCGCCGGGGCGTTCCCTCCGGCTGACGACCACGATTGCACGCCCGACCGCCGAACTCCTACGCTGTGTGAACGTCTGGTTACCCATGCATATGCGGAGGGCCTCCACATGGCACTGAGCTGGGCCTATGCGCAGTCGAGGAACGAGGATCCGCGCCGATGACGCACAACCGGCCGACGGCCACGGCGGCACGCACGGAACTGGCCCGGACACTGCGGCGATGGCGTCGGGAGGCCGGCAACCCCACCCAGGTGACCGTGTCCCGGCGCACCGCGATCGCCCAGACGACCCTCTCCCGCTACGAGAACCCCGACGGCAGGTACCCGGCACCGGAGTCCGCGATCCGCTCCCTGGCGGCGCACTACGCGGTCGCCGCCGACGACCTCGCCCACGCACTCTCGCTCAGGGCGACGATCGACGGCGGCGCGGTCGACGCGCCGGCACCGGAGCCCGCCCCGGAGCCCGTTCCGCAACCCGCCCCGGAGCCCGTTCCGCAACCCGCCCCGGAGCCCGTTCCGGAATCCGCTCCGCAACCCGCGGCGACGGACGGCCAGCAGCCCGGCGGCAGGCGGCGCCGTCGGACGGCATGGGCGGCGTGGACCGTCGCGGGCGCGGCCCTGGCAGCGGTCGCCGCCGGCGCACTCCTCCACACCCCGGCACGCCCGGGCACCGACGCCACCGCCGCACCCTCCCGGCACGCGATGCCCGTACCGACGGCGGCCCCCTCCTGCGACGGGGCCTCCTGCCTGCACGTCGACCCGGCGGGCACCGGCTGCGACCGCGACGCCGCCACCACCGCGCACAACCGCGACTTCGGCGTCCTGATCGAACTGCGTCACAGCCCCACCTGCCACGCCGCCTGGGCCAAGATGAGCGGCGGCTCCCCCGGCGACCGCGTCCAGGTCTTCGGCACCCCTCCCGAGCAGGAGGAGTACCGCCAACAGTCCGGCCACGACGCCCACACCAAGATGGTCCGCGCCCCCCACCCCACCGCCGCCCGCGCCTGCGCCGTCGTCCACGCCCGCGGCACCGTCTGCACCTCGCCCCCGGCCACCCCCGCGGACTGATCCCGGCCGCGCACCCCGGGGAGATGATTGACAAACTCAACCTTTCATCCTTAGGCTCGCCATTGCTTCAGGTAGTGAAATTTCTACCCGCGAGCACCGCAAGCACCCTCTCCCATCTCAGGACCGCGAGACCCCTCATGACCGAAGCCATCCCCTCCGTGGTCGCCCGCCTGCGGGCCGAATTCTCGACCGGCCGGACCAGGCCGCTCTCCTGGCGCCTGGACAAGCTGGCCGCCCTGCGCGCTCTGCTCACCGAGCAGGCCGAGGTGTTCCAGCAGGCCCTGCACGCCGACCTCGGCAAGAGCGCCGCCGAGGCGTACCGGACCGAGATCGGCTTCACGATCAACGAACTCGACCACACCGTGGCCCACTTGGCGCAGTGGCTGGAACCGGTGCCGGCCGCCGTACCGGAGTTCTTCCGCCCCGCCGAGGCCCGGGTCGTCCGGGACCCGCTGGGCGTGGTGCTGATCATCGCGCCGTGGAACTACCCGCTGCAGCTCGCCCTGGCCCCGCTGGTCGGCGCCCTGGCCGCCGGGAACACCGCCCTCGTCAAGCCCAGCGAACTGGCCCCCGCGACCTCCGCCGCCATCGCCGGACTGCTGCCGCGCTACCTCGGCGAGGAGACGGTCGCGGTCGTCGAAGGGGCCGTCCCGGAGACCACCGCCCTGCTGGAGCAGCGCTTCGACCACATCTTCTACACCGGCAACGGCGCGGTCGGCCGGATCGTCATGACCGCCGCCGCCAAGCACCTGACCCCGGTCACCCTGGAACTCGGCGGCAAGAGCCCGGTCGTGGTCGACCCCGGCGCCGACCTCGCCGTCACCGCCCGGCGGATCGCCCGCGGCAAGTTCCTCAACGCCGGACAGACCTGCGTCGCCCCCGACTACGTCCTCGCCGTCGGCGACACCGCGAGCGACCTCGAACGGGAACTGGCCGCCGCAGTGCAGGAGCTGTTCGGCGAGGACCCGGCCACCAGCACGGACTACGGGCGGATCGTCAACGAGCGCCACTTCGACCGGCTCACCGCGCTGCTCGGCGCCGGCCGGACCGTCGTCGGCGGCGAGCACGACCGTGCCGCGCGCTACCTCGCCCCGACCGTCCTGGCCGACGTGCCGGCGACCGCCCCGGTGATGCTGGCCGAGATCTTCGGGCCGATCCTGCCCGTCCTGCCGGTGCCCGACCTCGACGCGGCGATCGCGTTCATCAACGAGCGCGACAAGCCGCTCGCCCTCTACGCCTTCACCGAGTCCGCGGACACCAAGCGGCGACTGGCCGAGGAGACCTCCTCCGGCGCGCTCAGCTTCGGCCTGCCCGTCTCGCACCTTGCGATGCCCGACCTGCCGTTCGGCGGCGTCGGCGAGAGCGGCATGGGCCGCTACCACGGCGAGTACTCGATCGAGACGTTCAGCCACGCCAAGGCCGTCGTCGACAAGCCCCTCGCCTGATCCCGCCGCCCGCTGCCGACCCCCAACCCTCCGGAGCATCCGTCCATGACCCCGAACGAGCACGTCGCCGCCGTAGCCGCCGAGACCGCCCGGTTCGTCACCGCCGTACGGTCCGCCGACCCGGCCACCCCCGTCCCCGGCTGTCCCGGCTGGACCCTCGCCGACCTCGTCCGCCACACCGGCAGCGTCCAGCGCTGGTTCACCCTCCTGCTGCGCCGGCGCATCCAGGAGCCGCCCACCAGCCGGGAGGTCGACCTGAAGCTCCCCGAGCGGGCCGAGGACTACCCGGCGTGGCTCACGGAGGCCTGCGCGGAGGCGGGTACGGCGTTCGCGGAGACCGACCTCGACGCCCCGATGTGGGCGTGGGGCGCCGACCAGCACGCCCGCTTCTGGGTCCGCCGGATGCTCTTCGAGACCCTCGTGCACCGCGCCGACGCCGAACTCGCGCTCGGCCTGAAGCCCGCGATCGACCCGGACCTCGCGGCGGACGGCGTGGCCGAGTTCCTGACCAACCTGCCGTACGCGGCGTTCTTCGCCCCGCGGACGGCCGAGCTGCGCGGCGAGGACCGCACGATCCGCTTCGCCCGCACCGACGGTGGCGGCGACTGGCTGGTGCGGCTGCGCCCCGACGGCTTCGGCCCGGACTCCGCCGGCTCGCCCGCCGACGCCACCGTCTCGGCCACCGCCGCCGAGCTGCTGCTCCTCCTCTACGGCCGTCTCGACCGCTCGACGCCCACGGTCACCGTGTCCGGGGACGAAGGCCTGCTGGACCTCTGGTTCGCCAACTCCGCCTTCTAGGAGTCCTGTCCAGGGAGTGGAATCCCGCCCGCGGCGGACGGTGCGTGCGGCACCGTGGGCGGCATGATTCTGCGACCGGAGACCGACGACCTCGCCGCCTACCTCGTGGCGGACGAGGTGATCGACCACCAGCACCCGGAGCTGCGGCGGCTGGCCGCCGAACTGGCCACCCCGGAGGCGGCGTTCCACCACGTCCGCGACCAGGTCGCCCACTCCGCGGACGCGGGTGCGTACAGCGGGGCGTTCCGCGCCTCCGAGGTGCTGGCCGCGCGCAACGCGATCTGCCACGGCAAGTCCCACCTGCTGGCCGCGCTGCTGCGGGCGCAGGGCCTGCCGGCCGGACTGTGCTACCAGCGGCTGGAGGACGGTGAGGGCGGCTTCGTGCTGCACGCCCTCAACGCCGTGCACCTGGACGGCCGCTGGTCCCGCCTGGACGCCCGGGGCAACCGGGAGGGGGTGGACGCGCGGTACGACCTGGACCGGGAGCGGCTGGCCTGGCCGGTCCGGCCGGAGCTCGGCGAGCGCGACTACCCCGGGGTCTTCGCCGCGCCGCCGGCTCCGCTGCTCCGGGCGCTCGCCCGGGCGGTGCCCGGCCGGTCCGGCTACGGCCACCTTCCGGCCGAACTCCCCGGCGAACCGGAGCCGGGAGCCGGTGTCGGTGCCGGCTTCGGCCCCCCTACGCCGTCGCCCGCCGGACCCGGTAGTTCCAGCGCGTGAGCGACCGGACGACGGTCTCGGCACCGACGGGGTTGGCGCTGTGGACGAAGACCGTTCCGATCCGGAAGGGCCGCCCGTGGAAGGCGGCCTCCTCCAGGAGGGTCACCACCGGCAGGATGCTGTCGTCGCCGCCGAGATCATGGTCGAGCCAGAGTTCGTCGACGAAGCCGTCGCGGTGCTCCTGGAGGAGCCGGACGCCCTCGCGGCTGGTGCGGGCGATCCGCGTGGCCCTGGGGAGCGGTCGGAGGTCGTCTACGCCGAGGATGACGGGCGCCGGTGCGGTGAGGTCCTCTTTCACCCGGTCATCTTCGCCGAAGAGCGGCGCCGGACGGTACGGGAAAACTGACGGCCGGTCGAACGGACCGGACCGGCCCTGGTAGAAAGGGAACTTGAGCGGCAGCTGTCAATCCAGTCGAGGCAAGGGCGGAGCCGGGGAGTGACGGAACACGAACTCGGCCACGGGCCCACGAACATCCGCAACGTCGTCACCGACAGTACGGTCCACTACCTGGTGCAGATCGGCGTGCTCAACGGGGAGTTGCACCTCACCGTGCCGCCCCGGGGCGCGGCGCCGGAGACGCCGCTCGGCCTCGCCGAGGAGCGGCTCGCCCGCAGCCTGCTGTACCAGTGGCGGGCCGAGGCCGACGCCTTGGACATGGCCGACCCCGAACCGCTGGCCGTCCGCTGGGTGCACAGCCGCACCGCGCTCGGGCCGGGGACCGAACTCGGCGGGCGCGGCGACCGGGTCGGCACGATGGCGGGGGCCCTGCTGGGGCTCGACCACCGCCGTCTGCTGATCCTCGGCGGGGCCGGGGCCGGCAAGACCACCCTCGCCGTGCTGCTCACCCTGGAGTTGCTCGCCCGGCGGCTCACCCGCGGCGAGGACGTCCCGGTGCCCGTCATGCTCTCGCTGGAGTCCTGGGACGCCGAGCGGGTCAACTTCTACGACTGGCTGATCGGCCGGATCACGGAGGAACACCCCGGCCTGCCACGGGTGGACGGGCTCCATCCCGCCGGCCGGCTGGTGAGCGAACGCCGCCTGCTTCCCGTCCTGGACAGCCTGGACGAGCTGCCCGAGCACCGGCGGATCGCCGTACTCGGCGCCCTCGGGCGCCAACTGGGCCAGGAGGGCGGGGTGGTGCTGATCTGCCGGACCGAGCCGTACCGCGAGCTGGTGGACACGCAGCGGGACGTGCTCCGGGTCGACTCGGCGATCGAGGCGCTGCCGCTCGACCCCACCGACGTCGCGTCCTACCTGCACCGGGCCCGGCAGCCCTCGCGCACCGCGGCGTGGGCGCCGCTGCTGGACGAACTCCGCTCGGCGCCGGACGGCCCGGTGAGCCGGGCGCTGTCGACGCCGCTGATGGTATGGCTGCTGCGGCGCGGCTACGAGCGGGCGCCGGCGGAGCCGGGCGAGCTGGTGGACCGCCGGCGCTTCCCGACCGCCTGGCAGGTGGAACAGCACCTGCTCGACCGGATCGTGCCCGCGTCGTTCCCGCCGCTGCCGCCGGAGCCCGACCGCCTGCACCCGCCCCGGCGGTGGGAACCGGACCGGGCGCGGGTCTGGCTGTCCTTCCTCGCCCGGCTGATGGACCGCCAGGAGAGCGCGGAGCTGGCCTGGTGGCGGCTGTTCGGCGCGCCGCTGCCGCGGGCACTGGCGGCACCCGCGCTGATCGTGGTGGGGATCGCCCTGTCGGTGCTGTTCGACCTGGTGCTGGGGGCCGTCCAGGGCCCCCGTCACCCCTTCGGTTTCGGCGGCGCCCTGGGCCTCGGCGTGGCCCTCGCGGGTACGGTCCGAACGGCCGGGCAGACGTGGTTCGGGGACGAGACCTCCACGCCCCGGCGGCGGGCCAATCCGCTGCGCTTCGCCGGGGCCCTCCGCTCGGCCGGCCGCACCGGGAGGCTGAGCCGGGCCTGGCGGCTCACGGTGGTGATCGGCGGGCCGCCGGCGATCCTCGCCGTCGGTGTGTTCCAGCTCCTGGCACCGGCGACGGAGGGGCTCGCGCTGGTGGCCTCCCTGCTGCTGTCCGCCTATCTGACGATCGCGATGGCGGCCCCCTCGGACACCGTGGACGCCGCGACCCCCGATTCACTGCTGCGGTCGGAGCGCACCTCGGTCCTGGTGACGCTGGTCGTCATCGCGCCGCTGCTCGCCGCGGGGATCGAACTGATGGACTGGTCCTGGGCCAGTCACGAGTACCGCCAGGTGGACTGGGCCCACGCGCTGGCGGCCTGGTGCGGGACCGGCGCGACCTTCCTGCTGCTCAGCCCGTGGAGCCGGTGGCTGCTGGCGCGGTGCTCGCTGGCTCTCGTGGGCCGGCTGCCCTGGCCGCTGATGACCTTCCTGCGGGACGCCCACCGGGCCGGCCTGCTCCAGCGGACCGCCGGGACGTACCGCTTCCGCAACCTGCGGCTCCAGCAGCACCTGGCCGCCACGGCCGGTCCGGGGGCCGCGGGGAGGCCGGGAGTCCCGGCGGCCCGGGTGGCGCCGGACGGAGCGGCGCAGGGCGGGGCGGCGCAGGGCGGGGCGGCGCAGGGCGGGGCCGGTCCCCTCACCGGCCCGGCCCGGCCCCCGGCCTCGACCTGGCGCGGCCTCACCGTGCGGCGCGCCCCCGGCTCGTACCTGCTCAGCGGCCGGGTCCGCGGGGTCGTGCTCGCGCACTGGGGCCCGATCGGCGCGCTCCTGGGCCTTCAGATGGTCCGGACCACGGTCGGCGGCACCTGGGACCGGCTGGACTCCTGGAGGCCGATGGTCGGCCTGCCCGCCCTCGGCCTGCTGATGATGCTGATCAGTCTGCTGCCCCGGCGACGCATCGAACTGCACATCACCGACACCTTCATAGCCGCCCGCTGGGGCCGCCGCCGCTGCCGCTACGAGTGGCGCGACGTGGACGAGGTGGCCGTCCGCCGGGTGTACGTCCGCGGCCGTGACACCCACGTCCACGGCATCCACGTCCGGCTGCGGCCGGGAGCACCCGTCCCCTCGGCGCGCTACCGGGGGCGGGACGGGTGGTACCTGGTGCAGCCGATGAACGTCGTCCGTTCCCCCCTGCCCCCGGACGTCGCGGAGGCGCTGGCCGCGCTCTCCGGCGGGCGCTGGCGGCCGTAGCGCGGGCCTCGCGGCCGGCGGTGCGCCGGGTGTCGGCGAGCGCTCGGCGTGGTTTCAGCGTTCCCGCAGGGGCGACGCCTGGTCACCGAGGGCGAGCCCGGCGCGTGTCCGGGCCTCGGCGGACCAGTGGGGAGCGTTCCACTGGTCGGCGATCGCGGCGGCCCGGGCGAAGTGGGCGGCGGCCTCGTCCTCGCGGCCGAGCAGGAGCGCCAGTTCGCCGAGCGTGTGGGCGACCGGACGCAGCGCCAGCGACAGGCTCTCCGCGCCGGCCGGGGGGCCGGCACGGTGCGGAAGCAGGTCCGCGTAGACCTCCTCGGCGGCGGCGCGGTCGTTCAGCGCGACGATCGCCATCGCGCGCAGGCTCGTCAGGAAGGTGAAGAAGAAGTCGGGCCGGATCGGGCCCGCCGCCGTACGGACCCGGCGTGCCTCGTCGCCCCGGCCGGCGGCGTGCAGGGTGAGCGCGAGCAGGTCGGCGGCCATCGGGCCGAGCGCGGCGTGGAGGGCGCGCACGTCCTCCAGGTGGTCACCGAGCGTGCCGTCGTTCAGCCGGACCACCGCCAGCGCGAGGCCGAGGAAGCCGGTGTGCACCGATCCGGCGCGTGCCATGTGGGCGGTGGCCTCGACGTAGCGGCGCTCGGCGTCGGCGAACCGGCCCTCGACGAGCACCAGACTCGCCTGCGCGAGTTCGGCGGCGCTGATCGCCTCCGGCATCCGGTAGGCGCGGGCGAGGTCGAGCACCTCCCCGGTCAGGCGGCGCACGGCCGCCGGGTCGTTGGCCGCGGCGGCGTGCGCGGCCCGGTTGAGCAGCCCGGTCACCCGGTAGACGGGCAGGTCGTGCTCGACGCCGATCTCCACCAGCTCACGGGCGTACTCCTCCCGTCCGGAGTCGTCGGCCAGGACCAGGAGCGCCGCGGCCCGGAGTCGGGGATCGGTGGCGAGGTCGAGCGCTTCCCGCGCCGCGGCCGTGACCGTCGGATCGTCCTCGCCCACCAGCTCGTTGGCGTACGCGACGAGGAGGCGGGAGCGCACCTCGCGGGCAAGCCCGGTCCGCGAGAGCAGGCGGCGGAGGCGGTCGACGACGGGACGGTCGACCGTGCCGTAGGTGCGAGCCTGCCAGGGGGTGGGCTCGGTCCAGGCGGTGAACGCGGCGATCATCAGGTCGTCGCGGCCGATCGACTCGGCGTACTCCACGGCCTGTTCGCGCGTCTTCCGGGCCGCGGCGACGGCCCCGGCCCTGATCTGTGCGCGCAGCAGCCTGCCGAGCAGGCCGACCCGCTCGTCCGGGTCGCCGGAGTTGGCGACCGCATCGGCCAGGAGGGCGGCCGCCACGTCGTGGGCGTAGCGCGCCTCGGCCAGCTCGGCGGCCCGTACGCAGTGGCCGACGGCCTTCGGCGATCCCGCCCGCGCGTAGTGGTGGGCGAGCGCCGCGACGTCACCGGTGCCCTCCAGGGCGGCGGCGATCCGGGCGTGCATCCGGGCGGCCCGCAACCGGGTGACGTCGGCGACCAGCGTGTCCCGGACCAGCGCGTGGACGAACCGGACGAGGCCGGGCCCGGGCTCGTCGAGCAGGCCGGCGATGACGCCCGCCTCCAGCGCGTCCAGCACGCCGTCCTCGTCGGAGTCGGCGGCCCGCACCAGCACGTCCACCGAGCTCTCCCGGCCGGCCACCGCCGCCAGCCGCAGGACGGACACACCGCTCGCGGGAAGCCTCGCCAACCGGCGCCGCAGGACGTCCCGTACGCCCTCGGGGACCTCGGAGAGCGCGACCAGCGCGCCCTCGCCGGTCAGCAGCCGCGCGCTCTCCCGCACGTAGAACGGATTGCCGCCGGTCCGTTCGGCGATCCCGGCCACGGTCGCGTCGTCGGCCGCGCACTCGGCGCGGACCAGTTCCGCGACGGCGTCGCCGTCCAGTCCGGGCAGGTCCAGCCGGAGCGGCGCGGTACGGGCCAGGGACCCGAGCGTCTCGGTGAGGCGCTCGCCCTCGTCCGCGCGGTACGCCGCGACGACCAGGATCGGGGCCCGTACGCCGACGCCGCCGCCGAGCAGTTCCAGCGTGGTGGCGTCCGCCCGGTGGAGGTCGTCCAGGACCACGGCGACCGGCCGGTAGGCGGCGGCCGCCGCGAGCCAGTTCCACACGGCCTGCCGCAGCCGGAACCGCCCTGCCGTCGCGTCACCGCCCACCGGCGCGGAGTCGGAGAGCAGCGGCGCCAGGTCGTCCGCGAACTCCCCCGGAGGAACGCTCACGGCCACCTCCCGCAGCGCCTCGACCCACGCCCACGCGGGCGGCGCGCCGTCCACCTCGGGACAGCGCCCGGCGGCCACAAGCCACCCGTCCCGTCCGAGTCGCGCGCCGAGGTGCTCCAGCAGCGATGACTTGCCGAGCCCCGCCTCCCCGGTGACGAGCGCGACGCGCGCCCCGTCGGCGGCGGCCTGCCCGGCGGCCGCCACCAGCGCCGCGAGTTCGCCCTCCCGCCCCACGAACGTGGTCGCGCCGGGCCCGTCGTCCGCGGGCGGCGGCACGGCTGCCCGAGGCCGGGGCGTGACCGCGGGGGGCGGCGGAACCGGGGCGGCCGCGGGGGGCGCCGGGACGGTCGCGCTGGGGGGAGGGACGGCCGCGCGCAGGACGTCCGTGCGCTGGGTGAGGATCGCCTCCTCCAGGGCCACCAGCTCCGGGCCGGGGTCGAGGCCCAGCTCGTCGGCGAAGACGGCGCGGGCCCGGCGGAGCGCGGCCAGGGCGTCGGCCTGGCGGCCACTGCTCCACAGCGCGAGGGCGTGCATGCGCCAGCCCTCCTCGCGCAGGGGGGCGTCGCGGGTGAGGCCCTCCGCCTCGGGGACCACCGCCGCGGGGTCGCCGAGCCGCAGTCCCGCCGCGACCCGCAGTTCGCGGGCGACCAGGCGCAGTTCGTCCAGCCGGGCGGTCTCCGCGGCGGCCCACGGCTCGTCGGCGACCTCGGCGAACGCGGGGCCCCGCCACAGTGCCAGCGCCTCGTCCAGCCGGGCGCGGGCGTCCCGGGGACCGGCGAGCGTCCGGGCCTCGTCGAGGAGTTCCTCGAAGCGCCACGCGTCCACCGCCCCCGGCGGCAGCCGCAGTGCGTAGCCGGGCGACGCGCTCACCAGCAGGCGCGCCGGGGTCCGCGGCGGGCGGCCGGGTTCCAGCAGGCGGCGCAGGTTGGACACGTACGCCTGCAACGACGCCAGGGCGCGGGACGGCGGTTCGCCGCGCCACAGGTCCTCGACCATCCGGTCGACCGGCACGACCTGCCCACGCGCCGCCACCAACAGGACCAGCACGCCACGCTGCCGCGGACCACCGAGGGGGACGGACTCACCGCCCGCCTCGGCCGCGAACGAGCCCAACACCCGGATGAAGACCATGACGTGACACATCGTACGCGTGTCCGCCGCACGCCTTCCAAGTCGTTTCCAAGTGCCTTCCAAACCCCCGGAAGCAGTCTTGAGCACATCGAACGGACGAAGCGCAGGAACAGCTGAAGGGCAGGAACAGATGAGCGTCGACACCCAGGACATGGAGATCGTCCACCGCGCCTTCCGCCGCGAGTCGCGGCTGCTGATGGAGCTCGTCGCGGCGGTCACCCCCGGTGACACCGCCCGTGCCAAGGTGATCGCCGACCACTTCCGCGACTACCGGCTGGGGCTGAGAAACCACCACGAGGGCGAGGACGAGCTGCTGTGGCCGCCGCTGCTGTCCCGGGTCGACCTGGAGGCGGACCTCGTCCTGCGCATGGAGGCCCAGCACGAGCGCGTCTCGGCCACGCTGGCCCGGCTGGACACCGCGGTCCCGGCGTGGGAAGCCGCCGCCGGAGCCGGCGAGCGCGACAACCTCGTCGCGGCCCTCGCCGACCACCGGGCGGTCCTGCTCGAACACCTCGACGACGAGGAGGCCACCCTCCTCCCGCTCGCGGCCGAGCACATCACCGAACAGGAGTGGGCCTCCCTGGGCGAGCACCTGGTGGCCAACACGCCCAAGCCCACCCTGCTCACGCTCTTCGGCCTCGTCCTGGAGGACGCGAACCCGGCCGAGCGCGCCACGCTCCTCTCCGCCCTCCCGGCGCCGGTACGCGGCGTCTGGCACGTCATCGGCCGCCCCCGCTACGCCCGCCACATCCGCCGCGTCCGCGCGGCCTGACCCCGGCCCTACCTCCGGCCCTCCGACGAACCCGACCCCGACCCCACGCCGAACCGACCCCGCAAGGAGACAGCCATGTCGCTCAAGACCGTCAACACCGCCCTGACCACCGCCTTCGTCCTCTTCATCCTCTGGTTCGGGACGTCCTTCATCGTGACCCCCGAGACCACCGCGCCGACCTACGGCCTGCCGAGCTGGCCCTCCGGCGACGGCGGCGGCTTCCTGGTCCTCAAGGGCATCCGCGACGTCGTGGGCGGCCTGATCATGGGCGTCCTGCTGCTGGTCGGCCAGCGCCGCGCCCTGGGCTGGGTCCTGCTGGTCGAGGCCCTCATCCCGGTCGGCGACATGACCACCGTGCTCGCCCACCACGGCTCCGCCACCACCGCGTTCAGCGTCCACGGCCTGACCGCGGTGGGGATGCTCATCGTCGGCCTGCTGACCCTGCACGAGACCCGCAAGGCCGCCGCCGCCCCGGCATCCGCCCCGGTCCCCGCCCTGCGCCGGGCGTAGGAACCATGCGGTGACGCCGCTCCGCCCTGGGACGGCAGAACCCCGTTGCCCGCTGTCTAGCCCCGTGAGAGCATCAGATTCAACGGTCCGTCTCCTTTTCCTCGCGCTTCACCACGCAGAGGAGAAGTGGCGGGCCGTTGCCGTGTCCACGCCTTTGAACGGCAGGTGCAGTTCGTTGTCCAGCTCGTTGTCCAGTTCGTCGTCCACGACGGAGCCGACAGAAGCCCGCATCGAGGATGCGGACAACGTCCTGGTCGCGCCTCCGGCGCTTCACCACGATGACCTGATCGGTGAATTCTTCGGGTCCGTGATGTCACCGGAGGAGCTTGCCTCCGGTTCGCCCGACCTCGCCCGCAAGACCGTCTACCTGTGCGGCGACATATCCGGGATCAGCGGCCGCCATCTGCGCGCGGCCGCCCGGGTGTTCGTCGTCCGGGAGCTCTCGCACGGTCACCCCGGGGGCGTCGACCAGCCGTGGCCCGTCGTCGACCTCGGCCGCGTGCCCGTCCGGGTGCACGGCGTCGGCGTGTACTACCGCCGCTTCTTCGGACTCGACGCCGGTCACTTCGGGCGGATCCGCGCGGAGCACGAGTTCCAGTCCCTGACGGAGTCCACCAAGCCCGGCGCGGCCCACCGCAGCGGGATCTACCTGACACCCGTCACACCCCACGACGACGGACTGCACTTCCGTCTGCTCCGGTGCTCCACGAACCTCTCGGGGCCGACCGAGGGCTTCCGCCCGACCGACACCCGGATCGTCGAGGCCCTGAACCGCGAGGCCGCCACCGTCTTCCGGAACCAGGCACCGCTGAACCACGTCCTCGCGCAGATCTACCACAACACCCATGCCACGGCCGAGCGCAAGCAGTCCAAGGCCAGGATCTCGTCCCATGCCGACAAGACCAAGGACATGCCCGTCAACGGCATCATGGCCTTCTGCAGCTTCTACGACGGGCTCGACAGGCTGCGGCCCCTGGCCGACGACGCCTTCGACTACGGCGTGAAGGGCACCAGCGGGCTGACCAGACTCCGCTTCCGCCTCAAGGAGCCTGCCGAAGGACGCGACGCCAGCGCGTTCCCCCCGCAGTTCACCGTGACCCTCTACCCCGGCTCCGTGTTCTTCGTGCCGCTGTCCACCAACCGCCTGTACACGCACGAGATCCGGCCCTCGGCGCTGGACGCCGAACTGCTTCCGACCCGGCTGGGGTACGTGGTGCGCTGCTCGGACACCGAAGCCGTCCACCGGAACGGCCGGACGTTCCTCGAAACGGCCGGAGGCCCGGTGGAGTTGACGCCCCCCACACCGGACGGCATGGACGAACTGCGCAGGCTGTACGCCGAGGAGAACAGGACCTCGTCCTTCATCGACTACGGCGACGACTTCCTCTTCAGCATGAACTCGGGAGACTACCTTGCCCCTCGGATCTAGGCTCCCGGACGAGGTCCGCTCCTGCGTTCTGCCGACCGACACCGACCTCTTCGCGGAGCTGTCCGCCGCGACCCGCTGGGAGGACGTGGGAAAGGGCCGGCGAGGCGCCGTGCTCACCAGGACCGACGAGGCGGGCGGCGTGCCCCTCGTCCGCACGACCACGCGGTACGGCAGCCCGCCGCAGCGCTTCCGGCCGGTGCACGAACGGCTGGCGCGGCAGGTCCAGGAACGTGCGGCACTGCCGGTCGGCTTCAACAACGCCCTCGTCGAGAGCTACACGAACGCCTACACGACCATGGGGGGCCATTCCGACCAGGCCCTCGATCTGGCCGACGAGTCGTCCATCGCCGTCTTCTCCTGCTACCGGCATCCCGAGGCGGGCCCGCCGAGGAAGCTGATCTTCGAGTCGAAGGAGGCCGACGGCGAGAGGTTCGAGATCCCGCTCGTCCACAACGGTGTCGTCGTGTTCTCCGTCGACTCGAACCGGCGGCTCAGGCACAAGATCGTCCTGGACGCGCCCGTCCAGGCGGCGGACAACCCATGGCTGGGAGTCACCTTCCGCACGTCGAAGACCCTTCTCCGGTTCCACGACGGGCACCCCCACCTCCCGCAGGGTGCGCGCCTCGTGCGGGCCGACGAGGAGCAGAGCCGCGGGTTCTACCGGCTACGGCGCCGCGAGAACAGGGAAACGGACTTCGCCTACCCCGCGCTGACGTACACCGTCAGCGAGAGCGATCTGATGCCGCCCGTCTGACGGTACGGGCCGAGGGGGCGGTCGCACGGGCAGTCAGTCGCCTGTGCTGTACTACGTGCTCTTCCGCACACCCCGTGCATCGCCCCCGGAGCCACCCCTCGATGAGCGTCACCTGCCCCACCTGCGCCGCAACGGACGAAACCGTCGCCGTGCGAAAGGCCCTGCTGGACACCGACCGGCCCCTCGACCCTCCGACGCGGGCGCTGCTGTCGATGCCGCCCGAGCCCGGGGGCACGACCGGGGCAGCGATCACCCTCTTCGTCCTGGCCGGCCTCTTCGGCCTGCTGGGTCTGCGCTCGCTGGTCTCCTACGACAGCGGCGGCAGCACCGACGCCGCGTACCAGGCCGGCTACCACTACGGCGCGTTCATCGTCGCCGCGGTCCTGCTGGGCATCGGACTCACCGTCCAGGCCCACCACCGGAGCCGTCGGAACGCCTCGGCCGAGCAGTGGCCGCGGACCTACGACCAGTGGCAGCGGCTCCACCAGGTGTGGCGGGCGACCTGGCTGTGCCGGCGCTGCCGGGTCGCCTTCCTCCCCGCGGCAGCGCTGCGCCCCGACGCCGCCGCCTCGCCCGCGACCGCCCTGGCGCGGTTCCCCCAGTGGACGGTGACCATCGCGCGTCAGGACGACCGCCCCGGCGCCCCCGCCGCGTCGGACTGACCGGCGCCCGCCGGCTGACGTCAGGGGGCGGGTGTCCGGCTGCCGGGTACTCCGGCGGCGCGGTGGCACAGCTCCACGAGAGGGCCGAGGAGTCGGCCGCCGTACGCGCGGGCGGTGGCGCAGGGATCCGCGCCGGCTTCGGCGGCCTGGCCCCCGGGCGGCCGAGCGGCGTCGGGGGCGGGCCGCGGTCGGGGACCGGCGGCCGGGGAATGCGGTCGATGCCCCGGGGACGGCACCGGGGTGCGCCCCGCCCGGGGTCCGTCCTCGCCCGGGTCGGCGGCCGGGTCCTCCGGTTCGCCCGCGGGCGCGGGGTCCGGTGCGGGGACGGGTTCCGCGCCCGTCGGCTCCGGCGGGGCCGGCACGGGGCCCGGCGCCGGGGAGGCCGACGGCGCGGAGTACTCCAGGGTTCCCATGACGGCGGGGGCGACCGGCTGCTCGTCGGGGGCCGGTCGCGGGCCCGTCCCGAGGTAGGCCTGCGGGCCGGCGTCCGCCGCTCCCGTGAGCAGCGCCGTCGCCAGGACGAGCGCGACGACGGCGCCGCGCCCGAAGGCCCGGACCGGGGAGGGGCAGACGGGCGGCCGACGGGCGAGCGGGACCGCCGAGGGGGCGGCCGCCGCCGACTCCGCCCGGCGCCGGCAGACCTCCGCGTTGCGCGCGGCCGCCCACTGCTCCGACGCCCCCAGGCCCGCCCACGCGGCGGCGGCCGCGGTGAACAGCTCGGCCGCCCGCCAGGGGTCCCCGTCGACCGCCGCGACGTACGCCCGCACCTCCTGCGCGCGCAGCGCCTCCGGGTCCCGGGCACCGCGCTCCAGGGCGACCCGGTGGTGGAGTTCCTCGGCCAGGCGGGCCGCGAGGGCCGTGTCCCCGGCCTCCATGGCCCCCCGGATCAGCGCGACCCGGGGGGCGTAGGCCGCCGGAAGCTTCTCGGCGGCCGTCCTTGACGACGTGTCGGCCGGATCGGTCATGGGCCCCTCGCAGGTGGTCTCCGAACGATGGATCACGTCACGTATACCGGTCGCAGCGGCCGGTGGCCGGACGGCGGTCAGCCCATCGGGTGAACCCGCCACCGCCCGATCGGGGAGGCGGTCCGGCGTTCGGGCCGCCCCCGTCGGCCCGGCCGCCGGTCGGCGCACCCCTGGCGCCGCCGTGCCGAGTTCCCCGCTTCGAGTGACAGGCCGACAGCGGGGGGCGGAGACCCGACCGTGGTGAACCGGGCCGCTCCGACGTCCCCACGCCCGGGGCCACCCGCCCCGGGCGGGTGGCCCCGAGGGCGCGTCTTTCGCCCGAACCCCTTGACAGGTATAGACCACTCCGCTTGAGTCTGGGGCAGCCCCGCACCGGCCCGCACCCCGGTCGGCCCGTCCCCCACGACGTGCCCCACCCTGCGGGGCCCGGCTCCCCTGCCCCGACGTCCCTACCTCCACAACCGTGCGGCCCCACACCGCACAAGGGGTGATCAAGTGTCCACGAAACGCCTGCTCGCACTGCTCTCCGCCGTCGTCACGGCGCTGGCGGTGGTCCTGCTGCTGCCCGCGGCCAACGCCAGCGCGGCCGTCTGCGCCACGCCCTGGAACTCCTCGGCCGTCTACACCGGCGGCGCCGCCGTCTCCTACAACGGCCACAACTGGCTCGCCAAGTGGTGGACCCAGAACGAGCCGCCCAGCACCGGCGGCTCCGGCGTCTGGTCCGACCAGGGCGGCTGCGGCACCGGCCCGACCCCGACCGCCACGCCGACGTCCACCGGCACCCCGAACCCGGGCGGATTCCCGGTCAGCAAGGCCCAGTTCGACCAGATGTTCCCGAACCGGAACCCGTTCTACACCTACCAGGGCCTGATCGACGCCCTCGCCGCCTACCCCGCCTTCGCGGCCACCGGCAGCGACACCGTCCGCAGGCAGGAGGCCGCGGCCTTCCTGGCCAACGTCAACCACGAGACCGGGGCGCTGGTCTACGTGGTGGAGCAGAACACCGCCAACTACCCGCACTACTGCGACACTTCGCAGCCGTACGGCTGCCCGGCCGGGCAGGCCGCGTACTACGGCCGCGGGCCGATCCAGCTGAGCTGGAACTTCAACTACAAGGCCGCCGGCGACGCCCTCGGCATCGACCTGCTGCACAACCCGAACCTGGTGCAGACCGACCCGGCCGTCGCCTGGAAGACCGCGCTCTGGTACTGGAACACCCAGAACGGGCCGGGCACCATGACCCCGCACAACGCGATCGTCAACGGCTACGGCTTCGGCGAGACCATCCGCAGCATCAACGGCTCACTGGAGTGCAACGGCGGCAACCCCGCCCAGGTGCAGAGCCGGATCAACGCCTACCAGCGCTTCACCCAGCTGCTCGGCACCGTACCGGGCGACAACCTGGGCTGCTGAGCGCCCCCTCGGGCCTCCCCGGCGGCGCGCCCGGCCGATCAGGCCGGGCACGCCGCCACGGAGGGCCCGGGCACCCTGGGTCACACCAGCGCCGCGCCGCCGTCTATCGCGAGCGTGGTGCCGGTGACGTAGGCGTTGGACAAGGCGAAGAGATAGGCCGCCGCGGCTTCCTCGGCCGTGCCGACGCGCCGGGTGAGCAGTTCGGCCCCGGCGCCCCGGAGGAAGTCCTCCGGGTCCGGGACACTGCCGTCCCACAGCTCGGTGCGGATCACACCGGGCCGGATCACGTTGACGCGCAGCGGGGCGAGTTCGACGGCGAGGGCCCGGGACAGGGCCTCGATGCCGCCGGTGACACCCGCCGTGAGCGCGGTTCCGGACAGCGGGCGGATCGCGAGCACGCCGGAGCTGAGGGTGATCGAGCCGCCGTCGCGCAGTCGCGGTGCCGCGTACTTGGCGGAGAGGAACGCGCCCCAGAACCGGCGCTCGAAGACGGCCCTGGCCTCCTGCGGGGTGGTGTCGGCCACCGACTTGATCACCAGGGATTCGCCCGCGGTGTAGACGAGGTGGTCGAACTCCCCGACCTCCTCGAAGAATTCGGCGATGGCGTCGCCGTCGGCGACGTCCAGGCGGCGGCCCTCGGCCCGCTCGCCCAACCGCTTCGTCGCGGCGTCCACGCGGTCCTGACCGCTGGAGGCGACCACGACGTCCGCGCCGGCCGCCACGGCCTGTCGGGCCACCTCGAAGCCGATGCCGGAGGTTCCGCCGATGATCACGATCTTCTTGCCGGCCAGAGCCATGGGATCCGTTCCTTCGTCGATGCGGTGCCGGGGTTCGGCGACCGCCATGGCACGAACGTACGGCTCCGCTTCGAGACGTTGAATGACTTGAGGTCTCGATTCCCTGTCACATCGTCTCGCCGTGTCGGCACTACAGTGGCGCTGTGGACATCCTGAGCGACACCCTCGAAGTCCTGCGCACGGGACGCCCGATGGTGACCCGCACCGACGCGCACGCCCCGTGGGCCCTGAGGTTCCAACCCGTCTCAGGAGCCGGATTCCACGTGGTGGTGGAAGGGCACTGCCACCTGCTGCCACCGCACGGCCGGCCGCTCACGCTCGGCCCCGGCGACATCGTGTTCCTGCGGCGCGGCAGCGGGCACACCCTGGGCGACGTACCGGGCCGCGACCCGGTGGACTTCGTACCGGAGCGCGTGGACCGTTCCTCGCCGATCGGCCAGGTCACCGTGGACGGACCGGGGCCGCGCACGGTGCTGGTGTGCGGCGCGTACGCGATCGACGTCGATCGCCCGCACCCGCTGTTCGGCGACCTGCCGGAGGTCCTCCACCTCCCCGCGGTTCCGGGCCGCCACCCGGTGCTGCGCTCGGCGGTCGACCAGCTGTGCGCCGAGTTCCACGAGCCGCGGCCGGGCTCGGACGCGGTCGTCACGGCGCTCATCGATCTGCTGCTGCTGTACATCCTCCGGTCGTGGTACGCCGAACTGCCGAAGGAGCGGACCCGGGGCTGGACGGCCGCGCTGACCGACCCGGCGGTCGCCCCGGCGCTGAAGGCGATCCACGACGATCCCGGCCACCCCTGGACGGTGGAGTCGCTGGGCGCCCGCGCCGGGCTGTCCCGCGCGGCGTTCGCCCGCCGCTTCGCCGCGGTGGTCGGCGAGCCGCCGCTGACGTACCTGACCAACTGGCGGATGGCCACCGCGGCGCGGCTGCTGCACCGATCGCCGGCCCCGCTGAGCACGATCGCGCAGCACACCGGGTACACGTCGGAGTTCGCCTTCGCCAAGGCCTTCAAACGGCACTTCGGATCGCCGCCGGGGGCCTACCGCAAGCAGGTCAGGACGGCGGACGACGAACCAGGGCCGGCGTGACGGCCGCGAGGCGGCCCCCGCGAGTCGGTCAGGGGTTCGCGTGGACGTCCGAAGGCCGGCCGAGCCAGCGGGGCACGGCCTGCGCCCGGTTACCAGGACGAGTTCTTGTACAGGTGCCTGACGGTCACCGTCGCGACCAGCCAGGCCGAGACGGCGCAGCCCAGGGTCACCGGGAACGGCCACTGCACCAGCGTGAGGACGACCGCGCCCACGGCGGTCACCAGGGCCGTCCCCGCGAGCAGGATCGGTGAGCTGTTCCGGAACACCCGGTTCCGGCCGGGCAGTCCGTAGGCGGTCACCACGGTGCCCCCGGCGATCAGCAGCGCGGCTTCCGCCAGGCCGAGCCAGACGTGCCAGGACAACGTCAGGGTGCTCACCTCGTGCCCGTCGTGGGCGATCCGGACCACCACGCCCTTCCAGATCCTCAGGTCCACGGCGGTGCCGGAGTCCACGCGCCGGTAGAGGGACTCGTCGACCTCGTACTCCTGGGCGGAGCCCGCCCCGCGTGCGATGCCCAGGAAGTAAGCGGCCCCGTCCTCGACGGAGACGGACGTCCACTTCCTGGTGACCCAGCCGCTCTCCAGCAGCAGGCAGTCGGCGTCCGTCCCGGGCGTCGGAGTGCCGCAGACGGGAGCGGTGCGGTAGCCGCCCCGCTCCTCGTAGGCGCCGACGAACAGCACGAAGCCGAGGAGGACCAACGGCAGACCGGCGAGGACGATCAGAGTGCGCGCGGTACGGGATTCCCGCCATCGTCGCTCCGGCCTGCCCGGAGTCCCCGCCCAACCGTCCATCGGATCCCCACCTGCCCTCTCTCGTCCGTGCCGCAGCGACGATCGACGCCCACCTCGACCCTGCCGCCCGCCCCTGCGGCGCCGCCACGTCAGCGAGACCGCGCTCGACCGCCCCCGGGAGGTCCGGGACGGGCCGACGGGGCGCTGCGGCCGGCACCGTCGTCCACCGTCCCGGATCGTTTCCCGTTCCGAGGCCGCCAAGCGTGCCGTCCGTCAATTGTCGGCCGGGCCCCGGTCTCCGCCGCCGCCCGGCGGCAGCCGTCGGGCGATCCGGTCGAACAGCTCCGTCAGCGGCTAGCCCGCCTCGGTCCCGCTGTCCTGCAACCCTCCCGCCATGCCATGAGCCTACCTCCGGGTATGTCCTTACCAGGAGTTAGCCCGCCTCCTAACGTCGGAGCCACCGAGGACATCTGACGAGGAGCTGACCATGATCGTGGTGACCGGGGCGACCGGGAACATCGGCAGGCCGCTGACGCAGGCGCTGACCGAAGCGGGGCAGCAGGTGACGGCGGTCTCGCGGCACCCGGCAGCGGTGCCGAACGGCGCCCGCCATCTGGCGCCCGACCTGGCCAGGCCGGCCGAGCTCAAGCCCGCGCTGGCCGGGGCGACGGCGCTCTTCCTGCTGCTCTCCGGCGACCTGCACGCCGCCGCGGGCAGTTCCGCCGACCTCGTCGGCGAGGCCGCGGCCGCCGGGGTCCGCCGGGTCGTGCTGCTCTCCAGCCAGGGCGTGGCGACCAGGCCCTTCGGGCCGACGCGGATCGCGATGCGCGAACTCGAGGACACGGTGCGGGAATCCGGCCCGGAGTGGGCGATCCTGCAGCCGGGCGGCTTCGCCTCCAACGCCCTCTGGTGGGCCGGGTCCGTCCGGGCGCAGCGGCTCGTCGCCGCGCCCTTCGGCGATGTCGGCGTGCCGATCGTCGACCCGGCGGACATCGCGGCGGTTGCGGCCGCGTGTCTGCTGGACGACGGGCACGCCGGCCGCGTCTACCAGCTGACCGGCCCCGAGGTGATCACGCCGCGCCGGCAGGCGGCCGCCATAGCCGACGCGCTGGGCTCGCCGGTGCGGTTCCACGAACTCACCCGCGCCGAGGCCAGGGCCGCCATGAGCCAGACCATGCCGGGGGAGCTCGCCGACGACACCCTGGACGTCCTCGGCGCACCGAACCCGGCCGAACTGCGCGTCAGCCCGGACGTCCAGCAGGTCCTCGGCCGCGCCCCGCGCCCCTTCTCCGCCTGGGCCGCCCGCAACATCGCCGCCTTCCGTCAGGACCTGGCCCGGGTCCGGCGGAGAGATCGCGTCGGACCGCCCCGGTCTCCCCCGGACAGTCGGCCGAGAACTGCCACCGCGGTGCGTGCGCTCCGCGTCGCACGTCCAGGGCGTGCGGGGCCGGAACAGCGCTGGGCGCTGAGGGTCAAGCCGTCGCCCCGGTCCGGCCCTAGCGTTCCCCGAGGAGGGAGTGAGGGCTCTCCCGGGACCGCCCGACGACGTCGACTTCCCCCCGTACCGTCGCGTCGTCGGGCGTCCCGCCGACAGCGTGCGATGAGGCGGGCAGGTGGTGCGTCGATGACCGGGACCGACGGTGGGCAGGTCGGCGATGCGAGCGGTTCGGCCTGGTCGCCGCTGCGCCGGCGCGTCTTCCGCGACCTCTGGCTGGCCCAGTTCACCTCGAACGTCGGCAGCTGGATGCAGACCGTCGGCGCCCAGTGGCTGCTGGTCGGACACGGCGCGGCCCAGGTGTCCCTGGTCCAGCTCGCGGCGAGCCTGCCGATGCTCTTCCTCGCCCTGCCGGCCGGGGTCCTCGCGGACCTCGTGGACCGGCGCCGCCTGCTGCTGGTGATGCAGGCCGCCATGGCACTGGTGGCCACGGCGCTCACCGTACTGGCCTTCACCGGACGGCTCGGTTCCTGGACGCTGCTGGCCCTCACCTTCCTCCTGGGCTGCGGGAACGCGCTCAACGGCCCGGCCTGGCAGGCGGTGCAGCCCTCGCTCGTCCCCCGGGCGGAGTTGCGCCAGGCCGCGGCGCTGGGTGCGGTGAACATGAACCTGGCGCGCGCCGTCGGCCCGGCCCTCGGCGGGGTCCTGGTCGCCACCCTCGGGGTCGGCTGGACCTTCGCCGTCAACGCCGCCTCCTTCCTCGCGATCCTGGCCGTACTGGCGACCTGGCGCCCCGGCGGCGAGACCCGCGCACCGCGACCGGGCCAGGAGCGCGAGCACCTGCTCGCGGCTCTGCGCGCGGGCGGCCGGTACGTCCGCAGCGCTCCCCGGATCCGCCGGATCCTGCTGCGCAGCGCCCTGTTCGTGCCCGGCGCCTCCGCCCTGTGGGCACTGCTGCCGATCTCCGCCCAGCAGTCCCTCGGCCTCGGTGCGGCCGGATACGGTCTCCTCCTGGGCGCCGTGGGACTCGGGGCGGTCATGGGAGCGGCGGCGCTGCCGGTGCTCTCGCGCCAGGTCGGCGGCGACGGCGCGCTGGCGCTCGCCGGGGCCGTCTTCGCGGGCGCGCTGGTGGCGCTGGCCGTCGGCACGAGCGTGCCGGTCGCGTTCCTGGCCCTGGTGTCGGCGGGAGCGGCGTGGATCACCGCGCTGTCCACCCTGAACGCCGGCCTCCAGGTCGCCCTGCCGGCCTGGGTACGGGCCCGCGCCTCCGCCTTCTACCTGCTGGTCTTCCAGGGCGGCAACGCCCTCGGCTCGCTGGTCTGGGGACAGGTGGCCCAACACGCCGGAGTGTCCGTCGCGATGGCCCTGGCGGCGGCGGTCCTCCTCGGCGGGGTGCTGTCGCTACGACGGCTGCCGCTGCTCGGCGGCCGGGCCGATCCGACCCTCTCCGAGGCCTGGCCCGAACCCCGGCTGGCCGTCGAACCGGCGCCGCGGGACGGGCCGGTCCTGGTCACCGTGACCTACCTGGTCCGGGAGGAGAAGGCTCCGGCGTTCGTCTCGGCGATGCGGAAGGTGGAGTCCTCCCGGCGCCGGACGGGCGCCGTCACCTGGGGCCTCTACCGGGACACCGCCCAGCCGGAGCGGTTCGTCGAGACGTTCACCGTGACCTCCTGGTCGGAGCACTGCGCCCAGCACCACGGGCGCTACACCGGCACCGACCACGCCTTCGAGACCGACGCCCGCGCGCTGCTCAGCCGGGAACCGTCCGTCACCCACGCCACGGCGGTGCACCGCTGACGCGCCGCGACCCGCGGCCCGCCACCGTCGATCCGAACGCCGCATCCGACCGCGATCCCGTACCCCGCACCTCCGCACCTCGACCTCCCACCATCACCACGCACCACGCACCTCGCACCTCGCACCTCGCACCCGAAGGAACGACACCATGCGCATCACCACCCTGCTCCGAACCTCCGCGGTGGCCCTCACCGCGGTGGCGGCGGGCGTCCTCACCGCTCCCGCCCACGCGGCGACTCCCCCGCTGACCGCCCCCGAGGTGGTCGCCCACCTCGACCTCGCCCAGGGCCGACAGCCGGAGAACCTCACCGTGCTGCCGAACGGCAACACCGTCGTGACGTTCGCCTTCGCGCGGCAGATCGCCGAGATCGACTGCCACGGCGCCGTCCGCGTCCTCGCCACCCTGCCCGCGCCGGCGGCGGACGCGGCCACTCCCGTACTGAAGTCCCCGTTCCTCGGCGGCGTCGTCCGCGACGACGAGGGCGTCCTCTACTTCGCCTACGCGACCGGCACCGCCGACCTCACCGGCATCTGGCGGCTGGCCCCCGGCGGCACCCCCCGGCGCATCGCCGCCCTGCCCGCCGACGCCCTGCCCAACGGCCTCGCGCGCGACGAGCGCACCGGCCACCTGTACGCCGCGGACTCCGTCCGCGGCACCGTCTGGCGCATACCCGCCCGCGGCGGCGCCGCCGTCCCGTGGACCACCGGCACCGCCCTCGAGCCGAACGGCTTCCTCGGCGCCAACGGCATCAAGATCCGCGACAGGGCGGTCTGGGTCAGCAACCTCGACCACGGCACCCTGCTGCGCGTCCCGATCCGGCCCGACGGCACCGCCGGCCCGACCGCGGTCGCCGCCACCGACCTGCCCGGCATCGACGACTTCGCCTTCACCGGCCGCGGCAACCAGGTCCTGGCCGCCCTCAACAGCAGCAACCGGATCGCCCTGGTCGCCGACGACGGCACCCGCACCATCGTGCTCAGCCAGGAGGACGGGCTGCAGAACCCCACCTCCGTCGCCGTCCGGGGCGACCGGGTCTGGGTGGCCGACGCCGCGTACCTGACCCAGCAGGACCCGAACCTCCTCACCGCCCGCCTGCTGCGCGACCCGCGCTGACGCTCAGGGAGCGCTGCCCATCGGCCACCGCCGCTGCCGGACCCTCGGGCCCGGCGGCGGCGGTTTCGTCGCCCTCCCGCCGAGTGGTGATCAGCGGACGGTGACCCGGATGCTCTTGGAGATGTCGCACCGCTCCCCCTCGTACTTCGGTACGCCGGCACTGCAACCTCCCTCCCCGAACAACCATGTCAGTGTGGTGGTTCCGGGCGCCAAGGCGCTGAAGGTCAGGTCGAACTCCGAGCCGCAGCCCGCCATCGGCGGGTCCGTGGGGCACGGGTTGATGACGAAGTCCCCGCCGGGCCGCAGCACGCTGTCGTCGCCCGCCGAGTAGAGGTACCACTTCTTCTGCAGGGCGCCCCCGGTCGTTCTGACGCCGAGCCGCTGCCCGACCTCCAGGGTCACCGTGCTGGTCGGATACGGAGAGGTGGGGTTCGACGCCTTGTCGGGGAGGGGCACCTCCACCTCCGGCCGGGTCGCGGTGACGGCCGTGGTGCCGACCGGGCCGGAGTCGGACCACCAGCCGCCGAGGTAGGAGACGAGCCCCAGGGCGACGGCCACGAGCGCCGCCACGGCGGCGATGACGGTTCGGCGCATCAGTTGCCCTCTTCCCGGACTCGGCGACGCATGGCGATCAGCAGCGCGACCTCGGCCGGCCGGCGGAGGAACAGGACCTCGGCCGCCCGCATCCGGTCCACACCGAACTCGCCGAAGCCGGCGGACTGGTGGAGCTTCCGCGTGGGGCGTAGGCCCGACCGGCCGCCGCGTCACCCTACCCGGGAACGCGGGAGTCGCCGGGGCGCGGAGCCCGCGCTCGTGCTCGCAGGCTACCGGCCGGGGTGACGGCGACGGAAGGGCTAGATGAAGATGATTATCAACGCTACTCTGTCCCCGGCTCGCCGCATGACGGTGAGCAGACAGGTCTCGTCGCCGATCCGCGACGAGTGGGCTGAGGGGCGGTCACCTTGGTGGAGACGAGTCTCGGCAGCGCCCGGCACCTCCGTGTGGCACCGGCGGAGACCCCGCCGCGCCGGAGAACCGCGCTGCTGATCGGGGCGGTGGTCGCCGTCGCGGCGTCCGTCGCCCTGGCACAGGTGTGGGACGCGGGCGGGGTGCGGACCTGGCGGACGGTCATGGTCGCCATCGTGGTGCAGGGTGTGCCGTTCCTGGTGCTGGGCACGGTGGTCTCGGCGGCGATCGGGGCGTTCGTCCCCGACCGGGTGTTCACCCGGGTGCTGCCGAAGAACCCGGCCCTCGCCGTACCGGTGGCCGGGGTCGCCGGGGCCGTGCTGCCGGGGTGCGAGTGCGCGTCCGTACCGGTGGCCGGCAGCCTGATGAAGCGCGGGGTGGCGCCGGCGGCCGCACTGGCGTTCCTGCTCTCCGCGCCGGCCGTCAACCCGGTGGTGCTGGTCTCCACCGCGATCGCCTTCCCCGGCAAGCCGGAGATGGTGCTGGCCCGCCTGCTGGCCTCGCTGCTCACGGCGGTCGTGATGGGCTGGCTCTGGGCGGCCTTCGGACGGCCGGAGTGGCTGCGGCTGCCCAAGGGCCCGGCCGGTCACGGCGAGGGCGGCGCGCGCAATCCGCTGGAGGAGTTCCGACGCGGCCTGCAGCACGACTTCCTCCAGGCCGGCGGCTTCCTGGTGGTCGGCGCGGCGGCCGCCGCCACGTTCAACGTGCTCGTCCCGCCGTCGGTGCTGCGGATCTTCAACGACTCGCCCTGGCTGGGAGTCCCGGTGCTCGCCCTCCTCGCCGTGATCCTGGCGGTCTGCTCGGAGGCGGACGCCTTCGTCGCCGCGTCGCTCACCGGCTTCTCCCCCGTCGCCCGGCTCGCCTTCATGGTCGTCGGCCCGATGGTCGACCTCAAGCTCATCGCCCTCCAGTCGGGCGCCTTCGGCCGCGCGTTCGCGCTGCGGTTCTCCAGTGCCACCTTCGTGGTCGCCGTCCTCGCCAGCATCGTGATCGGAGCGGCGCTGTGAAAGCCACCGTTCGGGACCTCGCCCCGTGTCTGCTCGTCGCGCTGGTCGGCGCCTCCCTGCTGCGGATCACCGTCGGCAGCGACGTGTTCCTGCAGTACGTCAAGGAGGGCCTGCGGATCCCGCTGATCGCCTCGGGGACCGTGCTGCTCGGACTGGGAGTCGCGGGCGTGCTGCGCCGGGTGACGGTCCGTCGGCGCGAGCCGGTGATGCGGTTCGGCCGGGACGCCGAGGGCAACGCGGTCTGGCACCGGCCCACCGGGGACGACGGACGCGGACACGCGCACGACGACGACCACGGGCACGACCACGGCGGCCACGGCCACGGCCTGCGCGTGGCCTGGCTGTTGGCCGTTCCCGCCGTGCTGCTGCTCTTCCTCACCCCGCCCCCGCTCGGCTCGTTCACCGCTTCCCGGGACGGCTCGGACGCCGTCGTGGAGCCGGCGACGTACGCCCAGCTGGCGGCGCCGCCCACGGCTCCGGGCACGGCCGAGGTGGGCGCGGGCGTCCGCTCCAACGCGGTCATCCCGATGTCGCTGACCGAGTTCATCGGCCGCAGCCGCGACCCGCAGAAGAGCCTGGAAGGACGCCAGGTCCGCCTCACCGGCTTCGCCTCCCCCGGCGCGAATCCCGGCGAGTGGTACCTCAACCGGCTGGTCGTCGGCTGCTGCGCGGCGGACGCCCGCCGACTGCGCGTCCTCGTCCACGACACCGGCCCCGCCCCGGCCGCCGACAGCTGGGTCGACCTCACCGGAACCTGGCGCCCCACCCCGGACGCGCCCGCCACCGCCGCACCGCGGATCGACGTGTCCGAGCAGCACGCCGTCCCCAAGCCCCGCGCCCCGTACCGGGACCTCCCGCCCTCGGACGACTGACCCGCCGCACCCACCGGACCAAGTGGTCCGCCATTCCGCCACGAGGAGCCGCGGTTCTCTCACTGCGGCTCCTCGTGGTCTCACGGCTTCAGCAGCCCCCGCTCATAGGCCTTGACCAGGTTGCGTGGCACCAGGTGTTCGCGGCCCTCGACGGCGATCGGGACGAGCTGCGGGGCCGCGGCCTTCCACTGCGACCGGCGGTGGCGGGTGTTGCTGCGGGATGTCCTGCGCTTGGGTACGGCCATGGGAACGGCTCCTATCGGGTGGTCGGGGTGTAAGGGAGCAGGGCCATCTCGCGGGCGTTCTTGATCGCCCGCGCCATCGCCCGCTGCTGCTGGGCTGTGAACCGGGTGACCCGACGGCTGCGGATCTTGCCGCGGTCGGAGACGAACGTGCGCAGCAGGTTCGTCTCCTCGTAGTCGATGGAGGTGATGCCCGCCTCGATGAGCGGGTTCGGGCGCGGCCGGGTCGGGCGTCCGCCGACGGGTCGCTTGGCCATCTCGGTTCTTCTCTCTGGTCAGGACACGGGTTCGAGCAGGTCCTCGAAGGCGTCGGGGAGGTCCTTCCATCCCCGCTCCCCCGCCATCAGTTCGGCGTCGGTGAGCAGGCAGGAGTCGAGCAGGTCGGTGATCCCGTCGACGTCCAGGCCCTCGGCGATGAAGACGAGTTGCTGGACGCGGTCCCCGTGCGCGGGATGCCAGTCGAGGGCTGCGGCGGCCCTGCGGGCCGGCGGGTAGGACTCCCAGGCGGCGTCGGGGAGTCCGGCCAGCCACGGGCCGCACTCCTCGACCGCGAGGTTCGCGCCGGCGGCGTCCCAGGCCAGCATCGACTCGGGCCGGTTGGCCAGCCAGAACCGTCCACGGCTGCGCTGGGCGGCGGGGACGAGCAGTTCGAGCGCCTCGTGGAACCGGCCGGGGTGCAGCGGGCGGCGGCGTTCCCAGACCAGGGTCGCCACGCCCGCGTCATCGGCCTGCTGCGGCAGCAGGGCGAGCGCCGGGTTCACCCGGTCGCGGGCGGCCGCCACGTCGAAGCCGCCGAGCGCGGCCCGCAGCAGTTCACCGGTACCGAGCAGCACCCGCCGGGCGGTCGGGTGCAGCTGGCGCAGCATCGCGAGGCCGGTCTCGCCGCCACGGGCGACCGCGACGGTCGTGGCGTACTCGATCTGGTGGGCGAGCGCCTCGGCCCGGGTGCGGGTGTCGTCCGGCGACGTGTGCTCGCCGTGCTCGGCCAGGTCGTCGGGGACGGAGAGTTCGCCGAGCAACCGGTCCGGGTCGACCGCGACCACCATGCCGGCGAGTTCGATGAACTCCTCCGCCGGCCGGCCGTCCACCTCGCCGCCGGCCAGCACCTCGGCCGCCGGGTGCGGGTCGCTGCCGCCCCACAGCTCCACGACGGCCAGCCCGTGCTGCCCGTCCTCGGCCAGGCGCAGCAGTTCGGGCAGCAGGTCCTCGCGCAGGGCGCAGCAGGCGCAGTCATTGCCGAGCGGGACGTCCGCCGTCGCGATGGTGCCGGAGGCGTCGCGGAGTTCGCGACGGACCGTACGGCGCGAGGCGTCGCGCAGGTCGTGGTGGAGGACGACGCCGTTGACGCTGCCGTCCAGCAACTCCTGGACCGCGCGGCGGCGTTCCGCGCGGTGCAGGCCCGCCACCACCACGACGGGGAGCCTGACGTGTTCGGGCACCGCGCTCACCAGCTCGACTTGCGCACGCCCGGCAGCTGTCCGGCGTGGGCCATGGTGCGCAGGTTGATCCGGGAGAGGCCGAAGGCGCGCTGGTAGCCGCGCGGCCGGCCGTCGACGGCGTCGCGGTTGCGGACGCGGGTGGCGCTCGCGTCGCGGGGCTGGCGGGCGAGTTCGCGCTGCGCGGCCGCCCGCTCCTCGGCCGTGCCGGCCGGGTGGGCGATGATGCGCTTCAGCTCGGCGCGGCGCTCGGCGTACCGGGCGACGGTCGCACGCCGCTGCTCGTTCTTGGCGATCCTGCTCTGTTCGGCCATCAGACCTTCTCCCCTCGGGCGCGGATGCGGGCGACGGCGGCCTCGATGCCGATGGCGTCGACGGTCTTCAGGCCCTTGGTGCTGAGGGTGAGGCGGACGTACCGGCCCTCGCCGGGCAGCCAGTAGCGCTTGCGCTGGACGTTGGGGTCGAAGCGGCGGCGGGTTCGCCGGTGCGAGTGGGAGATCGCGTTGCCGAAGGACGGCTTGCGGCCGGTCAGTTGGCAATGAGCGGACATGGTGACGACTCCGTTGCTCATCGTGCGGGCAGGCAGGGGACCGCATCCCGGGGCCGGCGTGCCGACCCCGGGATACCCGCCCCACACTACGCTAAATGAAAACGGATTTCATTTCGCTATAGTGGAGCCACACACCGACGAGGGGACATCCATGGCCCGCAACGAACTGCGCCCGATCATCAAGCTCCGCTCCACCGCCGGCACCGGCTACACGTACGTCACCCGCAAGAACCGCCGCAACGACCCCGACCGGCTCGTCCTGCGCAAGTACGACCCCGTCGCCAGGCGGCACGTCGACTTCCGCGAAGAGCGCTGACCGCCCGCGGGAGGGCCTGCCCCCGGTGGGCGGGCCCTCCCGGGCCCTCCCGGGCGCTCCGCCGGTCACCCGGCAGCCCGGGGCCGGATCTCGGCGCCGGCCTACAGCGTGGCGAGCTGGTCGGCGAGGTCGTCGAGACCGAGCGAGCCCTGGGCGAGGGCCTTCATGTGCCAGGCCCGGAGGTCGAACGCGGCGCCCCGGCGGCGGCGGGCGGCTTCCCGCCCCTCCAGCCAGGCGCGCTCGCCGAGCTTGTAGCCGATGGCCTGGCCGGGCCAGCCGAGGTAGCGGACGATCTCGCTGTCCCGCAGGTCCGCCGGGCTGCCGTTGTACGCGGCCATGAACTCCGTGGCGAGTTCCGGTGTCCAGCGCTCGCCGGGGTGGAACTCCGCGTCGGCGGGGACGGCCAGGCCCAGGTGCATGCCGATGTCGATGATCACCCGGATGGTGCGCAGCATCTGTTCGTCGAGGAAACCGAGACGGTGGGCCGGGTCGTCGAGGAAGCCGAGTTCGTCCATGAGGCGTTCGGCGTACAGTGCCCAGCCCTCGACGTTGGCACTGACCATGCCCAGGGTGGTCTGATAGCGGCTGAGCCGGTCGGCGAGGGCGACCCACTGGGCGAGTTGCAGGTGGTGGCCGGGGACGCCCTCGTGGTACCAGACGCTGACGAGCTGCCAGGTGGGGAAGGTCGCCCGCCCGAGGGTGGGGAAGTAGGTGCGGCCGGGACGGCTGAAGTCCAGGCTGGGGCCGGAGTAGTACGGCGAGGCCGCGCTGCCCGCCGGGGCGATCCGGGACTCCACCCGGCGCAGCGGGCCGGAGATGTCGAAGTGGGTGCCGTGGAGAGCGGTGATCGCCCGGTCCATGAGCTGTTGCAGCCAGTCGCGGATCGCCTCCTCGCCCTCGATGGCGGGGCCGTGCTGCTCCAGGTGGTGCATGGCCTCCAGGGCTCCGGCCCCGGGGAGCACGCGGTCGGCCGCGGTGCGCATCTCGGCCGCGGTGCGGTGGAACTCGTCCCAGGCCCAGGCGTAGGCCTCGTCCAGGTCGACGTCGGCGCCGGTGTGGTGGCGTACGGCGATCCGGTACCGCTCCCGGCCGACGGCGTCCGGGGTTCCGGTGGTGGCCGGGGCGTAGGTGTCGCGCAGCCAGTCGCGGAAGTCGGCGACGGCGGCGGTGGCCCGGAGGGCGGCGGTGTCCAGTTCACCGCGCAGCCGCTCGGGGCCGGGGGCCACGAACCCGGCGAACCACCCCGCGTCGCCGGCGCCTCCGCCGGTCCAGGCGGTGAGCTGGTCGATGACGGCGGCCGCCTGGCGGGGTGCGGCGAGCAGGCGCCGGTCCATCCCTTCGGTGAGGGTCGCGCGGTACCCGTCGAGCGCGGCGGGCAGGTTGCGCATCCGGCCGGCCACCGCGGCCCAGTCGTCGTCGGTAGCGGTCGGCATGTAGGTGAAGATGTCGCGTACCCGGTGGACGTGCGCGGCGATGTTGCGCAGTTGGCGGAAGTTCTCGCCGGAGTCGTGCACCGCCAGTTCGGCGGTCAGGCGCTCCCGGAGCAGCCGGGCGCAGGCCAGGTCGGCGGGGTCCGCCGGGGCGGGCAGCGCGGCGAGCGAGGTGAGCGTGGATCGGGCCAGGTCGGCGAGTGCCTCGAACCCCTCCGGCGAGAGGTCCGGCTGCCGGTCGTCCCCCGGGTTCAGGCCCAACCAGGCGGCCTCCAGCGGATCGTGGGCCGCCGTCTGTTCGAGGTGACGGTCGGCGATGGTGCGCGCGGTGATCGTTTCGTTTGCCATGCCGTCATCTTGATCCATCGGCACGACCGCACGACAGCCCGCCGGCGTCGTGCACGCGCGTATCCGGTCGTCAGCCGGGCAGCGCCGGCCGGGTCGGGGCCCTCACCCGTCGTGCCCGCTCCGGCCCGGTTCGAAGCACGGATAGCCCGGCAGCGGGTCCACGCCCCATCCGTCGGCGACGTCCCGCGACAGCCTGCGCATCGTCTCCGCGAACGCGGGGAGACCGGCGAGCCGCGCGGCCTCCTCCCAGCGGTGCCCGAGCACCTGGCGCCGGGTCGGCACCGGCCGCCGGGTGCGGTGCGTCGGGCCGTCCTCGGCGGTGCGCGGCAGCAGGCGCACGGTCGCGTCCACCGTCCACACGGCGACGGCCCGCCGCATGCCGTCCTCCCACACTTCGTCGTCGGCCAACGCCGGGTACACCGGCACGACTTCGGCCCGGTACGCCGCCTCGATCCGCCGGGCCAGCCCGGCCGGGAGGGCGAAGACGCACCAGCAGGTGGAGAACGGCATCCGGCAGTACGCCGCGGTCAGGAACACCGACTGGTAGCAGGCGACCTCGAAGTCGATCAGGCGCAGCCCCTGCGGGGTCAGCAGGTTGTTGTCCGGGCAGGTGTCCCCCGGCGTGAACGCCGGGTACTCCTCCCGGCCCGCCGTCCCGATCCGCGCGAGCTCCTCGGCCAGCCCGTCCGGCACCGCGACGCCCGCCTCCTCCAGGACCCCGGGGAAGGCGGTCGCGTTGCGCGCGATCCACGGCTCGTCCGCCCAGGTCGGCATCCCCCTGTCGTACCGCGCCCACAGCCGGGCGAGGTCGGCCTGCCGGTCCACCGAGCGGGCGGCCAGCCGTCCCAGCCCGGCCGCCCAGGCCAGCAGCCCCTCCTCCGCGGCCTCCGGATCGTCCCCCAGCAGCAGGTCCGCCAGGGTCGGTGCGTGCCCGAGGTCCTCCAGCACCACCAGCGGCACCTCCGGGTCCACCCCGAGCAGCGGCGGGCCGGCCAGCCCGAGCGCGAGCGCGGCCGCCTCCGCCGTGAAGCCGCGCAGCGCGTCCGGCCCTCCGGTGTAGGCCTTGACGACGACGCTCCTCCCGTCGCCCGTCCGGCAGCGCAGCACGGTGGTGCGGCTGCTCCCGCCCAGGTCGACGGCGTCGTGCAGCGGGGTCGTCAGCAGTCTCTCGGCGGCGCGCAGGATCTCGTTCACCCGCGCATCCTGCCACCGGCCGCCGTTCAGCCGACGACGGGGCTGCGGCGTTCGATCAGGACGGTGTCGCGCCAGCTGCCGTGGTGGCGGGCGACGCGCTCGCGGGTGCCGATGACGCGGAAGCCGGTGCGGGTGTGCAGCGCGATGCTGGCGGTGTTCTCCGGGAAGACCGAGGACTGGATCGTCCAGATCCCGGCCCGCTCGGTGGAGGCGATCAGCTCCTCCAGCAGTCGGCGGGCCACGCCCCGGCCGCGGGCGTCGGGGTGGACGTAGACGGAGTGCTCGACCACCCCCGCGTAGGCCGGGCGGGCGGAGACCGCGCTCACCGCGGCCCAGCCCAGCACCCGGCCGTCCGCACCGGGCGTGACGTACCGGTGCTCGGGCAGGCGGGCGGCGTCGAAGGCCTCCCAGGTCGGCACGGTGGTCTCGAAGGTGGCGTTGCCCTCCTCGATGCCCGCCCGGTAGACGGCCAGGACCTGGTCGGCGTGCTCGGGGCCCATCGGGACGGGAGCCGGGAGGGAGGTGGACACCGGGGATTCCTCCAGGGTGCGGGTCGGGTCGGCGGTCGAGGTCGAGGAGGGCGGCGCGGCCGGGCCGGCCACCACGGGCGGCTCGGGCGGCCGGCCCGGTCAGGAGGGCTCGGTCAGGACTGGGCGGCGCTCTGGCGCGCCCGGTAGTTGGCGGCCTTGACGCGGTTGCCGCAGGTGCGCATCGCGCACCACTCCCGGCGGTGCCCCCGCGAGCGGTCGAGGTAGACCTGGGTGCACTCCGGGCGGGCGCACTCCCGCAGCAGCGCGGCCTGCTCCCCGCCCACGAGCCGTACGGTCTCGCGGGCCAGCGTCGCCAGGGCCTGGGAGACCGACCCGGTCAGGGTGACGCCCTCCGGGGCGAGCCGGACCGTCACCGGCAGGCCGGAGGCGTGCAGGTTCACCTCCGCCACCGCCTCGGCCGGGAGCGGCCGGTCGTGGAGCCGGGCCGCGACCAGGTCGTAGATCGCCTCGCGCAGCCGTACGGCGATCGCCACCTCGGCCTCGTTCGCGCCGGGCGCCGAGTCCAGCGTCCCCGACTCGACGAACCAGTCGTCCAGCAGGGCGGGTGTCGCCAGTTTCTCCAGCGGCTCCGCGTTGCGCCGGGCGCGCAGCGTGCCGACGAAGTCCAGGGCCGGGGTCCCGCAGGGGAATGCGTGATTCACGTAACCATACTGGCCAGTGACAAGGCGCGAGGCAAGTCCTCCGCCGTGACCGGTCCCGGGCCGCCCGGCGCCTCGGGGGTGGCACCGGGCCCGGCGCCACCCCCGAAGTACCCCTGCGGGCAGCCTACTTGGCGAGGGTCTCGTACGCCGCCTGGGCGTGGGACTCGTTGATCTGCCCCTGGAAGAACACCTCGTTGTTGATCGTCACGTCACCGCGGGTCGTGCCCACCACCCAGGAGGCGTGGGTGCCCGGGTCGACCCAGAGGATCGGGGCCCCGCTCTGCGCGAGGTTCCCGTTGCACAGCATGAGCCAGATCCCCTGGCCCGGGTACTTGGGGTCCGCACTGGCGAAGGCGCCGCAGGTGGCCTGGGTGCTGGACGGGTAGTAGACGGTCGTGAAGGCGCCAGTGGGATCCTTCGGGTCGCCGAACGCGACCCCGTAGCCGCCCATGAGCTCGGCCAGCCCCTTGCCCTGCTCGTTGACGCCGAGGTCGAGGTAGGCGACGTCGCCCACCGGTGAACCGGGGGTGTAGTTGCCGGCGAGCGCCGCCCGGTTCATCGGGAACTTCCCGTACGGCGTGCTGCCGTTGTCGTACGCGGGCACGAACACGACGTTCTGCGCGTCGCCGCTGGCGTTGCGGATGCAGTGCGCGGCGGTCTCCACCATTCCCTTGAGCTTGCCGGGGGTCACGGAGACGGCGCCGCACTCCCTGTTCTGCCCGTCCCGGGTGAAGAACAGCTTGCCGACGCGGCGGTCGTAGGTGCCGGCGAGCCGCTGCTCGGCGGCGACCGCCGGGGCGGCCGATTCAACGGCCGCCGCTTCGGGGGCCGCCGCGGTGCCGCCCTCCGAGTCGAGCACCGCCTGCCGCATGCGCTCCGGGGTCCAGTAGGCGATCGCGTCGGTGCCCGTGGCGGCCGTCGCGGCGGCGACGGTCGTCGGCGTGGCCGCGGTGCCGAGGGCCGCCGCGTCGGCCGGGGCCGTACCGAGGAACGCCGTGAAGGCGAACAGGGCGCCGGCGAATGCCGTGGCACCGGCCGTCGTCTTTGCGTGGCGAATCATCATTCCACTCCTTTGGCAGAGTCGTTCTCGTGGATGTGCGGAATTCGGCGGGCGGTCGGCCGCTACCGCCGAGATGTGCTGGGCGGGTGGCACTGAAGGCGTGTCAGGGAATTCCCGGACACGAGAATGCGGGCGAATGCGCGTCGACGGCTCAGGGCCGCCGGGCGGGGGTCTGCGCGGCGGTGAGCGAGGGATCGGTCTCGGTGACCGGGGCGAGGATCTCCTCCGCCCTCGCCGCCAGCCCGGGATCGAGCCGGACACCGGAGGCCAGGGCGTTCTCGCGGATCTGCGCGGGGTCCGTGCCGCCGATGACGGCGGCCGAGACCGCCGGATTGCGCAGGACCCAGGCGAGCGCGAACTGGGGCAGGGTGAGATTCGCCTCCGCCGCCAGCGGTTCGAGTTCCGCGACCCTTTCCAGCACGTCGGTGCGGAGGAATTCGCCGATGTTCCCGGCCCCGCCCTTGGTGTCGGTGGCCCGGGTGCCGGCGGGTGCCTCCCGGCCGGCGCGGTACTTCCCGGTGAGCACGCCCTGGGCGAGCGGCGACCAGACGATCTGGCCCATGCCGAGTTCGGCGCAGGCCGGGACCACCTCGGCCTCGATCACCCGCCAGAGCATCGAGTACTGCGGCTGGTTGGAGACGAAGGGGACGCCGAGTTCCCGGGCCAGCGCGTGTCCGCGCCGGATCTGCTCGGCCGTCCACTCGGACACGCCGATGTAGTGGGCCTTTCCGGAGCGCACGATGTCCGCGAACGCCTGCATCGTCTCCTCCAGCGGAGTGTGCGGGTCGAAGCGGTGGGCCTGGTAGAGGTCGACGTGGTCGGTGGCGAGCCGGCGCAGCGAGCCCTCGACCGCGGTCATCAGGTGCTTGCGCGACAGCCCGCGTTCGTTGGCGCCGGGGCCGGTGGGGAAGTACGCCTTGGTGGAGATCTCCAGCTCTTCGCGCCGCCGGCCGTGCAGCGCGCGGCCGAGGACGTGCTCCGCCCGGGTGGCGGCGTAGGCGTCCGCGGTGTCGAAGGTCGTGATGCCCGCGTCGAGGGCCGCGTGCACGCAGGCGATCGCCTGCTCGTCGTCCAGCTGGGAGCCGTGCGTCAACCAGTTGCCGTACGCGATCTCGCTGACCAGGACGCCGCTGGTGCCCAGGTGGCGGTACTCCATGACGGGGGTCGCTCCTCTCGGTGCGGGGGGTGGCGGAGGGGGTGGTGGTGGGGCGCGCCGCTCCGCGGGGACGGGCCGGGGGCGGCCTCCGGCGACCAGAGCAGCGCGGGGTCGCGGTCGAGGATGCGCTGGTGCGTCCGGGTCAGCTGGGGCGAGGGGCCGACGCCGAGCTCCTCCTTCAGCAGCCGTCCGGTGTCCCGGAAGACGGCCAGGGAGTCGGCCTGCCGGTTGGCCCGGAACAGGCAGACCATGAGCAGCTCGCGCAGGCCCTCGTCGAGCGGGTTCTCGGCGGTGAGCTCCCACAGTTCGGTCGCGGCGGCCAGGTGCTCGCCGAGCCGCATCCGACAGCGCAGGCGTTCGCTCCGGGTGGTGCGGAGCAGTTCGCCGAGGAACGTCCGCTTGGCCTCGGCGAGCGGTCCCGGTACGTCACGGAGGGGTTCCCCGTGCCAGAGGCGGATCCCCTCCGCGTAGCGGTCCGCGGCCTCCGCGGTCCTTCCGTCCAGCTTCGCCGCCTCGGCGAGGGAGACGATTCTCCGGAACTCGTCGAGATCGACCGACGCGTTCTCCGCGTCGAGCTGGTAGGACCTGCCGGAATTCCCGACGATGTCGATTCCGGCGGCCCGCAGGGTCTTCCTCAGGAGGTACACGTGGGTGCGGACGGTTTCGGCGGCCGTGCGCGGCTGCTCGGCGCCCCAGAGTGCGGTGGCGATTTTCTCGGTGGTGAGTTTCCTGTCGTTCGAGAGGGCGAGTGCGGAAAGGACGGCCTGCTGTTTCGGGCTGGAAATGCCGACCGTGGTTCGGGAGTTCGACACGGAGAGCGGTCCCAACAGGCGGACAGCGAACACGGAAGCCTCCAGGGCTTTCTCGGCGGCGGGTTCAATGGTGCGCATACCGCGACGGGGCGTCAAGGCGTACAGGACATACACGAATTGAGCCGGGAAAAGGTTCACGCGGACCGGCCGACCGGTGGAATCCGGCGAGCCGGCGGAGCGGTTCCGGGTTCCTGCGGCGCTCTACGGCGAATTGACGGGGATTCTACGCGGCCCTGTTTGACTGGCTGAGCCGCCGGACCCGACGGGTGCCCGGCGAGAGCCGCGTCCTCCGGAGCGGCGCGGGCCCGGCCGCCGGTCGCCCCGCCGCCCGCCCGGGACGCCCGTCTTCTCCGGGCAGCCGGTGACCCCCTGCCCCGAACAGAGGAAATGACTATGCCGACAGCGAGTCCGCCGGTCTCCGTGCTCGCTCCCCCCGACGCTCGCCGCCTGGTCGACGCCGCGGAGCGACTGCTGGCGCGGCACGGCGCCCCCGACAGCCCCGAGCTGCTCGCCGAACTGCCCCACGCCGCCCTGGAGTTGCCCGCGCCCCTGGTGGCGGCCGTGCGACGGGACTTCCCGGTCGAGGGCATGTACGTCCTGCGCGGCCTGCCCGTCGCCGACCACCCCCTGGAGCCGACCCCGCTGGGCTGGCCGCAGGCCGGCGACGCGGGCGCCCGGTGGGACGTGGTGCTCCTGCTGCTCGCCTCCGTCCTGGGGCACCCGCTCGCGTGGGAGGGCCAGCAGAACGGCCGTACCGTCCACAACATCGTGCCCTCGCCCGGCCACGAGGAGCAGCAGACCGGTGCCAGCAGCGCCGTGCTCCTCGCCCCGCACACCGAGGACGCCTTCCACCCCGGCCGGGCCGACGTGCTGATGCTGTGCTGCCTGCGGAACCCGGACCTGGTGTCCACGACGGCGGCGAGCATCCGGTCGACGGACCTGTCGGCCGAGGACGTCGCCGCGCTGACCCGGCCGGCGGTGCCGATCCTGCCCGACGACGCCTACACCGTGCGCTCCGCGCGGCCGCCCGTCCCGGTGCGCACGCTGTGGCGGACACCCGAGGGACTGGGCATCCGCTTCGACCCGGCCTACACCCGGCAGGACGGCGCGGACCCGGCGTTCCGCGGCGCCTACGCCCGACTGGAGTCCGAACTCGAGCGGGTGACCCAGGCCGTGGTGCTGGAACCGGGTGACGTGCTGGTCGTGGACAACGACGTCGTCGTGCACGGCCGGGTACCGTTCCGGGCCCGCTACGACGGTACGGACCGCTGGCTGAAGCGCACCCTCGTCCGGCTGCCGCACCGCACCGGGCGGCCGGCCTCGGAGCGGGCGGAGCACGGCTACGGGCAGGCGGTCGTCGACCGCTGCTGCCAGGACGCCGTACGGCGGTCCGGCGGCTCGCCGGCCCTCTCCGGAGCGCGCGATGACTGAGCCGGCCCGCCCCGACGCCCTGCCGGACTGGGACCCCGAGCGGATCGCGGCCGTGTACGCGGCCGACCTGTCCGCCGCCGCCGGCCCGGACACCGACTTCTTCGAGGCGGGCGGCCACTCCCTCCTCGCGGTGCTGCTCGCCGACCGGCTGCGCGAGCTGCTGCGGGTGCCCGTCACCGGGTTCGACGTGATGGAGCACCCCACGCCCCGCGCCCTCCTCGCGGAGCTGCGCGGCCGCACCACCGTGGACCGCACCACCGCGGACCGCGCCGCCGCGGGGAGCCCGGCGCCCGGCGCGGCCGGGGCCGGGGCCGCGACGAGCGGCCGGCGCACCGTCCTGGTGACCGGCGGCACCGGCGCCGTGGGCAGCTTCGTCGTCGCCGAGCTGCTGGCCCGCGGACACCGGGTACGGGCGCTGGCCAGGCCCGAGTCCGCCGCCGCCCTGGCCGGGACCGGAGCCGAGCCGGTGGCCGGGGACCTGACCGCGCCCGACGGCCTGCGGGCGGCGGCCCGCGGAGTCGACGCGGTCGTGCACGCCGCCTGCACCTTCACCCGCCCCGACGTGGACGAGGCCGCGCTGCGGGCACTGGCGGACGGCTGGGAGGGCGGCCCCTTCGTCTTCGTCAGCAGCGTGGACGCCTACGGGCGGCCCTCCCGCCCGACGGTCCGCGAGGGGCAGCGCGCCGAGGGAGCGGTCAGCGACTACGGGCGGGGCAAGGAACGGTGCGAGTCCCTGCTGCTCGACGAGGCGGACCGCCGGAACGCCCTGGACGGCGTCAGCCTGGTCCGGTTGCCCCTGGTCTGGGGGCCGCACCACCGGCTGGGTGAACAGCTGCGGTGGGGCGCGCTGCGCACCTTCCACCAGCGGGCGTTGCGGGGCGAACCGCTGCTGGTCCCCGAGCAGGACGGCTGGACCGGAGTCCCCTGGGTGGGGGCGGCCGCCCTGGCCCGCGCCCTGGCCGACATGCTCGACCGCCCGGCCGGCGGCGTCGTCAACGCGGTGGCCGGGCACGTCGGTTGGGCCGAGCTGGCCGGGGAGCTGGCGGCGCTGCTGGGCGGCGGGTCCGCCGTACGGACGGCACCGGACCTGCCGCCGGACCTGCACCGGCCCTGGCGCTACCGCACCGACCTGTTCGACGCGCGCTACGGGACCGGCCTGCGCGAGGACTGGCGGCCGCTGCTGGCGGCGACGTTGGCCGGGGCCGGGCGAGCAAGGCCTTCCGATCAGAACCTCGAACAGAACCCCGAGCACCCCGAGCACCCCGAGCAGAACCTTCCGAGCAGCACCTTCCGGCCGGGTCCGGGGAAACGGAGGCCGCGATGAGCAGCACCACACCGGACGGCGCGGGGACGTCCTTCGCGGGCGTCCACGTCCTGGTGGCGCGCCAGGTGGCGGCGCGGCCGCAGTCCTGCGCGGTCAGGGACGCCCTGGGCCGCGAACTGTCCTACGCGCGGCTCTGGGAGCGGTCGGGCGAGGTCGCCGCGGCGCTCACCCGGCACGGCGTCGGACCGGGAGCGCGCGTGGTGGTGGCGCTGGAACGCTCCCCGGACCTGGTGGCGGTACTCCTCGGCATCCTGCGCACGGGGGCGGCCTACGTCCCCGTCGACCCGCACGCACCCTCGGCGCGCCGAGAGTCGGTCGTCCGGGACTGCGATGCCGACGCCGTGGTGACGGCCGGTCCGGTCGGCACCGGCCCGTCAGCGGAGCGGCCGCCACGGCTGACGCCCGGCGACCTGCTCGCCCGGGCGGTGCCGGGCCAGGACGTGCCGCCCGTCCAGGACGTGGCACCCGTCCAGTTCGTGGCGCCCGGCGACACCGCGTTCATCGGCTACACCTCCGGCTCCACCGGCCGGCCCAAGGGCGTGGAGCTGAGCCACTCCGCCATCGCGCACTTCATCGCCGGCGGCGGCTACTGCCCCGTCGGCCCCGGGGACCGCGTCGCCCAGGTCGCCAGCCCCGCCTTCGACCCCGTCACCTTCGAGGTGTGGAACACCCTGGCGTCCGGAGCGACGGTGGTCGTCCTGCCCGCCGTGGCCGAGGTGCCGCTGGAGGAGTGGACCGACAACCTGGCGAGGCACCGGATCGACGTCATGTTCCTCACCACCGCCCTCGTCGACCTGGTGCACCGCTCCGCACCCGGCGCCTTCGCGCCGCTGCGCACCCTGCTCTTCGGCGGGGAGGCGGTCGACCCGGAGATGGTCCGGGGCCTGTGCACCGTCCGTCCCCCCGGCCAGGTGCTGCACGTCTACGGACCGACCGAGGCCACCACCTTCACCAGCTCGTTCCGCTGCGACGCCGGGAACCTCGACGGGCTCGACCGGATACCGATCGGCTTCCCGCTCCCGCACACCACCGTCGCCGTGCTCGGCCCCGACCTCGCGCCGGTGTCCCCCGGCGAGCCCGGCGAGCTGTGCATCGGCGGCCCCCGCCTCGCGACCGGCTACCTCGGCCAACCCGGGCTCACCGAGGAGAAGTTCGTGCTGCTGCCCGACGGTGAGCGGGTCTACCGCAGCGGGGACCTGGTGCGCCGGCGCGCCGACGGGGCGCTGGAGTTCCTGGGGCGCCGGGACCGCCAGGTCAAACTGCGCGGCTTCCGCATCGAGCCGGAGGAGGTGGAACGCGCCCTGCTGGCCACCGGACTGCTCGACGCGGCCGTGGTCGAGAAGACCGGCGAAGGCCCGAACGCCCGTCTCGTCGGGTTCGTGGTGCCCGCGGGGCGGACGGCCGAGCGGAACGACCCCCTTCCGCAGGCGCTCGCCCGGGAACTGCGCCGCCACGTGCCGCACTACATGGTGCCGACCACCTGGCACGTCGCCGCCGCGCTGCCCGTCACGGCCAACGGCAAGGTCGACCGGGCCGCGCTGCTCGCCCGCCTGCGCGACCCCGACCGGGCCGTGGGCGCTCCGCACTGACCGCCCGCCGTACCGACCGTTCACACCACCGGCCGGTTAGCCGCACTGACCCGTCCGCCGCACTGACCCGTCCGCCGCACTGACCGCCGCCGACCGCTGGAGTCCACCGATGGGCGAGAACATCACCGCCACGTACCTCGAACAGTTCCGCTCGGCCGTGGCCGACCACCCGGGCGTCCTCCCCGTCACGGGGGCGCAGCGCCGCTTCCTGACGATGCGCCGGCTCGCCCGCGACGTCCCGCCGCTGCTGGTCCCGCTGTACTTCCGGTTCCCGCGCGGCGCCGTCGACCCGGACCGGCTGCGCGCGGCGGCCGCGCGCCTCGCGGCCCGGCACCCGGTGCTGCGCACGCGGTTCGACACCGCGGCCGCCCTGCCCGTCCAGCGGCTCACCGATCCCCGGGGCGCGGTCCACCGGGTGACGGCCGGGCCCGGCGAGTCCACCGACGGGGCGCTGCGGCGGGCCCTGCGCACCTGGAGCCCCGACGGCCCGCCGCTGCGCCTGTTCCTGGCCGCCTCGGAGGCCGAACCGGAACTGGAGACGCTCGCCGTGGTGGTGGACCACGCCGCCTGCGACGAACAGTCGCTCGGGCTGATCACCGAGGGCCTCGGCCGCGCCTACCGGGAGCGGGCCGATCCGCGGGAGCTGCTGGCCGCCACCGGGGCGTCGGACGCCGAGGCGTACCGGAACGCGGTGGAACGGCAGCTCGCCGTCGAACGCGCCGCCTCCGGGCCGGGCTCCCTCGCCCACTGGGCGGGCCGGCTGGCCGAGCTGGTGCCGACCGGCGTCGCCGACCGGCGCGCCACCGCCGACCCCCGGCGGGCGGACGCCGTCGCCGGGCTGCTCCGGTACCGCAGGCCGGCGCCCGTCGAGGAGGCCGGCAGCACCCTCTTCCCCGCCGTGCTCGGCGCGACGGCCGCGGCCGTCACCGCGGTCGCGGGCGTCACGGGGGCCACGGCCGGCGCCTCCCGCGCGACCCCGACCGTGGGCTACCCGTGGGGCGGACGGCCACCGGGCGCCGCCCCCGTCCTGGGGTGCTTCCTCAACACGGTGCTCTGCGTGGCCCCCTGCGGTGCGGACCCGGACGACCTCACCGACCGCTGGTGGGACGACCTCGACCACGCCGACACCCCGCTCGACGAGGTCCTGCGGCTCGCGCGGCTCCGCGGCCCCGCCCGGCACACCCTGTTCGACGCGCTCGTGGCGCAGGAGGACGCCACCCGGCGCCCGCCGCTGGAACTGGGCGGCGTCGAGGGGATGGAGACCCACCGGGAGGCCCTGTCCCTCCAGACCCCCCTGGCGGTGGCCGTCACGCGCGGCGCCGCCGACCTGCTGGTGCGGCTGGGCTGGCAGCCCGGGCTCGTCGGTCCGGCGCAGGCGCACTCCGGCTTCGACGCGCTGCGCCGCACCCTCGCCGCGCACCTGGACCGTTCCCCCGACCCGTGCGCACCCGCGCACTGAACCGCCGACCGGCCCACCGTCAGCACCATCCGCACGATTCACACGATTCGCGCGGATCCGAACGATCCGAACGATCCGAACGATCACAAGGAAGGCACCATGCCACAGGAAAGCACCACGCCACCGGAAGGCACCGTCTTCGCGCTCTCCCCGTCCCAGGAGATCGTGTGGCTGCACGAGCAGCTGCTCCCCGGCAGCCGCGCGTACAACTCCACCGCGGCCGTCGAGCTGCGCGGCGAGCTGGACGTCCAGGCCCTGGTGGACAGTTGGGAGGAGGTGCTGCGCCGCCACCCCGGGCTCCGGCTGGAGCTCGTCGACCGGGAGGGCGGCCTGCCGGGCCAGCGGGTCAGCGCGAACAGCGTGCCCCGCTTCCGCGAGGTCGACCTCTCGGCGGCCGAGGACCCGGAGGCCGAGTTCGCCGCCCTGGTCCGCTCGGAGGCCGACACACCCCTGGACACGTACGCCGCGCCGCTGGTGCGCTGGTGCCTGGTGCGGATGGGCCGGGACCACCACCGCCTGGTCCACGTCGAGCACCACCTCGTGCACGACGGCCGGTCCTGGGTGATCGCGCTGCGCGACCTGTTCACCCTCTACCGGTGCCGGCTGCTCGGCACGGAGCCCGTGCTGCCGCGGCCGCGCGGCTACCACGAGCACCTCCAGGAGTCGGCCCGCACCGCCGACCTGGCGAAGAGCCTGCACTACTGGCAGGAGGAACTGCGCGGCGCCGCCCACGAGATCGCCCTGCCCGGCCTCGGCCGGCCCGGGGCCGAGCGCCGCCACCACGGCGCCCAGCTGCGCCAGGCCCTCGACCGGCGGCTCGTGGAACGGCTGCACGCGCACTGCGTGACCTCCGGGCACACCCCGTTCACGACCCTGCTCACGCTGTTCGCCGAACTGCTGCGCCGGCACAGCGGCCGCGACGACCTCGTGGTCGGCACGGCCACCGCCAACCGGGGGCCGGGCTGGGAGGAGAGCGTCGGCATGTTCGTGAACACCATCCCGCTGCGCCTGCGGCCGGACCCGGCCGGCCCGGCCGACGAGGCGGTGGACGAGGTCACCGACGTCCTGATGCGCGGCCTGCCCCACCAGGAGGTGCCGGTGCAGGAGCTCACCAAGGCGCTGGGCCTGCACACCGACGGCGCCCGCAACCCGATGTTCAACGTCATGTTCAACGCCCACGACACCCCCCTGCCGGTGATCGACGTGCCGGGCCTGGAGGTGTCGCTCGACGAGGCGTTCACCGCGGGCACCACCCGGAGCTTCGACCTCGACGTGGTCCTGATCCCCCACGAACGCACCATCGGCGCGGACGGCTCCCGTCCGGGGAGCGGGATGACGGCGGTGTGGGACTACGACGCCGACGTGTTCCCCGAGGAGTCGATCCGGCTGCTCGCCGCCAGGTTCGAGGAACTGCTGGAGGGCTACCTGGCCCGCCCCGGCGCCCGGCTGGCCTCGCTGGCCGCCGGCTCCGCCGCGACCTCCGCCGAGTCCGCCGTCGAGTCCGCGGACCCCTCGGACGACCGGGTCGCCGCCCTGGACCCCGCGCGACGGGACGGCACCGCCACCGCACTCGTCAGCGGCGCGCTGACCTGGACGTACGCCGACCTCGACCGCGAAGTGACCTCCCTGGCCGACCGGTTGACCCGCGCGGGCGTCACGGCGGGCCGCCCGGTGGCGGTCGTGCTGCCCCGGGGCGCCGGGAGCGTGGTGGCGCTGCTGGCCTGCCTGCGCACCGGAGCGGTGTACGCGCCGCTGTCGCCGGACGACCCGCGGGACCGGCTGGCCCTGCTGCTCGACCGGCTGCGGCCGGCCCTGGTGCTGGCCACCGCGGACAGCGCCCTCGGCCTGCCCGTCCAGGGGCCGCCGGTGGGCCTGCTGGACGCCGCCGAGTTCCCGTCCGCCGCTCCCGGCCGGTCCGTCGAGGACGCGGCCTACGTCATCCACACCTCCGGCTCGACCGGCACCCCGAAGCCGGTGGCGGTCCCCCGCCGCGCGCTGGACGCCTACCTGGCCGGCATGGGCGAGCGGCTCGCCCTCACGGCCGCGGACCGGGTGCTGGTGTTCGCCAGGCCCTCCTTCGACCAGAACCTGGAGGACGTGCTCGTCACCCTCGCCGCCGGCGCGGCGCTCGTCCTCCCCCAGCGCGAGGTCCCCACCGCCGACGAGCTGGTCGCGGTGCTGGCCGGCCGACAGGTCACCGTCGCCAACCTGCCGGCCAGCTACTTCCTGTCCGTGCGGGGCGAGTTGAGTGCGGCGCGGCGCGACGGCAGGTGGCGCCCGACCACGGTGGTGGTCGGCGGCGAACGGCTGCCCGTCGAGGCGCTGGCCGACTGGGTGCGCCCCGGCACCAGGCTGCTCAACGCCTACGGCGTGACCGAGGCCACCGTCACCTCCGTGACCCACACCGTCACCGCCGACGACCTGGCCCGCGGCGGCGACACCCCGCTGGGCACGGAGATCGACGGCACCCGGGTGCTCGTGCTCGACACCGGCCTGGACCCCCTGCCGGACGGCGCCGTCGGTGAACTGGCCATCGCCGGAGGCACCCTGGCGACCGGCTACCTCGACGACGAGCGGACCACCGCGGAGCGCTTCGTCACCCTGCCGGCCCTGGGCGGGCAGCGGGCCTACCGCACCGGGGACCGCGGCTACCGCGACCCGGCCGGGCGGATCCACTTCCTGGGCCGCCGGGACAACCAGGTGAAGCTCCGGGGGCACCGGATCGAACCGGAGGAGATCGAGGCGGCGGCCTCCGCCGAACTGGGCGGCCGCTCCTGCGCCGTCGTCCTGCACGACGACCCGGTGGCCGGTCCGGTCCTGACCGGCTTCGTGGCGACGGACGGCCCGCTCGACGAACGCGCCCTGCACCGGGCCCTGGCCGGCCGGCTGCCGGCGCCGTTCCTGCCCGCCCGGTGGATCGCCCGGGGCGCCCTGCCCACCCTGCCCGGCGGGAAGCCGGACCGGGCCCGGCTGGCCGCACTGGCGGCCGCGGCCGCGCCGGCCGGGCCCGCCGCCCAGGACACCGGCACCGGCACCGGCACCGGCACCGAGGACGGCACGGGGGACGGCACCGGCTTCGCCGGTCCGGGCGAGTCCCTGCTCGCCGAAGGGTGGCGCGCGGTCCTCGGCCACGACCGGTTCACCGCCGACTCGCACTTCTTCCAGGTCGGCGGGCACTCCCTGCTCGCCGCCCAGCTCGTCGCCTGGCTGGAACCCAGGCTGGGCCACCGGCCGCCGCTGCGCACGGTCTTCCGCAACCCGGTCCTCGCGGACCAGGCCCGCGCCCTGGAGGTGGCCGCGTGATGCCGCAGCCCTCCTCCGTGCTGGAACGCAAGCACCGCGAGATCACCGCCAGTTTCGAGTCCTTCGTGCAGCGCGAACTGGTGCCGCTGGCCGCCGAGATCCCCGAACCGGTGGACGGCCCGCCCCGGGACCTGCGCGACTACGTCCGCAGGCGGTCCGCCACCCTGGGCTTCTACGGCGCCGAGTACCCCGAGTCCATGGGCGGCGCCGGGATGCCGGTCACCGCCCTGGTGCAGCTCCACCACGCCGCCGGGGCGAGCGGCTGCCCGCTCGCCCCGTACGCCCTGGCCGGGCCGGACGGCCCCAGCTGGCTGCTGACGCACGGCACCGCCCGGCAGATCGAGGAGTACCTCGTCCCGATGGTGCGCGGGGAGAAGCTGCGCTGCCTCGCGATGACCGAACCCGGCTCCGGGTCCGACGCCTTCGCGATGGCGACCAAGGCCCGGTGGGACGGTGACGGCTGGGTGCTGAACGGGCGCAAGACCTTCGTCAGCAACGCCGGGCACGCCGACTACGCCATCGTCGTCGCCGACGTGACGGAGGGTCCCACCGGGCACGGCGGCGCCACCGCGTTCGTCATGCCGCTCGACCACCTGGGGCTGCGGCGCGGCCAGCAGTACGCCGGGATGGCCGGGGAGCCGCTGTTCGAGCTGGTCCTCGACGAGGCGCGGCTGCCGATGGCCGCGGTGGTCGGAGAGCTGGACGGCATCGGCTCGGCGGTGGAGTACGCCATGGACAGCCTCGCCTACGGGCGACTGCTGGTCGCCGCCCAGTGCAACGGCATCGCGGAGTTCGCGCTGCGCGAGGCCGTCGGCTTCGCCCGGGAACGCCGGGCGTTCGGCCAGGTCATCGGCGGCTACCAGCACGTGCAGGAGCACCTCGTCACCGGCCGGGCCGGCGTCGAGACCGCCAAGCTGCTCACCCTGGCCTGCGCCGAACTGGTCGACGAGGGACTGGAGAGCGGGGAGAACGCCGCCCTCGCCAAGCTGGTCGCCACCGAGGTCGCCGTGGACGTCGTCGACCGGGCCCTCCAGGTGCACGGAGCCACCGGCTACGTGCGCGGCCACCCCCTGGAGTACCTGTACCGCCACATCCGCATGATGACGATCATCGAAGGGACCTCCGAGGTCCAGAAGGTGATCATCGCTCGCTCCATGGGGCTGGGATGAACGCCCCCGAGACCGGAGGAACCGTGAACCACCGCACCCCGGCGACGCCCCGGCCGGCGACCGCCGACCTCAGCATCGTGACCAGCGACCCGGACACCGCCGGGCCCGCGCTCCCCGACGCGGCGGACCCCGTGCTCGCCGCCTTCGACTCCTGGGCGCGGCTCGCCCCGGAGACCGTGGCCGTGGACGAGCACGGCACCCGGTGGTCCTACGCGGAGGTCGACGCCGCGGCCACCGGACTGGCCGACGCCCTGCGGGAGCGGGTGCGCCCCGGCGACGTGGTGGGCATGTGCCTGGAACGCTCCGCGCTGCTGGTGGCCGCCACCGTCGCGCTCGCCCGGCTGGGCGCGGTCCAGGTGCTGCTCGGCCCGCGGCCCGCCCCGGGGCGGCTGACCGCGCTCGCCGGGAGCCTGCGCCTCGGCTGCCTGCTGGGCGACCCGGGGGACGGGCTGCCGACGGACCGCCGGTCGGTCGAGGTGTCCGGACCCGGCGGCGCCGCGCGACGGCTGGACGTGCGGGTGCCCGTGGCCGGCCCGGGGGCGGAGTCCGGCACCGGCCCCACGGACCTGCCGTCCGGCGCCCGGTACGCCGTGCTGACCTCCGGATCGACCGGGGCGCCGAAGGTCGTCCTGGTCGGCGCCCACTCCCTCGCCCGGGCCGTCGGCTGGTACCGCGGCCGGTCCGGGCTGCGGCCCGGCGAGCGGCAGGGCCTCTTCATGAGCACCGCCTTCGACGCGCACTTCCTGGAGCTGTGGGGCGGGCTGGCCTCGGGCGCCACCCTGGTGGTGGCCCCCGAGGAGGCGCGCAGCGACCCGGCCGCGCTCACCGACTGGTGGAAGCGGTCCGGGCTCACCGCCGCACTGCTGCCCACCCCGCTCGCGGAGACCGTGCTCGACCGTCCCTGGCCGCCGGACCTGCCACTGCGCTACCTGTGCATCGGCGGCGACCGGCTCCGGCGCTGGCCGGGGCCCGACATGACCGCCAGGGCCGACAACGTCTACGGCCCGTCCGAGACCACCATCGCGGCCACCTTCCACCCGCTCGACGGGGAGCCGGCGGACGACCGGTCCGGCCCGCCGCCGATCGGCCGCCCGCTGGGCGGGGCCCGTGCCTTCGTCACCGACGCGGAAGGCTCGGTCCTCGACCGCGGCACACCGGGCGAGCTGTGGATCGCGGGACCGACCCTCGCCCTGGGCTACCTCGACCGGGAGCTCACCGCCCGGCGCTTCCCGGCCGCACCGGAGGAGGCCGGCGGCGGCCGGGCGTACCGGACCGGCGACCGGGCGGTGATGCGCGCGGACGGCGTCCTGGAGTTCCTCGGTCGGGTGGACGACCAGCTCAAGATCAGCGGCGTCCGGATCGAGCCGGCCGAGGTCGAGGGGGCCCTGGAGCGCGACGAGCGGGTGAGCCGGGCCGCCGTGGCCTCGCCCGGCGGCGGCCGGCTGCTGGCCTTCGTCCTGCCCGCGCCCGGCGCCCGCCCCGACGAGGCGGAACTGCTGGCGCTGGCCGCCGAGTGGCTGCCCGCGCAGGCCGTGCCCTCCCGGGTCCGGCTGCTGGACGAACTCCCGTACGACGCCAACGGGAAGGTGGACCGGGCGGCGCTGCTGGCCGAGGACGAACGGCGCTCCGCGGTCGAGGCGGAGGCCGCCGAGGCCGCCGAGGCGGTGGAGGCGTTCCCGGGCGGCGACCGGGCGGCGGCCGCCCGGCGGCGGGTGCTGGAGCGCTGCCGCGCCCTGCTGGGCAATCCCGCGCTGATGCCGCACGACAACTTCATCCGGGCCGGCGGAACCTCGATCGACATCGCCCGGCTGCTCGCGGCCCTGGAGCAGGACACCGGTGTCCGGCTCCGGGCGGCGCAGGTCATGCGCCAGCCGGACCTGGCCGCGGTCGCCGCGATGCTCGACGCCGCGGTGTCCGACGCCGGGACCGCCGACCGGGCCTGACCCCGACCACCCGTCAGGAAGGGAAGACCATGAGTGAGACAAGGCAAGACGTCTGGTACAGCTGGAACGACGCGAGCACGGAACACGGGGCGGAGCACGACGAGGGCGGTGCGGGCGGCGGGGGCACCGCCGGCCTGGTCTTCGACGAGACCCTCCGGGACGGCCTCCAGGCGCCGCACGTCCGCAACCCGACGCCGGAACAGAAGCTCGGCTTCCTGGAGCACATGGTCCGCTCCGGCATCCGGTGCGCGGACCTGGGGTTCCCCGGCTCGGACCCGGCGGCGGCCGAGGAGTGCACGGCCCTGGCCCGGCACATCGCCTCCGCCGGCCTCGACCTGGTCCCCGGCTTCGCGGGGCGCACGCACCCGGCGGACATCGGCGCGATCTGCGAGGTGGGCCAGCGGGCCGGGATCGGCGTCGAGGCGTACGCCTTCATCGGCGTCAGCCCCATCCGGCAGTACGTGGAGGACTGGGACCCGGGGCTGATCGAGCGCGCGATCCGCACGGCGGCCGCCGAGTGCGCCCGTGGCGGGGCGGAGTTCGTCCTCGTGCTGGAGGACACCGTCCGCTGCACCCCGCAGGTGCTCGCCGGCGTGTACGACGTCGCCGTGGAGACCGGCGTGCGGCGGCTGACCCTGTGCGACACGGTGGGAGCCGCCGTCCCCAGGGGCACGGCGGCCCTGATCCGCTGGACCCGCCAGTACTTCGCCGGACGCGGCCACACCGTGGACCTCGAATGGCACGGGCACAACGACCGGGGCCTGGCCCTGGTGAACTCGCTCGTCGCGCTGTCCCTGGGCTGCGCCCGGGTGCACGGCACCGTCCTCGGCATCGGCGAGCGGGCCGGCAACGCGTCGCTCGACCAGATCGTCGTCAACTGCCGCCTGGACGACGGGCACCCGTACGACCTGCGGGCGCTGCGCGGGTACGTCGAGCACGCGGCCCCGCTGCTCGGCGTCGAGATCCCGCAGAACTATCCGGGCATGGGCCGTGACGTCTTCAAGACCAGCGCCGGGGTGCACGCCTCCGCGATCCTCAAGGCCCACCGCAAGGGCGACGAGGCGTTGAAGGACGGCGTCTACGCGGGCGTCCCCGCCCGGCTGCTCGGCCGGGAGCAGGAGGTGCTCGTGGACGCGGCCTCCGGCGCGAGCAGCGTCAAGTACTGGCTGACCACGCACGGTTACCCGGCGGAGGACTCCGACGTGGTCAAGAGGGTGCTGGAGCTGGCCAAGACGCGCCGCACCCCGCTCACCGACGAAGAGATAGGACAGGTCATTGCGACGGGCCACTGACGGGACGCCGCACGCGTCCCCCCGCACGATCGCGTTGCACGGGAACGTGCTGGTCCTCACCGAGGACCCGGAGCTGGTCGCCGGCCAGCTGGCCGGCGGGGGCGGACCGACGCCGCAGCGGCTCCTGCGCGAGCCGCTGCGGAACAACGTCTCCACGGACGAGATCATCCCCGGCTGGTGCTGCTTCTGGTACGACGAACGGCTCGGCGACTACGCGTACCTGGGCCTGCGGGACCGGCGGTTCGGCGAGGGCGCGGTGAAGTCCTTCGCCCCGCAGATCATCGTCAGCGGGGAGGCCAAGGGCTGCGGTTCCTCCCGGGAGCACGCGGTGTACGCGGAGAAGTACGCCGGGACGCAGCTGGTCTTCGCCCGCTCCTTCGAACGGATCTACCAGCAGAACTGCCGCAACGTCGGCATCGTCACCTGCGAGGACTTCGACCTCCTCGCCGCCCTGCTGGCCGGGGAGGAACTGCCGCTGGCGGCCTTCACCGGGAGCGCCAACGACGTCGAGCGCGCGATCATCGACCTCGGCGGGCTGTTCGGCTTCCACCGCCGGGCCGCCGACGGGCACGGCGCCGGGCCGCTGCCCGCGTTCGCCGGGAGCCGGCCGCTCAACATCGTCGAGAAGATCCTCCAGAGCCGGCTCGCGCCCAGGAACCCGGCGCCGGCCGACGGCACGGTCCGGACCGGCGAGTCGTACTTCGTGCGGACGGACGTCAGGTTCTCCCACGAGTACGTGACGCCCATGGCCGCCGGCATGTTCACCCGGGAGTTCGGGGCGGACGCCCCGCTCGCCGACCCGGACTCCTGCTACTTCTTCCAGGACCACCTGTCGCTCGCGGACCAGGTGGTGGCCCGGCGGCCGGGCGGAGCGGACCTGGTCGGCCGGATCCACGACCTCGGTCGCCGGCAGCGGGAGTTCGCCACGGCCGCCGGCGGCCACTTCATCGGCCCCGCCGCCGCCGGCGGGGGCAGCCGGGCCATCTGCCACAACCACATCGTGGAGCACGTCGCCCGCCCCGGGGACGTGATCATCGGTACGGACAGCCACACCTGCACCGCGGGCGCGGTCGGAGCCCTCGCGTTCGGCGTCGGCGCGACCGACATCGCGAGCGCCTGGTACAGCCGGGAGACCCTGGTGAAGGTGCCGGAGGTCCTGCGGATCGAGCTCTCCGGGCGGCTGCCGGAGGGCGTGTGCGCCAAGGACCTCATGCTGGGCCTGCTGGCGCACCCGATGATCGAGGGCAGCCGGACGCTGGGCAAGGTCCTGCTGTTCACCGGTCCGGGATGCTCCGGGCTGAACACCGACGAGCGTGCCACGCTGTGCAACATGGCGGTGGAGGCCGGCGCGATGACCGCCCTCTTCGAACCGGACGAGGTGACGCGCGAGTACCTGGCCGGGCGCCCGGGGGCGTCGGCCCCCGACCGGAAGCTCCTCGGCGGGCCGGTCCTCGACGGGGAGGTCCTCGACGAGGAGGTCCTCGCCTCCGACGAGGGCGCCCACTACAGCGCGGTGGTGGCCGTCGGGCTGGCGGACGTCGAGCCGATGGTCGCGCTGCCCGGGGACCCGCGCAACGCCGTCCCGCTCGGCTCGGTGCGCGAGCCCGTCCCGGTGGACAAGGTGTACGGCGGCTCGTGCACCGGCGGCAAGGCGTACGACATGGACATGTACGCCCAGGTGTTCGCGCTGGCCCGGGACCGGGGCCTGACGGTGCCACCAGGAGTGGAGGCGTACATCCAGGTCGGCAGCGAGTCGGTGATGAGGTACGCCGTCGACCGCGGGTACACCGACCTGTTCGCGGCCGTGGGGGTGCAGGTGCTGCCACCGTCCTGCGGCGCGTGCATCAACGCCGGCCCCGGCGTCTCCGAGCGGCCGGACCAGGTCACCGTCAGTGCCCAGAACCGCAACTTCCCCGGGCGTTCCGGGCCGGGACGGGTCTACCTCGCGTCGCCGTACGTGGTGGCCGCCACGGCGATCGCCGGACGTCTCAGCTCCGTCGAAGCCCTCTTCGGCGACCCCGTCGGGGCCCCGCTCGGCACGGAGCCGCGGTCATGAGGATCGCGGTGGTGCCCGGCGACGGGATCGGCAAGGAGGTCGTCCCGGCGACCCTGCCCGCCCTGACGGCGGTCAGCGAGGCGTTCGGCCTCGGCCTCACGTACGACGTCCTCGACTGGGGCGCGGACCGCTGGCTGGCCACCGGCGTCGGCCTGCCGCCCGGGGCGCTCGACCTCCTCGCCCGGGACTACGGCGCCGTCTACCTGGGGGCGCTCGGCGACCCGCGGATCCCCGACATGGCCCACGGCCGGGACATCCTGCTCGGGCTGCGCCGAGGCCTCGACCTCTGCGTCAACCACCGGCCCATCGTGCTGGAGCACGGCGTCGTCGACCTCTACCGCGAGAACACCCAGGGGCTCTACGCGGGCGTCGGCGGGTCGGTCGCCCGGTCGGGGGCCGTCACGGTGGCGATCGACGAGTGCGTCTACACCCGGGAGACCGTCGAGTCGTTCGTCCGCTTCTGCCTGGCCCGGCTGCACGCCGCCGGACGCCGCAAGGCCACCCTGGTGCACAAGTCCAACGCGGTGCCGAACACCGGGCGCCTCTGGCAGGACGTCTTCCGCAGGGAACTCCGCGCCTTCCCCGGCCTGGCCGGCTCCGAGGAGTACGCGGACTCGTTCTGCTACCACCTGGTGCGCGACCCGGCCCGGTACGAGGGGGTGCTCGCCCCCAACCTCTTCGGGGACGTCATCAGCGACATCGGCGCCGCCCTGGCCGGCGGGCTCGGCCTCGCGCCGAGCGCCAGCATCTGCCCGGACACCGGGTTCGCGCTGTTCGAACCCGTCCACGGCAGCGCGCCCGACATCGCCGGAACGGGAACGGCCAACCCCTACGGCGCGGCGATGTCCCTGGTCCTCCTGCTGGAGCACGCCGGCCACCGGGCCGCGGCCGAGGTGTTCCGCTCCTGCCTGGTGGAGGCCGCCGCCGGACCGGCCGCGACGCCCGACCTCGGCGGCAGCGGCACCACCCGGCGGTTCATGGCCGAGGTGACGGCGCTGCTCGAACGGCGCCTGCCGGCCGCACCGCCCGCGGCCGCCGGCCCGGGCACCTCCTGACGGCGGAACGACGAGACGACGAACGGAGCGTCATGACACCCCCTTCGGCACGCGTGCCGCCACCCGACCCGGTGGAGCCGCCCGTCCTGGCCGGCGGGTCGGCCATCCACGAGGCCCTCGCCCTCACCGGCAGGCCCGACGTGATCTCCTTCGCCGGCGGACTCCCCGCCTCGGAGCTGATCGACGCCGACAACCTCCGCGGCGCCTACGACCGGGTGCTGAGCGAGTCCCCGGGCCGGGTCCTGCAGTACGCCGGCTCGGACGGCGACCCCGAGCTGCGCGGGGCGATCGCCGCCCGGCTCTCCCGGCACGGCCTGCCGACCCGCCCGGACGACCTGCTGATCACCACCGGGGCGCAGCAGGCCCTGGCCCTGCTGGCCACCACGCTGCTGCGCCCCGGGGACGTGGTGGCCGTGGAGGACCCCACCTACCTCGCGGCCCTGCAGTGCTTCGCCTACACGGGCGCGAAGGTCGTGCCCGTCCCCTCGGACGACGGGGGGATCGTCGTCGAGGCGCTGGAGCGGGTGGTCGCCACCGCGCGGCCCCGGCTGCTGTACCTCGTCCCCACGTTCCGGAACCCCACGGGGCAGACCATGGCAGCCGACCGCCGGAGGGCGGTGGCGCGCCTCGCGGCGGAACACGGGTTCCGGATCGTGGAGGACGACCCGTACCGCGAACTGCGCTTCCGCGGCGACCCGGTGCCGTGGATCGCCTCGCAGCCGGAGGCGGCGGACCGGACCGCGCTGCTGGGCAGCCTGTCCAAGACCGTCGCACCGGGTCTGCGGCTGGGCTGGCTCCGCGCACCGGGGACGCTGCGCCGTGCCTGCCTGTTGGCGAAGCAGGCGCTCGACCTGCACTCCTCGACCGTCGACCAGGCCGCCGCCGCGCGGTACCTGGCGGACCACGACCTGGACGCGCACCTGGTGTCGGTCCGCGCGGCGTACCGGGAGCGCTGTGCGACGATGCTGGCCGCGCTCCCGAGGGTGCTGCCGGCGGGCAGCACCTGGAGCCGGCCGGACGGCGGGATGTTCGTCTGGGCCCGGCTGCCGGCCGGTCACGACACCGGCGCGCTGCTGCGCGACGCCGTCGCCCAGGGGGTCGCCTACCTGCCGGGCGCACCCTTCCACGCCGGTCCCGCGGACCCGGGGACGATGCGGCTGTCCTTCGCCGCCCACCGCCCCGAGGTGATCGAGGAGGGACTCGGCCGGCTCGCCGACGTGCTCGCCGGTACGGGCTGAGCCGCGTCCCCGTCCGCGCCCCCGGTCCCCCGCCGCCTGAGTCGCGGCAGGGGGCCGGGGGTTCGGTGTGTGACGCGCGCTGACGAAAGGCCGTCGTCCCGGCTGCCGCACCGGCACCCGGGCGGCAGGGAAACGTCACTGTTCGGACACAGGGGGACTCCTAGTGTGCGGATCACGCGGTGCCGGAGGACACATCCCGCACCCGCCCACCGTGTGACAGGGGACCAGGATGACTCAGCGACCGACGGCCGCCATGACCACCACGACCGTCACGGCCACCACGGCCACCACGCGCCGTACGACCGCGACCCGGTCGGACCTCCTCGGCGCGATCATGAGAGAGCACCGGGACGCCCTCCTGGCCTACGCGGAGCGGATGACCGGGGACCACGGGCTCGCCGAGGACATCGTCCAGGAGACCGCCGTACGCGCCTGGCGGAACATCGACCGCCTCGTCGGCCTGGAGGGCTCGGTGCGCGGCTGGCTCTTCACCGTCACCCGGCACCTGGTGATCGACTCGGTCCGCCGACCGCACGCCCGCCGGGAGGTGGTGGGCTGGTCGCACGAGGAGCCGTCCGTACGGCGGGAGGCCGCCGACGCGGTGCGCGACGGCACCGAATCGGTGCACGACGTGCTGCTGGCCCGGCTGTTGCTGCGGCGGCTGTCGCCGGAGCACCGCGCCGTCCTGGTCCACATCTACCTGTGCGACCGCACCATCCAGGAGACCGCCGGCATCCTCGGGGTGCCGCTCGGGACGGTGAAGTCCCGTCAGCACCACGCGCTGCGCCGGTTACGGGCCGTGGCCGGGCCCAGGGCCGCCTGAACCGACGCGCCCCGGAGGGTCAGGGCGTCGCGAACCGGGCGCCCGGATCCAGTGCGGTGGTGAGGCGTTGACGGAGGGCGGCGGCCCCGGGGCCGCCGCCCGCCTCCCGTAGGAGCGCCGCCAGGGCGGGCCGCTCGGCCGCGATCCACCGGGCGGCGCCCGTCCGGTCGTCGAACCGCTGGGGGCGGACCCCGGCCCTCGGGGGTGGCAGCGGCACACCGCCGTCGCGGTCGCCCCCGCCCTCGCGCCCGCCGTCGCCGTGCGGCACGAGCAGGGCGGTCGCGGCGTCCGCGCTGTGCAGGTAGTGCTCGGACAGCCGGGCCCGGGCCTCGGCCAGGGCCTCGTCCCCGTCCACGCAGTGGGCCAGCTCCGCCGCGCGACCGCGCAGCAGCCCGTGGCAGGCGTACCGGCCGGGAACCCGTTCCACCGCCATGCTGCGGTCCACGAGTTCGGCCAGGTGCACCCGGGCCGACCATGGGTGGGTACCGGACAGACTGGTGACGACGGGCAGCGAGAAATCCGGCCCCGGGTACAGGCTGAGCAGGCGGAACAGGGCCGCGGCGCCGCTGCTCAGCGTGTCGTAGCTGCGGGAGAAGACGCTGCGGAGGTCGGTGCGGGCGTCGTGGCTGGAGAAGGCCACCAGGCTGTCCCGGTTGTCGCGGAGCTCCTGGGCGAGCGCGCCGAGCGGGAAGTCGGGGCGCGTCAGGGCGCGTGCGGCGACCACGGCCAGGGCCAGCGGCAGTCCGCCGCACAGCCCGACGATCTCCTCCGCCGCCGCCCGCGCGTCCGCGATCCGATCCGCGCCCAACCGGTGTTCGAGCAGTTCCAGGCCCTCCGGCCCGGTCATCGGAGCCAGTGCCAGCAGCCTGGCGTCGTCGGTGACGGCCAGCCCCTCCAGTCGGCTGCGACTGGTGACGATCGTCAGGGATCCAGCGGCGCCGGACAGCAGCGGACGCACCTGCTCGCAGTCCCTGGCGTCGTCCAGGACGATCAGCAGCCGACGGCCGGCCAGCGTCCCGCGGTAGAGGGCGGCCAGATCCGCCGTGCTCGCGGGCTCCGGGTCCGGGCGTGCGCCGAGCGCGCCGAGCACCTCGGTCATCGCGGCGGCCGGGGTGAGCGGCGGCTGTGCGGTGTGGTGCCCGCGGAGGTCGACGTGGATCTGCCCGTCGGGGAAGCGCCCGGCGACCAGGTGCGCCCAGTGCAGGGCCAGCGTCGACTTCCCCACGCCGGCCATCCCGCAGACGGCCACGGTGGTGGGCGGCGGGGCCTGCCCGCCCTCCGGGGTGAGCGCCTCCAGGCAGTGGTCGAGGACCTGCCGGCGGCCGGCGAAGGGCAGGTGCACCGGGGGCAGTCGTGCGGGCCGCACCGCCGGAGCGGCGGCCCGGTCCGGCCCGTCCGCCGGCCGTGCGGCCTGCCGGCGCAGCACCTGCTGCCGGGCGGCACGCAGACCGGGCCCCGGCTCGACCCCCAGTTCGTCGGCCAGGGTGCGCCGGATGCTGTCGAACTGCTGGAGCGCCTCGACCTGGCGCCCGGTCGCCGCCAGCGCGGCGACGATCCGGGCGTGCAGCGCCTCGTCGAACGGGTGGCAGTCGACGGCCCGGCGCAGCGCCGTCAGGACCTCGTCGGTCAGCGCGGGCGCCGAGGCGAGGACCACGTCGGCGGCCTCCTTGACGGTCGCGACGTACTCGTGCCCCGCCGCGGTGAACAGCGGGTGCTGCGCCACGGACGTGCCGGCCGCGATGGTCGGCCCGTGCCACAGGCCCAGTGCCGCCACGAAGTCCTGCGCGCCCAGCTCGGCGGCGCCGGAGCGGACGGCCTGCTGCGCCTGCGCGCGCAGGGCGCGGAAGCGGAGCAGGTCCGAGGCGGAGGTGTCCACCAGCAGCCGGTACCCGTCCGCGGCCCGCACGAGGTGCTCCGCCTCGGTGCGGCTGCGCAGGCCCGGCTCCAGCGTCCGGCGCAGCGCGCCGATGTGACGGTGCACCACGTTGACGGCGCTGGGCGGCGGATCGTCGTCCCAGAGGATGTCCACGGCCTCGCTCAGGGTGATCGGCCCGGGCGCCCGGAGCAGCAGCAGCGCGAGCAGCGCCATGCGCTTGGGAGGCCCCAGTTCCAGCTCCGTGGTGCCGCGCGTGGCCCGCACGGCGCCGAGGATCGAGTAGCGGACCGGTGCGTCCATCTCGGGTTGACCTCGCAGTCCTTCCACGTCCCGCCGGTGTGAGCAGCACCCCTGCATAACCATTCTGGGGGGTTACTCATTCGTGACCGTCTCACCCCCCGGCACCCACTGTCAAGCCGCCCTCCGCCGCCGAGGTCCGCACCGGTGCACCGGCCGAGCGGCCGTGCGACGGGCTCCGCCTCCGACGTGATCGCCGGTAGGCTGCCCACCATGGGCACGTTCGAGGAAGTCAACGAGGTCGTCCGGGAAGCGGAGAGCCAACTCGCGGACGGCACCTGGAAGCTCGTCGTCAGGGACTCGTCCCTCGCGGCGCAGACGGCCGAAACCCTGCGGGAGGCCGTCGGCCCCGCCGACCAGCAACAGCGGTTGCCCCGGATCGACCGCCTCGCCGCCCTGCGCGAGGCCGTCGCCGCCCTCGCCCTGACCGTCGCCCGCACCCACGGCCACCTCGCCTGGTTCCTCGCCCGGTGCGCCAGCGCCCTCACCCCGGTCCTGCGCTGGCGCGCCCTCGACGCGCCGGAGGGCCGCACCTTCGGCACCGTCCTGCCCAGCGTCGATGAACTCGTCGACGCCGAAGCCGCCATCCGCCGTCTCACGGCGGTACTCATCCGCATCGGCCAGGACGCCTGATCTCGGACGCGGCCGCGGTCCTCGGCCCGGCGGTGGCTTCGCGGGCGACGGCGTACCCGACACCCGACGGACCTGAACGCCACCCGCCGAGCGGGCCTGGGCGGCCGGTGACAGCCGCCCGCGCCGCAGCCCTCGGCTACCCGTTCCGGCGAAGGAGGTCGGGGAGGGCGAGCCGGGACGAGACGCCGAGTCTGCGGTAGCCGCGGGACAGGTGGGTCTTTACCGTGCGGCGGCTGAGGAAGGGCTGCCCGGCCATCTCGCGGGTGCGCAGCCCTGCCGCGGCCGGCTCGGCGATCTCCCGTTCGCGGTCGCCGAGCAGCCCGAGGGGGTGGAGGCGCCGGTCCGCCGACAGTTCGGCGCGCATCCGGGTGACCTGCTTCTCCACGAGCAGCGCTGCGTGGGTGCGCGCGATCGTCCCGGCCGTGTCGAGACGGCCGCAGGCCTCGGCCGGGCCGAGGGCCTCGTGGAAGGAGCGGGCCCTGATCGACGCGGCGATCGCCCGCACCGGGGGCGACACCGCCGAGGCGGCCGTCCTGGCCTGCCTGCGCTCCGGCCCGGCGGTCTCCACGCCCTGGCTTCGCCACCGCAATCCCCCACGACCCGGCATCCCCGCTCGCCCGCCTCCTCGCGGCGGGCACCCTCGCACCCCACCCCCGCCTCCCGGGCACCCTGGTCCACCCCGAGGCCCTGGCGGTCCTGGACGCCCCCCTACGCCCGTGACCGACCACGCGGTCGCGGCCCCGCCGCCGGCGCCGCCTCGGACGTCTCGTCAGAGGCGGCGCCGAAGCACCAGTGGCGAACAGCCCCGACATCACCCCATCAAGTCCGGTGGAGGTCTTCCTCGGCGCAGCACCGGGCCGGTCACCGGATCGGTGGGAGTCGTTCGACCGGGGTTCCGGCGGTCACGGATCAGGCAGTTCCCTCCGCCTCGGTGGGACCGCCGACGGCGACGGACGACTCGTCGGAGCGCCACGCCGCAGCGGTCAGAGCGGTGGCGCCCATCGCCGCGAAGCCCGCGAGCGCGTAGAGCGTCAGGACGACGACCGCGCACCAGAAGAAGCCGACATCGGCCCAGGAGATGTCGTCGGAGCCGAAGAGCGCGAGCAGGCCGTAGACGAGCGTCGCGAAGACGGCGAACAACAAGAGCAGCCCCGCCGAAAGGGCCGGCAGGACGGCGGGCAGGACACCGAGCACCGAGGTCGTCTCCCGGTTGCCGGTGACGGTCAACGCGTACGCCGCCACCAGGAGCAGCGAGCAGCCGACGGTGTAGTAGCCGTTGACGCCGCCCCATCGGAGCAGATCGTGCAGGTCGCCGACCGGCGCGCCGCCGAACATGGAGCGCACGTTGGCGACGAGCACACTGATGAAGAAGTACGTCCCTACGAGCCACAGGGCCTGGAGGACGAGGACCGCCAGGGTCGTCAGGCTCGCGTAGAGCTTCTGGTGTCCCGGGATGCGGCCCAGGTGACGAGCGCTGAAGCGGACGGCGGCCACGACGGTGCGGCCACCAGCCCGGGCCGCCCGGTAGCCCTCCCGCCCCGCCAAATACCACATCCGCACCGCGATAAGGGTCGCGGCGACGGTGGCGGCCACGCTGCCGACGCCGAACCACGAGGTGAGGACGTCACTGACGACATCCCAGAACTGGGGGGCACCGGGCAGGAGGCTGTCGTTGTCGGCGAGGGTCGTCACCTGGATCTCCACACATCGATTCGGGGTCCGTCCGCAGACGGCCGGATCATCGGCTCGCGGTCGGCCGGCCGCGGCCGGGTCGTCCACCACGCGGCGGTGCGGCTGCCATCGCGGCGGAACGGACCCCGATCGTACGGCTCATGGTTCGCAGCTTCAGCTCCCTGTCGGCGTCGATCGCGTCCTCGAGCAACAACCGGTGCGCTTGCTCCGCCGCTTCCTCCCAGCGAGCCGGCTCCCGCCGTGATCGTGGTCATCCTCCCGGTGGTCCGATCGCCGCGCCTGAGCCCGGAGGCGCCGGTCCTGGCGACCCATCGTCGCCCGACGCCCAACCCGCCGCCCCGCGCCGCCGGCTGTGGAGGGCGGGCAGAGGTGGTGCTGCGGCAGGGAGTCGGGGTGCCTCAGCGAGGCCGGGGCGAGTGCGCGCCGGCCGGCCGCCCTCGGTGAGCAGGCCGAACGACGCCGCGGACGCGATCGGACGCTCATCACGGGCTGCCGCGAAAACGGAGCCGGCCGGCTCCGGCAGACTCGTGCCGATCCCGACAACCAGCACGCCAGGTCGCATCTGACTGCCGAGCAATGCTCAGTCTCGTCCTGGCTGGTCTTCGGAGGAGGCCTTCGTAACGTTCGGCCGGACGACGACTACTGGGCAGAAGGCGTGCTGGACGCACTTGTGACTCGTCGACCCGAGTAGCCCCCCGGTGAATCCACCGTGTCCGTGACTGCCGACGACGAGCAGACCGGCCTCGCGGGACTGCTCCACCAGCACCTCGGCAGCGTTCCCCGGCAGGACGGTCTGCCGTACGGGTACCGGCGATGTGCTGGGAAGCGCCTCGGCGACTGCTTCGGCGAGGGTCTTCCGGGCAGCCTCCTCATGGTCGGTGTCCTTCGGGTGCACCATCCAGCCGTACATGCTCGGCGGCTGCCAGCAAGCCACCGCGTCCACAACACCGTCTGTGAGACGCGCCATGTCGACCGCCCAGCCCAGCGCGCGAACCGAGGAAGACGAGCCGTCGACCCCGACGACGATTCGCCGTTCTTGAACGGACTGTCCGTCCATCTTTCTCACCGCCTGCCATACCGATGCCGGTGGCACCCACCGGGCCGCTTCGACTCCTACCTCCAGTCTCCTCCCCGGAGTTGGTAGCGCGTGATCCCGGACTTGGGCGTGGCCTTCGGACAGCTCACGCCGGCTGGTTCGGGTCGGCGACCAGGGACGACCGGCACTCGACCGCCCGTGGGCCGGCCGTCGGGAGTCAGCCGCGTCGCTTCGGCCCGTGCACGAGGCAGCTTGTGCTCGGTGATGGCCGCAGCAGGCACGCTCGGTCCGGTGAGCAGGGCTTCCACCGGGTGCACGTGCTCGCGCCGACCCCGGGCGTGGGACTGCGTGCCCGCATGGTGCACGTGGGCCACGAGGACGGCGAGACCCAGGGCTGCGAGCAGCAGCACTGGAGTGGCCGGCGCGAGACGGCGGCGTACCCGGTCGACGGACCGGGTCAGCTCGTTACGGCCGGTGCCCGGGACCGGTGTCATCCGTCGCCGTCGTGGCGGCCGGCCGTCGGGTGCTCCCCGTACCGGCCTCCTGTGCATGGGACTCCCTACCCGGCTGATGTGATCACTGCTCGAGGCTTCCTGCTTCCGTGGTCGGGGTTTCGCCCGGAGACGCCGGCGGGCCCATCGCCGCGCGTCAGTGGCTGCCGGCGAGTTCGCCGCTGAGCTTGCCGTGGAGGTCGGCGCTGGGGTCGTTGAGGCCGATGATCTCGACGCTCTTGCCGCGCTGCTTGTACTTGGTCTCGACGGCGTCGAGGGCGGCGACGGAGGAGGCGTCCCAGATGTGGGCGTCGGTGAGGTCGATGACGACCTTGTCGGCGTCGGTGGCGTAGTCGAACTGTCCGACGAGGTCGTTCGAGGAGGCGAAGAACAGCTCCCCGGTCACCCGGTACACCACGCTCGCGCCGTCGGGGTCGGTGACGGCGGCGACGTGCGCGAGATGGGCGACACGCTTGGCGAAGATGACCGTCGCGGTGACGGAGCCGACGACGACGCCGATGGCGAGGTTGGAGGTGGCGACCACGCAGGCGACGGTGATCACCATGACGGCGATCTCCCCGGCCGGCATCCGCTTGAGGGTCTTCGGCGCGATGGAGTGCCAGTCGAAGGTGGCGAAGGACACCATCACCATGACGGCGACCAGGGCGGCCATGGGGATGTCGGAGACGATCGGACCGAAGACGATGCACAGGACCATCAGGAACGCGCCCGCAAGGAAGGTGGACAGGCGGGTACGGGCGCCGGACACCTTGACGTTGATCATGGTCTGGCCGATCATCGCGCAGCCGCCCATGCCGCCGAAGAACCCGGTGACGATGTTGGCGACGCCCTGGCCGATCGACTCGCGGGTCTTGTTCGAGCGAGTGTCGGTGATGTCGTCGACCAGCTTGGCGGTCATCAGCGACTCCATCAGCCCGACCAGCGCCATCGCGACCGCGTACGGAGCGATGATCGTCAAGGTGTGCGGGGTGAACGGCACGTCGGGCAGGCCCGGCACCGGCAGGGAGGACGGCAGCTTGCCCTTGTCACCCACCGTCGGCACCGCGATACCGGCGGCGACCGCGATGACGGTCAGGATGACGATGGAGACCAGCGGCGCCGGAATCACCGTCGTGAGCCTGGGGAAGAACACCATGAGCGCGAGGCCGCCGATGATCAGCGGGTAGACCGGCCACGGGACGTCGTGCATCTCGGGGACCTGTGCCATGAAGATCAGGATGGCGAGGGCGTTGACGAAGCCGACCATCACCGAGCGCGGCACGAACCGCATCAGCTTCGCGACGCCGAGCGCACCGAGCGCGATCTGGATGGCGCCGGCCAGGATGACGGCGGCGACCAGGTAGCCGAAGCCGTGCGCGCGGTTGAGCGGGCCGATGACCAGTGCGACCGCGCCGGTCGCGGCGGAGATCATCGCGCGGCGGCCGCCGACGATCGAGATGGTCACGGCCATGGTGAACGAGGCGAACAGGCCGACTGCGGGTTCGACCCCGGCGATGATCGAGAACGAGATCGCCTCCGGGATCAGCGCGAGCGCGACCACCAGGCCGGCCAGCACCTCGGAGCGCCAGACCTTCGGGTTGTTCAGCCAGTCGGGGCGAAGGCCGCGCAGGCGCGCGGCGGGAGAGACAGCGGCAGTGGACAAGGGAAGTGGATACCTGTCGTGCTCGGGCGCGGCCGGCAGGGCGCGCGGAACAGAGGGCACGGAATGCCGACGGCGACATCCCGCGGATCGCCCGAAGTGGCGGGCGGAAGTCCGAGAAGCGAGCGAGGCCCGCAGGGCCGGTCAGCTCACGGTGGTCCGGTACGTCACGGGGGACAGGCGGCGGCGCGGAGCACCTGGGGCATGCGCACGCTGTTTCTCCTGCTCAACGGGTCCGAGGAGCTTCGTTGGCCCTACGGTCGGACAGCCCGCCGCGACGGCAGGCCGAGCGGTGGGCAGGGCAATCCTGGTGCCGCTCCCGCACTTCCCGAACTGTACCCTAACGTGAGGGTAGAGATCGCTGGGGTCGTCGGGCCCCGGGGACACCGCACGGACGAGAAGGCCGAGGGCGACGGGCGTGGCATCCGAGCACATGCAGATCGGCGAGGTCGCCGCGCGCACCGAGCTGTCCCTGCGCACGATCCGGCACTACGAGGAAGCGGGCCTGGTGGTGCCCTCCGCCCGCTCCCAAGGCGGATTCCGTCTCTACACGGAGGGGGACGTCGCCCGCCTGATGGTGATCCGCCGGATGAAACCGCTCGGGTTCACCCTCGACCAGATGCGCGACCTGCTGGAGGCCACCGACCTCCTCGACGCCGACGAGGCCGTCGAGGCTGCGGAGCGGGAGAAGCTGCTGGAGCGGGTGCGCGGCTACGAACGGGCCGCCGCCGACCGTATCGCGGACCTGCGTGTCCAGCTGTCCCGCGCCGAGGACTTCGCCGCCACCCTGCAAGCCCGCCTGCGTGCAGCCGGGGATCCCCCGCCGGTGCCGTGACACCGACCGTGCTTCGGCGAACACGCCGAGCCGCCGGGACAGCCGCACGTTGCTCTCGGAAGGCAGAGTCGCTGCGGTGCCGACCCCGTCCCTCACAGGTGCTCGGTGACGTCTGCGAGCAGGGTGGCCTTCGACTTGGAGCCGGTGTGCATGTGCCGAAGCTCGGTTACACGTGGGTCTCGGTCTTCTGCTGGAGGCGTTCGTAGGGCGTCCGGCCGCCGAGAGCGCCGTGGGGGCGGTGGAAGTTGTAGTAGTCCTCCCGTTCCCGGAGTTTGTCGTTGAGAACGCCGATGTCGTCGCCGACGGCACCGACCCGCATCAAGCCCTCCCCCTTCTGCTCGGTTCTGGCGACCAGATGCGGCGCCAGACTCCGCATGCCCCGGCGGTCCCCGGCGAAAGCGGGAAAGTCCGTTGTCGTCAGCGCGGCTTCGTCGCCCCGCCTGGGGTTGGCGGTGATCGCGGGTTCGTTGTCGAGGATGCGTACTGCTCGCCGGTGACGCCGGTGACGCTGGTCCGCCGTGGTCGCTGAGGTCGGCTTGCCGGGCGGGGCGGGACGGCGGCCGGTGGGGCGTTACGACCGGTCAGGCCCGTTGCGGACAACGGCTCCGCACCGACTGATGCCGGCGGGTTTCGTCGGCGAGCCTCACTCGTCCGTGTTGTCCAGCGGCGAAGCGGATGGCCGAAGTCCGTATGCCTGGCAGGGTGTTGGCCGGGCAGGGGCCCGGGCGCCGTCCGGCAGGCATGCGGGGCGCCGGTGATGCGAAGGGTGGTCGCAGTGCTGCGCGAGGGAATGACGACGGAACTGGCGCCGGTGGCGGTGCGGGTGCACCGACCGGGGGTCCGCACGGTCCGCCCGATCCTGGACACGATGCCGATGTCGTTCCTGTGGGTGCCGACCGCCGGAGCCGGCTCCCCGGTGGACCGTCACCAGCAGGACGTGCGGCAGAAGCTGGAGGCCGGCCATCAGGGCGGCGGCCCGGGGTGGCGGTACGACCCGGAGGCCCGGCTGGCCGAGGCACTGGCCGATCCGGCGGCCCTCGGGGAGCGGTTCGCACCGTGGACGCGGGCCTGCGCGGAGATGGCCCGGACCGGTCGCGGACTGCTGGCGGAGGTCCGCGACGTGCGCGAGAACAGGGCTGCGGATGCCCGGGTCGGGCTGCGCCGGGTGGCGGTCGGCCGTGACCGGGTGGGCGAGATCCACGCCCGCGGACAGGCGGGCGCCAACGCGGGACGGTCCACCAAGTCGAAGCTGGGCACCTGCCCCGCCTCCCCCTGGCGGGCGGTCACCGACACCTTCGGCCTGGCCGGGGCCGCCGCCTACCCGAACATCGCCGTGGGGTGCTGGTGGATGGCGCTGCTCAGCGCGGACCACCGGGACTGGCGGCAGCACTACATCGCCCTGCTCGACCACGCGTTCTACTTCGAGTACAACGTCGACCGGGTGAACGGCGGCCGGACGGTGCGGGAACTGGAACTGCTGTGGGACATGCCCGGGCTCGAGGCCGAACTCCGGGCCCGCCGTCTCCACATGGCCTGCGAGATGGCCTACTTCGACACCAAGCGCCGCAACGAGGCGGAGCACCAGGGCGCGCGCACCGACGGCCGGTCAGCCTGGGTCTACGCCGACCGCGACAGCTGGCGGGACTCCAAGGCGTCCGACAGCGGCATCTTCGGCCACTACCTGTCCTTCCCCGCGGGCACCGCGGGCCGCGACGACATGATGGTCACCGGCCTGGTCAACGACTGGGTCGACCTCGGGCCGGACCTCCGCCACGAGGAGAGCGGGCAGAGCGTACTGGCCCTCACCCGAGGCTCGATCGTCCAGGACGACCTGCTCGACTGCTACGAGCGCACCGTGTGGATGATGAACGCACAACTGACGCCGCGCGGCTACGTCAAGAGCGGCCGGTACAGCTCCGCCGCGCTCACCGTCGCCACCTGCGTGTGGCAGATGTGCAACCACCGGCAAGACCTCTGGCGGTACTTCGCCCTCGCACCCGACCTGTGCGAGGCCGCCGCCGGGCGCGACCTGTACGCGGCCGGGCAGCTCGCCGACTGCTACACACCATCGCTCGTCCCGAGCACACCGTCAGGGGCCGACCGTGTCACGGCGCCGCGCCGGCCACTACGGTACGACGTGCTGGTCGACGGCGCCCGGCACCGGGGCGAGCTCGACGTGCACAAGGCCCTGGCCGACGGCGTCGAGGGCGGCGTGCTGCCGATGCTGCTGGTCGAGTACGGCTTGGTCGTCCCGCTGCTGCTCCGCGACGGCCGCATCGACGCAGATACGTTCCTGCGCCACATGGACCGCACCTACTGCGACCACTTCGCCGCAGTCGTCCGCAGCGGTCACGTCACCGGCTTCTCGCCCGACTACGCCGCGGCCGTGGTGGCACTGGTGATGGAGCAGTGGTGGCACGGCATCTGGTTCGCCATCGGGGCGGGCAGCCTGATCGAGGCCCAGCCCGACCTGGTCGCCGCCGACCGCAGCCACTGAACCGCCCCAGCTTCCCCGCGGTACCAGCTGCGGGGGCCGCGGCAACGGCACCCAGGCCGCGGCCATCGGCTACCGCTCCGGCCGCGGCCTCACGGCACTGCGGCCGTTGCCGCCGGGTCCATAGACGCTCTGCCACCGGCCCCTGACCCCCTACAGCCCCCAGTCGGCGCGGTCTACCGCGAAGTCGTCCACGGACCATGCCTGTCCGTGGACGACTGCGCGCAGGCCGGCGTGTCAGGCGGTACCGGCCAGAGCGGGGTTGCCGGCCCACCAGTTCCCCGGGGCCTGGGGATCACGGCTGCTCCAGTACTCGATCGCCGCGGTGATGAACTCCTCCGCGGAGAGCGTGCCGTTGCCGTCCCGGTCGAGGTGGCGGAAGGCCTCATCCGCTGCCGCGCGTTCCAGGTTGGGGAAGTGCCCGCGCTGGAAGGTGAAGAACTCCTCGGGAGTGACCCGGCCGTCGCCGTCGGCGTCCGCGATGGACAGGAACGCCTTGGCGAGAGCTCCGACCGTGGCCTGCGCGGCGGCCGGATCGTCGGCGAGGGTCGCCGTACTGCCGATGAACTCCGCACGGCTGATGGCCTCGGTTCCCGGCGGGAGTGTGGGCAGGTGCAGGTCCCGCCAGATGGCGACGTACGCCGCGATGATCCCGGCTTCCTGCGTTGAACCCTCCGCATGGCCGAGGGAACGAGCTGACGACCGCCCCATGAGGACGTGATCGTCTTCGGTGAGGCGGCCGTCTCCGTCGGCGTCGAGATGATCGAAGCCGTAGCTGATCTTGGCGATCAACAGGTCATCGGACACTGGTTCTCCTTGTGTCAGCTGTAGTCCACAGCGCAGAGCCGTCACCGGCACAACGAGCTGCCGGGGGGATGGACACTCCTCTCGTGCCTTTTCGGGGGCCGACCGCCGCTCGCTGCAGATCATTTCCGTGTCCGTCTGCTCGATGGCTCGTTGGACAGGGGGTGGGAGGGAGCCGCCGGGTCGAAGGGGAGCAAGGGTGACAGTGGGGCAGGCCTGGCCGGTCGAGGTCGAACGCGCTGATCAGGTGTTGATCGAGGATGCTCTGCGTTACATCCACGAGGCGGACACGAGCAGCGTCCTGGCACACCTGGCCCCCCAACTGTCTCCCCGCCAGCGGACTTCGCTGGCCTCGCACTGCCAGGTGGCCCACGCAGCGGTCCTGGTCTTCCCAGCCTCGGTCCAGGCCATGACGGCCGCCCTGCGTGCGCGCGGGCTGACTGTCGACGAACCCCGGCCGAGCGTGGTGGTGCGGGAGCGGCTCAGCCGTCGCTACGGGGTACCCGTCGACGCTCTGGACGTCGTGATCGTGCACGTCCGTCTGCCGGCCGGCGACCGCGGACCACGGATGGTCGAGCTGTTCGCCCTGGAGGTGCCGCCGGGTTCTGACCTGTCCGCGATCGCGGTACGTGAGCGGGCGCTGCGCCACGAGTCCCACGTCGCGTTGCAGGTCACCACCGGAGACGACGTTGTCGTGGCGGGGCTGCGTGCACTGGTGGCCGACAGCGGCGCACTGAGGTCCGACGGCGGCGGCTACAACGCGCACGAGGACTGCACGGTGCTGTACTTCCGCAGCACCGGGATCGATGCTGCGGGCGGCGGGTGGCACCGGCTGGAGCTGCGGGTGGACGGCCACCACCCGCTGGTCCTGTCCCGGCACCGGGGCCAGGGGGCGGAGGATCCGGCGACCGGGCTGCTCGGGCTGATGACCGGGGCGTGGACGACACAGGCGATCGCGGTGGCGGCCGAACTGGGGCTGGCCGACCACTTGCCCCAGCCGGGCGCGGGGCGGGTGCCCGACCCGGTGGAGACGGTGGCCGGTCGCCTCGGCGTCGACCGGGAGGGCCTGGCGCGTCTGCTGCGCTACCTGGCAGCCGTCGGCGTGGTGGCGCCGGCCGGCGCCTCCTACGAGCTGACACCGCTTGGAGAAACGCTTCGCCGCGATGCACGCCACTCACTGCGCCCGCTCGCGCTGCTGTACGGCGGGCTGTTCTACCAGTCGTTCGCCGCCCTGGCCCACGCGGTGCGTACCGGACACGAGGCGTTCGAGGTGGTGTTCGGCCAACCTCACTTCGACTACTTCGCCGCGCATCCCGAGGCGGCAGCGCTGTTCGACGCCGCGATGGCCGCCAGTTCGCCGATGTTCGAGCCGATCACCGGCCTTGTCGACTTCTCCGCCGACCGGGTGGTGGTGGACGTCGCCGGCGGCAGCGGTGAGCTTCTGAGCCGGATTCTGAGGAGCGCGCCCCACCTGCGCGGTGTACTGCTGGAGCGGGAGCACGTACTGGAGCGGGCCCGCGAGCGGCTCGCCGAGGCCGGGTGCGCCGAGCGCTGCGACCTCGTGGCCGGCGACTTCACCCAGGCCCTCCCCGCGGGCGGGGACGTGTACGTGCTGGCGCGGGTCCTGCACGACTGGGACGACGACAGGTGCGCGGCGATCCTTCGCCGGTGCGCGCAGGCCATGGACGCCGGTGCGCGGCTGCTCCTGGTGGAGCGTCTGCTGCCCGGCCACGGGAAGGCTTCGCTGGCGGCGCGGTGGGATCTGCACATGCTGTGCAACGTGGGCGGACGGGAACGCAGCGCCAAGGAGTACGAGCAGCTGCTGGACGCGGCCGGGTTCGACCTGGTCCAGGTCAGCGGACTTCCTCTGGACGCCAGCCTCCTGACTGCCCGTCGGCGCGGACCGTCCCCGCTCCGGGCGCCGGCACCGGGCCGGGCACGATGAGTCCGGCGATCTCGGTCGACGACTACCTGACCCACGCCCTCCTTCCTGCGAAGCGGGAGCACTACCGGACCCTTGGCGAGGTGTTCGACGCGGCGGTCGAGACCTTCGGCGACACCGCGGCCGTCGTCGGCAGCGGGCAACCGCTGTCCTGGACCCGGTGGAGTGCCGAATCCGGTGCACTGGCCTGCGGACTGCAGCGCCTGGGCACCGGCCCCGGTGATGTGGTGGCCGTCCAGCTCCCGAACTCCTGGGCGTTCCTGGTCGCCCACGTCGCCCTGGCACAGCTCGGCGCTGTCCTTCTGCCGCTGCACATGGCCTACGGAAGGGCCGACGTGGCCGCACTGCTGTCACGCGCGAAGGCCCGTGGCCTGATTGTGGCGGCCGAGCATGGCGCAGCACACGCGGCAGTGCTCGACGGCGGCTCGCCGGTGGGGCCAGGCTCGCTGGAGTGGGTGCTGACCGTCGGAGGTGTGAGCCAGGCGCCGCAGGATGCGCACGGTGGTGCCCGGGCGGTGGCGTTCGGGACCGTGGAGGCGCTGCTGCGCGAGTACCGGGGCGCGCGGCCTGATCCCATCGTGGTGGACCCCGAGCTGCCGTTCGTGGTGCTGCCGTCGTCGGGGACCGTCTCCGGCCGGCCGAAGCTCTGCCTGCACAGCCACGGCGCGCTGGTGTCGAACGCCCAGGTGGTGGCGGAGGGCGGACGTGCGAGCGCCGGTGACACCATCGTCAGCGCCAGCCCCTTCACCCACTTGTTCGGGCTGCTCTCGGTCCACCGGGCCGTCCTCACCGGCGCGCGGCAGGCGCTGCTGCCGCGCTGGGATGCCGAGGCCTTTCTGGGCCTGGCGGGGCCCGCCGGGGCGAGCGTGCTGTTCGCGGTGCCGGCCCAGCTACGGGACCTCGTCCAATGCCTTGGTGCTTCAGGGTCACGCGGGCGTCTTGAGCTGCGTGAGGTGCGCACCGGCGGTGCGGCGGTGCCCGGCTCGCTGGTGAGCGAGGTGCGAAGCCTGACCGGGGCGGCGACAGTCGTCCAATGGGGCATGTCCGAGCTCGGCGCGGGCACCATGACCGGCCCGGACGATGCGCCGCAGGCCTCCGCACGCAGCATCGGCCGGCCGATCGCCGGCTCCAGCGCACGCGTGGTGGACGAGGCCGGGCGAAGCTCCCCCGTCGGCCAGGTCGGCGAACTGCAGTACCGCGGCCCGCACCTGTTCCGCGGCTACCTGGGGGACCCGCAGGCCACCGAGGCTGCCTTCACCCCGGACGGCTGGCTGCGCACCGGGGACCTGGCCAGCCGCCAACCGGACGGCACCTTCGCCTTCCACGGGCGTGACGTGGAGGTGATCAGCGTCGGCGGCCTGAAGTTCAGTGCCTCCACCGTCGAGGCCCTGCTCAGCGACATCCCGCAGCTGGCCGCCGCGGCCCTCGTCCCGCGCACCGACGCCCGGCTGGGGCAGTACCCGTGCCTGGTCGCCTCCCCGCGTCCCGGCGCGAGCGTCGATCTGGCGGCGGTGCGCGCCCATCTGGTAGCCAAGGGCGTGGCGGAGTACCAGCAGCCGCTGGAACTGGTCCTCGTCGACGAGCTGCCGCTCACGCCCACCGGAAAGGTGGCCCGCGGGCGGCTGGCCGCGCTCCTGACCGCCGACACGGCACACCGGTCGGCGGGGGCGGACCAGTGGCGGACCCGGCTGGCCGCCCTGCCCGCAGCCGAACAGGCCCGTGCGGCTCTGGCGTCGGTCCACGAGCACCTCGCCGAACTGCTCCCGGCCCACGCCGTCCGGCCGGAGACCGACCGGCTGTCGTTCCGCGCACTGGGTGTGGACTCGCTCGGCGCGGTGCGCCTGGCGCTGGCCCTGGCTCGCTCGACCCGGCTCGCACTGGCGACCACCGTGGCCTTCGACCACCCCACCCCCGAGGCACTGGCCCGCCACCTGGCAGCGCTCGCCACCGCCCACCGTGACGAGACGCCCGGAGACCACCCGGCCGCTACGACGGCGCCGGCCCTCGAAACGGCCCCGTCGCGGGCCACCGAGGCCGGGGACCTGGACGACCCGATCGCTGTCGTGGGAATCGGCTGCCGGTTCCCCGGCGGTGTCACCACCCCCGAGGACCTGTGGCAGCTCCTGGTGGACGGCGCCGACACGGCGGGCCCTTTCCCCACCGACCGTGGCTGGGATCTGGAGCGGCTGCGGCATCCGCACCCCTCCCGTCCAGGCCGTTCCAGCACCCACCTCGGCCACTTCCTGACCGGCGCCGACGAGTTCGACGCCGCGTTCTTCGACATCTCACCGCGCGAGGCGCTGGCGATGGACCCGCAGCAGCGGCTGCTGCTGGAGACCGCCTGGGAAGCCCTGGAACGGGCCGGGCTGGACCCCACCGCGCTGCGCGGATCCGACACGGGCGTGTTCGTCGGCCAGATGGCCGGCGACTACGCTCCCCGCCTCACCGAAGCCCCCGAGCTCTTCGACGGCCTACTGCTCACCGGCAACGCCGCGAGCGTCGCCGCCGGGCGGATCTCCTACACCCTCGGCCTCACCGGCCCCGCCCTGGCCCTCGACACCGCCTGCTCCTCCTCCCTGGTCGCCATGCACCTGGCCGCCCAGTCGCTGCGCCGGGGCGAGTGCTCACTGGCGCTGGCCGCAGGAGCCACCGTGATGGCCTCCCCGGTCTCCTTCGTCGACTTCAGCCGCCAGGGCGCACTTGCCCCGGACGGGCGCTGCAAGGCGTTCTCGGCCACCGCGGACGGCACGGCGTGGGGAGAGGGAGTTGCCGTCCTGGTACTGGAGCGACTGTCCCGGGCCAAGCGCAACGGGCACCCGGTCCTCGCCGTCCTGGCCGCGACTGCCGTCAACCAGGACGGGGCGAGCAACGGCCTGACCGCCCCCAACGGGCTCGCCCAGCAACAGCTGATCCGCCGAGCCCTGGCCGATGCCCGGTTGGAGCCCGGCCAGATCGATGTCATCGAGGCCCACGGCACCGGCACACCGCTCGGCGACCGGATCGAGGCCGAGGCGCTGTACGCCGTCTTCGGGCCCGGCCGCGACCCGGCGCGCCCACTGCGGCTGGGATCCGTCAAGGCGAACATCGGCCACACCCAGGCGGCCGCCGGCATGGCGGGAGTCATCAAGACGGTGCTGGCGCTACGCCACGGCCAGCTGCCCCGCACCCCGCACACGCACACCCTCCACCCCTGCGGCGGCAACCACGGCGGCGCTCTTCGGCTGCTGCCGCAATCCGAGCCGTGGCCACCGTCGCAGGGCGTTCGCCGCGCCGGGGTATCGGCCTTCGGCATCGGCGGAACCAACGCCCACGTCATCCTCGAAGAAGCGCCCAAGCCGCAGACGGAGCCGCTCACCCCGACAGCGTGCGAGAACACCGGCAGCGATCGGGCCTGCGGACAGGCCCCGATCGGCGGACAGCCGGCGCCCTGGATGCCCTGGGTGCTGTCCGCCCGCAGCGCACCCGCCCTGCGCGAACTCGCCGCCCGCCTCGTGCCGCACGCCACCGGCGCCCAGTCACACGCGGCGGCCCGGGCCCTGGCCACGACCAGGACGGCGTTCGAGCACCGCGCGGTCGTCATCGCGCGCGAGCCCGCCGAGGCAGCCGCGGGCCTGCGTTCACTCGCCGACGGCACCCTGTCCGCCGACGCGGTCACGGGGCTGGCCCGCCCGGCGGGCCGCACCGTCTTCGTCTTCCCCGGGCAGGGCGCGCAGTGGCAAGGCATGGCAGCTGACCTGCTCGCCGAGTCCGACGTGTTCGCCGACGCCATGGCCGCCTGCGACGAGGCCCTCGCACCGCACGTCGACTGGTCCGTACGTGCCGTCCTGCGCGGGGCCGCCCGCCAACCAGGGCTGGAGCAGGTCGAAGTGGCGCAAACCTGCCTGTTCGCCGTGATGGTCGCCCTCGCCGAACTGTGGGCCCATCTCGGCGTGCGCCCGCACGCCGTGGTCGGACACAGCCAGGGCGAGATCGCCGCCGCCCACGTCTGCGGCGCGTTGACCCTCGACGAAGCCGCCAAGGTGGTGGCCCAGCGAGCGAAAGCGGTCAACGCACTGTCCGGCGGGCGCATGGCAGCCGTCGCACTGCCCCGCGGCGAACTCGACCACCACCTGGCCCGGTACCCGGGCCAGGTCTGGCTGGCGGCGGACAACGGCCCCCGCTCGACCGTGGTCTCCGGCACCGCCGACGCCGTGACCCAGCTGGTCGCAGAACTCGACCGGCGCACCGTACGCGCCAGCATGCTGGCCGTCGACTACGCCTCCCACTGCCCCGCGATGGAACCCGCCGAGGCCCGCCTGACGAACGGCCTCAGTGGGCTGCGACCCCGGTCGGCCGAGGTGCCGTTCTACTCCACCCTCGCCCCCGGCCCCCTGGACACCACCACCCTGACCGCCCGGTACTGGTACCAGAACCTGCGCCACCCGGTCGAGTTCGGCGCCGCGATCCGCGCCCTGCTCAGCACAGGCAGCCGCCACTTCATCGAGATCAGCCCGCACCCCGTACTCACCCACGCGATCCTGGAGACCGCCGAACAAACCGGCCGGACGGCCACCGGAGTAGGCACCCTACGCCGCGGCGAGGGCGGACTACGCCGTTTCCTGCTCTCGGCCGCGCAGGCCTACACCAACGGGGCGCCCATCTCCTGGCCCACCCTGTTCGCCGTCCCCCAGGCGCAGCACACCGACCTGCCGACCTACCCGTTCCAGCGCGAGCACTACTGGCTCACCACCCCCTCCTCACCCCGCCGGCGCCCCGCGACTGCGGTCACCGCCGTCCAGCAGGCGGACGCGCCCGCCCGGCCCGACGAAGCGGACCTGCTGGCGTTGGTCCGCGAGCAGGCCGCGATCGTCCTCGGCTACCGCGACGGCACCCGCATCGGACCGGACGAGGCGTTCGCCGCCCTGGGCACGACGTCGCTGACAGCCGTCGAACTGCGCACCCGCCTGGCCGGCCTGCTCCACCTGTCCCTGCCCGCAGCGGTCGTCCTGGACCACCGCACGCCCCGCGCCCTCGCCGCCCACCTGCGGAGCCTGCGGCAGGACACGGACGCCCGCAGCGTCGTACCCGCAGCCCCCGGCACGGAGCCGCCGCACACACTCGACGCCCTCTACCTGCACGCCTGCCGAACCGGACGGGGGACGGTCGCCGCCGAGCTGATCGGCGCGGCATCCAAGCTCCGCCCGACGTTCACGGCCGCCCACGCCGGCGACCACGCGTCCGAGGTGACCCGCCTCGCACCAGCCGCCGCACGACCCGCCCTGTTCTGCTTCCCGTCCCTGCTTCCCACCTCCGGCGCCCACGAGTACACGGCGCTCGCCGCGGCATTTCGCGGTGTCCGCGAGGTGCAGGTGCTCGCCCAGCCCGGCGTCGAGCCGGGCCGGCTGCTCCCGGCCGATCTCGACGCCTTGGCCGGCGCGCACGTGGCCGCACTGCGGCGGCACGCCGGGCCCGGGCGGTTCCTGCTCTGCGGGTACTCCTCCGGTGGGCTGGTCGCGCACGCGGTCGCGGCCAGGCTCGAAGGTCTCGGCCGACCCGCGCTCGGACTCGTCCTGCTGGACACCCCCTGGCCCGACGACACGCTGCTGCACCGACTGCTGCCGCGCGTCCTGGAACACACCGCCGCCCAGGCCCTCGCCTCGTCCGGCATCGACACCGACCGGCTCACCGCCGCAGGCGCGTACCTGCGCCTGCTGGCAGGCCGGCGACCGGCCCCCGTCACCACCCCCTCCCTGCTGCTGCGCGCACAAGATCCCACCGAGTCCCTCGCCGCCAACGGCCTGGCGGCCACAGCGTGGCAGCTGCCGCACACCCTGGTCGACGTCCCCGGCGACCATTTCACGATGCTCACCCACCACGCCCCCGCGCTTGCGGAGGCGATCGGCAGCTGGGACCCCGCCCCCGGTCCGGGGCCCCAGGCCGCCTCACCCCACCTGACCACCGCCGCCCGTCCGCTTCCTGGAGAAGCCCAGTGACCACGACCACCCCGTCCGACGGCGATCTCGCCCAGCTGTTCATCCGTTCCCTGCTCGCCACGCCCACCCCGACGGGCGACCGGCCGTGGCCGGCGGCACCGTACGAGGGCCTGCGCCACCTTCAAACCCTGTTGGACGAGAAGCAGCCCCTGATCGCCGACCGGCTCAGGCTGCGCTCGCTGCTGGAGCTGTGCGCGATCAGCGATCCACGGCTGTTCCACACGATGTTCCTCCACCACTGCATGACGATCGGCACCGCGCTCGACCAGGGCGCCTGCCAAGAGGACGTGGCAGCCCTCGCCTCAGTGGAGTGGATCGGCGCCGCCCTGATGAACGAGACCGGCTGCGGCAACAGCAGCTCGGCCGTCCGCACCGAGGCCCGCTACGACCCCGCGCGCGGTGACTTCGTGCTGCACACCCCGACACCTGAGGCCGCCAAGGGCCCAGCCAACGTCGGCCTGGACGGCTATGCGCGCCTGGCCGTCGTCAGCGCCAGGCTCCTCACCGCCGGGACCGACCGCGGAACCGCACTGTTCCTCGTCGCCTTACGTGACCAGGACGGCCCCTGCCCGGGAGTCGCCATCGAAGCCCTCCCACCCGTCGCACAGCTGCCCATGGACTACGCCACCGTCCGCTTCGACCAGGTCCGCGTTCCCCACGCCCGCTGGCTCGCCGACGGAGCGTGGATCGCCGAGGACGGGTCCTTCCACGACCCGCTGGAAACCGCCGACGCCCGCACCCGGCGCAGCCTGGGCATGGCCCGCTTCTGCTGGGGCGCGCTCAGCGCAGGACTTGCGGCAGTGGCCCGGGGCAGCGCAGCACTCGCCCTCACCCACGCCCGCCACCGCCGGACCGCCGACCGCCTGGCCGGCCGGATCCCTGCCCTGAACCACCTGGGCCAGCAGCGCCTGCTGTTCGGCGCCACCGCCCAGGCCCTCGCGGCCACCGCCGTCGCCCACCGGGCCACCCGCCGCAGTTGGCACATCCCGCCGGGCGGCGGGCGCGGCAGCGGCCCGGACGGATCCGTCATGCGCGAGCTGGCCCTGGCCAAGGTCACCACCGACCTCCTCGCCGACGCGGCGGTGACCCGCTGCCGCTCCGCCGGCGGCACAGCCGCCTTCTTCTCACTCAGCCGCCTCGGCTGCTACCAGTCCTTCACCCAGGCATACGCCTCCGCGGGCGGAGACAACCGGATGATCCTGCTGGACGCCGCCTGGACCATGGCCACCGGACCGGACTACCAGCCGCCGGACGAGAACTTGGCACCGGACGACCACACCCGGCTGCTCCGCGCCCGCGAACGGCTCCTGCACACCGAACTCACCGCCCACCTGCCCAGGCCCGCGGACAGCGCCGTCACCTTCGACCTCTGGAACGAGCGGACCGAGCTGGCCCAGCGCTTCGCCCTGGCCCACGCGGCGCGCACCACCGCCGAGACCCTGCACGAGAAGTGGCACACCCCGACCCTGCTTCCCGCTCCGGCTCATGCACTGCTCGCCGACCTGTACCAGCTGCACTGCCTGGAACAGATCGACGCCCACAGCGGCTGGTACCTCGCCCACGGCCTGCTCACCGCGCAGCAGGTACTCGCTCTGCCGGAGCAAGCCGACCAGACGTGCCGCCGCCTGGCCCCCCACGCCCAGGCCCTCACCGAGCTGCTCCAGGTACCCGACGCGATCCTGCCCGGACCACTCCACCCGTAACCTGATCGCCCCCACGGAACGTCGAACTCGTTTCCGCCGGCCGCCGTGCCCGTTGGATCTGCCGTGGCGGTCTCGACTCCCGCCGAACGAGCGCTGAGAGCCGCCGCACACAGGCGCCGGGGAAGCAATCCACTCCATTGCCCTCACGGTGGATGGCGCATGACGCCGTCAGCCCCCCACCACCCTCACCCGGAGGTGACCAATGTCCACCGCGCCCCCCTCGCGCCTCGTGTTCGGCAGCGAGAGCGCGCCGCAGATCCCCGAGGTCACTCTCGACGAGCTGCTGCTGCCGCTGCCGCGCGGCGCCGGCGCCCGTACCGCGCTGATCGACGGCAGCACCGGTGAGTGCTGGAGCCATCAGGAGGTCCGCGAGCGCGCGTCGGCCTGCGCACATGACGTGCGCCAGGCCGGGCTCGCGCCCGGGCAGCGGGTGTTGCTCGCCCTGCCCAACGGCGTCGACTTCGCCGCCGCACTGCTCGGTCTGCTGGCCGCGGGCGCGGTCGTCAGCCCGGTCGGCCACCGCACCCCGGCGCCCGAACTGGCCCACCAGGCCGAAGCGATCGGCGCCGGGCTGCTGCTGGGAGGCCCGGCAGGCCGGCTCAGCCGGCTCCACGCCGGCCCCGGCATCCGTACCTCCGAAGCGCCGGCCGGCCTCGCCCTGCTGCCCTGGTCCTCCGGCACCACCGGGAGCCCCAAGCCGGTCGCCGTCACCCATCGCAACGCGGTGGCCGGCCTCGTCCAGCTGGCCGCAGCCCAGCCGCTCGGGCCCGACGACGTGCTGCTCGGCGTGCTGCCGTTCTGCCACCTGTTCGGGATGCAGTACATCCTCAACCACGCGCTCCTGTCCGGCGCCGGCGTGGTCCTGCTCCCGCACTGGGATGCCGCGGCGGCACTGCGCGCGGTCGCAGAGCACGGGATCACCGTGCTGCATACCGTGCCGCCGATGGTCCATGACCTCGCAGCGGCCGCCGAACACGCCATGCGGGACGGCACCCGGCCCTGGCGGTCAAGCCGCCTGGAGCAGGTGCTCAGCGGCGGCGCCCCGCTGGCCCCGGAGACGGCCGAGCGCTGCGAGCGTGCGCTGGGTGTGCCGGTGGACGGTGCTTACGGACTCACCGAGGTCAACACCTGTCACTTCACCCGGCGCGGCGGCGCACGCCGCCCCGGATCGAGCGGACACCCCGTACCCGGCACCGAATACCGGCTGGTGGCGCCGGGCAACCCCAACGAGGACGAGAGCCGTGACTGGCCGGCCGGCACCGGCGAACTCCACCTGCGCGGTCCGCAGGTCGCCCCCGGCTACCTCGGCCCGGACGGCAGGCTCGTCGCGATCACCGACGCCGAAGGCTGGCTGGCCACCGGTGACCTGGCACGAGTCGACGCCGACGGCTGCCTCTACGTAGTCGACCGCCTCAAGGACGTCATCAAGTACAACGGCCACCAGATCTCCCCGACCGAGGTGGAAACGGTGCTGCGCGAACACCCGGCAGTCACCGACGCGGCCCTGGTCCCGGTGGCCGACCAGAGGGCCGGACAGCTTCCGCTGGCCTGCATCGTGCCCGCCTCCGGTGTCCACCTCACCCCGGAACTGGCGGCTGAGCTGAAAGAGTTCGTCGCGGCCCGCCTCGCCACCCACAAGCAGCCACGTCTAGTGCGGGAGGTCCCACTCATCGAGCGGACCGTCTCCGGCAAACCGCTGCGCCGCCTCCTCACCCCCACCATCCCCCACCCGGCCCCGGCAGTCGACCGCCGCCCGTGTCCCGACTTCAGTGAGAAGACCGTGCTCATCACGGGCGGTTCCCGTGGCCTGGGCCGGGCACTGGCCGAAGCCTTCCTCGACCATGGTGCCCGCGTCACCATCACCGGACGCAACCAGGCCACCCTGGACCAGGTGAACGCCGAGCTGGCCCCGCGCGGGGAACTGCACACTGCGGCGGTGGACAGCACCGACCACCGCGCTCTGCGCGAACTCGCCGACCGGCTACGGACCCGATGGGGCGGCGTGGACGTGCTGGTCGCCAACGCCGGGACACCCGGGCCCTGCGGTCCCGCGTGGGAGACAGACCCCGGCCAGTGGTGGTCCGCCCAGCACGCCAACGTCCACGGCACCTTCCTCACCTGCCACGCCTTCATCCCCCAACTGATCGAACGCAAGGCCAGGATCATCACCGTGGCCAGCAGCGCCGGAGCGCACCGGTGGCCGCACATGTCGGCCTACTCGGTCTCCAAAGCCGCAGTCATCAAACTCACCGAGAACCTGGCCGCCGAACTGCGCCCCCACGGCGTACGAGCCTTCGCCTACCACCCGGGACTGCTCACCATCGGCATGGCCACCCGCCAGCTGGACGGCCGCCCCGAACCAGGCACCTGGGACGAGCGGATCCAACGCTGGTACCTGCGCGAGCACGCCGCCGGCCGGACCACCCCCACCGCGCTCAGCGCCCGCGGCGCGCTGCTGCTCGCCGCAGGCGCGGCCGACGACCTGTCCGGCCAGTACCTCACCCCCGACCACCCCGCCCTCAACAGCGCACCGGAGCACCGGCTCGGTGATTCGCGTGGCCCACGAAAGTAGCCAGGCGGGGTAGGTGACGGGGTCTGCACGGCCAGGAACTCCGGAATGCCCCGGTGGTCTGCGGTCAGGTCGGCGGTGGTGGCGTTGAGCAGCTCAACCGCGGAGCGGGCAGCCGGTCTCCGTCGTAGCCGTGGACTTCGCCGAAGCGAATTCCCTTCTCCCAGTCGTTTCGCGCCTTTACGATCTCGTCACCGGATCAGCCGACGAAGTTCCACCACATGACCATCGGCCAGGCTCGCCGGAGGCTTCGGACCCTGCTTCACCGAGGTCACCGGTTCACCGGTGTTCGGGATTCTCGAAATCGAAGCGGCAGCCGGCGTCCCACTCCGAGCGCTGGTTGCCGTGGGCCGGGATGCCACCGGCGTCCTTGAGCATGCGGGCCAGGTGGAGCTGGTTCCAGGTCATGAAAGTGGTGTTGCGGTTGGTAGCGAGGACATCGACCCCACGCAGACACCTGACCAGGACGAAGCCGGCGGAAAGGAAGCCCTGGCCTGCACCGAACGGGGCCGGTACGCCGGCGTCGTGAAGTGGAACGCTCACACCTACCTGGCCATCACCCCCGTCCGGGCGTCCAGCAGCCCGCCAAGACCGCCTCCAAGTACGACGGCCTGGACAGACCGCCGACGCATGTCGCCGAACCGTTGACACCACGGATGGCCGGGCACGCAAGCGAACACGGGGTCTTCCCGGGCCGGACCGAGCTCTGCCGATGCCGTGGCCTGCGACCAGCGCGGACTCCTCGGCTGTCGCGGCGTGGCTCGCCCCGGGCTGGTGGGTGGACACGAACCCGTTGTACCGTGTCATCCATACGATGACAATGATCCAGTCAGCGAAAGAGTGACGGTATGGACACCCAGGACACCGGCCCGGCCGGGGTGGGGCCGATCTCGTTCCTGGCCGCCGCCGCCGCGCTGGGCATGATGGACGCCGTCGCCCGCACCGCCCGGCACGCGCCCCCGGACGACACAGGCCAGAGCGATCCACAACAGGCCCTTTCCGCAATCCTGTTGCTGCGTCACCTTCGCGAGGAACTGGCCGGCTGGGAGACCGGCCTGATCGAGACCGCCCGCAGTGCCGGCGCCACCTGGGCCGATCTCGCGGCGCCGCTGGGAGTCCGGAGCCGCCAGGCTGCCGAGCGCCGCTACCTCCGCATGCGGCCCCACACGGATGTCGGCACCGGGGCGGGGAGCACCGGCGAGCAACGCGTCCAGGCCACGCGCGACCGGCGCGCCGCCGACCGCGCGGTGACCACGTGGGCCCGGGACAATGCCGCCGACCTGCGCCGCCTCGCCGGACAGATCGGAGCACTGGACGGCGTCAGCGCGCAGGCGGCCCCCGCTGTGGAGCGGCTCCTGGACGCGCTCGGCCACCACGACCCCGCCCGCCTGCTCGCCCCGCTCGCCGAAACCCGGCCCCTCCTGGAGGCGGAGCACCCGAAGATCGCGGACCGCCTCGATCAGCTCGCCGCACGAGCCGACCAGCTTCGCACTGACAGTGACCGGCGCCGCCACACGTCCCCCGTCGACCGGTGACCACCCGGGTCGGCCGTGCGACACGACCGTCCAGCCCCCGAAGACCCGTTCGAACACGTCCCGCCACGTGCACACGAAGGAGACGCATCCCGTGTCCAACCCCGCCCAGACCCTGGAGTTCCAGGCGGAAACCCGCCAGCTGCTGCAGCTGGTGATCCACTCGATCTACTCGAACAAGGATATCTTCCTGCGCGAGCTGATCTCCAACGCCTCCGACGCCCTCGACAAGCTCCGCCTGGAATCCCTCACCGATGCCGACCTCGAAGTCGACACCTCGGACCTCCACATCACGCTGGAGGTCGACGGGGACGCCCGCACCCTGACGGTGCGGGACAACGGCATCGGCATGACCCGCGACGACGTCGTCGACCTGATCGGCACCATCGCCAAGTCCGGCACCGCGAGCCTGCTCCAGAAGATCAAGGAGACCAAGGACGCAGGAGCGGCGCAGAGCCTGATCGGGCAGTTCGGCGTCGGCTTCTACTCGGCGTTCATGGTCGCCGACAAGGTGACCCTGCACACCCGCCGCGCCGGCACCGAGCAGGGCACCGTGTGGGAGTCCGACGGTGAGGGGACCTACACGATCGCGGAGGCAGACGACCTGCCGGTGGGCACCTCGGTCACGCTGCACCTCAAGCCGGCGGACGGCGAGGACGGGGTCGGCGACTACCTCGCGGCGTGGAAGGTCCGCCAGATCGTCAAGCAGTACTCGGACTTCATCCGCTGGCCCATCCGCATGGCTGCCACGACCGTCGGCGCTGACGCCGAGCCCGGCGCCGCGGACGGGGCCTCCGGTGAGCCGCAGACGCTGAACTCGATGAAGGCGCTGTGGGCCCGCCCCCGTTCGGAGGTGACCGAGGCCGAGTACAGTGAGTTCTACCAGCAGATCAGCCACGACTGGCAGGCCCCGGTCGAGACCATCCACATGCGCGCCGAGGGCACCTTCGAGTACGAGGCGCTGCTGTTCATCCCGGCCCACGCGCCGTTCGACCTGTTCTCCCGTGACGCCAAGCGGGGCGTGCAGCTGTACGTCAAGCGGGTGTTCATCATGGACGACTGTGACGCGCTGATGCCGAACTACCTGCGCTTCGTCAAGGGCGTCGTCGACGCCCACGACCTTTCCCTCAACGTCTCCCGGGAGATCCTGCAGCACGACCGCCAGATCACCGCGGTGCGCCGGCGCCTGGTCAAGAAGGTGCTCGCCGCTCTCAAGGACATGCAGACCAAGAACGGCGAGACCTACGCGAAGGTGTGGGAGCAGTTCGGCCGGGTCCTCAAGGAGGGCCTGATCGAGGACCGGGACAACACCGACGCACTGCTGGGACTGGTCAGCGTCGCCTCCACCGATGACGCGGAGAAGCCGACCACCCTGCACGAGTACGTCGCGCGGATGAAGGACGGCCAGGACACCATCTACTACCTGACCGGCGAGAACCGCCAGATGGTCGAGAACTCCCCGCACATGGAGGCCTTCACCGCCAAGGGCTACGAGGTCCTGATCCTCACCGACCCCGTCGACGAGGTCTGGACCGACCAGGTCCCCGCCTTCGACGGCCACCGCTTCCAGTCCATCGCGAAGGGCCAGGTCGACCTCGACGACGACGCCGACGGGGAAGGGGCTGACGGAACGGAGAAGGCTCAGCGCGAGCAGGACTTCGCCGACCTCATCGCCTGGCTCCAGACCTCGCTGGCCGCGCACGTCAAGCAGGTTCGTCTCTCATCCCGCCTGACCACCTCCGCGGCGTGTCTGGTCGGAGACGCACAGGACCTGACCCCGACCCTGGAGAAGATGTACCGGGCCATGGGCCAGGAACTCCCGGCCGTGAAGCGGATCCTGGAGCTCAACCCCACCCACCCCCTGATCATCGCCCTGCGCCGGGCACACGGTGCGAACGCCGACGACCCGGCGCTCGCCGAACTCGCCGAACTCGTTCACGGCAGCGCCCTGATCGCGGAAGGCGGTGACCTGCCCGACCCCGCCCGCTTCACCCGCCTGCTGACCGATCGTCTCACCCACGCCCTGTGACCCCCCGCGGGGTGCGTCAGGCCGCGCGCCAACGGCCCGGCCTGACGCACCCCGCACCGCATCCGGCCGTCCCCGCGCGATGCGCCCCCGGGAGGGCAGGGGACGACGCCTCCGTGGACGGTGGCGTGCCGGCGGGTCCGCGGCGCGGTGCACGGCCGGGCAGGGCAGGCGCAGTGCCCGGCCGTCATCCGTCGATGTTCCCGAGCGGGCGACACTGACTCGGTTCACCGGTGTTCGGGGTTCTCGAAGTCGAAGCGGCAGCCGGCGTCCCACTCCGAGCGCTGGTTGCCGTGGGCCGGGATGCCGCCGGCGTCCTTGAGCATGCGGGCCAGGTGGAGCTGGTTCCAGGTCATGAAGGTGGTGTTGCGGTTGGTGAAGTCGTTCTCCGGTCCGCCGGAGCCCTCGTCCAGGTAGGACGGGCCGGGGCCGGCCTCGCCGACCCAGCCGGCGTCGGCCTGTGGCGGGATGGTGTAGCCGAGGTGCTGGAGGCTGTACAGGACGTTCATCGCGCAGTGCTTGGCGCCGTCCTCGTTCCCGGTGATCAGACAGCCCCCGACCCGGCCGTAGTAGGCGTACTGGCCCTCGGAGTTGAGGATCGACGAGCAGGCGTAGAGGCGCTCGACGACCTTCTTCATCACCGACGAGTTGTCTCCCAGCCACACCGGTCCGGCCAGGGTGAGGATGTCGGCGGCCATCACCTGGGAGTAGATCACCGGCCACTCGTCGGTCTCCCAGCCGTGTTCGGTCATGTCCGGCCAGACGCCCGTCGCGATGTCGAGGTCGACGGCGCGCAGGACGTCGACCGCGACGCCCTGGCGTTCCAGGATGCCGGTGGAGATGTCGATCAGGCCCTGAGTGTGGCTGCGTTCGGGGGAGCGCTTGAGGGTGCAGTTGATCACCAGGGCGCGGAGGTCGCGGTAGGAGGGGGCGGTGTCGGGCATCGGTGATGGCGTCCTGGTCGGTGGTGGGCGCTTGGGGCGGCGGTCAGGCCTGGGGCGCGCGGCGGATGATGAGCATGTCCTGGGTGTGGCCGATGGCGTAGCCGCCGGCGGGGAGGGCGAAGTGCTCCTGGACGTAGGCGGTCAGGTCGGCGCGGGTGGGGCGGGGGTCGAGGGTGGCCAGGTCGGCGACGTTGACCATGAACTCGGCGACGTCCACCGCCTCGGCGAGGTCGGACGCGCGGTAGTGGAGGTCGAGGCTCTCGAGGGCGTAGTCGTGCTCGGGGTGGCGCCGGCGCAGGCGGTCGGCGAGGGGGCTGAGGTCGTAGCGGACTCCGGTGAAGTGCGCGGCCATCCGCATGCAGGGGCTCTCCGGGTTCTGGAGCACGACCAGGAGGGCGCCGCCGGGGGCCGTCCAGTCCAGGGCGCGGGTGACGGTGGCCGGCCAGTCCGCCTCGGGCACGTAGTAGAGCACGTGGGAGAGGTGGACGAGGTCGCCCTGCTCCGGCGGGTGGACCCGGTCGAGCGGCTCCGGGAGGACCAGGGCGTCGGGACAGACGGCGCCGAGCTTCTCGCGCATCGAGGCGCTGGGTTCCACCGCGATCGTGCGGTCGAAGAGGCGGCTCAGGTGGGCGGTGGTGCGGCCGTCGCCCGCGCCGAGGTCCAGCAGGACCCGGCGGTGCGGCAGGGCGGCAGCGATCTCGCTCAGCCGGGCGTGGGTGACGGGCTTCTCGTCCGTCCCGGCCAGGAACAGTTCGAACGCCCGGCGGTAGTCGGCGCTCGCCACGTCCAGCACCCGGACCGGGTCCGCGTCCTTCGTCCTGGTCTCCACCGGCGGCCTCCCCTGTTGACGTCGTGTCGGGTCGCGCCATTGCACCGCACGGGCGCGGCGCGGAGGTGCAGGGACGTTCCTGCCCGCGTGTCGTCCCGGCCTCCGCGCACCCGGAGGCGCGGCGATTAATCGGTGGCCCGGGCTTCGCGACCGCTCCTACAGTGTCCGCCGGATCAAGAACGCCCAGGGAGCAGGACATGCGTGTGCACTACCCCCGGACGCCGCATCTGCCCTGGTCACCGGGCGCGGCGGCGGACGACGTACGGACCGGGGACCTGTCCGCGCTGGCCGGCGCCGAGGTCGTCGTCACCGAGAAGCTGGACGGCGAGAACACCACGCTCTACCGCGACGGCCTGCACGCCCGCTCGCTGGACTCGGCCCACCACCCCTCCCGCGCCTGGGTGAAGGGCCTCCAGGGCCGGATCGCCCCGCGCATCCCGGACGGCTGGCGGATCTGCGGCGAGAACCTGTTCGCCCGGCACTCGATCCCGTACACCGACCTGGAGAGCTGGTTCTACGGCTTCTCGGTATGGACGGGCGGGCCCGACGGCCAGGACCACTGCCTGGACTGGGACGACACCGTCCGCTTCCTGCGCCGCCTCGGCGTCCCCGTCCCCCGGGTGCTGTGGCGCGGCCGCTACGACGAACGGGCCCTGCGCGCCCTGCGGTTGGACCTCGACCGGCAGGAGGGGTACGTGGTGCGGACCGTCCGGGGCTTCCCCCGGGCCCGGTTCGGCGAGCGGGTCGCCAAATGGGTCCGCCCGCGGCACGTGCGCACCGACACCCACTGGATGCACGCCGCGGTGGTGGAGAACGGGCTCGGCCCGAACTCCGCGCTCTGGGCCGTGCGCTCCGGTGCGCTGCCCGAACCCCCGGCCCTCGCAGCCGCCTTGGGCGTTCCCGAACTCACCTGCCCACCCGAGGAGTTGGCCGAGGTGTCGGCCCGGCTGGACGAACTGGGCCGGAGCGGGGACGCCCGGCTGGCCGGTGTGCTCGCCACCGCACTGCGCACCGACCGCCGCCAGTCGCTGGCCCCGCGGCTCGCCGGGCCGCTCGGCCTGCCGCTCGCCCGGCGGGTCGCCGACCTGGTCGGACTGCACCCCGCCCTTCACCGGCCGTACCCGGACGAGGAGCGCCGCGCCGGACTGGTCCGGCTGTCCGCCGCCGCCGACCTCGGGGTGCTGCACGCCCTCGCCGCGACCGCCGCCCCCGGACGGGCGGAGCGCGAGCAGGTCGCCTGGTCGGCGCTGTACGCCGAGGACGCCGGGCTGCTCGACGAGGCGCCGCTCGCCCGGCTGCGGGCCGGGCTGCGCGAAGCCCTGGCCGACCTGGACCGCGACGCCGCCGACCGCTGCTGGGCCCAGGCCCGCGAGGCGTACGCGCTCGGCCGGATCGCCACCGCCGAGGAGGCCGTGGCGGCCACCTGGCGCTGGCGCGACGGCCGCTTCCCCCGGCTGGTCCACCTGTGCGGCCCCTCCGGCAGCGGCAAGAGCAGCTTCGCCGCCGGGCTCACCGACGTGGCCGCCCGGATCAGCCTGGACGACCTGCGCGCCGCCCGGGGCTCGCGCGCCGACCAGCGCGACAACGCCGACGTGCTGCGCGAGGGGCTGGCCCGGCTGGACGCCGCCCTGGCCGGCGCGGGCGGAGCGGGCGACACGGCCGGCACCGGCGGCGCGGGCACCGGCGGAGGCCCAGGCACCGGAACCCGTACGAGCACCGTCGTCTGGGACGCCACCTCGCTCAACCGCCAGCAGCGCTCCCACGTCCACGCCGTCGCGCAGGGCCGCGACGCCCTGGTCACCCAGGTGGTGCTGGTGGTCGGCGAAGACGAGCTGCTGCGCCGCAACGCCGTCCGGCCGCACCCGGTGCCCGCCGAGGTGCTCACCGCGCAGCTGCACCGCTTCGGCCCGCCCTACCCCGGCCAGGCGCACCGCACCTGGTACGTCGGGCCCGGTGGCACCGTGGAGGACACGGCGGGCACGCTCGACGGAGAGGAGGACTGATGCGTCCCATCGAACAGATCTGCCAGCGCATCCGCTGGGACGCCCGCTTCGACCCGGCCCGGTTCACGCTGGGCGTGCGCCAGCGCGACGACCGCACCGAGCGGGTACCCCTGGAGGCCTTCGCGGCCTCCGGCGAGATCCCCTGGCACCGGGTGTACTGGGTCGAGGCCGACGGCGTGCGGGTCTGGGACCGCGCCTCGGGCGTCGACCTGCTCGACAGCACCGGGGCCGGACGCCGCACCGCCCCGCCCCGGTTGCCCGCGCCCTTCTTCACCGCGACCACCCCGTACGCCTGGCACCCGGGCGGCGGCTGGCGACCCGCCGACACCGCCGCCGGCCCCACCTCTACCGCTGCTACCGCAGCCGCAGCCGCCGTGCGGGACGTCCCGACGGCCACCGGCCTGCGGGCGGTCACCTGGAACACCCTGTGGGACCGCTACGACGCCGACCGGATCGCCACCGCCCGGCGCCGCCCGCTGCTGCTCGCCGCGCTGGAGGCCGCCGACGCCGACCTCATCGCGCTCCAGGAGGTCGAGCCCGCCCTGGTCGCCCTGCTGCTGGCGGCCCGCTGGGTCCGCTCCGGGTACACCCTCGGCGCCGACCCGCTCGGGCCCGAGGTCGGCGAGCACGGCCTGCTGCTGCTCAGCCGGCTGCCGGTGCTGGCGGCCGGGCGGCACGCCCTGGGCCCGCACAAGGCCGTCACCGCGCTGTCCGTACGGACCGCCGGCGCACCGCTGACCGTCGCCGCCGTACACCTCAGCAGCGACCACTCGCCGGACGGCGCCGACCGCCGCCGGGCCGAACTCGCCCGACTGGCCGAGGGGTTGTCGGGCGTCGAGGGCGAGCTGCTGCTGCTCGGGGACTTCAACGACGGCCGCTCCGGCCCGTCCGGCCCGGCCGCCGCACTCGGCCTGCGGGACGCCTGGAGCCAGGTGCACGGACCGGCCGACGACACTCCGACCTTCGACCCGACGGCCAACCCGCTCGCCGCGGTCTCCTCGCTGACCGGCCGCCCGGGCCGGCTGGACCGTGTCCTGCACCGGGCCGACGACACCCGGGTCACCGCGGCCACCCTGCTCGGCGACCGCCCGGCCGAGGACGGCCTCTTCCCCTCCGACCACTACGGCGTGGCCGTCGACCTCCTCGTCGACGGCCTCGACGGCGACGCAGACGACCACCACGGCGACGCCCGCCACCGCGAGCACGTCCACAGCGGAACACCGGACGTCCTCGACGCCCCGCCCACCGCCCGCACCGCCGTCGCCTGGCTGCCGCCCGAGGAGCTGTGGCCGCCGATCCAGCGGCTGCGCGAGGCGTACGACCCGCAGCTGCGCCGCTGGCCCCCGCACGTCAACCTGCTGTTCGGCTTCGTCCCGGAGGCCGAGTTCGACCGCGCCCTGCCGCTGCTCGGCGCGGCCGCCTCCGAGGTGGCGCCGTTCACCGCACGGCTGGAGGGCGTCCACACCTTCGGACACCGCGAGGACGCCACCGTCTGGCTGGACCCGGCCGCCGCCTCCCCCGCCCCCTGGGCGGCACTGCGGCACGCGCTGGAGCGGCGCTTCCCCCGCTGCCGCGACCGGGCGGAGGGCTTCACCCCGCATCTGACCCTCGGGCGCAGCGACGGCCCCCAGCGCGCGGCCGCCGACTGTGCTGCCCGGCTCACCGGCGTCTCCGCCCGGGTCGGCGAGCTGGTGGTGCTCTCCCGCCGGGGCGCCGAGCCGATGCGGCCGCGGGCGGTGGTCTCGCTGGGGACGGGCGAGGTGCGGCCGGTGCCCGAGCCACCGGTCACCTCGCCGGCCCCGGAGTCCGCTCAACACACCTCTGCCGCCCGGACGTTGGCCCGGCGCATCGCGGCGGCCCTGCCCGAGGGCGCGGTGCACACCGTCGGCTCCCGCCGACTGGGCTGCCAGCTGGACGGCGCCGACCTGGACCTGGTGGCGGCACTGCCCGGCCCCGCCGACCTGCCCGCCGTCCGCGCCCGGGTGGCGGCCGCGCTGCCGGAGGCCCGAGGGCTGCGCGAGGTGCGCGGCGCCCGGGTTCCGGGGCTGCGGCTGACGGCCGACGGCCTGGCGGTCGACCTCGTGGTGGTCTTCACCGGCCCGCTCGACCCGGCCCAAGCAGTGGACCGCCGTGCGGAGCTGGGCGAGGCGGCGGCGGTCGCGCTGAGCGCGGTCACGGACGCCGAGGCCATCCTGACAGCGCTCGGCGACCGGCACGCCCGCTTCGTCCGGCTGGCACGCCAGGTCAAGGCCTGGGCGCGGGCGCGCGGCCTGGACTCCGCGCCGTTCGGCCAACTGCCCTCGCTCGCCTGGTCGGTGCTGGCCGCCCGGACCGTCCTGGACGCGACCGGCGTTCCCGAGGATGGCCTCTTCCAGCGGTTCACCGAGACCTGGGCGACCTGGGACTGGCGCCGGCCCGTCGCCCTCCCCGGCGAGCCCGCGGCCCTTCCGTCGGGCCCGCTCACCGTCCTCACGCCCTCCGCCCCGGTCCGCAGCTGCACCACCCAGGTCAGCGCCGACACCCGCGACCTGCTCACCGAGGAGCTCTACCACGCCTGGGAGCTGACCACCGAGGCCTCCGCGGCCACCAAGGCCACCGCGGCCACCAAGACCACCAAGGCCGCCGAAACCGTTGAGGCCGTCGGAGCCCCCTGGCCCGCCCTGCTCGCCGCTCCCCCGCTGCACCGCCGGCACGCCGCCTGGGCCGTGGTGGGCACCGACGAGGAGTCACTCGGCCTCGTCCGGGGCCGCATCCGCGCCCTGCTGACCGCCTTGGAGGACGCCGGAGCCACCCGGCTGCACGCCTGGCCCCACCCGTACCGGACCGCCGACGGCCGCCTCCACCTGCCGATCGGCCTCGGCCCCGCCCCGCTCTCCGCCGCCCGACTCGCCCCGCTCGTCAAGGCCTGGTCCCGCACCCTGCCCGGCGTCCGGGTCGAGCACGTCGACGGCGGCGCCGTCCCCACCCCGACCCGCTGACCCGCCCCCGCCCCCGCCCCATCCGCCCGCCCGATCGGCCGAACCACCCCTGCCCATCGGACCCTTCTGGACAATCGCCCCCGAAATTTGCCACGGTGAGGACCAGCGGCCCAGCCATCGATCATGCGGCCGAAGCCCCATGGGAGTTCCGCCGTGCCCTCCGCCGACTTCCCCGCCTTCTACCTCGGGCAGAGCGTGTTCTCCGACCCCGGGGCCCACCTCCCCCGCTATGCCGACCTCCCCAGGGACCCTGGTCAACTCGCCCGGATCGCCCGCAATCTGATCATCCATCGCCTGGAGGGACGGCTGTTCCACCATGCCATTCCGGCGGACCGGCTCCACCACGACGCCGAGACGCGCTACCTCGACGACATCCTGCACCTGATCACCGACCGCGACCCGGCCCCGCTCCACCATCCCCGGGCGCCCGCCGACCGCTTCGTCGGCGTCTGCCGGGACCTGGCGCTGCTGCACTGCTCGTTCCTCCGCCATGTCGGCATCCCGGCCCGGCTACGCTGCGGCTTCGCCGACTACCTCGGCCCGGACGGCTTCCACGGCGACCACGTGGCCACCGAATACTGGGACGACCGGCGCGGCTGGCTGCTCGCCGACCCGCAGCTGGCCGACCCGAGGGTCATCGCAGCCTGGCAGGTGGGCTTCGACCCGATGGACGTCCCGCGCGACCGCTTCCTGGTCGCGGGCCGGGCCTGGCGCACGATCCGCTCCGGCCGGGCCGCCGCCGACGCCTTCGGCGTCCACCCGCCGGAGGAGGGCCCGCTCAACGGCGAGTGGTTCGTCGCCCACTCCACCCGGCTCGACCTCGCCGCCCTCAACAAGGTCGAGACCCTGCTCTGGGACACCTGGGGCACCGGCTCCACCAACACGCCCCACGCCCCGTACGACGAGGTCGCCCACCTGACCGTCGGCCCGATCGACCTCCCCGCCGTCCGCCGCCTCTTCACCGAACACGACGCCCTGCGCACCCCGAAGACCGTCCTCTCCCTGGCCCCCTTCAACGGCCCCCGCGAGGTCACCCTCCGCTGACGGCCCGCCCCGGGCGCACAGAACGTCCAGTGCCCGCAGCAGCTCCCACCTCCAAAGACTCGAACCGCCTTCCCATCGGCCGGATCGGAGAGCCGGCGTCGAGCGTCCTCGACCAACGCCCGGAACCGCTGCCGCCCGCCTTCACCTCGCATGACGTTCTGGTGGGTGCCGGTGGCCCGGAAGCCGGCTCATCCCGGGAGCGAGGACGCCTCACCGATCGCGGCGAGCAGTTGGAGAGGAAGCTCCCGATCCGCGTGGCCGATGGCCAGTGCGAGCCATCGGCCAGAGGACGGTGGCCGCCACACTTGCATGCTGCCGGCGACGTTGCACAGGAAGCCGAGCGGCTCTGGAGCCGCGAACCCAGGGTCTGGATTTTCGAATCCGAGATACGGCCACAGATCCACCGTTGTGGGGCTGCCCCAACGGGCGGCCAGGACGACTGCCAGCGCATCGAGATCGACTTCCAGCTCCCGCTCGGCCGCCTCGACGATCTCCTCGCTACGGTCGTCCCAGAAGTCCTGGCTCTCCCGGAGCACGGCCACGTGGTATCCGGGCCCACTCCTCCCACCGCCTGTCCCCGGCTTGCCGTCCCGCTCAGGGAACGGCAGGGCACTCAGTTCATCGATGATCGACAGCTGGGCCTCGGTGAAGCCCGTCGAACGGTGCCGGCTCGCCATGAGCGAAGCCTAACCAGGTCGATTCCTGCCAGCCTCGCGTGTCCCCGCGAGGCCCAGACGACAGACGTCGCGCCGACACGACAGTGGGTGTGCCGAGTCACAGCTGCTGCTGTGAGTGGGTCAAGGTCGTCGACTCCTGCTCCGGTCTTCAGCCGGACTGTCCGCGGCCGGTCGCGGCATGTTTCCCCGTGGCGACGCTCCAAGATCCCCCGTGGGCACCTTGGAGGCCGCTGCGGCGGGGTGTCAGTAGCCGATGGTGAAGCGGCGTTGGACGAAGCGGGGAAGTTCCGCCTCGTCGACCAGGGCGACGGCGGCGTCCTCCGCGGAGATGCGGCTGCGGCCGTCGGCGTCCCGGACCGCCTGGTCGCCGCCGACCCGGAAACGTCCGGTGCGCTCGCCGGGGGCGATCTCCTCGGCGGGGCTGAAGTAGGTCCAGAGCCGGTTCGACGTGCGCAGGACGTTCAGGCCGTCCCGGGCTCCGCGCGCCGCGGCCGCGTACTCGCGGGGCAGCCCCAGCTGATCGAGGGTCTCGTGCATCCGGTCGACGTCGTCGGCGAGAACCACTCCGGGCGCTGTCTCCAGACTGCCGGCCCCGCCGATCACGATGAGCCGGGTCCTGGGGTGGCTCTCCAGCGCCTTGACCAGCGCCCGGGCCGCGATGGAATGGACTGTGGGGTCGGCTATGGACCGACGCACGGTGTCCGCGAGGTCCTTGGCCGCGTTGCCCGGTTGGAACCCGCTGATCAGCACGTCCAGACCGGGCAGGATCGCAGCGATGCTCGCAGGGTCGAGGATGTCGACGCCGGCCCAGGTGACGTTCGCCCGACTCTCGTCGATCTGTGAGGCATCGCGGCTCAGGGCCGTGACGCGATGCCCGCGGCCGAGCGCCTCCGTGACGACCCGGCTGCCGATGGTGCCGGTGGCACCGATCACTCCGATGTGCATGGTTCTCCCCTTGTTCATGCCCGGACGTACTGGCTAGCGCCCATACGTTTGGATGCCGTGACGAAACTATATGCCGTATAGTTTAGATATGCCAAGCAATAGAGTGACGCTGTAGACTGCGCGCATGGCAAGCACCGGGACCAGGGGACGGCGTGAGCGGCTGCGGGCCGAGACGACCGCCGAAATCAAGAGCGTGGCGCTGGAGTTGATGGCGTCGGGAGGCCCCGGAGCGATCACGCTGCGCGCCATCGCCCGCGAGATGGGCATGACCCCCAACGCCATCTACGGCTACTTCGCCACCCGCGACGACCTGGTCACCACGCTCATCAACGACGTGTACACCTCACTCGCCGACACCGTGGACGCCGCCTGGGAGGCCACCCCCGCCTCCGATCCGGCCGACCGGATCCGGGCGTGGGCGCACGCCTTCCGCGGCTGGGCGCTCGTCAACCCCGAGGGTTTCCGCCTCGTCTACGGCGACCCGGTGCCCGGTTACATCGCTCCCGAGGGCGGCGCCGCCCCGGATGCCGCGCAGCGGGTCTGTACGGCCCTGACCGGCCTCGCCGTCGCCGCCTGGCCTCACGCCGAACGCCTCTACGCGGACAGCGACTTCCAGTGGTCCGACTTCGACGCCGGCCTCCTCGACAAGGTCCGCCCCGCCTTCCCTCACCTTCCCCCGGCCGGCGTGGCCCTGGCCCTGCGCATCTGGGGCCACCTCCACGGCCTGGTGTCACTGGAGATCTACGGCCACCTGCGCACCCAGACCGCGAGCCCCGACAAGCTCTTCCGCGAGGAACTGACCCAGCTCGTCGCTTCGCTGGGTCTCGCGCCGAAGGGCTGACGGCCTTCGGGACCTCCGGGGGTCCGTGCGTGGCTTCAGTCCCTGGCGGCGGACAGCCGAGCATCTTCACCCCCGGCCCGGGTGGATCTTGACATGGTGGGCCCGCCCCAGCTTGTAGTGGAGCTGCTGCGAGGGGATCTCCAGATCCAGGCCGCCCTGCGCGGTCGCGGCCGCGAACAGCGAGTTCGGGGTGCGCTTCTCGCCCGGTGCCCAGGCCGGCGCGTACTCGCCCAGCTCACGCTTCTGCCAGACCCCGACGACCAAGGTCGCGATCACGTGCTCCATCTGCGATCGTCAGCACCGCGTCGCCTTCCGGGTCCGCGCCGCGGTCGGCAATGTCCGTGCCGATGAAACCGAGTAGATGCTCCAGCAGCAGCGTCTTGATGGTCGCCGCAGGCCGGCTTCAATTCGGTGCGCTATTCGACCCGCCCGGCTTCACCGGTGCCGAGGTCTGGTGCCCGTGCCCGGGTCGTCGGTGACGGTCTGTCGATCACGGCCCGCACCAAGTCCGGTGCCCTGTCAGAAAGCCCGTCGGCCAGGTCGTCCGCGCGAACGAGGCCCACTCCGTCGAGAACGACACCATCGCCTGGCAAGCCCTGGGCCGGCAGCAGACGGCGGCTCGGGAGCCGAGAGGCGACTGACCGCGGTCAGTCGCCGATGAACCACAGATACAAATGCAGCCCGCGCTCCACGACCTGGCACAGCTCGCGGGCCTGCCCGACCCAGTCACCGCCCAAATCGGCAGGAAGACGGTTGAGTTCCGCCCGCAGCATCGGCACCTGCCGCCGGTTGAAAACCGCGTCCCCATAAGGGTCCAGGGCCGAGAGCATCGGGAACTCCGCCGGGTCCAGATCCGCGAATCCGGCCGTCCACTCCACGCCCGCCTCGGCACTGGCCACGACGTTCCTACTGTCTCCGCGCACCGCCATGTTGATCACCCGCCGAGCTTATCGGCGCCCACCGCGACCCACGAAGGAATTACCGACCGTGACGTTTCCCGGGCCCCGGCCGTGCCCGAGAAGCTCGACAAGCTGATGCGCCGGATGCGCCTGCCCGCGCCGGACTTCCCCGCGTCGCCGGCCGCTGAGCCTTCCCCCGGCGGAGCCGCGAAGCGCCGGTCACCAGGTGACCGGGAGCGCCTCGACGCCGTAGACCGTCGAGCCCTCGCGGAAGCGCAACTCGGCGTCGGGCACGGCGAGGCGCAGGGTGGGGAAGCGCCGCAGCAGGGCCGGCAGGGCGACCTTCAGCTCCAGCCGGGCCAGTTGCTGCCCCAGGCACTGGTGGGCGCCGAACCCGAAGGACAGCTGGGCGACCGGGCGGCGGTGCAGGTCGAGGTCGTCCGGGCGCTCGGGGACCAGGCCGGGGTCCCGGTTCGCGGTCAGCGGGGAGAGCAGGACGTGCTCGCCCTCGGCGATCCGGTGGCCGTTGATGTCGACGTCGGCCACGGCCGTGCGCAGCAGCGGTGCGGGGATGGCGAGATGGCGCAGCAGTTCCTCCACGGCCGTGCCGGTGACCTCGGGGTCGTCGCGGAGGGCGGCGAGCTGTTCCGGGTGGCGGAGCAGCGCCAGCACGCTCAGGGCGAGCATGGTCGCGGTGGTCTCGTGTCCCCCGACCAGCAGGGTGGTGCCGAAGCCGATGAGCTCGTCGTCGGTGAGTTCCCCGCCGTGCTGCCGTACCACCGCGCCCAGCACACCGTCGCCGGGGGTGGCCCGGTTGCGGGCGACGATGTCCGCCATGGCCGTGTTCAACTCGGCCGAGGCGGCGACGAGTTGTTCGGCGTCGGCGGTCCCGTCCATGATCACCTGGGAGCAGCGCTGGAACATCGCCCTGGTCCCGTACGGGACGTCGAGCAGTTCGCAGATCACCAGCGACGGGATGGGCAGGGCGAAGGCCTCGACCAGGTCGACGACCGGCCCCCGCTCCGCCATGGCGTCGAGGTGGTCGGCGACGATCGTCTCGATCGCGGGCCGCAGCCGCTCGACCTGACGGACGGTGAAGCTGCCGGTGAGCATCCGGCGCAGGCGGGTGTGCTCCGGGCCGCTGTAGGCGGGCAGGAAGCCGGGGTGGTTGAAGAGGGTGCGCGGCAGTGACGGGTCGATGCCGTTGCCCGTCACCAGGCGCTCGTCCGCGAAGGCGGCCCGGACGTCGGCGTACCTGGTGACGACGACGGCCTCGATCCCGCCGCGCACCGGGTGGGAGACCCGCAGCCTCGGCAGGCCGTCCTCCTCGCGCATCCGGCGGAGGTCCGGCGACGGGTCGAACGGGCAGCCGCGGTCCCGTTCGGAGGCGACGAAGGACGCCGAGCGGTGTTCGGACATGGTGCGGGCTCCTCAGCTGGATCGGTCCCGGGAACGCCGTCGCGGTCCGGTCCCGGGAACGTGGTCGGGGTTCGGGCGGAAGCGCTCTACCCGTGGTACCGGGTGGAGGCGTGGTGCCAGTCGAAGGCGCCGCGGATGGTGGTCTGCAGCGCCTCCGTGCAGTACCGCCGCAGCAGGTCGCGCTCGGCCGGGTCGAGGTGGCCCGTCACCGTGGCGTCGAGCAGGGCCCGGTGGGCGCCGGTGAACAGGTCCAGGGCCTCGCCGCGGCGGCGCACGGCCCGCGCGACGGCCTCGGCGCGGGAGAGCCCGTGTTCCCGTTCCAGGCAGAGCACCAGGTTGTTCTGCTCCCCCTGGGCCGCGTCCTTCTCCAGGGAGACGATGTCGTTGTCGCAGATGATGAAGGTCTTCGTCATCTCGCGCATGACCGACAGGTGCGGCAGCGCGTACAGGTGGTCCGGCAGGACGCACGAGGACAGCCGTTCAGCGAGGTCGACGACCGGCGCCACCCCGATGGTGTGCCGCCGGACCCGCAGGTAGGCGCTCAGCGACAGGGGCGTGCCGGACCGCCGGCTGCGCGCCTCGTGGACGTGGTGGTCCAGGTAGGAGGACCAGTGGGCGGCCGATCGCTGGATCCAGTCCCCGGGCATGTCCTGGCAGCTGCGCCGCCGCATGTCGGCGAAGGCGGCGGCCAGCGGCAGCGGGGACGCCTCGCCGGTGACGCCCTCCTTGACGAGCTCGACGAGGTGGCGGACCCGCTCGGGCTCCCGGCCCCACTGTTCGTCGAGCGCGTCGTCGAACAGGAAGTACCAGCTCTGCTGGTCGACGCCGATGTCCAGTTCGCTCCCGGTCGCGTTCGGATAGAACATGGCCGCGATCAGCGGGAACTGGCCCTTGAGGTGGTGCGCCCGCTCCGCCTCGGTGGCCAGGAAGCCGAAGGACTCGGGCCAGGCGAGGTGGCGGTCGTGGGCGTCCCGGAAGTCCGGGCTGATCCGGCGCGGGAAGGGGACGGTGTGGAGGGCCGGCGCCCCCGCGTCCAGGGAGAGGGGCTCTGCCGTCGATGTCATGGGGTGGCGCTCCTCCGGGAACGGGGCCGGTTCAGTCGGCCGGCCAGGGTGAGACGGTCCGGGGTGAGACGGGCCGGGGTCAGACGGGCCGGGCTGAGACGGGCCAGGGTGAGACGCGCATGGGCAGCGCGTTGGGCCGGATCAGCGCGTGGACCACCGGCCGGACGCGGTGCCCCGCGACCGGCCGCGGCCGCCACCGCGAGACGATCGAACGGAGGACGACCAGCATCTCGGTCATCGCGAAGTGGTCCCCGATGCACTTCCGGTTGCCCAGGGCGAACGGGACGTAGGCGCCCGGTGGCAGGTCCTTCTCGGGGCGGTCGAGCCACCGGTCCGGATCGAACCGCAGCGGGTCCGGGTAGTAGGCCGGGTCCCGGTGCATCGTCAGTGCGCTGTAGATCAGTTCGGCCCCCTGCGGCAGGTCGATCCCGCGGACCCGCACCGGTTCCAGGGCGCGCCGCATGAGCAGCCAGCTGGGCTGGTGCAGCCGGAGCACCTCCCGGAGGAACCGTTCGGTGAACGGGAGCGTCGCCGCGGCGGGCAGGGAGCCGACGGGCAGCGCGTCGCACTCGGCCTTGATCCGTTCGGTGAGCTCCGGGCGCCGGCCTATCTCGTGGAGCGCCCAGGCGAGGGTGGTGGACGTGGTCTCGGCGCCGGCCATGAGCAGTGAGAGCAGCTCGTCGCGGGCCTCCACGTCGGTCATCCCCCGCGGGTTGCCCGGGGTGCCGGCGAACATGATCGACAGCAGGTCGCCGTGGCCGGCACCGCCCTGCCCGTCCTGCCGCTCCTGTCCGCCCTGCTCGGCCTGCCGGGCCTGCCGGACGGCGGTGTCCGCGAGTTCGCGCAGCGCCGCGGCCGCGGCCAGGTACCTGCGGTGCCCCAGCAGGGGCGAGGAGGCGATCGGCGCGGGCAGCACGGTGCCCACGAAGACGCCGCGCATCACCGTGGTCAGCTGCTCGGCGACGCGTTCCCCCAGTTCGGCGACGGCCGCGGCACCGTCCGGGCGGTCGGTGCTGAACAGGGTCGCCACGAGCATGACGGTCATCATCCGGCGCAGCACCAGGTCCATGGGGATCACCTCGCCGGGGTGCCAGGCCGACACCTGCTCCTCGGCGATGTCGGTCATCGTGCCGACGCACCCGGCGATGCCGTCCCGGCGGAAAGCGGGTTGCAGCGCGCGCCGTTGGCGGAGATGGAAATCCCGCTCGGAGGTGATGATGCCGTTCCCGATGAAAGGCCGCGCGACGTCGAACAGCAGTCCTTTGCCGAACTTCCTGCTCTGCGTCAGGAGAACCTCGTGGACGGCCTCCGGGGAGTTCAGGACGTACACCGGGCGATTCCCGAGGAATATCCTGACGATGTCGCCCTGCGCGCGGACCGACTGCAGGAACCCCACCCGTTGGACGGCCAGCCGCGGCAGGTGGCCGAGCAGTGGAATGCGCCCCGGCGCCACGGGTGCCGTCCCGGGAGCTGTGGTGGAACGCATGAGCCCTGAACCTCCCTGAGGTTTCGGATCGAAAGTCCGCCCGACAATGGAACATTCGCTCGTTCGTGGTGCACGGTGATCATCGTCCGCCACCTCCGGAGAGGTCAAGGGGCGGCTGAAAATGCACCGCCGGAGTGGTTTTGAGCCGAACGGCGGGAATTCCCCCACCCCGGCGCACGTTTCAGGCCACCCGCCCCGGATTGGACCGGGACTCCGGCCGGCCCGGCGGATAGCCTCGGGCGCACCGCCCCAGTCGATCACCGGAGAAGCGCCATGCACCCCCAACTCGCCGCCGATCTCGGCCGGTTGCCCGAACTGCTGGAGGAGACCCGGCAGCGGGCGCTCGCCTTCCTGGCGGGTCTCGACGAGCGGCCGGTGGTCCCTCGGGCCGCCGTCGCCCCGGCCGAACCGGCTGCCCTCGCACCGCCCGTCCCCGTCCCGCTCCCCGAGGAGGGCGGCGGGATACCGGCCGCCCTGGCGGAGTTCACGGAGCGCTGGGAGCCGCGGCTGTCGGCCGGCACCGGGCCGCGCTACTTCGGGTTCGTGACCGGCGGGGCGACACCGGCTGCGCTCGCGGGTGACTGGCTGACCTCGGCCGTGGACCAGAACTCCAACTCCGCCCTGGACCCGGCCGGTCAGCAGCTGGAGCGGGAGACGGTCGGCTGGCTGCGCGAGCTGTTCGGGCTCTCGGCGGCGCACCACGGCACCTTCGTGAGCGGCGCGACGATGTCCAACACGGTGGGACTGGCGGTCGCCCGCGAGTGGCTGGGCGAGCGGCTCGGCGTGGACGTCGCCGAGGACGGGGCCGCCGCGCTGGGACGGGTCCGGGTACTGTCGGGCAGTGCCCACTCCAGCGTCGCCAAGGCGCTGTCGGTGCTGGGCCTGGGCCGTACGGCGCTGCGGACGGTGCCCGTCCTGCCGGGCCGGGAGGCGGTGGACGTGGCCGCGCTGGAACGGGCGCTGGCCGAGGCGGACGGGCCGTGCGTGGTGGTGGCCAACGCCGGGACGGTCAACACCGTCGACTTCGACGACCTGCGCGCGATCGCCGCGCTCCGCGAGCGGTACGGGTTCTGGCTGCACGTGGACGCCGCGTTCGGCGCCTTCGCCGCGCTGTCGCCGGAGCACGAGCGGCTGGTGGCGGGCCTGGACCTCGCCGACTCGGTCTGCGTGGACCTGCACAAGTGGCTCAACGTGCCGTACGACAGCGCCGTGCAGTTCACCCGCCGGCCGGACCTCCAGGCCCGGGTCTTCCAGAACGCCGCCGCCTACCTCGGCCCGCTGAGCGACCAGCCCGACCTGGTCCACCTCACGCCGGAGAACTCCCACCGGCTGCGCGCCCTCGCCGCCTGGTTCACCCTGCGGGCGTACGGCCGCGCCGGGCACCGGGAGATCGTGGAGCGCTGCGTCTCCGGCGCCCGGACGCTCGGCGAGCACGTCGCCCGGACCGACGGCCTGGAGCTGCTCGCCCCGGTACGGCTGAACGTGGTCTGCTTCTCGCTGACCGCGGACCCGACCCCGGAGCGGCTGGCCGCGCTCGCCGCCGACCTGGCCGACGAGGCCTTCCTCACCCCCACCCGCTACGCGGGGCGGCCCGCGCTGCGCGCGGCGTTCAGCAACTGGCGCACCACCGAGGCGGACGTCCGGCGGACGGCGCAGGCGCTGGCCCGGGCCGTCCGGTAGCTGACGGCCTGAGCACCGGGGCGGGGCCCACGCGGGTCAGCTCCGGCCGTGGCCCCCTCCCCACCGGCCCCGGCCGCCGCCCTACGGCCACGGCCCCCGTCCGTCCGGGATCACGGGTGCGCGCCGTCCCCGTAGACACCGCCCGCGCGGTCGGTCAGGCTCGCCATGAACTCCGCGTGCGCGAGGTTCATGAACGGCAGCGGGCGCCAGCGGGGGCTGTGGTCGGGGTGGTCGCGGAACCGGGCCGCCGTCTCGCACAGCCGCTCCCACCACAGCATGGCGTCCTGGCGCATCCGCTGCGTCCAGCCCGGCTCGTCGTTGCGGCCCTCCAGGACGACCTCCTCCCAGGCCACCAGGACGTCCGAGAGGAAGACGCAGTCGCCGGCGGTGACCTGCGCCAGCCGCTCGGCGGCGTACCGGGCGCTGCTGCCCTCGGGTTGGGCCGCCACCAGCTCGCGCATGCGGGCGGCCAGGAAGGCCTGCAGCGGGGTGACGTCATCGGTGTGGAGGTCGTCGGAGAACTCCAGCAGTTCCACCTGCCTGCGTTCGCGTGCCATCGTGCGGCATCCCCTCGGCTCGGACGGTACGCACTCGATGACGCACCGTCACCATTCTCCCGACCGACCCTAACGGCTCGCACCGGAGATCACCGCGGTTTTTCCGAAGCTCCCGCCCCGGCGCACCCGCCCGTGCCATCATGCGGGGCCTCCCTCGCCCTCCCTCGCCCAACACGCGGGCCGAACCTTGCCCTACCACCGGCATGAAGGCCGATGATGCTGCCATGACCGCCACTCCTTTCGACCCGTACGCGCTGCTCGAGCAGAGCCGCCTCGGCGTCCTCGCCACCATCAAGGCGGACGGCCGGCCGCAGCTCTCCCCCGTCATGCCGTTCTACGACCGGACGGCGAACGCCATCCTCATCTCCACCCGGGACGGGCTGGCCAAGACCGCCAACCTGCGCCGGGACCCGCGGGCCAGCCTGGAGGTGACCGGGCCGGACGGCCGCTCCTGGGCCACCGCCGAGGGCGTGGCCGCCCTGACCGGGCCGGGCACCGACCCCGACGGGCCCGAGGTCGAGGCACTGGTGGACTACTACCGGCGCGCCGCCGGCGAGCACCCGGACTGGGCGGAGTACCGCGAGGTGATGGTCTCCGACCGCCGGGTGCTCCTCACCATCCCGGTCGACCACGTGTACGGCACCCGTATCTGACCGCCGGACCGAACCGGCCCCGCAAGAGTCCGGCCGCCGCCACGGGATGACGGCGGCCGGGCCTCCGGCTGCGAACTCCCGCCGGCAGACGGGCGGTTCAGCCCGCCGTCGCCGTGACCACGGTGGCGTCCAGATCCTCCTGCCGGCTCTCCACCGCCACCAGCCCGGCCGCCCGGGTCACCGCGAGGGCCGTCGGCGCCTGCCGTTCACTGGTCTCGAACAGCAGCGCCCCGCCGGGCGCCAGCCACCCCGGCGCCTCGGCGACCACCCGCCGCAGCACGTCGAGCCCGTCCGACCCGCCGTCCAGCGCGGGCCGGGCCTCGTGCAGCCGCGCCTCGGGCGGCAGCAGGCCGAGGTCGTCGGTCGGGACGTACGGGACGTTGGCGATCAGCACGTCCACCCGGCCGCGCAGGCCCGCAGGCACGGCGGTGAACAGGTCGCCCTCGAAGACCCCCGCCGCGGCGCCGGCCAGGTTGCGGCGGGCACAGCGGACGGCGCCGGGATCGATGTCGGCCGCGTAGAGCTCGACCGGGTGCGCGGCCGCGGCGGCCACCGCCGCGCCCAGCGCGCCGCTGCCGCAGCACAGGTCGAGCACCACCGTGCCCGGGGCGGTCAGCGCGGTGGCCGTGGCGGCCAGGAACTCGCTGCGGCGGCGCGGGACGAAGACGCCCGGGTCGACGGCGATCCGCAGCCCGGCGAACTCGGCCCAGCCGACGACGTGTTCGAGCGGTCGGCCGTCGGCGCGGGAGCGGACCATCACGGCCAGGTCGGCGGGCGAGGCGGCGGCGGAGAGCAGGATCCGCGCCTCGTCCTCGGCGAAGACGCACCCGGCGGCGCGCAGCCGGGAGACCACCGAGGAACGGAGGGAGGCGGAGGAGAAGACCGGCAAGAGAACCCCTTGGGGGAAAGACGGGAAGCTGATGACTCCGTCAGGGCTCCCGCGGGGGCCGACACCGCGTCGGCGCGCCGTCCGCGCTATGCGCGCGAGGCGCCCACACGGCCGCGCTCCGGGAGCACCCGCTCGGACATTCCGGTAATGGGTCCCACCTCCCTGAGTCGCGGTCACAATCGGCTCCGGCAACCCTACCGCATCGCCGCGCGAGGATGATCGGAATGATCCCAAGGGCCCCGTGAACCTCGTGAGCCCCGTGCAGCCGGTGGCGCAGCGGGGCTCCGGTTCCCCACTCCCCCGTCCGAGCGATTCGACAGACCCACTGAAAGTACCGAGGTGATAACGGACCGTAGCGGACGAGCATATTCACTGCATGACGAGACACTCCCGCGGACCGTCACGGCTTCGTGCCCGAACGGCCCGCTTCATCTGCGCCGCGGCCACCCTGGGCCTGCTCTGCCCCGGCCTCACCGCCCCGCTCGCCCAGGCCGTCACCCCCGTCCACCACCTTGCCGCGCCACTGCCGGAGCGTGTCCGGGCCACCGGCACGCCCCTGCTCCAGGAGACCTTCACCGGCGCCACCGCCGACCCGCGCTTCGTCGCCGTCGGCTCCGCCTGCCTCACCGGCGCGGCCCCCGCCCAACCCGGGCCGGGCGACCACTCCCTCGGCGGCTGTCCCACCGCCGAGGTCGGCCCGGTGCCGCCGCTGAACAGCGCGCCGCTCGGCTACCTGCGGATCACCGACGCGAGCAACGACCAGAGCGGCGCGGTGCTCTTCGACCAGGCGCTGCCGGCGGCCAACGGTCTGGACGTGACCTTCGACCAGTGGCAGTACGGCAGCACCACACCGAACACCCCGGCCGACGGCATCTCGTTCTTCCTGGTGAACGGGGACGTCTCGCTCACCCACCCCGGCGCCTTCGGCGGCAGCCTCGGCTACGCCCAGAAGCTGCCCGACGACAACCCGAACCTCGCCTTCCTGCCCGGCGTCGACCGCGGCTACCTGGGCGTCGGGCTCGACGTGCTCGGCAACTACTTCGGCGACTGGGAGCAGCGCGGCAACGGCTGCGCCCAGCGCTCCCCCGCCGGCACGTCCTTCCGGATCCCCGCCCCGGGCGCCAACATGGTCACCGTCCGGGGCCCCGGCGACGGCACCACCGGCTACTGCTTCCTGACCGCGACGACCAGCAACTTCACCACCAGCGGCCCATGGCCCTCCACACTGCCCGGCAAGCTGCAGGGCCCGCTCACCACACTGCCGCCCGGGGTCACCCCGGAGCAGGCGCAGACCCTGCTGGAGCCCTCGCGCCGCCGGGTCAACGTCCACCTGACGCCCGGGACCTCGCCGGTGCTGACGGTCTCGGTCGACTTCAACGACGGCACCGGCTCGCACCAGGTGCTCCAGACCCCCGCGCCGCAACCGGCGCCCGCGACCTACAAGTTCGGCTTCGCCGGGTCCACCGGTCTGTTCACCGACGTGCACCTGATCCGCAACGTCACCATCTACACCGACCAGCCGCTGCCCGCGCTGAACCTGGTCAAGCAGGCGCACCAGCCGCTGCCCGGGCTGATCACGGTGGGCACCCCGGTCCCGTACGACTTCGTGGTCACCAACTCCGGGAACGTGCCGATCACCGACCTGGCCGTCAGTGACCCGAAGGTCGGGCCGGTCAGCTGCCCGGTGAGTACGCTGGCCCCCGGTGAGACGGTGACGTGCACGGCGACCTACCTGGTCACCGCCGCGGACGCCGCCGCGGGCCACGTCGCCAACACGGCGCAGGCCACCGGCACCACCGACGGCGGACCGGTCACCTCGCCGCCGTCCTCGGAGGACGTGCCGGTGATCGCGCCGCCGGGGATCAACGTCGTCAAGCACGTGGACGCGCCCGAGCCGTTCCACGTCGGCGACACCGTCCCGTACACCTACGTGGTCACCAACACGGGCGGGACGGAGGTGACCGGCCTCGCGCTGACGGACGACAAGGTCACCGGGATCACGTGCGACTCGACGACGCTGGCCCCGGCCGGCAGCCCCGGGGACAGCACCCGGTGCCACGGCGGCTACGTCGTCACAGCGGCCGACGCGCAGGCCGGGCAGGTCACCAACCACGTCCACGCCACCGGGACGTCGAACGGCGAGCCGGTCACCTCGCCGGAGGCCGAGGCCACCGTCACGGTGGTCGGCCCGTCCTCGCTCGGCCTGACCAAGCAGGCGGACACCGCCGGTCCGGTGCACGCCGGCGACACCGTGCACTACACCTACACGGTCACCAACACCGGGACGACCACGTTGACCGGCCTGACCGTGACCGACGACCACGCCCCGCAGGTGACCTGCGACCGGACCACCCTGGACGCCGGCCAGAGCACCACCTGCCACGGGACGTACACGGTGACCGCCGCCGACGAACAGCTCGGCCACGTCACCAACACCGCCCAGGCGACCGCCTCGGGCCCGCAGGGGCAGACGGTGCTGAGCCCGATCGCCCAGGTGACGCTGAAGGTGGTGGGCGTCGCCAGGCTCGGCCTGAGGAAGCAGGCCGACTCCGCCGGGCCGTTCCACGTCGGGGACACCGTGCACTACACCTACACGGTCACCAACACCGGGACGACCACGCTGACCGGCCTGACCGTGACCGACGACCACGTCCAGGGGGTCACCTGCGACCGGACCACCCTGGACGCCGGCCAGAGCACCACCTGCCACGGGACGTACACCGTGACGGCGGCCGACGCCCGGGCCGGGCACGTCACCAACACCGCCCACGCCGACGGCACCGACCCGCAGGGCCAGACCGTGCAGAGCCCGCCGGCCCAGGCCACCGTCCAGGTGGTCCCCGCCGGCGGGTCCTCGCTGTCCGTCACCAAGCGCGCCGACGCCGAGGGGGCCGTGCACCCGGGTGACACCGTCACCTACACGTACACGGTGACCAACACCGGGGCGACCACGCTGACCGGCGTCACCGTCAACGACGACCGCGTCCAACAGGTGACCTGCGAGCGGACCACCCTCGACCCGGGGCAGAGCACCACCTGCCGGGGCACCTACACCGTGACCGAGGCGGACGCGCGGGCGGGCAGCATCACCAACACCGCCCGGGCCTCCGCCCGCGACCCGCAGGGGGAGACCGTGGAGAGCCCGCCGGTCGAGCTCTGCGTCGTCGTCTCGCCCTGCCCGCCGAAGGGGCACGAGCACGGGCACGGCCACAAGGGCGACGACGGCTGCCCGAGCCACCCGGGCCACCACCCCGTCCCGCCGCAGGGCGGCGGCCCGGACGGGCTGCCGGACACCGGCGCGCCGACCGCCGCCGTGGCCGCGGGCCTGAGCGGGGTCGGACTGCTGAGCCTCGGCGGTCTGCTGCTCCACCGGGCCCGGCGCCGCGCGGCCGCCGACCGGTACGTGGGGTGACGGACGCCCGCGGTTCCGCCGGGTGACGGCGGTCGGGCCACCCCCGGCGCCTTCGGGCACCGGGGGCGGCCCGCTGTCCGGGCGGCGGGCCGGACCGCGGGCCGGATCGGGTCGGGACCGGCCTCAGGCGGAGCCCGGCTCAAGCCGACCCGGGCTCAGGCGACCTGCGCGGCCGGGGGCCTGGTGCGGTATCCGGCGGCCGTGCCCGGGGGCACCAGGCAGGGCAGCAGCCACTCCCAGACGGCGCCGACCCGGCGGGCGCGCTCCTCGGTGGGGCAGCCGTCGGCGAACACCACCTCCAGACCGCAGGCGGCGGTCATCACCAGGGTCTCCGGGCCGAAGCCGTCCGAGCGGTCGCGCAGCTCGCCCGCGCGGCGGGCGCCGACCAGCAGGGCGCGTACTTCCCCGGCCCAGACGCCGTGGAAGCCCCGCAGGTCGGCCAGGGCCCGCTGCTCGGGATCGGGCGCGGCGGGCCCAGCCACGGCGGACCCGGCCGCGCCCGGCCTGGCCGTGCCGGGCGCCTGCCAGCCGGCGTCCTCGCGGCCGAGGCGGAAGGCCGCCCGGATCACCGGGTCCGCCCCGAGCGCGTCGACCAGCCAGTACCCGGCGTCGATCAGCCCCTGGAGCGGGGAGGAGGAGGCCCGCAGCTCCGCACAGGCCGACCGCAGTGCACCCTCGGCCTGGCCGGACACCGCTCCGGCCAGATCCTCCTTGGAGGCGAAGTGGAAGTACAGCGCCCCCTTCGTCACCCCGGCGGCCGCGGCGATCTCGCCGAGCGTGGCCCCGGCGTAGCCGCGACGGTCGAACAGGGCCGCCCCCGCCACCACCAGCCGCCCGCGTGTCCGTTCCGACCTCTCCTGAACCACCCGTCCCACAACCCCTCACGACGACAAGCAGGTTCCGACCGGCCCGCGACCGCCCCACGTCGGGCGCCGCGCCCTCCGACCGCCGTCCGGGTCCGGTTCCGCCGACGCGGCGCCGACCCGGACGGCCGGCCGGTTCAGCCCACCCGGCTGAGCCTGGCCGCGGCGGCCCCGGCCACCCCGGCGGGCTCGCGCTCCGCGCGCTCCGGCCCGGCGAGCAGGATGGAGCGCTGGAGCCGCCGCAGTGCGATCGAGGGCTCCATGCCCAACTCCCCCACCAGGGTGTTCCGCAGGCGCTGGTAGGCCTCCAGCGCCTCGCCCCGGCGGCCGGAGCGGTGCAGGGCCGTCATGTACTGGCCGTGCAGGCTCTCGTGGGTGCGGTAGCGGTCCACGAGCACGGTGAGTTCGGCGAGCAGCACCCGGTGGCGCCCCAGCCGCAGGTCGGCCTCGATCCGCTGGTCCAGCGCGCAGAGCCGGGTCTCCTCCAACCGCCTGGCCTCGACGGCGAGTTGGCCGCCGACCGGGACGTCCGCGAAGGCCGGCCCGCGCCACAGCGCGAGTGCCTCGCCGAGCAGCCGGGCGGCCTCCGGGTAGTCCTCGCCGTCCATCGACCGGTAGCCCTTTGCGGCCAGCCGCTCGAACTCCCGCAGGTCCCTCGGGCCGCCGCCACTGTTGAGCAGGTAGCCGCCCGGCGAGGTCACCAGGACGTCCTTGGCGCAGGACGCCCCCCGCGCCGCACCGGCCGCGACGAGCGCCCGGTCGATGAGCTCGCGCACCTGGAGCACGTACGTCTGCACGGTGGTACGCGCGCTGCGCGGCGGACGGCCGGACCACAGCTCGTCGGCCAGCGCCTCGGCCGACACCACCTGGTCCGCCCGCAGCGCCAGCAGTCCCAGGACCTGCCGCGGCTTCGGCGCCGACGGCACCACCGACACCCCGTACACCCGGACGTCCAGCGCCCCGAGCACCCGAATCTCCACGATTGACCACCCCAATCACACGGAACACCGCGGCCCGTTCGCCGCGGCCGGCACCCGGGCCGACACCCTGGGTCAACTGCCACCCAGTCAAAAACAGGACGCGTGGTTTGTCAATACAAAACCGAACGTGCTGTTTGTTTCTGACGGAGACACAGTCGGTCACCATGGCGCGACTTCCACTACCGTGCGTGAACGGCTCCGGGCAAACCAAAGGCGGCGCCGGACCCCCGTGGTCCCGTCGCCGCCCGTCAGCCCTCGACCGCCCGGATTCCCCCGGACGGTAAGCCCGGTGAGCCTCCGTCAGCCCACCCCGGCCTCCGCCTGCGCCTCGGCGCGCGCGGGACCGCCCGCTCCACCGTCCGGGCCGGCGGTGTCCGGGCCGCCGCCCTCCGCGGCCGCCCGCGCCGCCTCGGCCTCGGCCACCACCTCGGCACCGCGGTTCGGCCCCATCCGCAGCGAACCGAGCACCCCCGGCACCGCGATGCTCGGCATCAGGTGCTGGTAGAGCCCGGACACCCTCGACTCCAGGTCCGCCCGGCCGCAGAGCTTCTGGGACTGGATCTGCACCCCCGTCCACGCGGCGACGAGCAGCCACGCGGTGTCCTCCGGCACGACGTGCGGGAGCAACTCGCCACGCTCGCCGGCCGCGACCAGCAGCGCCTCGAACCGGCTGATCCAGCCGGGGATCGCACCGCCGCCGAGATCGTCGAAGAAGTCCTGTCCGAGCGAGAGCCGGGCGCCCGCACTGAGCAGCGGGTCACGCGGCATCAGGTACGCCACCACCATCCCGGTGTCCACGAACTCCTGGAGCTTGCAGCTGCGTTCGGGAACTCCGTCCTGGACGAACTGCTCCTCCACCACGCCCTGCGCCAGATCGCGCTTCGAGGCGAAATGGAAATACACCGCGCCCCGCGTCACACCGGCCCGGGAGACCACCTCGCCGATGGTCGCGCCCTCGTACCCGAACTCGTCGAAGACCGAGGCCGCCGCCTCCAGGATCAGCCGACGTGTCCGGAGCGCCCGCTCCTGCCGTACCACCGAAAACCACCCGCCCTGAGCTCCCGGAAAACAAAACCAAACACCCCGTATCTTAGCTGCGCCCCACCCGGGACCGACAAGACGATGTCGATGAATCACCGCCGACCACTCCCGATCCCACAACCCGTCAAGCCTCACCGCCCCCTTGGCGACCGATCACCTCGACCGTCCCGGCGGTTCGATCCCCGGCTGGTCCACGTTCGCCCCCGAGAAACCGAACGAACGGTTTCCTCCAGGCGTTCGTCACCCTGCATATCCGGCCGCCTTGCGCGGGCCGGTCGTCGCACCGGATCGGCGATTCCGCGACGCTCTCCCGCAGGCCGCCCTCGACCGGTGGTCCGGATTCCGGCGCCCGCGTACAGCGCGACACGGTGCGGCGGGTGGCCCGGCCGGGCCACCCGCCGATGTCCTGACGCCCGATCCCTGACGCCCGATCCCTGACGCCCGCCGACGAGCACTTCGCCGCCGTGGCCGCCCCGGGCACGGCACGCAGGGGGCTGGCGCGTGAGAAGTCGGCCGGTCCGACTTCTCACGCAGCGGCCGCCGTCCTCAAGGCCCGGGCCGAGGACGCCCGGTCAGGCCGAAATGCCGCAGTACTGCTGCTGTTTGCCGATCGCGCGGTAGACGCAGTCGGCCGTCTCCACCAGCTTCAGGACCGCCTCGCGGTTGCGGCTGGTCTCGCGGCCGATCACCTCGTCCGGCGGGTAGAAGCCGCTGCTGCCGTTCGGGCCGGGGTACATCTCGAAGGTGTAGGCGAAGATCCGCTGGGCGCCCCACAGCCAGTCGTCGATCGCCCCGTCGGTGATGTAGAGGTCGCTCGACTGCTCGGGCGTGTAGCCGTTGGTGGCGGCCATGCCGCGGCCGAGGGCGGCGAAGGTGTCGTGCTCGTCGGCGGTCATGCCGGTGGTGGTCTCGGCGGTGGTCCAGCCGAACGGCCAGAGCACCAGTTCGCTGTAGGTGTGGAAGTCGATGGCGGCGGTGATCTGCTGCTTGCCGCCGACGATCCGGCTGCGGACGAAGTCGGCGACCACCTTGGTCTCCTTGGCGGACTCCGGGGCGCTGCCCCGGTAGGTCTCGCTGGAGGTGGAACCGGAGGAGCCGCCGCAGCAGCCCCACTTGTAGTTCCAGTTGCGGTTGAGGTCGGTGCCGACGTTGTTGCTGCCGCTGTTCGGCTGGCGGTCCTTGCGCCAGCTGCGGTAGCGGCCGGTCGCGATGTCGTACTCGCCGCCGTCCGGGTTGAGGTCGGGGACCACCCAGATCTCGCGGCTGTTGACGGCGTTGGCGATCCGGCTGTCGGTGGCGTACTTGTCGCCGAACTCGTGCAGCAGGTAGAGGGACATCTCGACGGTGAGGTGCTCGCGGGCGTGCTGGTGGGCGGTGAACAGCACCTCGGGCTCGTTCTCGTCGGTGCCGACGTTGTCGCTGATCTTCACCGCGACGATCGGCCGGCCCTCGTAGGAGGTGCCGATGACGCGCTTGCTCATGATGTCCGGGTGGGCGGCGACCACCGCGTCGATGTCGGCGGTGGCCTCGGCGTGGTTGTGGTACCCGGAGTCGGCCTGCGGGAAATCGTACAGCGACCCGCCGAGGCCATCGTCGCCGGCCTCGGCGCCGTAGCGGGGGCCGGGCAGGGCGACGGGCGACCAGCCCAGCGCGCGCAGTCGGGCGGCCTCGGCGGGGGTGGCGGTGACCACCACCGCGTCGGGCAGCACGGCGTCGACGGAGGCGCCGGTGGCGGCGACGGCGGTGCGCTCGGCGACAGTGCGGGGACCGTCGAGCCGGTACTGCCGCGCGGTGCCGGCAGCGGTACCGATCGTGGTGTCGGCGGTGGCGGACGAAGGCGCCGACGGGCGGTCGGCGGAGGCGGCCTGGGCGGTGAGCGGGGTGGCGAGGGCGAGGGCCAGCAGCACGGCGGTGGCTGCGGCGGGCTTCCCTCGGCGGGGCAGTCGCATGACTGTCCTCCTGTGGGGGTCCGTGGGGGCGGAACGGTGGAGGAGGTGCGGCGCGCGCCAGCATGATGGTCCGTCAGTGTCATGGGTTCGTCAATACATCGGGGGGGCGGAGCGCGGGCGGCGAGGGGGCGGGGGACGGCGCGCACGGCTCAGGAGTCCGCCCCGGTCCCGCAGGTCGCCAGGCTGCACCAGCGCCGCCGGCCGCTCGCGTCCAGGAAGAGCCAGCCGCAGCCGCTGCCGGGGCAGCGCCGGATGGTGAACCGGCGCGGGTCGGCGAGCAGTTCACCGGCCGCGCGGGCGGCGGCGTACAGCGGAAGCCGCAGACCGGCCGTCGGCGGCAGCCGCCAGTGCGCCAGGCCGTCCCCGCCCCGGGTGAAGACCGCCGACCGGCCGGCCTCCTGCACCACCGCCGCCACCGCGCCGAAGGCGGCGCCGTCCTGCGGGTCGGTCAGGCACCCGTAGAGGGCCGAGCGGAACGCACGGGCGTCGGCGAGCACCGCGGCGGCCTCCTCGGGCCGCTCGGCCGCCCGGCGGAGCAGCGCCTCGACCACCGGTTCGTCGGCGAGGTCGTGGTGACCTGCCCAGACCGCGAGCGCCGGGTAGCCGACCAGCCAGTCCGACCCGGCGCTCGGCGCGGCGCCCCAGCCGGCGTAGGTGTTGCAGAACTCCAGCGCCGGGTGGCCGCCCGCGCTCCACGGCAGCCAGTGCTCGCCGACCCGCACCGCGTACAGCGGCGCCGGAGGGCGGTCCAGCCGGGGGTCGGCCCGCAGGATCCGGTCGTGCAGGGCGGCGAGTTCGGCGCCGGGCTCGATGCCGAGGCCGTCCACCAGCACGCGCCGGGTCCGGCGGTAGAGGGCGAGCGCCTCGACCTGCCGGCCGGCCCGGTAGAGGGCGGTCATCAGGGCGAGGACGAGGCGCTCGCGGGAGAGGAGGTCGTCGGCGGGAGAGCCGGTCGGCGCGGACCCGTCGACGGCGGGCGCCCCGGCCCAGGGCACGGTCGGATCGGCGAGCACCTGCTCGTGCCGGCCCATGGCGAGCAGGATCTCGGCCCGCTGCTCCAGGGCGGACAGCCGCAGCTCGACCAGTCGGCGGCCCAATCGTCCGCGCAGTTCCTCGTCCACCACGTCCTCGAGCAGCGGCCCGCGCCAGAGCGCGAGTGCCCGGTCGTGGCAGCGCAGCCGTTCACCGGGGTCGCCGGTGGCGGCTGCCCGGGCCGTCAGTTCGAGGAACTCCCGTACGTCTACGGCGTGTTGGCCGGATACCAGGGCGTACCCGTGGTGCCTGGTCTCGATCACCACCGCGTACGGGCGCAGCCGGGCCCGCAGCCGTCCGACGTAGGTGTGGACGGTGCCGCGGGCCGAGACGGGCGGGTTGCCGTTCCAGAGCAGGTCGATCAGCCGGTCGGTGGTGACGACCCGGCCGTCCTCCAGCAGCAGGACGGCCAGCAGACACCGCTCCTGGCGGCGGCTGCCACCCAGGACGGACTCGCCCTCGTGGCCGGCCTCGAACGACCCGAGCAGTCGGAACTCCATGGCGGGCCACCCTAGTCAGGGCCCTGACGGTTCTCGAACGCGCGTCGGCGGGCCGCGCCGGGCTTCCGGGCGGCGAGGGCCCCGGCTCGTGGTGAGAATCCGGTCAGGAGTGCCTGCCACGCTGGGCCTCCGCACGCCGCCCGACACCTCACCAGAAGGACCGATCATGCGACGAATCCTGTTCTCCGCCGCGTCCGGCGCGCTGGCCGCCGTCACCGCCCTCGCCCTGACCGGCCTGGCGGCCGCCCCGGCGGGCGCCGCGTCCGGCCCGCTCGACTCCTCCGGAGCGTCCGGAGCGACCGGAGCCGGCGGCGGCCGGGACGGGTGGGAGCCGTGGCCCACGCCGACGTACGACCTCCCGGCCGGCTCCCGCTGTGACTTCCCCGTGCACATGGCGGCCGTGGTGGACGAGGTGGAGCGGCGGGTCCTGGAGTACGCCCCCGACGGCACCACCGTGCGACGCGCCGCCTTCCGGGGCGCCCTCGTCCTGCGGATCACCGACACCACGACCGGCGCCTGGTACGACGCGGACGCCGGCGGCCGCTCCGTCGTCGACTACCGGCCCGACGGCTCCCAGACCTGGCACGCCCACGGCCCGGTCCTGCTCGGCGTCGGCCCGGACGGCGGCAACCTGCCGCGCGACCTCTACACCGTCGACGGCGTCTACACCATCGACATCAGTGCCACCGGCTACCGGACGCTGACCATCGAGCACGGCTCCGCCGAACCGCTCTGCGCGAAGATCGCCTGACCGCGCCACGCGTACGGCCGGCACACACCCTCGGGGGCCCGGGGGTGCCCCGACCGCGCCGGGCGGCCGACTACCCCGTCCGGCGCAGCGCGGCGCGCGGCGCCGACCGGGGACTGCGATCTTCGGAGGGCACCCGGCCGCGCCCGACCGCCGGGTCCCGTCGTCCCGAGACCGTGGAGGCCCGGATGTGGCAGGCTCCCCCGACCCCCGTCAGTGGTGAGTGGCTCCCGGTCCTGGACATGCCGGCGCCCGGCTCGCAGAACCGCTGGACGGTGCTGCTGCGCGCGCTGCTGCTGATCCCCCAGTTCGTGGTGGTGTGGGTGCTGTCGGTGGTGGCGTTCCTCGTCACCGTCATCGGGTGGTTCGGCGCGCTGGTGCTCGGCCGGCTGCCCGGCTTCGCGGCGGCCTACCTCGCCGCGTTCGTCCCGTACGAGACCCGCGTCACCGCGTACCTGATGCTCACCGTGGACCGCTACCCGCCGTTCCGCTTCGAGGCGCCCGACCATCCGGTGCGGGTCGGGCTGCGGCCGGGCGAGCTGAACCGGCTCGCCGTGCTCTTCCGCGTCCTCCTCGTCATCCCGGCCTCGATCGTGCAGGGCCTGGTGTTCGCGGGGTGGTGGGCGGTGTCGTTCGTCCTGTGGCTGGTGGTGCTGGTCCTGGGCCGGATGCCGCAGCCGCTGTACGAGGCGACGACCGCGATCCTGCGCTACCGGATGCGCTTCACCGCCTACCTGGTGATGCTCTCGTCCGCCTACCCCAAGCGGCTGTTCGGCGACGAGCCGGGCAGCGAGCCGGGCGGCCCGGTGTCGGCCACCCGCCCGCTGGTCCTGAGCGGCGCCGGGCGCGGCCTGCTCGTGCTCTTCCTGATCCTCGGCCTGGTCTCCTGGGCGACGGGCTCGATCACCGCCTCGGTGAACTCGGACGACGACTACGACTACGACGACACCACCGGCCCGGCCCGGAACGTCGTCGCACCCCTGGTGCCGGGCCCCGCCGACCAGGAGGCCCGGCACCTTCTCGGCGGTTCCTGAGGTCCGCCCGGCCACCGGGCGCGTCCGCACCCCACCGCCGGCCCGGCGCCGTCGGCTGGGAGGATTCCGGTATGACCTCCCCGCTCCGCGTCCTCCGCGTCCTCGGCGACCGCCCGTTCGCCGAGGTCGGCCGGCCCGTCCTCGCCGTGTCCCACGAGGGGCGCGGTCTGCTCGCCGTCGCCGGCGAACGCGGGTTCGCCGGGACGGCGACGGTGGGCGTGTACGGCACGGGCGACCTCGGCTGCCGGGCCGTGCTCCGGACGCGTTTCCCGGTGCGCGCGCTGGCCTTCCACCCCGATGCGCCCCTGCTCGCCGTCGGCACCGGCCGGTACGACGGCGGCTACCTCTTCGAGGGCGAGCTGCTCCTGCTCGACTGGGAGACGGGCACGACCGCCTCCCTCATCGAGCACCACTTCGGCCGCGAGGTCCTCGGACTGAGCTGGCTCGACGGCCGGGCCCTGCGCGTGCTGATGGCCCCGCCCGACGACTGGAAGGACCGGAAGGCGCACGTCGAGGGCCACGTCGCCGTGGTGCGGCGGCCCGACTGGCGCGCCGTCGCACCGCGTTCGCTCACCGCCGCCGACCTGGCCGGCCCCCGGGTCCCGGCCCCGCGCCCCGACGGACGCGACGACGCCCACCGGGCGCTGTCCGCCCTGAGCCCGGACTGGGAGGCCCGGCGGCACGTCCTCGCCGTCGAGGAACTGCCGGACGGCGCGGTCCTGGCCACCCTCGCCCGGGACGAGGACGACCCGGAGCTGCCCGGGCGCACCGCCCTCCCCGACGGCCTGCTGATCGGGCACCGGACCGTGGACCACGTCGACCCGCACGATCGCCTGCGGATCCGGCACGGCAGCCGGGACTACGTCACCGAGGCCCCACCGGCCGGCCGGGGCTCGGAGCCGTGCCGGCTCTCGGTGCGCTCCCCCGGGGGCGCGGGCGTCCGGCCCCTGTTCCCGCTCTCCTGGGAGCCCGGGGAGACCCACTTCCCCGGCCCGGGCGCGGAGACCGACGACGGCGACCTGGTGCACGCCGGCACCGTCCACCACGGCCACGGGCTACAGCCCGGCGGCTCCTTCGTCGTCCGCCGCACGGCCACCGACGGCACGCCCCGCTGGATCTTCCGGGCCGACCACATCGCCACCGATCTCGACATCGACCCGGACACGGCCTACCTCGCCTACCGCAACAGCGACGTCCTCGCCCTGGACCTGCGCACCGGCGGCCCGCTCCGGCGCCACCGGCTGACCGTCGCCGGTGTCCTCGTCGTCCCCACCGCCCTGACCGCCACCGGGCCCGGCCGCCTGCTCGTCGGTACGGCCGACGGGCGGGTCCTGGACTGCGCGACCGCGTAGCCCCGCCGGGGGCGGTCGCTGGGGCCGTCGCCGCGGGCACCGGGGTGTCACGCGAGGGCGGTGTCGGGGATCCAGGCGTCCGAGTCGGTGCCGGAACGGTCGACGCCCCGTCCGCGGCGGCCAGCTCCTCAACCGATCGGTTGAATACGCCCGGCGGGTGGAGTAGCGTTGTTCTCAACCGATCGGTTGAATAGGAACAGGGGTGTGCGGTGGCCGTCGACCAGCTGTCCCGGGCGTTCGTCGCGCTGGCAGATCCGACCCGGCGGGACATCGTCGCCCGGCTGGCGATCCGGGACGCGAGCGTCGGCGAACTGGCCGAGTCCTACGCGATGTCCCTTCAGGCCGTCTCCAAGCACCTGAAGGTGCTGGAGGAGGCGGGCCTGGTGAGCCGCAGCCGGGACGGACAGCGACGGCCGTGCCATCTGGAGCCCCAGGTGTTCGACTTGATGACGAGCTGGATCGAGCGGTACCGGCGCCAGGCGGAGGAGCGGTTCGGCCGACTGGACGCCCTGCTCGCCGACCTGGGCGACGACGACGAACCCGCCGGACCTGCGCCGGACACTCGGCACACCGAAGAGAACGACCGACCCGAGCAGAGCGAAGGAGCCCCGTCATGACCTCCACCACCGGCCCCGAGACCCGCATCGAGGCGGACCCCCAGCTGCCCACCATCCGGATCGTCCGCGAGTTCGACGCGCCGCAGGAGCGGGTGTTCCGGGCCTGGATCGATCCCGAGCTGGTCGTGCGCTGGCTCGGCCCGAAGGACCTCGACATGAAGATCGACACCTGGGACGGGCGGACGGGCGGGCACTACCGCTACTCGGCGCACCGCGACGGCCAGGAGATCGCGGCCTTCTACGGCTCCTTCCACGAGGTCCGAGCGGCCGACCGACTGGTGCAGACCTTCACCTACGAGGGCGTTCCGGACGGCGTCTCGCTGGAGACCGCCACCTTCGAGCCCGCCGGGGAGGGCCGCACCCGCGTCACCGTGCTGTCGGTGGTCGACAGCCTGGCGGCCCGGGACGCCATCCTGGCCAGCGGCATGGAGCACGGCGTGGTCGAGGGCTACCAGAAGCTGGACGCCCTGCTCGCCGAGTCCTGACCGACCCGACGGAACCGGGCCGGACCCGCCCCACCCAGGCCGTCCGGCCCGGTCCGGCTTCCACCTCGCGCTCATCGTCGGCCTCTCCTGAGCGACCGTCAAATCACCTACCGGCGAACTCCCTTCCGTTGACGGCCCGTGCGTCCGCGATTCACCGTTGCGGGTGATGGCGGACCGACCCGTCGGAGCGGAATCCTGGTGCGTGCGCCCGGCACCACGCCCCGCGCGCCCGCCGATCTCCAGCACCGGGAGGCACCGCCATGGAGCCCCAACCGTCCGACCGCGACCAGGCCTCCGGATTCCGTCGGCGCCGCATGCTCGGCCTCGCACTCGGGGCGGGCCTCGTCCCCGCGCTCGGCCCGGCCGCCCAGGCGGCGTCCGACGCCGCGCCCGAGTCGGCCCGCTCGGTGCCGGTCGCCGCACTGGGCCGACGGGTCGCCGACGTGGCCGCGAGCCAGCTCGGCGTGCCGTACGCCTGGGGCGGTGGCGACCGGCTGGGCGCCAGCCTCGGCTTCTGCGACGAGGAGAACGGCTGGCTGAACGGCGAGTGCATGGGTGAGAAGACGGTCGGTTTCGACTGCAGCGGCCTGTCGCTCTACTGCTGGTACCGGGCCAGCCACGGCACCGTCGAGCTCGGGCACTACACCGTCGCGCAGTTCGACCTCAGCGCCCCCGTGCCGCGCGACGCGCTCGCCCCGGGCGACCTGCTGTTCTTCTCCCGCCCCGACGCTCCGCTGCACCACGTCGGGATCCACGTCGGCGGGGGCGCGATGATCCACGCCGAGCGGACGGGCACCCTGGTCGCCCGGGTCGAGAACGTGCTCGACATCCCGCGCTGGGCGGGCGAGTTCGCCGGCGCCCGCCGCCCGGGGCAGCCCGCCTCCTGACGCCACGGCCCCGGGCAGCCCGTCTCCCGACCCCGCCGCCCGGGGCGACCGGCCCGCGTACGGTCACAGACCGCTGCGCCGCTCCCCCAACCCGTGGTGCACCCGCAGCAGCAACCCCTGCAATACCTGCCGCTCCCCCGCGTCCAGCGGCGCGAGCACCTCGTCCTGCACCGCCCGTGCCCGCGCGTCCAGTTCGGCGAGCAGCGCCCGCCCGGCGTCGGTGACCGAGACCGAGACCCGCCGCCGGTCGGCCTGGTCCCTGGCGCGCTCGACGTACCCGGCGGCGGCGAGCTGGTCGGCGACCTTGGCCAGGTCGCTCGGGTCGATGGCCAGCCGCCGCACCAGGTCCCGCTGGGCCTGCGGGCCGAAGTCGGCGAGCGCGGCCAGCACCGCCATGTCCCAGAGCCGCAGGCCGCGTTCGGCCAACTGCTCGGCGAGCCGGCCGCGCGCCGCCTTGCCGACCCGGGAGAGCAGGTAGGTGCTGAGGTCCAGCAGGGTCGGAGGAAGCTCGGCGACAGGGAGCGGGTTCTCGGAGTTCTCGGAGGCCATGGCGGCAGTCTAGGGTCTCTCCCTATAGTGGGTGCCGACCCACTGATTCCGAAACCGCCCCTCCCTGCCAGGAGTTCGCCCGTGGACGCCCTGTACTCCCGCCTGCTCGTCACCCGCTTCGCCGAGTGCTTCGCCTTCTACCGCGCCGTCCTCCCGCCGCTCACCGGCGCCACCCTGGCCAAGGGCGCACCCGAAGGCCCGTACGCCAGCTGGGACCTCGCCGACCAGACCCTTCTGGCCCTCTTCGACCGCTCCGCGATGGCCGCCACCCTCGGCACCGCCGAGCCGCCCGTCCACGCCGCACCCGCACAGGACGCCGCGATGCTGGTGCTCCGGGTGGACGACGTGGACGCCGCCCTCGACCTCTGCCTGCGCCACGGCGGCACCCCGGCCGGTCCGGCGGCCGACCGCCCGGAGTGGGGCCCCACCCTGCGCAGCGCCCATCTGCGCGACCCGGACGGCCGCTTGATCGAGCTCCAGTCCTACTGACCGGCCCGCGCCGCCCGGAACTCGCGCCTCGTGCGGCGCGGCCGATCGACGCCGCCGATCGACGGGGCCTGTTGACGCGGCCGATCGACGCCGCCGGTCGGCGCGGCGCCCCGGCCGGAGCTACTCCATCGGCAGCGCGCGGCGGCCCGGCAATCCGGAGGCCTCGAACCCGCCTCCGTCCTGCGCGAGTTGATCGACCCGGAAGTCCGACGAGCAGGCCCGCCCGAGGGCCTGCGACGCGGCGTCGGCGCCGGGAACGTGCCCGAGCACCGCGGCGCAGTACTGGACGGCGGGGCTGGGCAGCGGGCGCAGCTCGGCCGAGTCGGCCGGAGTGGCGGCCACTGCCCCGGCGAGAGCCAGACAGCCGGCCAGGGCGGGAGCGGCGAAGCCGCGTGGGATGCGCATCGGGCGTACCTCCGTACGGGTGGGGACAGCGGGCGGCCGTGGACCGGACCGCCCGGCCCATTCGACGGGCGGCCGCCACCCACGGCCCGGCCGACACACCGCGCGCCGCACTAGTCGTACCGACGCCGCCGCGTGGACGGCCGTCGGCCCCGCCGCCGGCCGGTGGCGCCGCGGCGGCGGAGGTCGCGTCCGCCGCAGGGTCCGACGCTCAGGCCACCGGGGAGGCACCCTCCGCCCACAGCTCCGCGTCGCACGCCGCCACCAGCGCGCCGATCCGTGCCCACGCCTCCTCGGCCGCCAGCGGCTCCAGCCGTCGGCCGTCCCGCAGCCGCAGCGCGACCCGGTCGTCCACCGCCTCCTTCGCCCCGATCACCGCCTGGTAGGGCACCAGCCGGGCCCCGCGGATCCGGGCACCGAGGCTGCCGTGCTCGGGGCCGGCGACCTCGGCGCGCAGCCCGAGGTCCAGGCAGCGCTGCCGGAACCGTTCGGCCTGCGGCAGTTCGGCCTCCGAGACCGGCAGCAGCACGACCTGGACGGGCGCGAGCCAGGCCGGGAACGCGCCGCCGTACAGCTCGATCAGATGGGCGACCACCCGCTCGACGCTGCCGATCACGCTGCGGTGCACCATCACCGGCCGGTGCTTGGCGCCGTCCGCGCCGATGTAGTGCAGGTTGAACCGCTCGGGCTGGTGGAAGTCGATCTGCACGGTGGAGAGGGTGAACTCGCGCCCGGCACCGTCGGCGATCTGCACGTCGATCTTGGGCCCGTAGAACGCGGCTTCGCCCTCCGCCGCCTCGAACGGCACCCCGGACCGCTCCAGCACCTCGGTGAGCAGCGCGACGGCCCGCTCCCAGAGCGCCGGGTCCGCCACGTACTTGCCGCCCGCGCCGGGCAGTGAGAGGCGGTAGCGGACCGGTACGACGCCCAGCGCCCGGTGCGCCTCACGGATCAACTCCAGTGCGGCGACGGCCTCGTCGGCCGCCTGCTCCGGGGTGCAGAAGACGTGGGCGTCGTTCAGCTGGATCGCCCGGACCCTGGTCAGCCCGCCCAGCACCCCGGACAGCTCGGAGCGGTACATGCCACCCAACTCGGCCATGCGCAGCGGAAGTTCCCGGTAGCTGTGCGGGCGCGAGCGGTAGATCAGGGCGTGGTGCGGACAGAGGCTGGGGCGCAGCACCATCTCCTCGGAGCCGAGTTCCATGGGTGGGAACATGTCCTCGCGGTAGTGCGCCCAGTGGCCGGAGATCTCGTACAGCTCGCGCTTGCCGAGCACCGGGGAGTAGACGTGGCGGTAGCCGGCCCGGCGCTCGCGGCCGCGGATGAACTCCTCCAGGGAGTGCCGGATCGCGGCGCCGTCGGGCAGCCAGTACGGCAGGCCGGAGCCCATCAGCGGGTCGGTGTCGAACAGGTCGAGTTCGCGGCCGAGCTTGCGGTGGTCGTGCGCCGGGTGAGCCTGCGGCTGGTGGGCGTGGTCGTGCGGCCGGCGGTCGTGCATGAGGGTGGTCTCCACTCGGTCTGCGGGGGCGAGTGGGTCCGGGAACGGCGAAGCCCCGGGGCACTCGGCCCCGGGGCTTCGGACTAGGTCAGCAGTCAGCGCGCCGGGACTCTCTCCGGCGTCGTCGTGGCGAGTGCAGCGCGCTTCATGCGTTCCACGGTAACAGCTCCGCGCCGCCCGCGGTGATCTTTTCCGGACCGGGCTTCCGGCGGCTCGGTTTCCGGCGGCTCGGTTTCCGGCGGCTCAGTGGAGCGTGACGCACCCGCGTGCGGCGAGCGCCGCCAGCAGCCGGGCCGAGGGCCGTACCTCGTTCCACCGCAGGTCCAGCTTCTCCAGTGCGGGCAGCGCGCCCGGGTCGGCCAGCCAGTCGGGCAGTTCGGTGATCCGGTTGCCGCGCAGGTCGAGGCGGCGCAGCCGCGGAAGCCCGGCGAGCACGGCCGGCAGTTCGGTGAGGGCGTTCTCCCGGAGTTCCAGCTCGCGCAGCTCGCCCAGTCGGCCTACGGATTCCGGAAGGGCGGCCAACTCGTTTCCGCGCAGCCACAGTTCGCGCAGCGCACCGAGGCCGCCGATCGACTCCGGCAGCGCGGTGAGCCGGTTGTGCTGGGCGCGCAGCTCGACCAGTGAGGTCAGGCCGCCGACGGTGGACGGGAGTTCGGTGAGCCGGTTCTCGCCCACGTTGAGGTAGCGCAGCGCGGTGAGCCGTCCGATCTCCTCGGGCAGGGCGGTCAGCTCGTTGTCGTGCAGGTAGAGGAAGTCCCCGAGCCCGGTGAGGTCGCAGAGCTCATCGGGGAGTCCGGCGAGCCGGTTGTGGCCGAGGTCGAGGGTCCGCAGCGCGGCCAACCGGCCGATCCCGGGCGGGAGTTCGCGGATGCCGGTGTCGGCGAGGATGAGCACGGTCAGCTCCGTGCGCTCCCACACCTCGGCCGGCACCTCGTCGAGCGGTCGGCGCCAGAGGTTCAGCGTCACGTCCGCCGCGCCCCTCCCGTCCACGCTGCCCGCCGCCTCGGTCATGGACCGCACCCCTCTCCGATGAATGTCCGGATCACCGTACGCACCCGGGACGCCGGCTGGAACCCCGGGGCCGGACGCGGCCCGCTCAGCGGGCGCCGGCGTGGAACAGCCCGTCCACGACCTGGTGGAGGAGTTCCTCCGGGAACTCGGCGAGTTCACCGCGGGCCTCCTCGGTCAGCCGCATCGCGGTGGCGCCCTCGTGCAGGATGACCAGCAGCCGGGCGAGGTCGCGCGGGCGGACCCGCGAGGTGGGCTCGGAGGTCTCCTCGATCAGCTCCACCAGCCCGTCGACCAGCCGGGCCTCGTGCTCGGCGAGGCTGCGGGCGACCTCCGGGTGGCGGGCCGCGTGCAGGGTGAACTCCATGGAGAGCAGGAACCAGCCCTCGTCCTCCCGCCGCCGCCCGGCCAGCTCGCGCAGCAGCCGGGACGGGAGGTCCTGGCCCGGCCCGGCGTCCGCGAAAGCGGCCCGCAGGTCGTCGAGCAGCCGGTCGATCTGCTGGTCGTAGAGGGCGAGGAACAGCTCTTCCTTGTCCTGGTAGTTGGAGTAGAAGGCGCCCCGGGTGAGCCCCGCCCGGGCGACGATGTCGCGGATCGAGGTGGCGTGGAAGCCGTGCTCGGTGAACAGGGCGAGGGCGCTGTCGTTGAGGGCGGCGACGGTCAGCGGGCGCCGCTTCGTGGGTGACTTGGGCACGAACTGCGGTCCTCGGCTCTCGTTCTTCGCTGGACGGTGCCGCCGGGCGGCCCGGCCCAGTCTACGGGCGGGCGGGCCCGGCGCCGGTCCGCGCGGTCCGCGTGGTCGGGCGCGGGATCAGGTCGCGGGCGGGAGGTGGCGCTCCGCCACCAGCCCGGCCACCGTCCGGAGCCTGGCGAAGTACTCGCGGCAGTACTGCTCGTCGATCAACGGCACGACCTTGTCGAGGTCGGCGATGCGGTGCCAGAGATCGGAGATGCTGCGGTCGTCGAACTCTCGGTACTGCTCCCGGAACACGGCGGCGCCGACCGCGTCGTCCAGGATGGTGAGGTCCACCCCCGCGATCTCCACCGCGAGGAAGCTCCTGGGGAACGGAGCCCGCCGGTGCTCCTCCCACAGCCGGGCGAGCCGGTCCGCGGCGCGTCCCCCGTCCGCGGCCGGGTCGGCCGGGTCCGCCACCACGGGCGGGCCGAGGAGCACGGACACGGCGTCGAAGACGGCGCGCACCAGCTCGACGGCGCGCGTCGGGGTGATGGCGTCGCTCGTCGCCGCGCCGCGTGCGAGCCCTTCGCGCAACCGCAGGCCGGGCGCGAGTCCGGCGGCGAGCCCGGCGGCGAGGAGCCCCTCGGCGACGGCCTGCCCGACCAGTTCGCCGAGCGGCTCCTCGGCGGCCAGCCGGTCGACGAGGACTTGTTCCAGGGCGAACAGCGCGTGGGGGACGGCGACGGTGGCGAACTCGTAGCGGTAGTAGGAGTGCCGGACGAGTTCCCGGGAGGTCTCCAGTGCGCTCATGACGCCCGCCGCGGCTCCGGCGGGCACCTCCAGGCCGGCGACCAGGCCCCCCATCCCCGGATAGTCCGGGGCGACTGACCAGGCGCGGGGATCCTGGACGGGAGACAGCGGCGAGGGGATCACCGGTGCATTCTCACCGTCGCCGGGACGGGTCGCCACCCGTTTTCCCGGGCGCCCGAGCCGGGTTGGCGCCTCGCCCGGGTGCCCGCCTCGCCGGGAGCGCCCGGCACCCGCCCGGCCCTTTCGCCGCCGCCTCAGAAAGTGTTGGGTAACTGATCAACTGCGTGACGTGATGTTCGGGCGGTGATCTTCGCGGTCGAGTTTCCGCGAAGATCACCGCCATGTGTGTCTGCTCGTGCAAGCCTTCCTACGACTCGTCGTTGACGGACGCTCAGTGGGCGGTGATCGAGCCGCTGCTGCCGGAGCGGGATCCGCGCCGGGGTGGTCGGCCGCTGAAGTTCCCGCATCGGCTGGTCGTGGACACCGTGCTGTACGTGCTGGTCAGCGGGTGTGCGTGGCGGCTGGTGCCGCACGACCTCGCCCCGTGGGACGCGGCCTACCGCTGGTTCCGTTCCTGGACGGCCGACGGCACCTGGAACCGTGTCCATGACGCGCTGCGCGACAGGGTGCGGGTGGCGGACGGCCGGGATCCGGAGCCGTCGGCGGCCGTGCTCGACTCGCAGTCGGCCCGCAGCCGTCAGGGCGGGCAGGCGATCGGCTACGACGCGGGCAAGCGCGTGCGGGGCCGCGAGCGGCACCTGCTCGTGGACACCTGCGGCCTCGTCCTGCGGGCGGTCGTGCACTCGGCCTCGGTCCAGGACCGGGCGGGCGCGAAGCTGGTCCTCGCCGGCATCCGGGAGCTGTTCCCGCGGGTCGGGCTGGTCTGGGTCGACGGCGGCTACGTCAACGTCGTCGATTCCGGGCTCGTCGGCTGGGCCGCCGGGCACGAGAGCCTGGAGATCGTCGCGGTACCGCGCAACGCGGATGTGAAAGGCTTCCAGGTGCTGCCCCGCAGGTGGGTGGTCGAGCGGACATTCTCCTGGCTGGGACGGTGCAGACGGTTGGCACGGGACTACGAGCGCAAGACCGCGCACGCCGAAGCGATGATCAAGGTCGCCATGATCCGGCTCATGGCCGCCCGCCTCGCCGGCGAGACGATCGAACCGCGCGGCCCCATCGAGACCGAAGCAGCACGCCGCCTCGCCGACGACCTCATGAACGAGTGATCACCCGGTAACCCAACACTTTCTCAGGCGGCCGCCGCGCCGTCTCCCGGGCCGTAGTCGTAGAAGCCGTGCCCGGACTTGACGCCGAGCCGGCCGTCCCCGACGTACTCCGCCAGGAGCTCGCGGGGGCCGGTGGGCAGACCGGGGCGCTCGGCGGCGTAGTGCTCCTCGATGTCGAGCACGACGTCCAGGCCGACCTGGTCCATCGCGCGGAACGGGCCGCCGCGCAGGCCGGTGTTGACGGACCACATGGCGTCCACCTCCTCGGCCGTGGCGACGCCCTCGGCGACCACGGCGAGGGACTCGCGCTTGATGGCCGCCCAGATGCGGTTGAAGATGAAGCCGGTGCTCTCCTTGCGCGCCTCGAACGGGAACAGGCCGTGGCGCGGGAGTTCGGCCAGCAGCAGGTCGATGACGGCCCGGTCGGTGCGGCCGCTGGACATCACGTCCACCGCGTTCTGGGTCGGCGGCATGTAGAAGTGGATGTTGACCAGGCGCTCCGGCTCGCGCACGCAGTCGACGAAGCGGCTGGTCGGGTAGGACGAGGAGTTGCTGCCGAGGACGGCGTCCGGGTCGGCGGCCCGGTCCAGGTCGGCGAAGACCCGCCGCTTGAGCTCCGGGCGCTCGGGCACCGCCTCGATCACCAGCCAGGCGCCGCGCAGCGCCTCGGCGAGGTCGCCGCTGACGGCGACGGTGCCCGGCACTCCCCCGCCGACCGCGGCGGCGACGGCGGGCAGCTGCTCCTCGACGTAGCCGCGGGCGGCCGCGAGCTGCTCGGCCGAGGGGTCGTAGATCCGGACCTCCCCGCCGCCGGTGGCGAACATCAGGGCGATGCGGCGCCCGAGGGTGCCGGCTCCGACGACGGCGACGGGTCGGCCGGTGGGGTTGGGGACGGTGAACGGCATCGAGATCACTTCCTTGGCTGTGCCGCGCTCCGAGGGCCGTGCCGCACGGGGGATCCCGCACGGTTGCACCGTTTGCACCACGGCCTCAATCGGATGCACGATGTATCCGATACACATGGTATCCGTTTGAGGAGACCAAGCAACCCGCCACCGCGAAGGAGCCCCCGATGCGCCCCGACCAGGTCGTCCGCCACGCCACCACCCCGCTGACCGCCCCCGTCTACCCGCCCCGCGCCACCCGCTTCACCGACCGCGAGTACCTGAACGTCGTCTACCGGACCGACCCCGAGGCGCTGCGCGCGGTCGTCCCCGAACCGCTGGAGATCGACGAGCCGCTGGTCCGCTTCGAGGTCATGAAGATGGGCGAGGTAGACGGCTTCGGGCCGTACGTCGAGGCCGGGCAGGTCGTCCCGGTCCGGTACGGGGACGAGGAGGGCGAGTACCTGCACGCCATGTACCTCGACAACTTCGCCGCCACCGCCGCCGGCCGTGAGCTGAGCGTCTACCCCAAGGTGATGGGCGCGCCCCGCCTCTTCACCGAGGCCGGCGCCCTGGTCGGCACCCTCGACCACGGCAGCCAGCGCGTCGCCACCGCGACCATGGCCTACAAGTGGCAGCCGCTGGACCCGGCCGAGGCGCGCGAGCAGATCACCGTGCCCACGTACGGGGTGAAGATCGTCCCCGACTACACCGGCGGCCTGCGGGTCTGCGACCTGGTCCGCACCCGGATCACCGACGTCACCGTCAAGGAGGCCTGGACCGGCCCCGCCCGCCTCCAGCTCTCCGCACACGTCATGGCACCGCTGGCCGACCTGCCGGTCCTGGAGGTCGTCTCGGCCAGCCACATCCTCACCGACCTCACCCTCTCCCCCGCCACGCCCGTCCACGACTACCTGGCGGAACAGCGCCGCGCGGCCTGAAGATCGCCGACGGCTCCTGCCGACCGTCGGACGGCAGACGGCCGAAACGGCACCGCTCCGGCCCGCCCCCGCGGTCAACGACCTGCGAGGACGAACCGGAGCGGTGAAACCGGGGACCGGCAGGCGCTCAGCCCAGCTTCGGCGCCACGGCGGCCGGCCCGTGCGCCGAGCCCGCGCCCTGCCCGGTGCCGCAGAAGGCCTGCTCCAGGAAGCCCGCCTCCGCCTGCAGCTGCGCCACGATCTGCGTCCCGTCGCCGCGCTGGGTGACCGACAGCGACACCTGCCGGTCGCCCGAGCTCCACAGCTGGGTGCTGTACCCGGGCACCGAGCCGTCGTGCCCGTAGACCCGGCCGCAGGAGAGCTGCCAGCCGGCCAGCCCGAGCCCGTAGCCCAACTGGGTCGGCACGCCCTCGACCTCGATCGGGGTGGTCGTGGTCATCTCCTTCAGCAGTGCCGGCGGCAGCAGCCGGCCGCCCAGCAGGGCCTTCTCGAAGCGGTTCAGGTCGCCCAGGGTGGAGATCAGCTCGCCGGCCGAGTTCGCCCAGGTGACGCTCGCCACCGTCACGTCCCGGTCGCTGCGGTCCTCCGGGGCGGGGCCCTCGGGCACCGTCCAGTAGGCGTGCGCGTGCGGGCCCCGGATACCGGTGGCGGAGCCCGGGAAGTAGGTGCCGTTCAGGCCGAGCGGGCGCAGGATGCGCGCGGTGGCCTCCTGGGCGTAGCCGTGGCCGGTCACCTTCTCGATGATCATGCCGAGCAGGGTGTAGTTGACGTTGGAGTAGCCGAACCTGGCGCCCGGCGGGAAGTCGGGCGCGTGCGCGACCGAGGCGGCCACCACCTGGGCCGGGGTGATGGACCGGGTCAGGCCGCCCTGGTCCAGCCAGTCGCGGAAGGCCGCCGGGTCGCCCAGGTCGGGGAACACCCCGCCCTTCTCGTTGGTGGAGTCCCAGAGCCCGGAGCTGTGGTTGAGCAGCTGGCGGACGGTGATGTGGTCGCCGTTCGGGACCAGCCCGGGCAGGTACCGCTCGATCGGCTCGTCCAGGCCGACCCGCCGCTCCCCGACCAGCTGGAGCACCGTGGTGGCGGTGAACATCTTGGTGACGCTGCCGGCCCGGAACCGTCCGTCCGCGCGGACCGGCGCGCCGGTGGCCAGGTCGGAGACGCCGGACGCCCCGCGCCAGGCCCCGTTCCCGTCCCTGACCTCCGCGATCGCCCCGACCGCACCCGCCTCGGTCAGCGCCCGCAGGGCCGCCGCCCGCGGATCGCCGGAACCCGGCCGCCCGCCCGCGGTCTCGGCCGCACCCGCCGCACCGGCCGAGACCACCGACCCGGCCAGTGCCAGACAGACCGCCCCCACCAGCGCGGAAACCGTTCGACGTGCCATGCGACCCCACCTTCGCCGTCGGCGAGCAGCTCCTCGCCCGTACCGCCCAGCCTCGCCGCACCGCTGACGGCCGGTCATCCTCCGCCGGGAGGAGCCGGCCGTACGCCCGGCAACGGAGGGCGTCCGCCGGAAGGGGGAGGCCCTCCGGTGGAAGGCGGAGGCCCTCCGGCAGGCCCGGCTACCGGGCCGGGGCCGGGCGGACCGGGTGCTTGCTCAGGATGGACACCCGGTTGAAGGAGTTGATGGCGATCGCCACCCAGACCACCGCGGAGATCTCCTCGTCGCTCAGCACCTCGCGCGCCACGCCGTACGCGGCCTCCTGGAGCGCCGCGTCCGCCGGGGCGGTGGTCGCCTCGGCCAGCCCGAGCGCGGCCCGCTCCCGGTCGCTGAACACCTCGGTGTCGCGCCAGGCCGGGAGCACGCCCAGGCGCTGGGTGGTCTCGCCCTCGCGGATCGCGGCCCTGGTGTGCACGTGCAGGCAGTAGGCGCAGCCGTTGATCTGCGAGACGCGGAGGTTGACCAGCTCGATCAGTCGGCGGTCCAGCCCGGCGTCGGCCGCGACCTCGCGGGCCGCCTCGGCGGCGGCCAGCAGCGCCTGGTACGCCCGGGGGCTCTGCTTGTCGATGAACACCCGCCGGTCCGTCGGAACCACCGTCACATCACTCACCTGGACTCCTTAGGCTGATCATGCTGTCGCCCGCCACTCTGCCATGGCATGATAGTTGAATATAGAACTAATTGGCACCTGGGAGGGCCCACCCGTGAGCACCGCCGAGACCGACCTCGTCCAGCCACCTGCCGCCGACCCGCGGGTGGAGGTCCTGCCCGCCCGGGACGTACCGCTCGGCGGCCCGCGCGCGATGACCGTACGCCGCACCCTGCCGCAGCGCTCCCGAACCATGATCGGCGCCTGGTGCTTCGTCGACCACTACGGACCCGACGACGTCGCGAGCACCGGCGGCATGGACGTCGCCCCGCACCCGCACACCGGGCTGCAGACCGTGAGCTGGCTGTTCACTGGCGAGATCGAACACCGGGACAGCCTCGGCGTGCACGCCCACGTCCGGCCGGGCGAGGTCAACCTGATGACCTCCGGCCGCGGCATCGCCCACTCCGAGGTCTCCACCCCGGCCACCACCGTCCTGCACGGCGTACAGCTGTGGGTCGCCCTGCCCGAGGAGCACCGGCACACCGGGCGCGACTTCCGCCACCACGCGCCCCGCCCGGTCCCCCTGGACGGCGGCGAGGCCCGGGTCTTCCTCGGCACCCTCGCCGGCGACACCTCCCCCGTCCCCACCTTCACCCCGCTGCTCGGCGCCGAGCTGACCCTGCGCCCGCAGGCCACCGTCACCCTCGACGTCGACCCCGCCTTCGAACACGGCCTGCTCGTCGACAGCGGCGACGTCCGCCTCCTCGACACCCCGCTGCGCCCCGCCGACCTCGGCTACGTCGCCCCCGGCCGCACCGCACTCACCCTCACCAACACCGGCGGAACCGACGCCCGGCTGGTCCTGCTCGGCGGCACGCCCTTCCAGGAGCGGATCGTCATGTGGTGGAACTTCATCGGGCGGTCCCACGAGGACATCACCCGAGCCCGCGAGGAGTGGATGAGCTCCGCGAACCCCGACCGCTTCGGCGCCGTCGAAGGCTACCCGGGCGACCGCCTGCCCGCCCCTGAGCTCCCGGGAATCCCCCTCAAGCCCCGGGGGAACGTGCGCTGACCCGGGGGTTCGCCCATCGGGGGTGCGGCGGCCGGATCCGCCGCACCCTCGATCCGATTGCCGACGGTGCATCAGAACCGATCGGGACACTCGCGGAGTCCGGGAAGTCATCGTCGGGTGCCGCCGCGAGAACCAACGAATGCCCTGGCGCGCCCCTCCCCGGTTGCCGAAGGACGGTCACCACCGAACGGAGGAGGCTGGAGAAAACGGCCACCATGCCGCCCGCACCCCCATCGATGATCTTGCTTCAGGCCAGTTATTAGATCCGGGACCTCCCCCGCCCCGCCCCGCCGCTAGGGTGACCTCATGGCTGACGCCCCGACGACAGCAGCACCCTCGGTCGAGTCGCTGGACGCCCTCGTCGAGTGTGCCTGCGAACCGCCGACCGGCACGTCCCGGGCGAAGCAGCTGCGCTGGGTCGCCGGCGAACTGCGCACCGCCCTGGAGCTGGGCGCGCTCGGGCCCACGGCCGCCGACTCACTCGCCCTGCTCTTCGCCCCGGACACCCTCTCCGCCTACCTCACCGCCGCCGAGCGGGGCCTGCTGCGGCGCAAGCCCGCCGCACGACCAGGCCAGGCCTCACCGGCGTCCATGCGCGTCCGGGAGGACTGCCTCCGCATCCTCGGCGCCCGGGCCGGCATCGCCGTCACGCTCCCGGAGCGCAACCCGCCGCGGGTCGCGCTCCGGCCCGTGGTCGCCGCCCGCCCGCGCAGCATTCTTATCGGCCACTTGGAACACTCCGCCCGCCCCGGCCGATCCGACTCCCGCAGCCGGATCCTCGCCATCATCGGCACCGTGCTGGACACCGGCTGCCGCGCCGGCGAACTCTGCACCCTGCGCACGGACGACGTCGACCTGCACCGCGGCACGATCCGCCTCACCCGACTCCCCCAGCACCGCAACCCGCACACCACGCCCGCCATCGAAACAGTCGCCCTGTCCGGCCCCACCCGAGCCGCGTTGCGCCACTGGCTCACCGTCCGCGCCCACCTCGTCGCACGCGACACCACCCGACCCGTCGGCCCGGACAACGAGACCACCGACGCCCTATGGGTGAGCATCGCCCCCAGCGGTCACCCCCGCCCCGGCCTGCCCCTGCACTTCCGCGGCCTGGCCCGCGCCTACGCCCGTGCAATCCACGACCTCAACACCGAGATGGCCGCAGAACCCGGCTGGCACCCCCTGCCCCAACGCATGGAACAACTACGCCGCGCCATCGAACTCGAACCGGCCGACCCCGATGGTGCGACCCTCCTGGTCGCCCGGCCACAACCATCGCCGCACGTCAGCCGATAGACAGCCGGCTGACGACGAAGCACAGCGGTCGGCAGCGGCTGTCTGCGGCCGGTGGAGCCGTGAAGACCCGCCCCCACGTGCCGTCGATCGCCCGGTTCCGCAGCCTGGTGCAAACGCCCTTCCACGAGCCGTACTCGGCGGGCAGGTGCACCCACTGCGAGCCGGTCTGGAACTTCCACGCCATCGCATCGACCACCTGTCGGTGATCCCGCCACCACCTTCCTCGCTTCGGTGTCCGGTCCGGCAATTCGTCCGGGCACTGTTTCTGGCCATTCTCGTCAAAGTGTGCTGCTGCTGTGATCACGCTGTGTAGGTTCCCGATCCGGAGGGCGTCGTTCGCCTTGGCGCCAGGCACGGTTGGTGCCCGGTGTCGTGCCGCCCCACCCTCATCTCCTCCGCAGACGGGATTCGTGATGACCACCCCGAGCACAGGAACACCCGCCACCACCCCGGCGACCACGGCCACCCCGGCGAGTACGGCCACCCCGGCGAGTACGTCGCCCGCGATCCAGGTGGACCGGGCGAGCCTGGACGGCGCGACGCCGACGGACCTGCTGCCGACCACCGGCAACTACCCGACCGAGATCGTCCGGTACCGCTCGGTGGTGCTGACCGACATCCCCAACGCGAAGCCGGCCCGCAAGCTGACCGGCGCGATCGACCTCGGTGAGGAGAACCTGCCGTTCTACGACCGCCCGGCCGAGGGGATGATCGTCACGACCGAGCAGAGCTGGTCGGCCCAGGGCGTCACGCTCGGCCGCCTCCTGCACAGCCTGGCGCTCGCGCCCGGGGAGAGCACCAAGGTCGCGGTCGTCGACTGGCAGGGCACCACCAAGGCCACCGGCACCGAGAAGACCACCGAGGCCGACACCCTCTCCTCCACCACCGACCAGAACCGCTCGATCAGCGAGCTCGCGAACGCGATCGCCCGCGAGGAGCAGCACGGCGACTCGCAGGCGTTCCAGTTCAGCAAGTCCTCCAGCTCCGGCGGCAGTGCCGGCATCGCGTGGTTCGGCGGCGGCATCGGCGGGAACTGGAGCAATTCGTCGAACACGGGCTTCTCGAGCGCGGTCTCGCGCTCGACCGGGGTGAAATCGGTCGCGGACGAGGCGTCGCAGCGCATCAGCGCGCGGACCCAGCAGCTGGCGACGGCGGCACGCAGCCGGAACATGACGGTGGTGCGTGAGACCTCGCAGGCGGAGAAGGACCAGGTGCTGACCCGGGTCGTCACCAACTACAACCACATGCACGCGATGTCGGTGCAGTACTACGAGGTCGTGCAGGTGTACAGCGTGACCACCAAGCCGACGAAGCTGGAACGCTGCCTGTTCATCCCGCTCCAGGAGCTCACCTTCACCTACTCCAGCCTCCAGCGGTACAAGGAGGTACTCGCCACGGTGGCCCCGGCCGAGTGGGCGGCGAGGATCCGGGCGGCGAACCCGTTCGAGACCGCCGTGCGCAAGCTCGACGCACTCACCGCGCCCGAGGCGCTCCCGGTCCAGGCCTTCGACGGGGTGGACCTGGCCGAGATCGCCGGCGGGCCCATGGGCGTGTACGGGGTGCGCAAGGCCGACGGCAGCCCGGTCCGCTTCGACCCGGTGGCCCGGCAGTGGAACCCGATGCCCACCGCCGGGCTGACCAACGGCCTGAACCGCATCGCACCGGGCAAGGACACCGTCTGGGGGCTGCGGGCCGACAAGACGGTCGTCCACTTCGACGGGACGTCCTGGAAGGCCGACTCCCAGAACTTCAAGGGACTGAGCCTGGCCTGCGGCGGCGACGGCACGCTCTTCGTCGTCAGCGGGGACAACACGCTCTGGCACCGCCCCCCGAACGGCTCGTGGCAGCCCCTGAACGTCGAGGCCGACGAGGTCGCCGCCGCCGGCAGCAAGACCTGGTACAGCCGGCAGGGGAAGACCTACGAGCGCAGCGGCAGCGGGTGGACGGAACGGACCGGGAGCCCGAACCGCCTGTTCGCCACCGCCGACGGTGCGCTGTGGGGCGTCTTCAAGAACAACGACACCACGATGACCCTCGTGCTGGAGCCCGGAGCGGCGACCTGGAGCCAGTCCGCAAACCCCTTGCTCAAGGCGGCCACGAACGGAACGATCGGGGTCGTCTCGGCCGTCGGCGGGGACTACTGGGTCATCAGGAACGACGGGACGCTGATGCGATTCCTCACTGTGCCACGGGAGACCCCGGCACCGTTCGACTTCCCGCCCAAGGCCGACTCCCCCTACGCCTCCAGGATCGACGTCTGGTACGACGACGCCGGGATCCGCAGCATCCAGGTCGTCTTCCCCGGCCAGACCGCCCGCTGCGGCGACACCGGCGGATCCGGCATCCTGCGCCAGGCCTCCTACACCTTCGGCGGCGCCGACAAGCTGATCTCCGTCGACGCCTGGTCCGGCACCGCCGCCCGCGGCAGCCTCGCCGGCCTGCGCCTGACGATGACCTCCGGTGTGGCCAACTTCGGGATCGCCGAGACCACCACCACCCCGCCCGACCTGACCGAGGACGCCGGCGGCGCCTCGGCCATCTGCGGGCTGTTCGGCGCGACGGTGAAGACCGGCAGCCGCACCTACGTCTCCTCCCTCGGCTTCTACGTGCGCGGCGGCAACGTCTCCCAGGTGGTCCTGGACCACCTGAACGACAACCGCCGCCACTACAGCCAGGCCGTGTGGGCCAACGCCGACGAGCTGACGCTCAGCCGCATCCTCGCCAACTACTCCTACGCGCCCGCGGGTTCGACCGCGCCCCCGGTCCTGCTCGGCACGGTGTTGGACCCGAAGCCGGTCGCCACGACCGGCAACTACCTCGGGTTCCGGTGGAACTTCACCAGCGAGCAGGAGCGCGAGGCGTGGACCAACGCCCGCAAGGCGACCGCCACCGCCTACGGGACGCCCGTGACCAACACGGTCGCCATCGCCACCAAGGGCGTCTTCGCCGAAGCCGTCCTCGGCCGGGCCAACTCGGCCGAGAAGATCGACCTCACCCGGTTCTGGAACTGGAAGGACTCGCCCATCCAGATCACCCCGGCCGACATCGCCCCGGTCTCCACCGCCTCCCGCGCGCAGAACCTCGACACCAAGGTGGCCGCCCTGAGCCCGTCCGAGGCGCGGTACACCCCGCTGGTCGCGATGCCCGACCCGGCCGGCCTCCAGACCGCACAGGCCATCGCCACCGCCAACCTGTTCCGCGACATGAGCGGCATCAACACCGTCACCCAGGTCCTCACCAAGGGCATCGAAGCCGCCGCGAGCAACGACAAGGCCGCTGGCGAACGCGCCCAGGAAGCCCTCAAGACCGCCACCGAACACCTGCAGAAGATGTCGCAGATCGCCGCAGACGCAGCCGCCAAGGCGGCCCCGGCCATAGCCACCGGCGGCGCCGGCAACCTCAGCGCACTCGGCGGCATGATGAACCAGGGCGGCAAGGACGGCGCGGACAAGAAGTAGTCCCGCCGCACCACCCGGCGGGCGGGACCGCAGCGCCCCCCTGGCCCTCCCGCCCCAGCACCCGAGGAGCCGCACCCGCGGCCCGCCCCGACCGGTTCGCCGGTTCGGGACGGGCCGCAGAGCGGGGACGTCATCGTCAAACCGGCCCGCTCCGGCAACGGCTATGGCATCACCCGCCTGTGCCACGGCGCCTGGAGCGACGTGCGGACCGCACTCGAACGGCACCTCGCCCAAGCGGACCTGCCGTCCGGCGGATGGATCGTCGAGGAGTGCATCGCCCCGGCCCGGGATGTCAGCGTGCAGGCCGAGGTGCACAGCGGCGGCACCGGCATCCTGTTCGACGGACAGATGCGCATGACGCCCGGCGGCTACGCCTCGCAGGGCAATCAGAGTGACCTCCAGGCTCCCGCCTCCGTGCGGAACGCCCTCGCCGACATGGCGAACCGGTTGGGCCGGCACCTGTGGGACAGCGGGTACCGCGGCCCGTTCTCCCTCGACGCCCGCCTCACCCCCGACGGTCGGATCTACGGCATCGAGAGCAACGTCCGCCGCACCGGCCCCCCACGTCCTCGCCCAACGTCTCACAGCGCAGGACCCGCCCGAGACACACCACAGCTCCGAGACGTCGAAGATCGCCTTCGCTCGCCCCTCGCGCTGCACTGACACGGCGCCCGGGCGCGAGGCCCTCACCCCTCCGGCACCAGGCCCTGTGCGTCGACACCGGCGAAGCGGGCAGAAACCGAGGAACCGGTCGGCGTCACCTCGGTGTCACCTCGGCGTCACCGGAGCCCGTCGGCTGTCGCCGCACTGCCTCCCGGACCAGCATGGGAAGCGATGCCCCGGTCCACCGCACCACAGGCGTTCCTAGCGCCAGGGATCGAGGGCAAGCTTGCCCAGGGTCCGGCCCGCTTCGAGTTGCCGCAGCACCGCCGGTCCCTCGGCCAGGGGATGCACGTGGGGGGTACCGGGTGGGTACACGCCGTCGGCGATGAGGGCCTCGATCTCGACGAGCAACGACTGGTAGAGGGACGGGGCCGCGACCGCCAGTGCACCTATGTGCAGGCCCTTGACTTGGACCTGGTGGGTGAAGACCAGGTCGTGGGTGGTGAGGGTGGCGTCGCCGGAGGCGGCGCCGAACACCACGATGCGTCCGGTGAAGGGCTTGGCGACGGAGAGGCTGGTCTTGAACGTGGCCTGTCCCACTGATTCCAGGACCAGGTCGACACCGCCGGTCAGGCGGGTGATCTCCTCGGCCAGGTCGAGGCGTCGGCTGTCCAGGACCTCGTCGGCGCCGAGCGCTTTGACGGTGTGGTGCTTCTCGGGCGAGGCCGTGGCGACCACGCGTGCGCCGTAGTGGCGGGCGAGGCGGACGGCGGCCTGCCCGACGCCTCCGGCCGCGGCGTGTATGAGGACTGCCTCACCCGCCTTGATCCCACCCAGCGGCTTCAGCGCGGCCAGGGCCGTGGCCCAGTTCAGCACCAGGCCGAGGGCTTCGGCGTCGCTCCAGCCGGACGGCACGGGAAGCACACCCGCGGCCGGCATCGTCATGTACTGCGCGAAGGCGCCCGGACCGGCTCCGACGACGTGGGTGCCGAGTTGCAGCGGACTCTCGACGTCCGGGCCGACCCCCACGATCTCGCCGGCGGCCTCGAAGCCCGCCACGTACGGTGCCTGTGGGCCTCCTCCGTAGGTGCCGTGGGTCTGCATGACATCGGCGAAGTTGACCCCGGCTGCGCCGACGCGGATCAGGTACTCGCCGGGCCCCGGGGTGGGGCGGCGGTGATCGGTCGTGAGAGTCAGGTCCTTCGGTCCCCGGTGTGAGTGCTGGACCAGTGCTCGTACGGTCTGCTGCTTGTTGATCTCCATGGACCGAAGGTAGGAACCTGACACTTACGTCAAGGTCAAGCGGCTGTCAGAGATCAGTACGGCGGGCCTCTCGCAGGTAGGCGTCGAGTGCCGCCTGCTGATCGCTGAGCACGGCGATGCGGGCCGCGAGCCGATCGCGATGGCTCTGCACCTCGCGGAGGAACTCCGCGCACACCACATCGGTGCCGGCGTCGGATCCGTCGGTGAGACCGGGCAGGACTTCCCTGATCAGCCGCACGGGCAGCCCGGAGTCCAGCAGCGAGCGGATGACGAGTACCCGGTCGATGGTGGACTGGCAGTAGTCACGGAACCCGTTGCTGAATCGGCCAGGGACGATCAAGCCCTCGTCCTCGTAGTGCCGCAACGATCGCGCACTCACGCCGCTGACTCTGGAAGCATCGCTGATCTTCATACATGCGGCCAACATCCAAGGGCGCGGCAAACTTCCGGCACCCGCTGCGACGATTCTGGACGCGGCTGCCGCTGATCGCCGCCGGCGAGGGGTCGATACGGCTGTGGAACGCGCCCGGGCCCATCCCGGGGGCGACACCTGGTAAGCGGCCGAACACATCGGTAAATCCCGAGGTCAGCGGGCATGGCATGATCCTGGGGTGGCTTCCGTGACCGGCTCCGAGTACATACCGCCCGCTGAGCGCACCGCTCTCGTCGACCTGTTGGCCGGTGCAAGGGTCGGCCGGGGCGGGACGACGGTCCTACGCGGCGAGGCGGGCATCGGAAAGACGGCGCTGCTGCGCCACGTCACCGACGGCCTGTCAGGCGTGAGGCTGCTGTGGGTGAACGGGGCGGAGTTCGAGGCGGACTTCGCGTACGCCGCCGTGCACCAGTTGACCCGCCCGCTGCACGGGCGGATCGGGCGGTTGCCCACCACGCAACGGGACGACCTGTCGGTGGCGCTGGGGCTGGACGAGGGGGGCGCGCCGAGCCGTTTCGCCGTCGGCCTGGCCCTGCTGGGGCTGCTGTCGGATGCCGCGGACGAGCGGCCCGTGGTGTGCGTGGTGGACGACGCGCAGTGGCTGGACCGGGCATCGGCGCAAGTGCTGGCGTTCGCGGCGCGGCGGGTGGCGGACGAGTCGGTGGCGTTCGTGTTCGGGGTGCGCGACCCGCACCTCGTCGCGGAACTCGAGGGGCTGCCGGTGCTGACGCTGCCCCGGTTGTCCGACCACGTGGCGCGTCGGCTACTGGCGTCCCGTCTGCTCGCTCCCCTGGACGACCAGGTGCGGGAGCGGATCCTCGCCGAGGCGCGCGGCAATCCGCTGGCGCTGCTGGAGCTGCCGCGCCGGATCGGGCCCGCCGCGCTGGCGGGCGGCTTCGGGCTGCCGACGCCGGTCTCCCCGGCCAACCGGATCGAGCTGAGCTACCAGCAGCGGGTCTCCCGGCTCTCCGAGGACGCCCGGACCCTGCTGCTGGTGGCGGCCGCCGAACCGCTGGGGGACCCCGTCCTGTTGTGGCGGGCCGCGGACCTGCTGGGTGTGGGGCCGCAGGCCGGGCCGGAGGCCGAGGCGAGCGAGCTGATCGAACTGGGCGGGCAGGCGCGGTTCCGGCATCCGCTGGTGCGCTCGGCGGTGTACACGGCGGCCTCGCCCGCGGAGCGCCGCCGTGTCCACGGGGCCCTCGCGGCGGCCACCGATCCGCTGACGGCACCCGACCGGCGTTCGTGGCACCGCGCACAGTCCCTCTCCCGTCCGGACGAGGAGGTGGCGGCCGATCTGCTGCGTTGTGCGGAGCGGGCGCGGCTCCGGGGCGGGGCCGCTGCCGAGGCGGCGTTCCTGGAGCAGGCCGCGGGCCTGACGGCCGATCCGCGGCTGCGGGCCGAACGCGGTCTCGCCGCGGCCCGGGCCGCCTTGGCGGCCGGTTCGTTCGAGAGCGCGCTGACGCTGGTCGAGGCGGCCGAGGGCGGCCCGATCGACGCAGCCGGCCGGGTGGAGGTCGAACTCCTGCGCGGCCGTGCGGCGTTCTTCGGTGACGGCGCGGCGGACGCGGTCGGCCACCTGGTGGCGGCCGCCGCCCTCGATCCCGGGCGGGCGCGGATGCACCTGCTGGACGCCCTCCAGGCGGGTCTGGTGGTCGGCCGGTCCTCGCCCGCGGCGCGGGACGCCCTGGCGGCGGCCCGGCGGGCGCCCGCCCCGACCGGTGGACGCTCGACCGCGGACGAACTGCTGGACGCGCTCGTCGGCTACCTCGACGGCGACCTCGCGGCGGTGCCGGTGCTGCTCGGGCTGCTGTCCGAGGTCACCGACCCGCTGTGGACGGGCCGGCTGTCGCTGGCCGCCCTGCTCGCCGTCGAGCTGTGGGACGTCGCCCTGGAGGACCTGCTCGCCGGCCGGGCCGCGGACGCCGCGCGCACCGGCGGAACGCTGATGGTCCTCCCGGTGGCCCTGTGGATGCAGGCGATGGCAGCCACCCAGCGCGGTGACCTGCTCGGAGCGGCGGCGCTGAACAGCGAGGCCGACGGCATAGCCGAGGTCACCGGCGTCCCGCCGCACTGGTACGGCCGACTGTTCGCGGCCGCGGTGCGGGGAACGGCCTCCGAGGCGCGGCCCCTGTTCGACCGGGTGCTGGCCGAGTCGCACGCCCGGCGCAAGGGCATGCTGACGGCGACCGTCCACGCGGCCGCGGCACTGCACGCCAACGGCACCGCCGACCACCGCGCGGCCCTGGCCTCGGCCCGACTGGCCGTGACCGACGGCGAGCTCGGAATGTCCAGCCTCGCCCTGCCCGAGCTCGTCGAGGCGGCCGTCCGGTGCGGTGAGCGGGACACCGCCCGGGAGGCGTTCGCGCGGCTGTCGCGACACGCGTCGGCGGCGGGCACCGACTGGGCGCTGGGCGTGCGCGCCGCCCTCGCCGCCCTGTTGTCGGACGCCCCGGAGGAACTCCACGCCGAGGCGGTGGCCCGGTTGGAGGCCGCCGGCCTGCGGGTCTGGCACGGCCGCGCCCTGCTGCACCAGGGCGCGTGGCTGCGACGTCAGGGCCGCCGCGACCCGGCCCGGGAGGCGCTGCGCGCCGCGCACGAGCTGTTCACCGCGATGGGCGCGGAAGGCTTCGCCGAACGGGCCCGGGCGGAGCTGGCCGCCACCGGCGAAAAGGCCCGGCCCGCCGTGCTCGGCGCGGTGGAGCTGTTGACCGGTCAGGAGCTGAACATCGCCCGCCTGGTGGCGACCGGGGCGACCTCCCGGCAGGTCGCCGACCGACTGTTCCTCAGCCCGCGCACCATCGACGCCCACCTGCGCAGCGTGTTCCGCAAGCTCGACATCACCTCGCGCCGCCAACTCGCCGACGTGCTCGGCCGGGACGCCTGAGCCCGGGCCGGCTCACTTAGGCAGTCGCCTAGGCGACTTTCGCCGATGAGGGAACCCGGTCGGTCGGACCAGACTCGGGGGCATGAAGAACACGCCCTCGGGCATCGACCGGGCCGCCCCGGTGGTCGCCCGCCGCGAGCTGCCGATCCGGGCTCCGGCCCTGACCGTCTGGGCACTGCTGACGTACGTACCCGGCTGGCCGACCTGGCAGCCGGACATCGCCGAGGCCCGCGCCCTGACCCCGCTGACGCCGGGCGCGGTGTTCCACTGGCACACCGGCGGCGTGGACGTCGCCTCCACCGTGTACGCGGTGGACGCGCCCCGGTCGATCGTCTGGGGCGGTCTCTCGCAGGGCATCACGGCCGTCCACCAGTGGACGTTCACGCCTTCGGTCAGGGCGACCCTCGTCGTCACGGAGGAGTCCTGGGACGGTGCGCCCGTACGGGCCGACGCCACCGCCGTCGCCCGGGCCCTGGACCGCTCCCTCGTGCAGTGGCTGCTGCACCTCAAGTCCGCCGCCGAGCGCGCCGCGCGCTGACGCCGGCCGCGCCGTTCCCTCCCACCAGCCTGTTCCCACGGCCCAGTTCACGGAGTTCCCATGCCCGGTCCGCCCCGCGGCGCCGTCCTTACGGCGCTGGCCGCCGCCCAGTTCACCGTCATGCTCGCGACCTCGATCGTGAACGTCGCCCTGCCGCAGATCGGGGACGGCGTCGGCCTGTCCGACTCCGCCGCCACCTGGGTCGTCAACGCCTACGGCTTGGCGTTCGGGGCGCTGCTGCTGGCCGGCGGACGGGCCGCCGACCAGCTGGGACGGCGCCGCGTCCTGCTCGTCGGCCTCGGCGTCTTCGGGGCCGCCTCCGCCACCGCCGCGCTGGCGGCCTCGCCCGGTGTCCTGATCGCCGCACGGGCCGTCCAGGGTGCGGGTGCGGCGGCCGTCGCCCCGGCGGCCCTCGCCCTCGCGATGGGCCTGTACCCGCCGGGCCCGGCCCGCGGCCGGGCCCTGGCGGTCTGGGGCGCGGTGTCCGGGGCGGGCGGGGCGGCGGGGGTGGTGCTCGGCGGCCTGTTGACCCGGGCGTGGGGCTGGCCGTGGATCTTCCACGCGGTGGCGATCGGGAGCTTCGCGGTGCTGGTGGCGACGGCCGTGTGCGTCCCCGCCGCGGGCCCGGCGGAACGCGTCCGGTTCGACTGGGCCGGGACCGCCACGAGCGCCCTCGCCCTGACCGCCCTGGTGTGGGGCCTGACCACGGCCCGCCGTTCGGGCTGGACGGACCCCGGGGTGCTGACCGCGTTCGCCGCCACCGCCGTGCTCGCCGTGGCGTTCTGGCGGGTCGAGCGCACCGGCGCAGCCCCCCTGGTGCCGCCGCGGCTGTTCGCCGCCCGCGACGTGACGGTCGGCAACCTGCTGACCGGCCTGTTCGGCTCCGTGTGGATCGCGTTGTTCTTCTTCCTGCCGCTCTACCAGCAGCAGGTCCTCGGCGAGGACCCACTGGCCACCGGGCTGGGCCAACTCCCCCTCGCGTTCGCGAACATGCTCGGCGCGGCACTCGCCCCCGCCCTCGTCCGCCGGATCGGCGGACGCGCCGCGCTCGTCGCCGCGCTGCTGACCGAGGCGGCCGGGCTGCTGTGGCTGTCCCGCATCGGCGCGGACGGCACCTTCCTCGCCGACGTGCTCGGCCCGAGCGTCCTGGTCGGGCTCGGCCTGAGCGTCGCCTTCGTCCAGCTCACCGGCCTGTCCGTGGCGGGCGTCGACGGATCGGATGCCGGCCTGGCGGGCGGCCTGGTCAACACCACCCGGCAGGTCGGCGGCGCCGTCGGGCTCGCCGTCCTGACGACCGTCGCCGGATCCGTCACCTCCCGTGCCGCCGCCCACCAGCCGCCCCTGGAGGCGCTGACCGCCGGCTACCGCACCGCCTTCGCCCTGGGCGCAGCAGTCCTGGCCGGCACCGCGCTGCTCGCCGCCGTGCTGGTGCGCCGCACGCCCGCCGCCGACCGGCCGCGCCGCACGCCCGCCCCGGAGCCCTTCGTCCCCGGCCGGCCCTGACCACCCGACACCCTCTTCCCTCCCCCCGCTCCCTGCCTCGAAAGGAACCACCGTGCTCACCATCGACGAGAGCGCTCCCGTCGTCGTCCGCCTGTCCACCGAGATCGACGCCCCGCTGGAGCGCGTCTGGTCCCTGCACACCGGCATCGACGACTGGCCGGTCTGGAACCCCGACATCGACCAGGCCCGTCTGCGGGGCCCGCTCACCGAGGGCGCCTCGTTCACCTGGCGCACCCACGGGCTGGAGATCACCTCCACCGTCCGCGAGGTGGTGCCCGGCGTCCGGATCGTCTGGGGCGGCCCCGCCGGCGGCATCGAAGGCGTCCACGTGTGGACCTTCGAGCAGGTCGGCGACCGCGTCGTCGTCCGCACCGAGGAGTCGTGGAGCGGCGCGCCCGTCGATGCCGCCACCGACCAGCTCGCCGCCGCCCTGCGCACCTCCCTGGAGGACTGGCTCGCCTGCCTCAAGAGCCGCGCCGAGAAGCTCTCCTGACTTCCCCGCCACCCGCCCCTCACCGACCCGAAGACCCGAGGACCGCGACCATGACCGCCAAGCCCTACCTGACCGGCCACTACGAGCCCGTCGCCGACGAGCTGACCGCCACCGACCTGACGGTCGAGGGAACCCTGCCCACCGAGCTGACCGGCCGTCTGATCCGCAACAGCCACAACCCCAAGCCCGGCGTCACCCCCACCCACTGGTTCAAGGGCAGCGGCATGGTGCACGGCATCCGGCTGCGCGACGGTCGCGCCGAGTGGTACCGCAACCGCTGGGTACGGACCCCCGCGTTGGACGGCGCCCCCTACATGACCGAGAACGGCCCGGACCTGACCGCCTCCACCGCCGGGACGCACGTCATCGAACACGCCGGCCGGCTGCTGGCCCTGTGCGAGGCCAACCTCCCCTTCGAGCTCACCCCCGACCTCGACACCGTCGGCCCCCACGACTTCGACGGCAAGCTGCGCAGCGCGATGACCGCCCACCCCAAGAGCGACCCCGTCACCGGCGAACTGCACTTCTTCGGCTCCTCGCCCTTCCCCCCGTACCTGGTGTACCACGTCGCCGACGCGCACGGGCACATCACCCACAGCGCCGAGGTCCCCGGCGCCACCGCCGCGCTCAAGCACGACTTCGCCGTGACCCGCCACCACGTGGTCTTCATGGAGGGCACCGTCACCTTCGACCCCGCCGAGCACTCCGGAATCCCCTACTCCTGGCAGGACGAACAGCCCGCCCGGATCGGCGTCATGCCGCGCGGAGCGCAGGGCACCGCCGCGATCCGCTGGTTCCCGATCGAACCCGGCAACATGCTGCACGTCGCCAACGCCTACGAGGACGCCCACGGCCGCGTCGTACTGGAGGGGCCCACCGTCGACCGCGAGGGCTTCCAGCTCTCCTGGAACTGGTGGGTCGGCGCCCCCGGCCGCGGCAGCGAGCCCAACACCCGCTCCCACAACCGCCGCTGGACCGTCGACCTGACCACGGGACGGGTCGACGAGCGGGTCGTCGACGACCTCGCCATCGAGTTCCCCACCCTCAACGAGGACTTCCTCGGCGTCGAGAACCGCTACCAGTACGCCGTCTCCTTCCCCGACCAGCAGGGCTTCGGCGGCTACGGCGTCGTCAAGTACGACCGCGCCACCGGCGAACGCCGCATCCACCAGGCCGGCGACGCCCGACTGCCCAGCGAGGCGGTCTTCGTCCCCGCCACCGGCGCCACCCGCGAGGACGACGGCTACCTGCTCACCGTCGTCTCCGACCTCAAGCAGGACGCCTCCCAGCTGCTCGTCCTGGACGCCGCCGGCCTCGACCGGATCGCCACCGTCCACCTCCCCCGCCGCGTCACCGCCGGCATCCACGGCTCCTGGATCCCCGACACCGACCTCTGACCCCGGCCGAACGGCCCCCGGGGGCGTCCCCGCCCCCGGGGCCTGCAAACCCTTCAAGGAAAGAGCACTGCCATGCGCGCGTCCGCCACGGCCACCACCATCGCCCTCGCCCTCCTCCTCGCCACCTCCCCCACCGCGTCCGCCCTCACCACCGGCCCGACCACCGCAGCCGCCGGCCACCACCGCACCGACGTGCGGATCGACGAACAGGCACCGGTCATCACCCGCGCCGACGTCCTCGTCCACGCCCCGCTGCACACCGTCTGGAACATCCAGACCGACGTCGAGAACTGGCCCGCCTGGCAGCCCGGCGTCGAGACCGTCGTCAAGGACACCCCCGGCCGGTTGCGCCCCGGCTCGACGTTCCGCTGGAGCACCGAAGGACTCGACATCACCTCCACCGTCCAGCAGGTCGACCACGGCAGGCGCCTCGCATGGGGCGGCCCGGCCCAGGGCATCACCGCCGTCCACGTCTGGACCTTCACGCCCACCCGCGACGGCGTCCTCGTCCACACCGAGGAGTCCTGGACCGGAGCACCCGTCACCGCCGACCAGGCCGCCCTGCAGACCGCACTCGACAGCTCCCTGCACAACTGGCTCACCAACCTCAAGCACGAAGCCGAAACCCGGTAGCCCACCGGCCCGCACCACCGGCACCGACGACTGGCCGACCCACGACTGGCCCATGGGCACGGGCGACCACCAGGCGACCACCAGCCGCCCCGGCAGCAGAAGGAGCCGGCACCCGGTTTCCCGAGTGCCGGCTCTCGGAGGGTGGTTCGTGAGTTCGAGTTCGTGCGGGGCATCACCGCCGAGGCCACCGACGGCGACACCGTGCGCCTCGCCCCGGTCGGGATCCGTCCCGTCCTCTCGGCCGACGTGGCCGCCGTCGTGGGCCGTACGGCCGTCGGCTCCCCTGCCCCCTGCCGCTCCGGCCCTTCCTGACCCGCCGACACAGGACGCGTGATGACCACCGTCCCGGGAACCCCGCCCGCCCTCACGGCCGCCGTGCGGTCCCCGGCCGCGGAGGCGCCGCGCTCCAGGCCCGCGCCGCCGAAGTGCGCGGCACGCTCGCCCTGCTCGACCTCCGGATGCGGTCCGTGTCCCGGGCGCCGGCCATGGGAGTCGAGCGAGCGGCTGAGCGGCGTGCGGTACGGGCCGCCGGCCTCCCGACGACCGGGAACCGGAGCCGCTCGGGGAACATCGGGGTAGGCAGAGGGACGAGGCGGTCCGGAGCGGGGAGGGTGACATGACGGACAAGGCCGGCAACACCGGGATGGAGGAGATGTCCCGGGGCTGGCAGGTGTTCTGGCGCGCCCTGACCGTGGGGGCGGCGCTCACCTGCGCGGTCAGCGGGGCACTGCTCTTCTGGTCGTGGGGATCGACACTGGCACCGCTGCCCGTCCTCCCGCTCTGGATCACCGCCGCCGTCGGGCTGGTGGTGGCGGTGGCCGCCTCGTTCGGGATACGGGACGGCGACGGGACGCCGCTCGCCACCGTGGGGACGGCCCTGCTGATCCTCACGCTCTGGCTCGGCGCCTCGGCGGCCGACTTCGCCGTGAGCGGCGTCCGGGACTGGGTGCGCACCCCGCAGGCGGTCACCGCGACCGTCACCGAGTGCCGGACGGAGAGCTCGTTCCACGAACTCGACACCGTCGGCTTCGAGCACGTCGCCTGCCTCTACCACTGGACGTTCAACGGCGACGAACGCACCGGGAGGCTGCCGGGCGACTCGCATCCGGACGGCACCCGGGTCGGCATGTGGATGAGCCCGAAGACGGGCGAACTCGCCGAGCACCCGCTGTTCGCCCTCATCGGCTACACCGCCGGGGCACTCGGCGCGGCCGCGATCGTCCTCGTCGGCGGCTGGTTCCGGCTCCGGACGGAGGCCCGCCGGCTGCTCGGGCGGCCGGTCACGCCATAGCGGTGCGGCGTCAGGCGGCGCGTTGACCGTGGAGGAGGGGCAGAGGGAGGGAACGGGAGAGATCGGCCAGGGCCTGCTGGACGAGGGCGTTCTGCGCGCGCCCGTCGAGGCCGCAGTGGCGGGAGCGTCTTCCCGCAACAAGCCTTCGATAGTACGGTCGCGCGCATCACCCCAGACCGCCCGGAGGAATTCGGCATGCCTGCACGCTACTTCGAGGACTTCGTGCCCGGCCGAGGGAGGACTGCGCCGCGCGCGGTCCTGGACTCCGACAGCCCCCGGATCGATCTCAACGGGCCGTGGGCGTTCCGGTTCTCGCCGGCGCTGCGGGCCGAGTCGGACGGGTTCCAGGACCCGGAGTTCGACGACGGTTCCTGGGACGCGCTGCCGGTCCCCTCGCACTGGCAGCTGCGCGGCTACGGCCGGCCCGTCTACCTGAACATCGCCTACCCGATCCCGCTCGACCCGCCGTTCGTCCCGCAGGAGAACGAGACCGGTGACTACCGCCGCGTCTTCGACCTGCCGGACTCCTGGCAGGGCGTGCCGGCGGTGGTGCGCTTCGAGGGGGTGGACTCCTGTGCCCGGGTCTGGCTCAACGGCACGGAACTCGGTGTGACCTACGGCAGCCGCCTGGCGGCCGAGTTCGACGTGACCGCCGCGTTGCGGCCGGGCCGCAACGTGCTGGCCGTGCGGGTGCACCAGTTCTCCGCCGGCACGTACCTGGAGGACCAGGACACCTGGCGCCTGTCGGGCATCTTCCGCGACGTGCGACTGCTGGCCCGCCCGGTCGGCGGGATCCGGGACGTCTTCGTCCGCGCCGACTACGACGACGCCACCGGCGAGGGCCGGTTGCGCGTGGAGGTGGACGCGGACGCGCCGGTGCGGATCACGGTCCCTGCCCTCGGCGTCCACGACCGGCCGGCCGGGAGCGAGCTGCGGTTCCCGGCGGTGCGGCCCTGGAGCGCGGAGGACCCGCACCGCTACGAGGCCCAGCTGGCCACCGGCGGCGAACGCGTGCGGATCCGGTTCGGCTTCCGCACCGTCACCATCGACGAGAGCGGCGTACTGCGGGTCAACGGGCGCCGCGTCGTGCTGCGCGGGGTCAACCGGCACGAGTTCGACCCCGACCACGGCCGCACCCTCTCCCTCGACACCATGCGCCGCGACGTCGAGTCGATGAAGCGTCACAACATCAACGCCGTCCGCACCTCCCACTACCCGCCGCACCCCGCCTTCCTCGACCTGTGCGACGAGTTCGGCCTGTACGTCACTCTCGAATGCGACCTGGAGACCCACGGCTTCGAGTACGCCGACGCCACGAGGTGGGAGCGCAACCCCTCCGACGACCCGCGCTGGCAAGCCGCCTACCTGGACCGCATCGAGCGCACGGTCGAGCGGGACAAGAACCACCCCAGCATCATCCTGTGGTCACTGGGCAACGAGGCCGGCGACGGCCGGAACCTGCGCGCGATGGCCGACTGGCTGCGCCGACGCGACCCCTCCCGCCCGATCCACTACGAGGCCGACCGGTTCGGCGAGTACACCGACGTCCTCGGCCAGATGTACCGCCCACCCGCGGCCGTCGCCCGGATCGGACGGGGGCAGCTGCGCCCGGGCGAGATCCACTACCCGGCGCGCGACGGCTCCGGCGACCCGGCCGACGACCCGCGCAACCGCATGCCCTTCCTGCTCACCGAGTTCGCCCACGCGATGGGCAACGGGCCCGGCGGCCTGGCCGAGTACGCGCGGCTCTTCGACGAGTACCCGCGGCTGCAGGGCGGCTGGGTGTGGGAGTGGATGGACCAGGGGCTGCGCACGCGCGACCCCGAGGGCCGCGAGTTCTACGGCTACGGCGGCGACTTCGGCGAGGACCTGCACGACGGCAACTTCAGCTGCGACGGCCTGGTCCTCCCCGACGGCACTCCCTCGCCCGGCCTGCTCGAGTACGCCAGGGTCATCGCCCCCGTCCGCATCGGTACCGGCCCCGAGCCCGGAACGCTGACCGTCGAGAACCACTACGAGGTGCTGGACCTCTCCCACCTGCGGTTCACCTGGTCGCTCGCGCGCGAGGGCGTCGAAGTCGCCGCGGGCACACTGCCCACGCCACAGCTGGCAGCCGGGGAGCACGGCCGGCTGCCGCTGCCCGCACCGGCCCGCCAGGCCGCTGACGAGGACGGCGGTGAACTGTGGCTCACCGTCCAGGCGGAGCTGGCCAAGCCCGCCACCTGGGCGCCCGAGGGCCACGTCGTCGCCTGGGGACAGCTCCAGCTCTCCGCACCGGGACGCGACCGTGTGGACGGCACTCCGTTGGCCCCGCACACCGCGGACGGGGTCATCACGCTCGGGCCCGGCCGGTTCGACCATGCCACCGGCAGCCTCCTCGACCTCGACGGACTGCCCCTGCAGGGCCCCACCCTTGGCCTGTGGCGCGCTCCCACCGACAACGACCGCGGCTGGTCCCAGCGCGACGCCGCCTACTGGAAGGACCGCGGCCTGGACCGGCTGCGCCACCGCACGGTCTCCGTCACGCCCGACGCCCAGGGCCTGACCGTCGTGGTCCGCAGCGCCGCCGCCGCCGTTCCCTGCGGCTACCTGACGACCTACCGCTGGACCAGCGACGGGACGGGCCTGCGGCTCCACGTGCACACCGAACCGGTCGGCCACTGGCCCGAGCGGACGGACGCCTTCGCCGACACCATGATCGACCCCGACCTGCCGCCCGACGAACGCCGGGAACTGGACCGCCGCAACACCTCACGCTCCCTCGCCCGGATCGGCCTCGACTGGCGACTCCCCGCCGACTGGTCACAGGTCGAGTGGTTCGGCGCAGGCCCCGGCGAGGCCTACCCGGACTCCCGGCAAGCGGCCCGCGTCGGACGCTTCCGCGCCACGGTCGACCAGATGCAGACGCCCTACGTGCGCCCGCAGGAGAACGGCAACCGGATGGACGTGCGGTGGGCGCGGATCAGCGACGGCTCCGACACCATCCACGTCCGGGGCGAGGAACTCTTCCACCTCTCCGCCCGCCCCTGGACCGACCGGCAGCTCGCCGCCGCCCGACACCCGACGGAACTGACCCCCGGCCCGCTCGTCCACCTGCACACCGACCACGCCGTCCAGGGCCTCGGAAGCGCCGCATGCGGACCCGGCGTCCTGCCGCAGCACCGGCTCGAACTCGGCACCGCCGACTTCACCCTCGACCTCACACCCGTCCACCGCTCGTGACGCCGGAACCGGTCCGCCCGCGCGGGCGGACCAGCGGAGGTTGGGCGGCGTGGCCCTCGGGCCGGTCTGCCGGTCCACGCCGCCCGCGCTCACGGGCGGACCGTGCTACGACGCGACCGCCAGGTCCGGGGCCGGGGCCCGGTTCCAGCGCATCCGGGACCAGGGCAGGGCCAGCTCGCCGCGGTCGGACACCTCGCGCGGCGCGAGGTCCGCGATCCGCGCGGCCTCGCGGTGCCGGGCGTAGACGGTGTCGACGTAGCGGTGGCCGGTGTCGGCGGCGACGAACAGCACCGTCCGTTCCGGGGCGCGCCGCCGCTCGTGGCGGGCGACGAGGTACCCGGCGCCGGTCGACAGGCCCGCGAACACCGCGTGCCGCCGCAGCAGGTCGACGCTCCCGGCCAGCGCCGCGTCGAAGGAGACCCAGTGCAGGGTGTCGTACAGCTCGTGCGCGACGTTCCCGAAGGGGATCGAGCTGCCGATGCCGGCGATGATGATCTCGGGGTCGGCGACGTGCTCGGCGCCGAAGGTGACGCTGCCGTACGGCTGGACGCCGACCAGCTCGACGTCGGCGGGCCCCGCCGGCGAACCGTCGCGCAGGTAGCGGGCGAGGGCTCCGGTGGAGGCACCCGAGCCGACACCGCCGACGACGGTGAGGCCGTCCGCCCCGATGGCCTCCCGGATCCGGTCGGCGATCGCGCGGTAGCCGAGGTAGTGGATGTCGTCGTGGTACTGCCGCATCCAGTGGAACTCGGGGTGCTCGGCGAGGATCTCGTGGATCCGCTCCACCCGCCGCTTCTGGTCGAGCTTGAGGTCGCTGCACGGCTCCATCTGCTCCAGCGTCGCCCCCAGCACGGCGAGTTGGGTGCGCAGCGTGTGGTCCACCGTGGTCGAGCCGACGATGTGGCATCGCATGCCGTGCCGGTGGCAGGCCAGGGCGAGGGCGTAGGCGTAGATGCCGCTGGAGCTGTCCAGCAGGGTGTCCCCGCGCCGCACGGCCCCGGTGTCGAGCAGGTGGCGTACCGCCGCGAGGGCGGAGACCACCTTCATCGTCTCAAAGCGCAGGCAGACGAGCCGGCTGTCGAGGCGTATCAGGTCCGGCCGGCCGATCGACTCCGCGATGTGCTGGTCCATGCGCAGGCTCCTTGCTGCTGGTGACGGTGGTGGCGGTGGAAACGGTGGTGAAGGTCCGGGTGGCGGGAATGGCGTGGGCGTCCAGCCCCCGCACGCAGTCGCGTACGCGGTGCCGCAGGCCCGGCGCCGCCGGGTCGAACAGCACGCCGGCCACCGCGCCGCTGTGCGCGATCTGTACGCCCACCGCCCCGGCCCGCCGGGCGACGGCGGTCAGTGCCTCGAACTCCGGGTGCCGGAGCACCTGTTGGCCCCGCCGCGCGCTGGCGGTCGCGACCTCGCCGAGCAGCCGGACGTCGCCGGTCGCCACCGCCCGGCGCAGCATGGCGCGCAGCCGCTCGTAGGCCCGGACCTCGTCGGCGCCGGCCTCGGCGGGGGTCCGTGCGGGCAGCGCCAGGGTGTCCACCGGCGTGCCCCCGCCGAGGGTGCAGCCCACGACGACCAGCGGCGGCAGGGCCGGGCCGAGGACCTCCAGGACCCGGCCCTCGCGCTGGGCGAACAGCACCGGCCGGCCGTCCAGCATCAGCGGATCGCAGGCCAGTTCGGCGCGCACGGCCAGCCGGGCGACGGTGTCGGCGGGGAGCCGCAGCCCGTACGAGTCGGCGACCGCGCGCACGGCGGCGATCACGTCGCTGGTGGAACTGCCCATGCCCAGGCCCACCGGGATGTCGCCGGTGAGCCTCAACTCGCCGCCGCAGGGCGGCAGGGCGGTCCGCCGCGCGCACTCCGCCACCGTGAGGGCGGCGGCCCGCGCGGCCTTGGTCCGGTCGGCGGGCAGGACGGTCAGCGCCTCGGGCGGGGTGCCGGGTCGGCGGACGAACCGGGCGTCGCTGCCGGGCCCCGCCATGGGCAGGGTGACCAGGCCCGCGCACCGGTGCCCGTCGCCGTCGCGGAAGACGCCCTGGAGGAGCTCGCCGTGGTGGCACGGGGCGTACCCGGTGCCGGTGGGGAGGCCACCGGCACCGGGCGCGCCCGTTCGGGCGGTGGAGGTCATGCGCCGTCCGCCACGCGGTAGCGGTACAGGACCGTCTCCTCGGCGCTGAACTGGGAGAACGGGAACGGCTCGGCGGAGAGCGCGGTGACCCCCGAGCCGAGGAAGGCGCGGGCGACGGCGCTGCCGGTCTGCGCGTAGACGATCAGCGGGATGTCCCGGGCCCGGCAGCGGGCCAGGACGGTGTCGAACGAGCCGTTGCTCAGGGTCATCCCGGTGGCCACGACGGCTTCGGCCCGGTCCAGCACCTCGTTCATGTCGTCGGTGACCGGGTCGCCCCACTGGGTGGCCCGGAGGTTGAAGTCGCAGAGCAGCGGTTCGCCGCCGCGCTCGCGGATCGCCGCGACCAGGGGGTTGACGACGCCGATCAGGCCGACCTTGGCGCCCTTCTCGATGTCCAGCAGTCCGGCGATGGCCGCGTCGCGGGCCCGTGCGCGCACCTCGGGGGTGCCGGTGGGGAGGGTGACGGGCTCGGCCTCGCCGGCCGCGGCGGCGAGGCGGTGCGGGCGGGACTCGGAGAGGTAGGCGTCGAGGGCGGCGATCCGCAACGGGCGCGGGGCCTCGCGCAGCAGGACGTCGAGCGGGGTGCCGGAGGAGTTCCGGCAGATCACGGGGTCGATCTCGCCGGCTTCGAAGGCACAGCCGCCGAACGAGCCGCCGAGGCGGACCAGTACGTACTGGTTGAGGTAGGTGGTCTCGCCGCCGGCCAGGCGGGTGCCGTGGTGGATCCAGAACACGCTGGTCGCGACGAGGTCGGCGGGCAGCGGGCCGTGTCGGCCCGCGAGGACGGCCTCGATGAGCGCGTCGACGGTCGGAGCGGTGGTCGCGTCGACGGTCGGGGCGGTGGTGGCGGGGGTGGTGGTTGTCCGGTTCACGGGATTCCTCGTCATGGGGTGGGCTGGGGGGTGGGTATGGCGTTCGGGACGCCGAGCGGCCCCCGGTAGGCGACCGAGGGGTGCCCGAAGGCGTCGGTGGTGAGTTCGGCGTCCACCTCGAAGACCTCGGCGAGCCGCTCGGCCGTCAGGACGGTGCCGGGCGGGCCCGCGGCGACCAGGCGGCCGCGGTGCAGGAGCAGCAGCCGGTCGCAGTACCGGGCGGCGAGCGAGAGGTCGTGCAGCGCGACCAGGACCGTCCGGGCGGTGCCGGTCAGCAGCTCCATGAGCTCCAACTGGTGCCTGACGTCGAGGTGGTTGGTGGGTTCGTCCAGCAGCAGCGCGTCCGGCTGCTGGGCCAGGGCGCGGGCGATGTGGGCGCGTCGGCGCTCGCCGCCGGAGAGCGCCTTCCAGGAGCGGTCGGCGAGCGCGGTGAGGCCGACGCGCTCCAGCGCGGCCGCGACCACGGCCCGGTCGGTGGCGTCCGGTCCGCTCCAGCGGTCCCGGAACGGGGTCCGCCCCAGGCCCACCACGTCGGCGACCCGCAGATCGCTGTCCACGCCCGAGTCCTGTTCCACGAAGGCCACCCTGCGGGCGATCCGACGCGGGCTCCAGCCCCGGACGGACTCGCCGTCGTACCGGACCGTGCCCGCGTTCGGCGGGCGCAGGCCCGCCAGGCAGCGCAGCAGCGAGGACTTGCCCGAGCCGTTGGGGCCGAGCAGTCCGACCGTCTCGCCCGGAGCGATGTCCACGTCGACCTCGCGGACGACCGGTGTGTCCGCCACCGACCAGCTCAGCCCTTCGGCGGTGATCCTCACAGCTCACCCCTGCGGCGCAGGACGAGCAGGAACAGCGGCACGCCGAGCAGCGCGGTGACCACGCCCACCGGGACCTCCCGGGGCGCGAAGGCGACCCGGGCCAGCGTGTCCGTCCACACCAGGAACACCGCGCCCGCGAGTGCCGTGTACGGCAGCAGCACCCGGTGCAGCGAGCCGACCAGGAACCGCACCCCGTGCGGGACGATCAGCCCGACGAAGCCGATGGCGCCGACGGTGGCCACCGCCACCGCGGTCAGCGCGGCCGTGACCACGAGCAGCAGCATCCGGGTGGGCCGGACGCCGATCCCGAGCGACCGGGCGGTGTCGGTGCCGAAGGCGAGACCGTCGAGGGCGTTCGAGCACAGCCACACCGCCAGCAGCCCCGGCGGGGTGACGGTGGCGCAGACCGCGACGGTGTCCCAGCGGGCCGGCGCCATCGAGCCGAGCAGCCAGTGGGTGACGGCCCGGGTGGTGTCCGCGTCCGCCGAGGCCATCAGGACGAGCGAGGTCAGCGCGGTGAACAGCTGGCCGACGACCACACCGGTGAGGACGATGCGACGCGAGTCGAGGCCGGTGCGCCGAAGCAGCAGCAGGAGCAGCCCGAACGAGAGCAGCGCCCCGGCCAGCGCCCCGCCGGTGACGCCGAGCGTGCTCGCGCCGACCCCGAGGACGACCACGGTGACGGCGCCCGCCGAGGCGCCCGAGGAGACGCCGAGCAGGTAGGGGTCGGCGAGCGCGTTGCGGGTGACCGCCTGGAGCACCGCGCCGCACACCGCGAGCGAGGCGCCGACCAGGGCGGCCATCAGGACGCGCGGCAGCCGGAGGTCCCAGAGCAGGGAGTCCAGCAGCGGGGGCAGCGGCTCGACGGCCAGGCCGAGCCGGGCGCCGAGGGCCCGGGCGAGGCTGCCCCAGCCGACGTCGGCGGTGCCGATCCGCACGGCCGCCGCCACCGAGCCGGCCAGGGCGCCGACGGCGAGGACGAGGAGGAGTGCCCGGGCCGCAGGCCGGCCCGCAGCGGCGGCCGGCCCGGCCGGGGCGACCGGTTCAGCGGACATACCCGAGGCCCTTCATGCCGTCCGCCAGCAGCCCGAGGGCGTGGACGGAGCGCACCGAGGGGTCCAGCTCGATGCCCGGCACCTCCAGGATCCGGTTGTCCCGTACGGCGGGCAGCTTGGAGACCACCGGGTGCCCGGTCATCGTGGCGCGTTTCTCGGCGGCGCTGTCGCCGGGTCGTCCGCGCTCGGACAGGTCGCCGATCACGATGAAGTCCGGGTTGCGCCTGGCGACTTCCTCCCAGGTGACCTCCGGCCAGTCCTCGGCCACGTCGTCGAAGGCGTTCTTCGCCCCGACGATCCGGCTCATCTCGCTGGGCAGGCCGGTCCTGCCCGCCACGTAGGGCATCCCGTTGAAGACGGAGTAGAGGTAGACCACGGTCGGCTGCTCCGCGCCCTGGGGCACCTTGGCGGCGTTCTCCCCGGCCCTGGCGACGGCCGCCCGCTGATCGGCGGCGAGCCGGCCGGCCCGCTCCTCGGCGCCGAAGATCCGGCCCAGGTTCTCGTAGTCGGAGAAGAGCAGCTCGAACGGGGTCCGTCCGGCCGGATTCTGCTGCGGGCAGTCGACGGCGCTCACGAAGCTCGGGACCTTGAGGGCGTCGAGCTCCTCGCGGGTGCCGGCCCGGTCCTTGGTGAACAGGCCGGTCTCGCCGGCCACGACGAAGTCCGGCAGCGCGGCGCGCAGTTGCTCGCCGGTGGCGATCTTGGGGGCGATCACCGGCACGGCGGCGTACGCGGCCGCGTACTTCGCGGGGATCCTGGTCTTGAGGTTGGCCGTCCCCACCATCCGGTTCTGGAGCCCGAGTTCGAGCAGCGTCTCGGTCGAGGTCTGGTCCAGCGCGACGGTGCGCTTCGGCGGCTCGGTGACGGTCACCTGGCGGCCGCAGCTGGTGACGGAGGCCGCCTGGGCGGCGGAGCCGGTGGTTGCCCCGGAGCCGCCGGTGGCGGAGGCGCAGCCCACGGCGGTGAGAGCGAGGGTCAGGGCGATGCCCAGGCGGGCGGGGTGACGCATGAGTTCTCCGGTCTGGGTCGGGCGCGGGCGGGTCCGGGTTGGGCGCGGGCGCGGTCGGTCGACCCCGACCCCTGGTCGAGGCGCCGCGTCCTCACGGTACTGTAATGGTAATCATTTCCATTAATCACACCCGGGGTCGGTCCGCCGCCCCGCTCCCGCACCGCCAAGGAGCCCACCACACCGTGACCACCACGCCCCCGCAGACAGCCAACACCGGTGCCCCGCCCACGCGTTCGGTCCTCCGCGACCCCGCGTTCCTGCGCCTGTGGGCGGGCACCACCGCCTCCGGACTCGCGACCTGGGCCCTGCCCTTCGTCCTCGGACTCGCCGTCCTCCACCGCGACCTCGGCGCCGCCGGCCTCGGCCTGGTCCTCGCCGCGCGCACCGCGGGCTTCCTCGCCGCCGTCGCCGTCGGCGGAGTGCTCGCCGACCGGCACTCCCGCCGCGCGGTCGTGCTCTGGTCCGCCCTCGCGGCGGCGCTCGCCGCGCCCCTACTCGCCGCCGGTCTGGGCCGCTCGCTCGTGCTGATGACGGCCGCCGCCGTGCTCGCCGGCGCCGGACAGGGCGCCTGCCGCCCGGCGTTCCAGGCGCTCACGGCCGAGACCGTCGCGCCCGAGCGGCGCCAGCAGGCCAACGCCGCGACGACCATGGCCGTCCGCGGTTCCACGCTCGCCGGACCGGCCCTGACCGCACTGCTCGCGGCGTTCCTCGACGTCCGGGCGCTGCTGCTCGGGATCGGCCTGCTCTGGCTGGTCGCCGCGCTCGTCCCGGGCCGGGGAACGGCCACGGCCCCGGCCGCCGACGCCGATCACGCCTCCGGAGCGGCCCCGCGCGCCGGATTCCGCGCGGAGTTCCTGGAGGGAATCCACGAGGCGCGCCGTCACCCGTGGTTCCTGGCCGGACTCGCCGCCCTCGTCGCGGTCATCGCCCTCGGCTACTCGGCCACCAGCGTCGCGCTGCCACTGATCAGCCGGGACCGCTACGGCACCGAATGGGTGCTGGCCGCCGCCATGACGGCGTACACGGTCGGCGCCCTCGGCGGAGCCGTGGTCATCGCCCGATGGCGGCCCCGCTCCCAGGGCTGGGCCGCTTTCGCCGGACTGTCGGCGTACGGCGTCGCCCCGCTCAGCCTGATGCTGCCCGTGCACCCGGTCGTGGTCGTCGCCGCCTACGCGGTGGCCGGCGTCGGCATCGAGCTGTTCAACGTCCCCTGGTTCACGGCCACCCAGCGCGAGGTCGCCCCGGACAAGCTGGCCCGGGTCTCCTCGCTCGACTTCCTGGTGTCCTACGGCCTGGCGCCGGTCGGCCTGGCCGTGATCGCCCCGGCGATCGACCGGTTCGGGGTCACGGCCGTGCTCGCCCTGTGCGCCGCCGCCTGCCTCCTGGTACCGGCCGCCGCCGCCCTGGTCCCGACCGCCCGTCACTTCGCCCGCACACCCCCGGCGACGGACTGACCCACCCGCCCGAGCCCGCCGGCCGCCAGGCCGCCGACCCAGCCCTCGGCCTCGAGACGGTGCCACTGCGGTCGCCCCCCAGGCCACCGCGGTGGTGGGCAGTCCACGAGCCCGCAGGCGCCGGCAACCTCAGCGCCCTCGGCGGCATGATGAACCAGGGCGGCAAGGGCCAGGGTCTCTCTTCGAACCCGCGCCTGCGGGGCAGCGGCCACGTCGACCTCTGCCGTCCCCGTCGCATTTCGGGCGGCAGATCAGCGGATTGACGACCCGTCAGTTGGATCCGAGCTGCCAGACGCGGTGCGGGAGTGGGTGGACCCCTTGCCGCCCCGGGCGGACGGGCGCGGCGTTCGCGGCCGTCCGCCCGGGGTGGCAAGGGGTCGACGGTGTGCTGTGGTGCCTGCTGGCAGGGGCCCGTTGGGCGGTCGTCCTTCGGTACGGATCAGGCCGCGACGGGGGTGAGGTCGGCGCGACCGAAGAGGAGCGCGTAGCCGCGGGGCAGGTGGGCGAGGAGGCGGTTGGTGAGGTGGTCGCCGGCGAGGTCGGCGACCACCGTGAGTGTGCAGGAGGTGTGCCAGCGGGCGCTCGCGAGCGTGGTGTTGAGGTTGTGGGCGACGGCTTCGACGAAGGCCGGGGCGGTGACGGGGCGGTCGAGGGGGATCTGGGCGACGAGCTTCGCGCGGGCGTGGTCGGGCAGGACGGCGGCGAGGTCGCATCGTTCCTCGCCGGTAAGCTGCGAGCCGAGGATGCCGAGGACGGTGTCGAGGACGCGTTCGGCCTCCTCGTCGTCGGCGTAGCGGCCGAGGGCGCGGAGCTGCTGGATCAGTCGGCGGTACCGGGTCATGGCGGTGGCCTTCCGGGACGGTCGCCGCGCCGCCGCGACTCGCGGACGACACGACGTCGCGGCGGCGCGGGGCGGGGTCAGGGGCGTCGGCCGAAGTCGGGGCGGCCGAAGAGGGTGTCGTAGCCGGGCGGCAGCTGGAGCAGGACCTGCTCCATGAGCTCGTCACCGGCGGCGTCGGCGACTGTGGACAGGACGGCGCCGATGTCCCACAGCGCCGTGGATTCGGTGGCGCCCTCTATCCAGGCCGCGGTGGCGCGCACGAACCGATCCGGAGTGAGCGGTTCGGCGGCCTGCAAGGGGTTGAGCAGGACCAGGGCGAGGGTCTCGGGCAGCCGCGCCGCGAGCTGGGCGCGTACGGTGCCGGCCAGGTGGGCGCCGAGCAGCGCGAGGATGACGCGGGCGCAGCGTTCGGCTTCGGCAGGAGTGTCGTACTCGCCGCGTTCCCGGACCTGGTCCAGGAACGCCTCCCAGCGGATCGCCACAGCGCTCTCCTTTCTCGTGGGACGAGCTTTCTCTCGGAACGAGTCCGACCTCTCGCCGACCGGGTCATGGGGACAGGCTGACGCCGGTGAGCTTGAGGAGTCGGGCCACGGGGTGGCCGATGCCGTGCAGGACGAGGCGTCGGCCGAGGTGCTCGGCCAGCTCGCGGGCCCGGATGAGGGCGCTCAGGCCCGCGCAGTCCATGAAGGTGACCTCCGACAGATCGAGGACCACCTCCGGATGCTGGGCGAGTGCGCGTTCCATCTCACGGCGGAGGCGCGGGGCGGTGTCGAGGTCGATCTCGCCGCACGCCCGGACCGTGAACGGGTTCACCAGGGTGGTCATCGCAGTGCTCGCTGTCCGCGGGCCCGCGGGTACCGGGCCACGGGTGTACGGGTGTACGGGAAGAGGGTGTCCCGTGCCGCCGCCCGGGGGGATCAGCGGCGGCACGGAACGGCTTCCGGGGGCGATCAGGCCTGGATCTCCTTGCGACCGCCGCTGTGGCTGATCGCGATCTTGCGGGGCTTGGCCTTCTCGGCGACCGGGATCTTCAGCGTCAGCACGCCGGAGTCGTAGTCGGCGGTGATCCCCTCCGGGTCGAGGGTGTCGGAGAGCATGACCTGCCGGGAGAAGACCCCGAGCGGGCGCTCGGAGAGCTCCCACTTCACGCCCTCGTTCTCCTGGCGCGGACGGCGCTCGGCCTTGACGGTGAGCATGTTCCGTTCGACGTCGATGTCGATCGCCTGCGGGTCCACCCCGGGCAGGTCGAAGCAGATCACGTACTCGTCGCCGGTCCGGTAGGCGTCCAGCGGCATCGGGGTCGGCCGCGACCAGGTACCCGTCGTGTTGAGGAACTGCTGGGTCAGCCGGTCCAGCTCGCGGAACGGGTCAGTGCGCATCAGCATCGCGAAACACCTCCACTGATCGATGGGTGCCAGTGCGCTTCACCTGTCTTCGTTGTAACACGTCATCCATCCGATGACAAATGCTGCGTGTCATTCGTAGAATGACGTCATGAGTACGAAGCCACCGCCCGCCCCCGGCTCCGAGCCGGTCTCCTTCCTGGCCGCCGCCGCGGCGCTCGCCGCCATAGACGACGCGGTCCGCTCCGCCCACGCGCCCGACGCCGCGCCCGACGCCGCGCCCCGGGACGCCCGACAGGACGGAGCCGGGCAGGCGCTGGCCGCCCTGGTGCTGCTGCGCGAGCTGCGCGCCCAGCTCGCGGACTGGGAGGCCCCGCTGGTCGAGGCTGCCCGGGCCGGCGGCGCGACCTGGGCGGACCTCGCCCGCCCGATGGGCGTCGCCAGCCGCCAGGCCGCCGAGAACCGCTACCTGCGCCTGCGCCCCGCCCGCACCGCCACCGACACCGGCGCGGAGCGGGTGAAGGCGGTCCGCGACCGCCGGGCTGCCGACCGCGCCGTCACCGCCTGGGCCCGCGACAACGCCGCCGAACTGCGCGTCCTGGCCGCCCGGATCACCGCTGCCGGCCTCGGCGCCCGCGCCCGGGGCGCCCAGACCGCCCTGACCACCGCCCTCGGCGGCACCGACGCCGCCGACCTCATCGAACCCCTCGCCGACATCCGCCCCCACCTCGGTCCCGACCACCACGACCTCGCCAACGACCTCGATGCCCTCACCCACCGCACCGACCAGCTCCGCGACGACAGCAACCGGCGACGCGCCTGACCACGCCGACCAGGACCGGTGGCAACCAATCCTGGACCGGATCGGCGCCCTCGAAGCGCACGTCCACACCGTGGGCAACGAGGTCACCGCAACGCTCGACGCGCACCTCGCCCGTCTCGACGCCCTCCGCCACCGGCTCGCCCAACCCACCTGGCCCTGGACCGGGGGGTAGCCACCCGGAAACGGGCGACCGCACGACGGGGACACGGGCAACCCCCGGCCCACCGGGCCCGGTCGCGTGGACGACAAACCACCGACGCCGGGTCCGGTCAGGCGACGAAGATCATGGCGACGAGCATGACCGACACGGCCACGGCGATCGCCACGATCACGACCGCGGGCCAGATGCCCCAAGCCGTGCGCAGTTCCTCGGGTTCGGGGTGGGAGATGCCCGACGTGCCACCCTCAGCCGGCGGGGTGTCCCCGCCGGGCAGGGCGCCGTGCTCGTCCAGCGCCGGAGTGCGGTCCGGGTCTGGGTCAGGTGTGGTCATGGTGCATCCCGGAAGGTGTGGGGCTCCGATGCGGGGCGGCTTCCCCGGGCGAGGGGCCGGAAACGTCACACACGCCACCACGTCGGCGGGCACGACAGCTCGGGCACCAGCTCTCGCCCTGACCGGCCCCGGTTCCCGTCGGCTCACGCCGCCCCGTTCCGTCAGCGCGGGCTGACCGCCTCGGCCCGGGCCTGCAGGGCGGCGTCGATGCCGTGCAGGAACTGGTCGAGGTCGTCGGGGTTGCGCGAGGTCACCAGGCGCCAGTCGTTGGTGTCGTCCGTGACCAGCGGCTCGTCCGTCCAGGTGGCGCCCGCGTTGGCGAGGTCCGTGCGCAGGGACGGGTAGGAGGTGAGCCGCTTGCCGTACGCGACGCCGGCCTCGGCCAGTAGCCAGGGACCGTGACAGATGGCGGCGACGGGCCGCCCTGAGGTGGTGAAGGCGAGCACCGTGTCGACGGCGGGCTGCCGGAGCCGGAGGGTGTCCGCGTTGACGGTGCCGCCCGGGATGAGCAGCAGGTCGTAGCCGGTGGCGTCGACCTCGTCGAGGGTGAGTGTCGGGCGCACCGTCTCGCCGGGTTCCTTGTCCCCGACCAGCGTGCGGATGTCGTCCCGCTCGGGGGCGGCGATGTCGACCTGGACGCCGTTCTCGCGCAGGTGCCGGGCGGGGACGAGCAGTTCGTCCTGTTCGACGCCGTAGTTCGTCACGATCGCCAGGACCTTGCCGTGCCGGTTCATGTCTCCTCCTGTTCGGGCCGGTTCACCCGGGGCGCGCGCACGCGCACCCCAAGCGCTGCGGGTACCCGCCGAGCCCCCGGCCATGCCGGGTTCACCGGCCCGATCCGGAGCGTCACCGGGTGCGGCCGGGCGCCTCAGGCGGCTTCGTCCGGACCTCTCATCGGGCCCGATCGGCCTTCCACTCGCGAGCGAGTGTCGCGTAGACGTACTCGCTCCCCCAGCGCTCGCCGTCGAGGTCGTTCTCGACGAGGTGCGCCTCCCGGCGCATGCCGAGGCGCTCGCACACGCGCACCGACCCGGTGTTGAGTACGTCGAGGCGGGCGAAGAGCCGGTGGACGCCCAGCTCGGCGAAGGCCCGCCCGGCGGTCGCGCGCGCCGCCTCGGTCGCGTAACCCCGCCCGCCGTACGCCGGGTTGACGCTCCAGCCGATCTCGGCCTGGCGCGCCCCCGCACTCGCGAGCTTCAGGACGATCTCGCCGACGACCTTCGACCCGCCGACCGGGCAGACGGCGACCGCCAGGGAGTCGCCGTCCCGGGCCCACTCCGTGGCGGCCGCGCGGCGCTTCAGGGCCTGCACACACTGCTCCCTGGTGAGCGGCGGCCGGTAGAGGTAGCGGGCGACTTCGGGGAGGCTCTGGTACTCGTACAGGTCGTCGAGGTCGTCCGGCGTGAACGCACGCAGAAAGAGCCGTTCGGTGGTGATGGGCAGCGAGAGCATGGTCATCGATCCGGCGTTCTCCCCCGAGGGCCACCCGCCGGCCGAAGCGACCGGACCGCGGAGCCCCCACGACTCGTCCTGAACAACAACGCCGTTCTAGACCCTCGCCACCAGCTGCGCAATCGAATTTCACGTGGCCGTGGGCCGAAGCCCCCGAGCCAGGCCGGGGCGGCTGGCCCCGTCGGGTGATCCCCGAGCGCGGGTTCCCGCGTCGGCCGGTCGATGCCTCGCATAGTCGGACCGTCACACCCGCCGATCATGGGACGAGCCGATGATGCGATTCCCGCGCCGAGAGATCCTCACAGCCGCCACCGCCCTGCTGCTCGCCCTCGCCGGCTGCGGGGCACCGCAGGCCCGACAGGCCGTCCCGTCGCCACCGCGCGATCCCGGCACCACGGCCACGCCGCCCCCTCCCGGGCCGCGGGCGTTCACGCTGGTCGCCTCCGGGGACGTGCTGCCGCACACCGAGATCATCCGGCAGGCCCAGGAGGACGCCGGGGGCGACGGCTACGACTTCGCCCGGATGCTCGCCGGGGTCAAGCCGGTCGTCGGCGCCGCCGACCTGGCCATCTGCCACATGGAGACGGTGTACGGCGCCGACGGCGGGCCCTTCACCGGCTACCCGTCGTTCAAGTCGCCCCCGCAGGTGGCCCGGGCGCTCAGGGACACCGGCTACACCGCCTGCGACACGGCCTCGAACCACACCCTCGACGACGGGCCGGCCGGCATCCGGCGCACGCTCGACGCCATGGACGCCGTCGGCCTGAAGCACACGGGATCCGCCCGCAGCGCGGACGAGGCCGGCCGCCCCGCGCTGCTCACGGCAGGCGGCGCCACGGTGGCCCAACTCGCCTACACCTACGGCACCAACGGCATCCCGCTGCCGAAGGAGCACCCCTGGGCGGTCAACCTCATCGACCGGGAGCGGATCCTCACCGACGCCAGGGCCGCCCGGGAGCAGGGGGCGGACGTCGTGGTGGTCAGCCTCCACTGGGGCACCGAGTGGCAGGACGCGCCGGACGGGCAGCAGCTCGCCCTCGCCCGCGACCTGGCCGCCGGGCAGACCGCAGGTCGGCCGGACATCGATCTGGTCCTCGGCACCCACGCCCACATCCCGCAGGCCTACGAGAAGATCAACGACACCTGGATCGTCTACGGCCTGGGCGACCAGCTCGCCGGACACATGTTCAACCCCACCGGCGCGGAGGACCCACGGGGGAACTGGAGCTCGATCGCCCGCTTCACCTTCTCGCCGCCGGCCGGGCCCGGGCAGCGCTGGACCGTCGCCAGGGCCGAGTTCGTCCCCCAGGTGACCGACCTCGGTCCGCCCTACCGGGTCCTCGACCTGACCGAGGCCGTCCGCCGCGAACCGGGCCGCGGCGACTACGCCCGGGCACTGGACCACATCCGGTCGGTCGTGCTGAGCCGCGGCGGCGGCGCGGCAGGGCTGACCATGGCGTCCTGAGCACCTGCCACGACTGCCCGGGCGGACGCCGAATCCTTTTCCCCGGCCGGTGCCTCTTACAGGTCGGAGCCGTGGGCGGTGCGCGCCGCCGTCCCGCACATCGGCACACGCGTGCAGGTGCCGCCCGCGCTCCCCCGGTTCCGCCTGTTCCGCGATCGACAGAACACCGAGAGGCCCTTCATGAACCTTTCCCCGTCCCCCTGTGCGTCCCGAGGGGTGCTGCTGGTGCACGGCGCGTGGCACACCGGCCGTGCCTGGGACGGCGTCGCGGCCGGCCTGCGGGCACGCGGTGTCGCCGTGGCCGTCGCCGAACTGCACCGCGGGTCACTGGCGGCCGACACAGCCACGGCCGAGAGCGCACTGGACCAGCTGACCGATGCCGGACCCGCCGTCGTGTGCGGCCATTCCTACGGCGGCGCCGTCATCACCGGCCTTCCGCCGCACAAGGTCGACCACCTCGTGTACCTCGCCGCGATGATGCCCGACCTCGGCGAGACCGCCCTCGGCCTCCTCGCCAGTGCACCGCCCACCGACCTGGCGACCAGCATGATCGGCGACCCCGCCGGAACCACGACGATCGACCCCGAGGCCGCGGGACGGCTCTTCCACTCCCGACTCGGCGACGAAGAACGCGCCCGCCACGCCGCCGGACTCGTCCCCCAGCTGATGGCCCCCGCCCATCAACCGACGACCAGCGCCGCCTGGCACCAACGGCCCAGCAGCTACGTGGTCTGTACCGAGGACCGTGTCATGCACCCGGACCTGCAACGCCGATTCGCCACTCGCGCGACCCACGTGCACACCTGGCACAGCGACCACGGAGTCTTCGCGTCCCACCAGGAGGAGACCATCGGGCTACTCCACCACCTGGCCACCGCCGACCGCCTCACCCCGGCCGGCTAGCTCGGTGCGCAGGTCCAGGGACACCGGGTGGTCTCGATGAAATCGACGGACCGGGGTCGGCTGGAGAAGGCGTTCGCCTCCACCTCTCGATGAGGGAGTGGAGTGGACCTCGACGGGTCGGGCCGGGCCAGGCCCGACCCGGCCCGACCGCGCTACGCGGCGAGGGTGGCCTGCCGGGGTGCCCGGCGGCGGCCGGAGGAGCCCTGGTTGTCGCGGCCCGCGGCGGCCCGCGGGTCGCCCCCGGTGGGGGCGGGGCGGCTGCGGCGGGGGCCACTCGCGGAGGCGCCGCGGCGCGGCCGCTCGATGACGGGGTCGGGGATCACGGTGGGGATGCCGGTGGGCACGCGGGCGCCGGTGATCCGGGCCAGGTCGTCGTCGCCTGCGCTGACCCTGGTGGTGACGGGGGTGATGGCGGCGGTGGTCATCAGTCGGGTCATCGCGCGGCGCTGGTTGGGCAGCACCAGGGTGACGACGGTGCCGGACTCGCCGGCCCGGGCGGTGCGGCCGCCCCGGTGGAGGTAGTCCTTGTGGTCGGCCGGCGGGTCCAGGTTGACGACCAGGTCGAGCCCGTCGACGTGGATGCCCCGGGCGGCGACGTTGGTCGCGATCAACGCGGTCACCTGGCCGGTGCGGAACTGCTCCAGGGTCCGGGTGCGCTGGGGCTGGGACTTGCCGCCGTGCAGCGCCGCGGCCTTCACCCCGTTCCTGAGCAGGTCCTCCACCAGGCGGTCCGCGCCGTCCTTGGTGTCGGTGAACATGATCACCCTGCCGTCGCGGGACGCGATGTGGGCGATGGTGGCGTTCTTGTCGAAGTTCTGCACGTGCAGCACGTGGTGCTCCATGGTGCTGACCGCTCCGGCGGACGGGTCGACCGAGTGGGTGACCGGGTCCTTGAGGAAGCGCCGCACCAGGCGGTCGACGTTGCGGTCCAGGGTGGCCGAGAACAGCATGGTCTGGCCGCCCTCGGCGACCTGGTCGAGCAGCTCGGTCACGTGCGGCAGGAAGCCCATGTCGGCCATCTGGTCGGCCTCGTCGAGGACCGTGATGCCGACCCCGTCCAGCTGGCAGTCGCCGCGCTGGATCAGGTCCTTGAGCCGGCCGGGGGTGGCGACCACGACCTCCGCCCCACGGTTCAGCAGCCACGCCTGGCGACTCATCGACGTCCCGCCCACCACGGTCGCCATCCGCAGGCGCACCGCGTGGGCGAAGGGGGTGAGGGCGTCGGTGACCTGCTGGGCGAGCTCGCGGGTGGGGACCAGCACCAGGGCCAGCGGGCGGCGCGGCTCGGCCCGCTGCCCGGCGGTGCGGGCCAGCACGGCGAGGCCGAACGCGATGGTCTTGCCCGAGCCGGTGCGGCCCCGGCCGAGGACGTCGCGGCCGGCCAGCGAGTTCGGCAGGGTCTCGGCCTGGATCGGGAACGGCGCGGTGACGCCCCGGCGGGCCAGCACCGGAAGCAGGGCCTTGGGCATGTCGAGCTCGTCGAAGGACTCGACGGCCGGCAGGGCCGGGGTGGTGCTCACCGGCATCGCGAACTCACCGGACGGGGACGAGCCCTGGCCGGCGCCACGGCCGAACGGACGCCGGCCTCCGGCCGGGCGGTCACCGTAGAAGGAGTTGCCGCCGGAGCGGGAGTCGGTGTTCCGGTACGGGGAGCGGCTGGAGCGGTTCATGCGGGAGACCTTCCTCGGAGCGGCACGTCACGAGAAAGGCTCCGCGGCGCAGGGCAGCGCGGAGACCGCAAGGGAACGGGCCGGAAATGTGACGGTCGGAGCGTGGACGGTGGAACCGTGCGGCACGTCACCTACGGTCGGCGCTCACCGCGCGGAGCGGGAGCGGGGAACCTCGAAGCCGTGAGATGTCACGGCAGGGCGCCGATCCGGACGCGACGCTGCGCGTCTCGCGTGGGGATGGGCGCCGGTGGCGGAGCCGGGGGGCCTGAACGGCCGGGGGATGCGCGTGGCGCAATGCCGAGGGGCCCGCACCAGGCGTGTGTGCGCGGTGCGGGCCCCTCGCTGCTTGGCGGGTGCCGTGGCAGAAATTACAGCGGGCGAATGTTCTCGGCCTGCGGGCCCTTCTGGCCCTGGGTGACGTCGAACTCGACCTTCTGGCCCTCGAGCAGCTCACGGAAGCCGTTGGCGTTGATGTTCGAGTAGTGGGCGAAGACGTCGGGGCCGCCACCGTCCTGCTCGATGAAGCCGAAGCCCTTTTCCGAGTTGAACCACTTCACGGTGCCATTAGCCATTAAGAAATCTCCTTCAAGGGGCTGTCCGAAGCGCACACAGCGCACGCTTCGAGTCGCCGCGGGAGGCACCCACCCGGAAGAGCCGGGAAAGAAAAAATGCGCCTGCGAATACATCAGCAGGCGCACACAAAGTTCATGGGAACCACTACTGCAACTAAGACGACAGTAGCAGGCCCGAGCACGTTGTGGGCGGATATTTCACCCCCAGTTTCGGGCGGGGCGTTCCCGGCGTCACCGGCCGAAGCCGTCACGGACTTCAACTCGGCTTGGTAGCAGGCTGGTTGGCGTGACCGCGCGGCGTCGGCGCCGAGCGCCCGGAAGGAAGATTCCCGCGGGCACGGCGAGGTCGCCCCGGCCCCGCCGGCGCCGCGCGGGTGATCGCGCCGCGCGCCGGTGCCGTCCACAGGCGTACCGGACGGCACCTGCGGCGTTGCGGCCCCGACTCGAACCCGAGTGCGCCGAAAAGACCCGCTCCCGCGATTTCCGGCCCATACTGGCAGGGATGAAAAACTTCGCAGCAGTCCGCCGCCCCCTGCCGCACAGCCCCTTCAAGGCCCCGCCGGAGGCGCCCCTCAAGCACTTCGCCGTCGGCGACCGGGTCACCCATGACAGGTACGGCCTGGGCCGGGTCATCGGCGTCGAGGGTGACGGCGACACCGCCGTGCTCGTCGACTTCGGCTCGCAGCAGGCCCGTGTCACCCCGCCGTACAGCGCGATGTTCGCGCTCTGACCCGGACGCTCCCGGCTCCTCCGCCCGTGGTCCCACGCCTCGCGGGCGGAGCGGCCGATGAGTGTCGTCCCCGGGGCACCGCCGGGCGGCGGGCCGGCGGCCGCCCGGGGAAGTCCGTGCGGGCAACGTCCGGCGGGCACTATCCTCAAGTCCATGTCGAACCCTGATGGGCTGCTCGTCGACATCGCCACGATGGTGGAGTCCGAGCACAGCACCCAGATGCCCCTGACCGTGGTCGTCCCCGGGGCGGTCATCACCGGCCGGTTGGCACCGGAGAGCCTGTGGAACGAACGGGTGGCCGAAGTCCTCGCCACCTCGGACTTCCTGAAGCCCTTCGCCACACTGTTCGCCGCGCCCGCGACCGCCGACGCGCCCGCAACCGCCGGCAGTGGAGCGGCGGGCGAAGGAGCGGCGCCGCCCGCCTCACCGCCGACCCACCTGCACCTGCACGTCGCCCGCATCCTGCAGGGCAGCTACGGCCTGCCCCACACCGGGGGCATGTACCGCATCGCCATCGCCGACATCAGCTGCTGGACGGTGGGAGACCTCAGCTACTCCGACCAGTGACGCATCGCCCAGGGAGGGTCGAGCGGGCCGACGGCCCGCTCGACCCGCACCGCCACGGCACCCACCGCCCCCACGCGAACACCGGCCGCTCCCTCGGCCTCCTTCGTTCTCGTTGACGACCTCCGCGCCGCGCACCTGACGTGCGCGGCGCGCTCGCGTCCGGGGGTGCCGTCAGGTGCCGCCCGGACCCCTTCCGTGCCAGGCCATCGCGCCGCCGCTCCGAGCCGCCCCCGTCCACCCGCCCGGTCGGCCGGCGACGCGCCGGTCGAGCGCGCGAGCAGCCGGCACCGTCGCCGCGCCGACCGGGCGTTAGCATCCCCACCGCCGCGGCCTCAGGCCCGGACCACGCGGAACGGAAGGCGGAGACCACCATGGGACGCATCATCGTCTGCTCCGAGCTCAAGCCCGGCGACCGCTTCGACGAGGCCCGGGTCAAGCTGCTCACCGGCGGCGACAAGATCAAGGCCCGCCGGATGCGCCAGGACTTCTTTTCCTTCGAGCCCACCCACAAGCTCTGGCTGCTCGGCAACCACCGCCCCGAGGTGGGCACCGGTGGCTTCGCCGTCTGGCGGCGCGGGTGTCAGCAGACCCCACGGGTGCGGGGAGGAGCTGTGCCGGGGCGAGAACAGTGCGCTCGGCCACGGCTGCGCTCGCAGGTGCGGGATCGAGTCCAGCAGCGGCAGGAGTTGGGTGACGTCGTGACGGTTGCCGCCGGTCAGGGTGATGGCCGGCGGCGTGCCCCGGCCGTCGGTGATCACGTGGTGCTTCGAGCCCGGTCGAGCG